>NZ_JARUBF010000001.1:0-659285 GCF_029626025.1 Solwaraspora sp. WMMD406
GCGTCGCCAAACGGGCCAAAGCCGCCACCACCGGCACCGACGTCACCGCGATGAGCCGATCCGCCGCGACCCTGGTCCACCCCGCCCTGCCGCCGGTGATACACGCCGAGGTCGCAGCCGGGCTGAGCATCGACGCCACGCGATTGACCCCGGCCGCGCTCGCGACGTTCAAACACGCCGCCGCCATGGCCAACCCGAAGTTCTACGAACTGCAGCGCCTCCGCAAATCCACCTGGGACACCCCACGCTTCATCCGCGGCTACGACCTCACCCTCGACGACCGACTCATCCTCCCGCGCGGCCTGCGGCACACCATCACCACGATCGTCGAACGCGCCGGATCACGACTGGCCGTCACCGACGCACGCAACCCCGGAACCGAGATCGACGCCGCGTTCACCGGCGACCTCACCGACAAACAGACCCACGCGGTCAGCGCGCTCCTCGCCCACGACGACGGGATACTGGTCGCCCCACCCGGAGCCGGCAAGACCGTCATGGCCTGCGCCATGATCACCGAACGCAACACCTCCACCCTGATCCTCGTCGACCGCAAAGCCCTCGCCGACCAGTGGCGCGCCCGCCTCGAGCAGTTCCTCACCCTCCGACCCGGTCAGCTCGGCGGCGGCCGCCGGAAACTCACCGGCGCGGTCGACATCGCCCTGCTGCCCTCCCTCGCGCGACGCGACGACATCCCCACCCTCACCCACGGCTACGGACACGTCATCGTCGACGAATGCCACCACCTGGCCGCCG
The DNA here is from genome assembly GCF_029626025.1 of Solwaraspora sp. WMMD406. NCBI lineage: Bacteria > Bacillati > Actinomycetota > Actinomycetes > Micromonosporales > Micromonosporaceae > Solwaraspora > Solwaraspora sp. WMMD406. The sequence continues at coordinate 757 of NZ_JARUBF010000001.1, forward strand.
CCGCGTACGAACACTGCGTCAAACGGATCGCCGCGCAGTTCTGGCTCGGCCTCACCGCCACACCCACCCGACGCGACGGCCTCGGCCAACTCGTCACCTGGCAACTCGGACCCGTCCGACACACCCTCACCGACGAGCAACAAGGCACCATCGCGGCCGCGATGCAGCCAGACGCCGGACCGAGACGGCTGCTCCACATCCACGACACCACATTCCAACCCGGCGACGTGGACCTCGACGCACCCGGCGCACTCGCCGAAGTCCACCGACGGCTGGCCCTCGACGAACCCCGCAACACCCGGATCGCCGACGACGTCACCGCGGCACTGACACGCGGACGCAACTGCCTCGTCCTCACCCGCCGGATCGCCCACGTCGAGGCGCTCACCACCCTCCTCGCCGCCCGGGGACACCAAGCACTCGTGCTCCAAGGCGCCATGAGCACCACCAACCGACGCACCGTCATCGACCGACTCGACACCGCCAAGGTCGGCGACGGACTCCTCGTCATCGGCACCACACCGTTCATCGGCGAAGGCTTCGACGCCCCCGCCCTCGACACCCTCTTCCTCGCCGGCCCCATCTCCTACGACGGCCTACTCATCCAATGCGCCGGCCGCGTCATCCGCGCCGCACCCGGCAAAGACACCGCCGAAGTCCACGACTACCACGACCCCGCCACCCCCATCCTCGCCGCCTCACTCCCCCGCCGCATGCCCGGCTACCGCACGCTCGGCTTCACCACACCCTGAACCCACGCCCAGCCGTAGCAGCTCGCCCCGCACGCGCCGATGTCCCCGTCGGGGGTTCTCTCCGGCGAGGCGTCGGACCAGGTCCGCTGACCGGCGACCCGGATGTAGGGGCACCGCGGGTCATCAGCTCGCGGACCGCCGCGAGGTGGTCGACTGTCAGCGCGGTGATGATCATCGCCGTGTCTGGCGGATCAGGTCGGCGGCGTGGCCGCGCAGGCGGGCCAGCGCGGTGAGGCGGTGTGTCTTCTGCGCGTTGTCGGGCAGCGGGGCGTGGAGGCGGATCTCCCGGGCGACGAGCAGGGCCAGGTTGACCGCGAACCCGACGGTGAGGTCGTGGCCGTGGATCCGGTCGGTGATCGCCTGTGCGAGGGTCGGGCTGGCGGGTGCGCCGATGGTGTAGAGCAGGGCCAGGTCGTAGCCGGGGAGATATCGGCCGCAGTGTTCGAAGTCGATGATCGCGCAGCGGCCGTCGGCGAGCAGCAGGTTGGCCGGTAACGGGTCGCCGTGTGCGACCTGCCGGGTGTCGCCGCTGGCGTCGACGAGCTGGTGCAGCGCTGCCCGGTCGGCGTCGTCGAGCTGGCCTGCGGCGTGTTCGGCGTCGATGCGGCCGTGGTAGTCGGCGATCGGCTCCGGCAGCGGCGGGTGCGGCATCCACGCGGCCACCGCATGAAGGGTATCCAGCACGACGTCGACGGATCGGCCGTTCACATCGCCGGTCAGGTGTCGCTCGTCGGCCAGGCGGGCGCCTGGCACGCGCGTGAGGACGGTGAGCCGCTCGTCGGCGTACCGCAGCCGGGGCGTGACCACCGGGGGCGGGTCCGCGGCGATGCGCCGGTAGACATCGAGTTCATGCTCGCGGCGGCCGGTCCAGTACGGATCGTCGGTGGTGAGCAGCTTGACCACGACCGGCTCACCGTCGCGGGACCCGGCGGCCACGATCGCCTTGTCCGTGTGATGCAGCAGCCCTTCGACCATGATCCCGACCCGGGCGGCGTGCTGGCGCAGCGCCGACCGAGCGTCAGGGTCGGTTGGCCGGAACACGATCTGGGACGCGGAGGAGGACATCAGGTCATCCTGCCCGCCGACGGGGTCACGGCCAACGGGCGGCACGCCAGCCCGAGCTGGTGACGGCGCGCCTTCGTCACCATTTGTCGTGCCGGCCGATGACCGCGCCGGGAAAGAACAGTGACATCGGACAGCGGTCTTCATGGCCGGGCCCGCCAGCAGGCGGGCCGAGCCCTCGGCTCCTCTCGATCGTCCGGGCGGGGGCGGTGATGCGGGGTGGCGGCGATCATCCATATCACGGGCGGTGCAGGACGCAGACGACTTTGCCGAGGATTGTCGCGTGATCGCCGGGCAGTACCGGGTAGCGCGGGTTGCGGGGGACGAGCTCGGTGCGACCGTCGCGCTTTCGGTACTGCTTGACGGTGGCTTCCCCGTCGAGCATCGCGGCGACGATGTCGCCGTTGTCGGCGGCCGCCTGCTGCCTCACCACGATGATGTCGCCGTCGGCGATGGCCGCTTCGATCATGGAGTCGCCTCGTACCCGCAGCGCGAACAGCGGGCCCCGGCCGACCATGTCGGCGGGCAGGGACAGCACCTCCTCCACCAACTCTTCGGCGAGGATCGGCGCGCCGGCGGCGATGGATCCCAACAGGGGCACAGCGATTCCCGACAAGGCGCCCGAATCCATTGATGGCTTGTCACCAGGCAGAGGGCGGGCATCAACCGCTCGCGGCCCGCCAGGGGCCCGCCGGATCAGGCCGTGGTGTTCGAGGGCCTTCAGGTGATGCGCCACCGACGAAGGGGAACCAAGCCCGACGGCCACACCGATCTCCCGCACCGTCGGCGGATAGCCATGCCGCTGAACCCAGTTACGGATCACGTCAAGAATCTGCCGCTGCCGGTCGGTCAACGACACCGGATCAGATGGCACGTCAGGAACGGTCACCCCAAAACGATACCGCACATCAGAACATGCGTACTAACTCTGCGGTATAGTCGCGTTGTCTGCGCATCATCGAGACATGGCTTCAGTGCACCCCTTAACGGAACGTGGTCCCCGCAGTTCCGACGCCGCCTCGCACGCGTTCACGGTTGCCGGCAGCGGCGCGAGGTGCGTCTCGATGCGGCGCGGAACGGCGGTACCGAATCGACCAACTGCCATACCTTCGGCGCGGGCCAGAGGACGGTTCGTGTGTCGGCTGCCGGGACCGCTCGGCCGGTTCTGCCGAGGGGAAAGCTTCCAGCGCCGCTGTACTCCCTCCGTCGCCGTCCGTTCTCAGCTGGCTTCGGCGAGGATCGGCCGGCTCATTCGCCAGACTCGGACTGAATACGGAGCGTCTCACCTCTTAGTGGTTCAGGTCGTAAGTCCTTCGGGGGTTGACGGTCCGGACCTGGCGCGGTTGGTGATCAAGAGGTCCTGGGGCTGAGCTTGAGGTCGCAGACCAGGTCGAAGGCTTCCTCGGTGGTGCCGGTGAACCAGACCTGGTTCTCGTAGTCGTTCGTGCTGGCGGTGTGGATGGCGGTACCCCACCGGTGGGCGGAACCGCCGTAACGCAGTCGCATCAGGGGGAGCCGTTCACCGTCGGTCAGCTCGACGGTGACGTAGGCGAACTGGCCGTGGTACCGCACGTGCACGCCCGCCACCTGTGGCCAGTTCCGGCGGGCGTGCCCGCTCAGCCGCTGGATCAAGGACGCCTTGGTCGACGCGGGGATCGTGGGCATGGCCTCATCCTCCCCGTTCGCGGCGTGTCACGTGCCGCTGTCGAGCCGTCATCCGGCAAGGATCGTGATCCGCCACGGGGGCCGTCGATCGACCGTGGAGTCCTCCAGTGCCCGCCTGCCACGCCCGCCAGATCACCGTGTCCGCCGCCGACCGGCACCGGCTCGAAACCCTGGCCCGCTCACATGCCGCCGGCTACCAGCAGGTCATCCGCGCCCGGATCGTCCGCGACGCCGCCCGTGGCCACTCCAACGCGGCGATCGCCCGCCGGCATCAGGTCACCGTCGACACGGTACGACGCTGGCGCGGTCGGTACGCCGACGAGGGCATGGCCGGGCTGACAGACCGACCCCGCAGCGGACGACCGCCCCGTCTCACCCCGGTCCAGATCGCCGAGGTCAAAGCCCTGGCCTGTCAACTACCGGCCGAGACCGGCACACCGCTGTCGAAGTGGAACTGCCCCGACCTCGCCAGAGAGGTCGCCGCCCGGGGAATCGCCGAGACGATCTCACCGGCCACGATCCGCAGAATCCTGGCCGCCGACACGATCAAACCCTGGCGACACCAGTCGTGGATCTTCATCCGGGACCCGGACTTCGCCACCCGCGCCACCCGCGTCCTGAACCTCTACCAGCGCGTCTTCGACGGTCGGCCACTGGGCGACGACGAGTACGTCATCAGCGCCGACGAGAAGACCTCCATCCAGGCCCGCTGCCGCTGCCACCCCACACTGCCCCCCGGCACCGGCCGCGCCATGCGGGTCAACCACGAGTACGACCGCGGCGGCGCCCTCGCCTACCTCGCCGCCTACGACGTGCACCGCGCCCACGTCATCGGACTCTGCCACGACACCACCGGCATCACCCCGTTCACCGACCTCGTCGACGAGGTCATGACCCGGGAACCGTACGCCTCCGCCCGCCGCGTGTTCTGGATCGTCGACAACGGCTCCTCCCACCGGGGCCAGACCGCGATCGACCGCCTGCGCAGGCGCTACCCCAACGCCGTCATGATCCACACCCCGGTCCACGCCTCCTGGCTCAACCAAATCGAGATCTACTTCTCCATCGTGCAACGCAAAGTCGTCACCCCCAACGACTTCACCAGCCTCGACCAGGTGCAATACCGCCTCGCCGCCTTCGAACAGCGCTACAACGCGACCGCCCGGCCCTTCAGATGGAAGTTCACCCCGACCGACCTCACCGACCTACTGGCCCGGATCGAACGACACGAACGGAAAGACCCACACCCCGAGCAACACGCCGACTGCCAACACCAGCCCGCCGCACACGCCCAGGCCGCGTAACCCCGAAGGACTTACGACCTGAACCACTTAGGACAAGATCAAAAGATCGGCCGGTGCCTGTGGCGTTGATACCGGGTAGGCCCGCGGTGGTATCGAGCAGCATGGCGGTGACGTCTTTCGGGTAGGGGTAGCCGTTCCACTGCAAGTGCCAGTGCGGACCAGCGCCAATGAGTCGACGGCGTAACCGGTAGTCGTTGAAGCCAGTGGGTCGGGCGCGGCCGAGCGGATCGTAGAACCAGTAGCCAATGGCCCACCTACCGGAGACATCGCGGGCGCTGAGGCGGGTGACCAGCGCGCGGAGGATCTGGGCGACGCCGTCAGGTGGAACGGGGTTGAAGCGCAGTGAGTCCCGCTCCGTCGGCGTCAGCGGGACATCGGGCGTCCACCATCGTCGCCCGTCTCGGCTGGCCCCGGAGTAGCTCGCGAAGCAGCTGTCATCGAACAGGGTGCGCCGTCGACCGGTGACGGTCATCCGGGCACCGGTGGGTAGGTGGACCAGTCGGTAGGTTTCGTTGTCGTCGAGGTGGCTCAGGCGCAGCCCTGGCAACTCGGCCGTGTCCTTCCCGACGCCGTTGGGAACGAGGTAGCCGAGGACGTTGGTGGGACACTCCGCAACGACGACGAGGTCGTCGAAGCGCGGGGACATCGTCAGCGTGCAGTGAGTCAGCGTGCTGACGATCGAGCTGCCGACGAGTACCCCCGTGTCGCCGGCGTTGAACAGATGTGTGGCGAGCAGGGTGCGGAGCCGTTGCTGGGGGAGGCTGCAGCGGTCCAAGCCGAGGTCGCCGTTACGCCCGACGCCCTGGCGGGCTGCCATGATGTGCTCGCCGGTGTACGCCGCCCGTACCCGGGCCCGCGCTGAACGAAGTGAATGGGACATGCGTGACCCTCCACGCCGCCCGGCCAGCGGTTGTCACACAGCCATGAGGTCAAGAAGACAGACTCGGTGGAGCGGGCGCACCACACCCTTGCTCGCGCGTCCGCCAGGTCCGGGTGGTTGGCGTACGTCACTTCCGACCCTCCACCGCAGCCGGATCTGCTGAGGCTAACACGTGCGTGCCGCGCCGGCCCCAAGGCGAGCCGGTGACGGGTCGCTATTGAGAGCGGCACAGGCGTCCGTTCCGAGAGCAGGTTCGCGCCTTGGACGACACGGTCTGGCGACGTGTTTGTGTTCTCCACGATCCTGACGCCGCCTGTCGGGCCTGGCCCTGACGTTCCTGCTCACCGCGCCGAACTTGCCCTGTGGGCTTTTTCCCGTGCGGGATAGGTCTGTGGACAGAACAGGCGGACCCGCGGGGCAGGGATCTCGTAGTCCTGCTTCCGTATCAGCTGGCCGCGGACAAGTAGGCGGCCAGCAGTCAGGTGGGTGCGGACGACGCCGACAGCGGGCGCCTTGCGGCTTGCTCCGTCAGGGGACCGTGATGTCGAGGGCGGGAAGAGATCAGCCGGTCGCCGGTAGCCCGGCGGCTGGGATACTGACGCGGTGCCCACCGATCCCGGACCACAGATGAACACCAGTCTCGTGAGCCGGTACGCCGACCTGCGCAAGCAGGCCGGCGGGATGACTGAGTCGGTACGCGGGATGCGGTTAAACACCCTGATCGCCGACGCGCTGGTTCGCGACGGAATCGACGCCGAGGCCGATCAGCGGGGGCCACACGGCGAAGTCGACGTCGCGTTCTGTTACGACGGCACCTGGTGGCTGCTGGAGGCGAAGTGGTACGCCGACCCGATCACCGACGAACCGCTACGCCACCTGAGTGATGTGCTGACCGAGCGGCGACCGGGCACCATGGGCATCCTCGCCTCGTGGTCGGGGTTCGCCGCCAGCGCGCTACGCCGCGCTGAACGATCCCGCGACGTCGTACTGCTCGACCGCACCCACCTGGAAGCATTGATCAGCGGTACCGTGTCCGGACCCGAACTCATCGACGCTGTGAACCGGTCGCTGTCGGTGTTCGGCCACCCGAACCTGCCGTTGGCGACGCTTCTGCGCCCACGACGCCCGGACCCGGACCCGCTACGGTCGGGTGTCCCCGATGGCTTCACCCCGGCTGCCGTCGCAGCACCCGGCGCGGTAGATCCCACCGTGACTGCCTACGGCACCACGATCGCCGGCATCACCGCCGACCACGGCCGACTGCTCATCACCGTGGACGACGGCATCATGGACCTCGCCGTCGGTCGCCGCGCCCAGCCTCGCCGGCGTCTGGAACTCACCGACTGCGTCGGCAGCCCGTTAGCCACGACCGATGGTGACCTCTTCGTGGTCCGCAACGGCGGGGTGCTGCGCCACCGGCAGGACGCCTTGGAAGTGGCCGCAGGCGGCTTTACCCGCCCGCCGATCATCGTCCCCGGCCCGCACGGCACACCGTGGCTGCTGGACCGCGACACGGTCGGCTGGCCCGGCACCGAGCACGCCAGTCTGGTGCAGATCGGTGACCACCTCGGCGACCAGCAGCGATGGCCCGCAGGGCTCCCGGCGGGCGCCTGCCAGACGGCGTGCTGGCTGTACGAACGCACGTTCTTCGTGCTCGGCGACGGGCACAGCGCGATCACCGACGTCGACACCGGCAAGCACCGGTGGGTCGTGACCCCGGTCGGCCGGCCGCACGGCCTCATCCGTCTCGACGAGCGCCACGTCCTGATCGTCGGTGCCGATCGCCACGTCCTCATCACCGTCCTCGACACCGCCACCGGGCAGGCGACCGAACCAACGCCGATCAACCTGACCGGCCCGGTGCGCGGAGCGGCACGTATCCGCGATGCCCTGATCATCCTGGCCGGCGCACCGGTCGACCACGCCACCGTCGTGCCGGTAGTCGCTCGACTTGACCTGCCCAGCCTGGTGTAGTTCCTACCCCGATAACCGGCGCTGATGACTGCATGGTCACGCCCTCGCGAGCGGCCGCCTGTTCGACGGGGCGGGCTGGGTACGTGCGAGCGGGATCACCGCCTGCCAGATGCCGTATGCCCTGCTTTTCCCATGTCCCGTGGACAGACCAGGCGGACCCGCAGGGCAGAGATTTCGTGGTCCTGCTTCTGTATCAGCTGGCCGCGGAGGCGATGAGGTCACGTGCCCCGGCCCGCAGCAGGGCGTCGGCGACTCGGCGTCCCAGGTCGTCGGCGTCGCAGTGGGGTCCTCGCATGGTCGCGGTGACCTGCTTGGCGCCGTCGGGGCTGTAGACGGCACCGTGCAGTCGTACAGCGTTCGACTCGACTTGGGCGAGCCCGCCGATCGGGCTGTGGCAGTGGCCGGTGAGCGCGCGGAGCATGGCGCGTTCGGCGGTGGCCGCCAGCGCGGTGGCCGGGTCGTTCAGCTGGGCGACGAGGCGGGTCGTCGCGGTGTCGCCGGTGCGGGTGGTGACCACGATCGCGCCGGCGCCGACGGCGGGCAGCATGTCCTCGACCGGAAGCACCTGGGTGATCCGGGCGGTCTGGCCGATGCGGCGGAGCCCGGCGACGGCGAGGATCATCGCGTCGTACTCGCCCTGGTCGAGTTTGCGCAGTCTGGTGTTCGTGTTACCGCGTACGGCGGTGACGCGCAGGTGTGGCCAGCGGGCGGTGAGTTGGGCGCGGCGGCGCGGCGAGCTGGTCGCGACGGTCGCGTCGGCGGGCAGGTCGTCGAGCGTGCCGCCGTGGCGGGACACCACCGCGTCGTGCACATCCTCGCGTGGCAGGTAGGCAGCGATCGTCAACCCCTCGGGCAGGGCGACGTCGCCGGGGACGTCCTTGAGGCAGTGCACGGCGATCGTGACCTCCCCGGCGAGTTGGGCGCGGTCCAACTCGCGGACGAACGCGCCCTTGCCGCCGATGACCGCGAGGTCACCGGTCCACCGGTCGCCGCTGGTCGTCATCGGCGCCAACCGGATCTCCACGGCAGGGTCGAGCAGCGCCAACATCCCGGCGACCTGCTCGGCCTGCGCGAGGGCCATCGGAGAGGATCGGGTGCCGACGGTGATCAGTTGTATCGCCACCCCGACAGGGTACGGCCGCGCCCCGTCGTGGCCGGAACAGCGGCAGCGACGCGCCGGGGCGGCTCAATCCACCACCGGACGCACGGGCGGTGCACCGAGGACCTCCCACGAGGCGACCCCGAAGGGCGCGGTTTGTCATATGCGCCCGATATCGTCGCCGCGCATCCGCATCGCCTGCTCACGGAGGGTCAGACCATATGGTTGGTTCCGCGCTTGACACCGTCTCCGCGGATGAGGCCCGCGCCCGGCTCGCCGACCAGCTCCTCGCCAGCGGCTGGATCAGTTCGCCGGCGGTGGAGGCGGCGTTTCGCCGGGTGTCGCGACATCTGTTCGCGACCGACGGCGTCAGCGTCGAGGCCGCGTACGCCGATGACGTCGTCGTCACCAGACGCGGCCCGGACGGACGCGCGACGAGTTCGATCTCCGCGCCGTGGCTGCAGGCCTACATGCTCGAGCAGGCCACGCTGGCACCCGGTGCCCGGGTCCTTGAAGTCGGCTCCGGCGGCTACAACGCCGCGCTGGTCGCCGACGTCGTCGGCCCGGACGGCACAGTCGTCACCGTCGACATCGACGCCGACGTCGTCGACCGCGCCCGTACCGGCCTGGACCGTGCCGGCTACCGGCAGGTGACGGTGGTACACGGCGACGGCGAGTACGCACACCAGCCCAGCGCCCCGTTCGACGCCATCATCGTCACGGTGGAGGCACCGGACCTTCCCCCGGCCTGGCTCGACCAACTCACCCCAGATGGTGTTCTCATCGTGCCGCTGCGGATACGTGGCATGACCCGGTGCCTCGCCCTGCGACGCCACGAGGATCATCTTCTCGCCACCGCGGCACTGCAATGCGGGTTCGTACCGATGCAGGGCAACGGACGCCATCCCACCCGCCGCCTGGCCCTGCACGGCGACGACGTCGTCCTGATCCTGGACGACACCACCACCGAGGTGAACCCGGACGCACTCGCGGCGGCGCTGCACTCCCCGCGGCGGGAGGCCTGGTCGCCGGTCACCATCACGATGCGGGAAGGCCCTTCTTTCGAGTCACTGCACCTGTGGCTGGCCAGCCAACCCCGGCCCTTCGGCACCCTCGCCGTCGACCGCGAACGCGCCGCCGGCCTGGTCGATCCGCAGGACCGGTTCTTCTGCCCGACCCTGCTCACCGCCGACAGCTTCGCCTACCTCGCGATGCGCAAGCTCGATGACACCACCTGGCAGTTCGGCGTCCACGGCTTCGGACCCGACGCCGACACCCTCACCGCCGACATGCTTGACCTCATCACGGTCTGGGAACACGACCACCGGCACCACCCCGGTCCGACGATCACCGTGCACCCCACCGGCACACACCCGCCTACACCCGATGTACCCCAGCTGCTCGTGACCCGCCGCCACGCCACGACGGCCGTCACCTGGCCCGCCCTCGGCAACCCGCGATGACCGCCGACCCGCCGCGCGTCGAACGACTCTCGCACCAGTTCCCGACCCTCGTCATCGTGCGCGGAAACTCGGCAAGCGGAAAGACGACTGCGGCCCGGGAAGCACGACACCGCTACGGGCGCGGCTGCGCCCTGCTGGAACAGGACTACCTGCGCAGAACCATCCTGAGGGAGCACGACAGCACCCACATCCAGCCGGTCGCCCCAGCGTTCATCACCGCGACCGCCCGCACCGCCCTCGACCTGGGCTACCACGTCATCCTCGAAGGCATCCTGCACACCGAACGCTACGCCACGGTCCTGCTCCAACTCATCGACAGTCATCCCGGACCGGTCGCTGTGTTCTACCTGGACGTCTCCTTCGACGAAACCGTCCGCCGCCACCTCAACCGGGCCGAGCCCATCCCCGTGACCCCTGACGAGATGCGCCGCTGGTACGCCCATCGCGACCTGCTCGGCGTCCCCGGCGAAACGGTCATCGGCGAAACCAGCACCTTCGAGCAAACGGTCACTACCATTCTGCACACCAGCGGCCTCACCAGGGCGACATCGCAGACGCCATGCCCACGGCGTTGCCGGCGCTGCGACCGCGAATCCGACCAGACCGCTGCCACCACCGCAGCAGGCGGGTGACCCATCGTGGGGACGGGCGGTGCGTGAACCGACGATGACGCCGAGGTAGTCGTCGTCGAGTTCGCGCAGGTTGATCGAGCCTCGACGTGGAGGCTAACCGGTTCACAGTGGCCCACCACCCGCCTGCCCTTGTCCGCCCTCGGACGCCCTGGCCTTGTTCGCGGGCCAACATCCTCAGTGTCTGCCAGCGACTCACCGCGACCAACCCACCGCCACCACTGCCCTACCCGTAGCACAATGTGACTCAGCGAAACGAGAGAGAACCGCAACGATTGTTGGGGCCGACCATGGTGAACGACGAGCTGCGGCTGGAGCTGCTAGCCCTTGCGGATGAGGACCAGCGTGTCCGGAAGGCCGCAGGTGAGCGGGCAGGGCCCGGTGAGGAGATCCCCGACGACATCGCCCGGGAGTGGACGCGGGTCGACGAACGTAACACCGCTCGGCTGGCCGAGATCGTCAGCGAGCACGGGTGGCCCACCCGCAGTCTCGTCGGCGACGACGGCGCCAACGCCGCCTGGCTGCTGGCCCAACACGCCGACCACAACCTGGACCAGCAGAAACGCTTCCCCGACCTCATGCACGCCGCCGTAGCCGTGAACGAGGCCAGCGCCGTCGACTTGGCCTACCTGACTGACCGGGTAGCCACACATGCCGGCCAGCCGCAGATCTACGGCACCCAACTGCGCCCCGGCCCAGACGGCCGGCTGACGGACTACCCGATCGCCGACTCCGACACGGTTGACCAGCGGCGAGCCGCGCTCGGCCTTGACCCATTGGTCGACTACATCGCGGCCAGCCAGCAAAGGTAGGCAGGGCGCCAGGTGGGCACGCGAACCCGGCAGACGCGACGGCTACGCCCGGGCAGACGACGGAACGCCAACACCACCAACGCATCCAGCAGACGCACCGCTCGTCCTGCCTACGGGCCGCGGCAGGAGTCGAACCTCGTGGGACAGGGCGAAGGACGGTACCGGTGAGTCTTGACGAGGTCGCCGCCGGACTGCAGACCGTACTCGAACAGATCGCCCGGCAACGCGCCGGCCTGGCCGCCACCGAGTCCTCGGTCAACGCCGCATCGAATCGGCTACGAACCGCCACCGCCGGCAGCGACCACATCCTCGTACGACAGGCCCTCACTGCGGCGGCAGCCTCCACCACGCGACTACGTGAGGCAGACCGCCATCTCGCCGAAGCAACGATGGCGATCATCGAGTACGGGAAGGCCATCGGCGTCGTCCTCGCCCTCCCCCGGGACAATGCACCGCCGTCGGCGGCAGCATCAACGCGCCCTGAAGCAACGGGTAGCCGGCGTGAGATCAGCCCGCAGCCGCGGGCGGCGGCTGAGACTCCGTCCGGCCAATCAACACCGACGGGTGACGCCGCGCCGGCTCCATACGTGCCGGGGTTCCTGGAATCCTTGCCCGTGCGCCGGTCGGCGGACGCCCCGACCGACGGGGTCATCACCACGACGGACGGCGAGAGGATCAGTGATGTACACAGCGGCAAGGGCGGGCCGGGTAAGGGCGGCCCCGGCCTCCGTCCGCCGTTCAAACACTACGTGTCCGCCCTCGACCATGCCGAAGGCCACGCGGCAGCGCTGATGCGCACCCGTGGCATCACGGAGGCCACCCTGTACCTGAACAACACGCCATGCGTGGAACCGATGGGCTGTGACCGGGTCCTACCGTATGTGCTGCCGAAAGACGCGACACTCACCGTCTACGGCCCGAACCGGTATGTCACCGTGTACCGGGGCAACGGAAAGGGGTTGGCATGAGCAGTGAACCGGTCACGGTCTCCTACGACCGCACCGAGCCGGTGACCATCGACCGGCTCGACGACCTCGACGCGCTACTCGACCGGATAGCCGCCACCCCCGACTACCAGCGGTTCCCCGTCATGGTGTCACTGGAGACGAGCGACAGAGAACACGTCCTGGAAGTCTGTCTCGGCCGGCACGACCTCAGCGTCCTGGTCTGGCATCACACGTTCGTCGAGATCGCCGCCAGCAAAGGCACACTCGACCAGCCCGCCGATCTCGCCTACAACTTCGGCGGTTCCCGCACCGACGCCTACGATGATTCGGCCATTCCCGTGACCACCGCTCGGCAGGCCGCGCGGGAGTTCTTCACCACCAACGGCCAGCGGCCCACCTGCCTCGACTGGCAGACACCCAGCTACGACGAGCAGGACGAGCCAGCCAAGGGCTGACGCTCCTCGCAACTGACAAGATCACCGAGGCGAACTGCTTCCTACACAGTGCCGGACATCGCGTGCCCGGAGAACGGCAGCGAGGACGCCCCTGGCGACGGTCCTTCAGGGCTCAACCAGGGCTACGGCGGCTTTCAGCACTGGTACCGGGCGTCAGTCCTGCGGGAGTTTCTGTAGATCCGTGGTCATTCGGGTGGCCACGCCAGCGTCCATTTCCGCTCCGAACCCAAACGACCAAGCGCCGCCGCGTAGGTTCTCAACGGTTCGTGTCAGGGCGCGTCGCGCGTGGACGACGCTCTCGCCGCTCCAGAGGACGGCAACACCGTGAGGTGGGGTTGACCCGGTTTGACGGACAGGGTCGGTAAGTTGATCTCACGCTACCTTGCTGTCTGGCCTGCGGGAACAGGCCGTCGCCTCATACTCGGCCGGGCTCATGTAGTCCAGGGTGGAATGGCGGCGGCGGGTGTTGTACCACCCTTCGATCCACTCGAAGATCGCCGCACGGGCGGCGGCCCGGGTCGGCCACGCCCTCCGGTCGAGCAGTTCGGTCTTGATCGTGGCGAAGAACGACTCCGCGACGGCGTTGTCCCAGCACTGACCCCGCCCACCAACCGACAACCGCACCCCGTTGCGGTCGGCCAGCCGGGCGTACCGCGCACTCGTGTACTGACAGCCCCTGTCGCTGTGGAAGATCACCGGCCCCCTCGGGCGTCGGACGGCGATCGCGGTGGACAACGCCCGGGCAGGCAGATCGGTCCGCAGCTGGTCGGCGGTCGCCCAGCCCACCACCCGACGTGACGCGATGTCGATCACGGTGGCCAGATACAGCCAGCCCTCCCACGTGTGGACGTAGGTGATGTCACCGCACCAGCGGGTGTCGACCCCGGCGGCGGCGACATCGAAGTCCCGGCGGATCAGGTCCGCCGACAACGCCGCACCCGGGTCGGGCACGGTCGTGGTCCACCACCGCTTCGGCATCCGACCGCACAACCCGGCGCCCCGCATCAGCCGCGCGACCCGCTTGCCGGAGTGCCGCCGCCCCTGCGCGGCGAGTTCGGCGCGGACACGGGGCGCGCCGTAGGTACCGGCCGAGTCGGCGGGGATCCGCGCGATGCGGGCGGTCAGGTCGACGTCGTCGCGGTCCCGACGCGACGGCCCGGCACGGTGCTGGTAGTAGGCGGACCGGGAGACCTCCAGCAGCTCACAGGAACGCTTCACGTTCCCGCCTTGCCGCGCCTTCTCCGCCTCGATGAACGGGTACACGTTCACCGGGTAACGCGAAGAAAGCCGTGGCCCGTTTGAGGATGTCGACGTCCTCACGCAGCCGGCGGTTCTCCCGCCGCAGCCGCGCCAACTCGTCGCGCTCGTCGCTGGTCAACCCGTCCGACCGGGTGCCGGCGTCGACGTCGGCCTGCCTGACCCACTCACGGACCGCGGTCTCGGTCAGGTCGAAGTCCCTCGCGACCTGCACGATCGTCCGGTCACCCCGCCGGCACACCTCGACGATCTCCGCCTTGAACTCCGGCGTGAACGCTCTGCGCGGCCGGCGTGGTTTCTTGCCCATGCCTTCCATGATGAACATCCTCCCGAGGGGGACACAGCCCCTCTGAGCTGGGATGTCCGTCAAACCGGGTCAGGCCCAGAGGTGCCGGGTGGTGCTTCTCCAATGCCTCACCGACGAGGGTCAGCCCATTGCTCGCATCGTCGAGAACTCCGATCGCATCCCACTTGTCGCTGTCCCCGCCCATAAGCTGCTCGTGGTTCCGGCTGACGCAACGGACCGCTTGGGCGAGTGACGCCACAAGCCGACCAGTGCCTTCGAGGCTGATCACTGCGGGTGAAGCGTCTGCAACCTCTCGTTTCCGCGCCTCGTCTGCTCGCGCGAGGTCCTCTACCATAGCGGCGACATCGATGGTGCCGAGGTAGGTGCGTACGACCGTCTCCCCACGCACGCCGAGGCCGCTGGCCATGTTCTGAACAAGGTCGGCCAGAATGTCCTCTGCGGCGGCGGGTGCCAGACCGAGGCCATGCGCCCGGCATTCATCTCGAAGTCGTTCGACCATCTGCCGGAACTCGGCACGCCTACGCACCTGCTCCACCCTTCCGAGTGCTCACCGGCGCACGCGACCCTGCAGTCGAGGAACCGATCGCCAGTGACAGTCTCTGGTTGTCGGGTGTCCCGCCGCCCCATGCATCAGGACGATCGCCGACACCCGACGCGGGACCCGTAGTTCGGGGTGCCGACCAGGATAATGCTCCAGGAGTGCCCGACGGGGACCCACCGGCAGGACTCGAGAGGACCGGCCCATGCCGAAAAAGCGCACGCCTCGCCAGCGCCTCGCCGCCCAACAGCGAGCACGTCTACAGAGACGTGAACTGGCCAGGCAGGAGAAGTTCCGGGAGCAACACACCCGAAAGGTCCTGGAGCGCCAGGGAGACCCCCGGTTCGTCCAGCGCACACGGCACCCGGACGGCGCCGCGACCCTCACCTGGGACAGCGAATCCGATCTGGGCCAGGAGATGCGCGAAGGGTTCCAGGCCCAGCGCGAGGCGTTCCGCGCGAAGTTCGGCCGAGACCCGGGACCCGAAGATCCGGTGTTCTTCGACCCGGACGCGGACGAGCCCACCCCGATGGGCAAGCGGCACTGGGACGAGGGCATGACCGCGATGATCGCCGCCGCCGAGGAAACCGGGGTCGATCCGGCGTTCATCCACGCCTGGCGGGAGGTCGGCTACATCGTCACCAGCGAAAACGAGCACCTGTTCAGCGCGACCGAGGTACAGGCCTACCTCGACGCCGTCGCCCGACACCGAGGCGACGAGGATGATGAGGAGATCGACTTCGCGAACAGCGTCGAGTTCGGCGCCGAGGGCCTCCGTGAACTCGTCAACGAGACGATCGGCATTGCGTCGGACGAGCCCGCCTGGCGGATCCCGGAGGCACTCGAAGCGGCCGACGACCCGGAGGCCGCCGGGCTGGCCGCCAGCACCATGATCGCGGTGCTGATGATGTGGCTGACCGGGGCGAAAGAGGAAGCGAACGGCGACATAGCTGGTCCGGCGATGGAGTGGATCCGGGAGCATCTGGGAGGCGAGGCGGCCGACTATGCCTTCCAACTCGCCGGCCTCCTGGGCAGTCCTCTCGCGCCGAACACCACAGTCGATGAAGCCTTCAAGCGGTTGGGCGACGTGTTCCTGCCCGCGTTGGTGTGGCTCGCGGCGGGCATGGTCGCGACACAGGCGGACGGCGACGTGGAGTGGCTCAGCCAGTTCGACCCCGAGCCCGAAGCGAATTGAATTGCGGCACCGACGGCATCGGCGGCCGTCCTGAGGTGATCAGGAGATGCCGAATGTGCTGCGGCGTGATCTGTTCTCGCAGGCGTTGTCAGTCGAGTATGTAGTGCTCCCCAACGTCGTAGATAAGCCACTCGCAAACGGCGTCGGGAATCTGCCATGGTCGGGTGAGCATCAGTCTTCGGACTATTGCAAGGTCGGTGCCTGAGGGTGGTGCCGGTATCGGCTTGCCTCTCCAGACGCGGTGGTCGGGATTATCGAGCGCGGCGAACACGGCGTCCACGTGCGATGCGTACCCTGGCTTTCCCCACCATCCAGTCGCCCACGCGATGCTGAAAACTGCCGGGCCGTAGAGGACCGAACGAGGGTCGTACTTGTCCATACATAAAAGTGCGTAACTGGCCGCGCCTGCTACTTCTTTTTCGTAGTCGGCGAGTTCGGACTCTGGCGTGACATCTTCTGGCACATCACATTCCGGATGGGCCCGCGCGTTGGACAGCGTCTGGGCCACTACATCATAGAGGGTGTTGCCGGTGACGAGAACCCGCTTCGGGTTGGTGAACCAGCGGTACAGGCGATAGACAACCACTTCTAGGGAGTCAGGGTCGGCCCCGGCTACATCCGTCATGCTACGGACGCCCTGCTGCCGGCACCAGGTCTTCAACCGCTCACGGACTCTTGACGTGCTGTGGGTGTTAACTCGATACATGTCCATGTCGGACAGGGCACCGATGTTAGCCCCCGCATGCCAGTCCTCTACCTTGGTGTTCCGCCACCATAGAGCCGTAATGCCGACAGCTGCCATGTCGACCATCTGGGCAAGGTTGTCGGGCTCGAACCCATGGTTGGCTAACATTTCCCGCAGAACATCAGGGGACGGGTACCTCTCTTCATCGGTGGACGTTTCGTCCAGTTCGGGACTGCTCATGGTTCGGGTACCCTCCGGCGGCGGAATGCTGGTGCGAGATTTCGGGCGTATCTAGAACGGATGAACCATCGCGTCGGGCCTTGGCTGAATGGCGAGTTTATCGTTTTGAACATCGTATACCAGGCGATAGCGGTCGGTGATCAGCTTGACGTCCTCGTTGGTTATATTGATCACCGGACTGCGATTTTTGAGCAGCATGATCAGCTCGCGCCCAGGCCAGCCGAGTTTGTCAATAAAACGGCTGAACCGCCGACCGCTCTGGGTCGCGTATTCGCGGGCCCGTTGTGACCACTCGCCACTTTCCACTCTACGTACTACCTCCATAGCCAGATCGTGACTGGATAGGTTCCTGATCCCGGTGGTGCTGTCTGCTGTGGAGGCTGGTAGGTTGACCAGCCATGCCCGCCGATCCGCCGCCGTCGTATGACGAGCTGCTGGCGTTGAACGCCGGGCTGGCAGCACGGCTGGAGCAGGCGCTGACGCGGATCGCTGAGCTTGAGGCCCGGTTGAAGCAGTCGTCTGCCAACTCGTCGAAACCGCCGTCGAGCGACGGGCTGGCCAAACCGGCGCCGAAGTCGCTGCGGGGCCGTTCGGGTCGCCGGCCGGGCCGTCCCACCGGCGGCGAGGGCACCACCCTGTCCCAGGTGGCGGATCCGGACGTGATCGTCCGGCATGTGCCGGACACCTGTGGCGGCTGCGGAGGCGGCCTGACCGACCCGGCCGAGGTGACGGTCACCCGCCGGCAGGTGTTCGACATCCCCCAGCCTCGGGTCGTGGTGACCGAGCACCAGATCGTCACCGTCGCCTGCCGGTGCGGGCACCACACCACCGCCGCGACACCCGTCGGGGCCACCGCGCCCGCCGTCTACGGACCACGGATCGCCGCGATCGGCGTCTACCTGCTCCACGGACAGTTCCTGTCCATCGGCCGCACCGCCGACGCGATCCGTGACCTGTTCGGCCTGCCCGTCGCGGCGGCCACCATCACCGCCTGGGTCACCCGCACCGCCCTCGGCGTCATCGACACGGTGCTCCCCGTCATCCGTGACCGCGTCCGACACGCCCCGGTCGCGCACTTCGACGAGACCGGCATGCGCGTCGACGGCCGCCTCGCCTGGCTGCACTCCGCCTCCACACCCACCGACGTGCTCCTCACCGTGCACCGCCGGCGCGGCACCGCCGGAATGGACGACGCCGGCGTGCTGCCCGCCTTCACCGGCACCGCCGTGCACGACGCGTGGGCCCCGTACGACACCTACACCGACGCGGTCCACGCCCTGTGCAACGCCCACGTGCTGCGGGAACTGGTCTACGTGGTCGACACCGCCACCGGACAGGTCGCCGACCTCGCCGGCCAGGCCGCCGCGGCCCTGCGGCAACTGAACCACCTGACGGTCACGGCCCGCGCCGACGGCGGTGAACCCGACCCGGCCGACCTCGCCGAACAGACCCACCTGCTGCGCTCGGCCGTCGTACTCGGCGCCGAGGCCACCGCCGACCGCACCGACAAGCTGCACCGCAAGTACCACGCCCTGTTCGTGCGGCTACGGGACCGACGCGCCGACTACCTGCGGTTCCTCACCGACCCGGCCGTCCCGTTCGACAACAACCCGGCCGAGCGGACCATCCGCATGCCGAAACTCCGGATCAAGGTCTCCGGCAGTATGCGCACCATGACCGGAGCCGAACACTTCGCCGCGATCCGCAGCTACACCGCCACCGCCACCCGACACGGCATCAACATGCTCGACGCACTCACCCGAGCCGCCGCCGGCAGCCCCTGGATTCCCACAACCACCTGACCCACCTCGCGCGCTTGCGGTATTCCAAGGTCCCACGCACCTATCCAGTCACGCCAGATCGAGGTCACCGAGCTGCTCCTGTTTTACGTCTAGGAAGCTGCCAAAAACCACAAGTTTGGTTACTGTCAGCAACTTGTGTGGGTCGGAGTTATATTCTCGTACTCGCACTACAGTTGACTCCAGGTGCCGTCCGGCCGTTGAGCGACTGATCGGCTTCCGAAAGGTAGCCTGCGCGAGCGCGTTCCCGCGCACCGTCGTGATCCACTGCGCCTCGCCGCTAGAGTGCTCGCTTCTGGCCAGGTAGCCCGCCGTGCAGAGTTTCGCGAGATGAGCGATCGCCTCATCCTCCGAAACGCCGAGAACCTGTGCCGCCCGCCAGGCGCCAGTGTCGTCCCGATAGGACCGCATCAGATCTCTCGCCGCTACCGCAGATAGGCCCTCGATCATTTCGTTCTTGTTGATGAGCACCGTGCCTCACGCTCCAGTACTAACGTCGAGCATCAAAGTCATCCTGCCATACCCCAAG
Organism: Solwaraspora sp. WMMD406; assembly: GCF_029626025.1. Classification (NCBI taxonomy): domain Bacteria; kingdom Bacillati; phylum Actinomycetota; class Actinomycetes; order Micromonosporales; family Micromonosporaceae; genus Solwaraspora; species Solwaraspora sp. WMMD406. The sequence continues at coordinate 20,349 of NZ_JARUBF010000001.1, forward strand.
GATCGACACCGGCCAGAAAGATGATCTTGCCCTGGCCCGCGACCTACGGCGATTGTCGGAAGGTTGCGGGAGGGTGGAGCGCAATTGTGGGCGATACGGATATATGCGATGGGTCATAGCTAGGCAGCAAGCCAGGAGGTCACGCGGAGCGGTTCCGGCATGACGAGATGTCACGCCCAGGAGGTCGATGACCAGAGGCGAGATGGAGGGACGCTCCCACGCCTGACTATCGGGTCGACCGGGACAGGTCGGATTGAATAACGATCCGGCCTGTCCCGGATAGTGCTGTTGAGCCCTATTTGTGCGAGTCGTCTCGGCTGGTAACGATGAGGCCGGTACCGGGCAGCGGGTCGCCGACCGGTGTGGTGGCCCAGGCTTCGTGTTGGCTGGTGCCGGCGGCGCTGAGGTTGAGTAGTTGCACGAGGTCGGCGATGCCGGGCGCGGTAGGCAGATCGCAGATAACGACCGCGCTGCCGGTCGAGTCGCCGCTGTCTTCGTCGTCGGGATCGTCCGGTTCCCACCGACCCAGGTGAATGTTCCACCCGTGCGGATGCCTCCCGCCGGGTACGGGGCTGTCAATTGACAGGTAGTAGCTGTCTCCCCATGACGGGTCGTCGAGGATCGACAGCGCCGATACGTCCAGCATCGCCTCCTGATTGTCGGTCAGTCGGTAGGCGCTCAGGAGTGCCCGCAGCCCTTCGGCACCTTCGGCTAGAGCCGTATCGGTAGCGCCTTCCTCGAGTCGATCAAGCGACTCCCGGGTCAACGTGTTGAGTTGGGACATGCCCCCCTCGTAAGCGACGAACGGGAGTGAGTGCTCCCACGATCGCTGCACCGGTATCGCAGGTTCGACGTTCTCGCTGTAATAGAGCACCTCGGCGCGCAGGTCGCGGGCCTCGGTCTGTAGTTCCTGGGTGATGGCGAGTTGGACCGGGGCTGGGGCCTCGTTGAGTGCTTGGTCGAGATCGGTGAACGCGGTGTGCAGTTCGAACATGACTAGCTCGTACCAGAGGCTGTGGGTGCCGACGAGCAGGCCCGCCCGTGCCGCCGGGTCGATCAACGTGTCCAAGTGGCCGGTCGGGTAGCCGCTCAAGCTGTTGCCACGCCGGTCGTAGACGCACAGCGGGAGTGTGGCGCAGGCGGAGATGCGGTTGAGCGCGTCAACAATCCTTCGGGCGAGCATGGGTTCGTCACAGCTGGTGACGGTGGTGCTGGCGGTGTCGTCGTCGGGGGTGCGGTAGGAGGCTAGGACCTGGGTCTTTCCGCGGTTCGGGTGGGTGGAGTAGATGGTCACGTTGGCGCGTCCTTTCGCATGACGGCCCGCAGGCGGTCAAGGCGTGGTGCACGGATTGGGAGGCGGTGGCGAGGGCGCGGTCCGACGCTCCATGCCTCGACAAGTGATCCGCGGTGGTTCAGGTACAGCCCGAACTCCATGCGTAACCATGAGTATAGTCGCATCATATCGCGGCGGACTTGCGCCGTCGGGGCGGGTGAACACGTACCCGGTGTCGGTCCACGCCTTGCCGTCGGCGGTGGTCCCGGTCCGCTGGTCGAGTTGGCGGCGGCGGTGCGCCCGCAGCACCCGGATGGTGGGCCTGTCCAGGGCGACCGCCCCCGCCCGGCCGCGGTCTTGGATTCGCCCCACAAAGCCGCACTTCACAGGCCACGACCGAGTTTCCGAACGGTCAGGCTCGGGCTGCCCGGAATCGCAGTTGACTAATACGTCGGGCCGCGCTCTTCGTCGGCCGATGATGATCCAGCGGATCGGGAACCGCCCCCACTCGCGTGTCCCGCTTCTGGCGCAAGCGCCGGAGCATCTCGCCTTTCTGATCTTGATAGGGGTGATGCTCAGAGGAGACGTACTCGGCCGCGGGAGTCAGCGGGTCGTCCGGTCCTCGTCGCTGCTGCCAGGCCGCAGAGGGGTATCTTCGGGGCTGTTCGCCGGGTTGGCTTTCCTGGTTGGTGCCTGTCGCCGCCGACGGTTCGGTGGTCCGGCTCCTTTGCCGCTGCCGTTGCGGCTCTGTCGGGCTCGCCGCTGGATGGGAACGCTGCTCGCCCATGCGACTGCCGTCCCTGGCCATCTGGAAGATCCGCCGAGCAGCGCTACTAACAGGAATGATCATCCCGTCTGCCGGAGAGTAGACAAAGGCAGCCATCCCTACCTGCTCGGCGTAGGACAACGCGGCCGGCGTGTAGCGGTTGTTCACAAAGAAGTAGAGCGTGCCCGGACGGTTGGCTCGCGCGCCCGCGAGCTCGCGGAGCGGCCGTGGACCGATTGGCTTTCCGTACCATTTGACCTGCGCGAAGGCGCCCATCGCGATGGCGTCGATGCCTCCGTCGGCACCTGGCTTCGTCGGACGTGCGTCACGGTGGCCGAGCCACTTCATCCAAGCCACGGCGTTCGCCTCGGCGGCGGCCCAATCCTCGACCTGTCGCGGCGGCGGTGCGCCCTCCGGTCGGCCCTCCATCCCCGCCCCTCTCCTGTGCTGGTCGTGGAACGGTAGCAGGGCGCCGATGATCGCGGCTTCCTCCTTGGTCCGCCGTCATTTCATGGCACCCGGCATAGCGCCCACGTTCGGTTGAGGCCATGACGTCGGCGCAGTTGGCGATCCTGCTTTACCCGGCCCTCATTGTCGGCAAGTCCTATCGCTTCAACCGCGCCGGCGGTGAGCGCCAGTGCAGCGAGAACTGGATGGTGGGTATGTGGCAAAGCGAGCCCCGCTGCATCCCCTGTGCCTGACCTGGTTCTGGCGGACATCCCGGACCGGGTTCCCTAACGGTCCAAGGTCCAGCCAGCTATTGAGGCTGCCCTCAAGGACAGGACGCTGATCCTCCTGAATCCTCACGGCCCGGGCTGAGCAGGAGGCGGTAGAGCAGCACCGTGCCTAGTCGCGCAGCAGTTCACCACGTACGAACCTGCGACAGCGTTGACCACGCTGGCTCCGCCGGTCGTTGCCGTTCAATCTGAGCGAGTTGTCGCCGGTGGGTGGTTCTGACCTGGGATTTCGGGGGTTCACTGGCCTGATTGGAAGATGACATAGGACGGGTGTGCCCCTACCCCGCACCTGACCCACTTCGAATACAAATACTTACCCGAAGTCGCTGAGATCACTTCAACAATAGGTACAAACACTTCTAGGCGATGACAGGAGTCGGTGATTTTACCAAGACAGGATCTACAGCAACATTCGAAGTGATTGTTGACGGGAGAGTCAAGAGCACCCGAACGATTGGCCTATCCTAAACAGAAAAATAAATGTATCACTCATCGATGCGCAACGCGTGATGATCAGCTACAGGATCGACGGCTTCTTCAATGCCGGCCTCATCGGCCCACACGTCACTACAAGGTGACGACCGATTCATCCCGAAGGTGTGCCGAATACGGCTTTGGCGCCAGCAGATCAGGACGCATCCGAGGCTGATGGAAGCGTCGTGGAGGTCGAAGTGGCGGTCCCAGCGGATGGCCAGGCGGCGGCATCACAAACATGATCAACCAAATTTCGACTCTGCCCGGGTCCCACCCCTCCTCCAGCAACGCCCGCCGCATAGCGTGACGTATGTCGCAGTCCACAGCGACAGCTATGGCTGTGCTTTCGAGCCCGAAATTGGAAAGATCATCAGTGAACTGGGGTAGGTGGCTAGCCGAAGGGACGGGGAAATCATGCGGCTGATCACGTCCGGCGAGCTGATCGACGACCGGACCACCACGTGAGCACGGAGCCGGTGATCGCCCGGGTCAACGGCCATCTGGGGCACTTGACCCTGAACCGGCCGGCGGCCATCAACGCTCTCACCGCCGAGATGATCACCAGCATCCGCCGCATTCTGGCCCGGTGGGCGGTATCTGACCGTGTCCGCACAATTCTGATCACCGGCGCCGGCGAGCGTGGACTCTGCGCCGGCGGCGACATCCGCGCCATTCACGCCGACGCCGTGACCGGCGGCACCGCCTCGCTGGACTTCTGGGCCGACCAGAACCGGCTCGATGCCACCATCGCCGCCTACCCCAAGCCGATCGTGGCCTGGATGGACGGCCTCGTGATGGGTGGCGGCGTCGGCATCTCCGGCCACGCTTCGCTGCGGGTGGTGACCGAGCGGTCCAGGGTCGCCATGCCCGAGGTCGGCATCGGCTTCCACCCCGACGTCGGCGGATCGTGGCTGCTGTCCCACGCACCCGGGCAGCTCGGCACCCACCTCGCGCTCACCGGCGTCCCGGTCGACGCCGCGGACGCCATAGCCGCCGGGCTCGCCGATCACTACATCCCCACTGACCGGCTGCCGGACCTGACACTCGAGCTGGCACGCGGGGACGCCGCCGAGGCGGTCAGGTCGCTTGCCGTCGCCCCGCCCCGGGCCGAGCTCACCGTCGCCCGGCACTGGATCGACTCCTGCTACTCCGGCGACGATGTGGGCGCGATCGTCGTCCGGCTCGCCACACATCCCGATGCCGCCGCGCGGGCAGCGGCGGAGGTGATCACTACCCGATCACCCACCTCGTTGGTCGTGACGCTCCGCTCGCTCCGTAGCGCGGCCGTTCTGCCGGATCTACCTGCGGCGCTGGTCCAGGAGTACCGGATCTCCGCCGCTTTACTACGATTGCCCGATCTCGTCGAGGGCATCCGTGCCCAGATCATCGACAAGGACCGCCGACCTCGGTGGCGGCCCTCGACGCTCGCGGATGTCCCACCGGCGCTCGTCGACACCTGCTTCGCCCCGCCACGCGACCGACCCGACCTGACGCTGGCCTGACGGTCGGTCCTCGGCACCTTGCCCACGAGCGCCGGTGGGTCAGGGCGCCGCGATACCGATTTGCTCGATGCGATGACAGGCCGCTTGGTGGTCGGGGCCGGCAACCCGCAGGGTCGGCGCGGTCAGGCACACCTCGGCGGCATGAACGCAGCGCGGGCTGAACGCGCACCCGTCGGTGTGCGACCCGATGCTGGGCACCTCGCCGAGCGGCGTGTCGCCCGCTCGCCGGCCGGCGAGCGGTTCGGTCGCGGTCGCCGAGGCCACGAGCATCTGGGTGTACGGGTGCCGGGGGCGGTTGAACACCTCTTCGGTCGGCCCGGACTCCACGATCCGGCCGAGATACATAACAGCCATCTGGTGACTGAGGTGCCGCGCGATGTCGATCTCGTGTGTGATGATCATGCAGGTGAGGTCGAACGACCGCTGTACGTCGAGGAGCAGGTTGATGATGCGGGCCTTGGTCGTCAGGTCCACGCTCGATGTCGGCTCGTCGAGCAGGAGTATCGACGGTTCGATGGCCAGCGCCCGCGCGACCACCACCCGTTGCAGCTCACCCACGCTCATCCCGACCGGCAGGCGTGGCAGGTAGTCGGCGGACAGACCGACTCGTTCCAGCAGGGCTCCCGCCCGCCGGTCCTGCTCCGCCTGGTCGGTGCCGATGTGGTGTACCCGCAGCGGCTGGGTGAGCGCGTGCCGGATCGTACGGCTGCGGTTGAGTGACGACAACGGGTTCTGCGGTACGAGCTGCACGGCCCGCCGGTGCCGGCGCAGCGCCCGCCGGTCGCTGATGTCGGTGTCGTCCACGAAGATGCGCCCGGCCGTGGCCTGGTAGATGCCGGCGATCGTACGGACCAGCGTCGACTTGCCGCAGCCGCTCTCCCCGACCAGCGCCAGTGTCTGGCCGGGTTCGATGGTCAGCGAGACGTCGTTGACCGCGTGCACGCTGGGCGTACGCATGGTCCGCCACGACCGCCGGCCGTGGAAGGTCTTGGACAGCTCTTCGACGCGCAGTCGCTGGCTCATCGATCCTCCAGAAGATCACCGGGCGGCCAGCCGCCGTCCGGGTAGCGGTGGCAGGCCACCCGGCCGGCGGCAGCCGGCAGCAGCTGCGGCGTGTCCTCGTGGCAGACGTCGGCGGCGATCGGGCAGCGCGGGGCGAACGAGCAGCCACGCCGGTCCTCCGGCAGGCTGGACACACTTCCGGCGAGCACCGGCATCGGCTCGCGGGGGGTGTGCCGGCTGGGGATCGCGTCGAGCAGCGCCCGGGTGTAGGGGTGCCTCGGCTGGTCGAAGATTGACCGTACGTCTCCTTCCTCGACGATGTCGCCGGCGTACATCACGTACACCCGGTCGCAGAGCTGCGCCACCGACCGCAGGTCATGGCTCACGAAGACGATGGCCAGGCCCAGCTCGTCGCGCAGGTCGCGCAGCAACCGCAGGATCTGGGCGGCCACGGTCGGATCGAGCGTGGTCGTCGGCTCGTCGGCGAACAGCAGCCGTGGCCGTGCGCCGACCGCCGCGACCGCGACGAGCAGTCGCTGCAGTTGGCCGCCGGAGAACTGGTGCGGATAGTTGTCCAGGCGTCCGGCGACGCCGTCGAGGCCGACCCGGTGCAACATGTCCGCGATCACCACGTCGATGTCGGTCGACTCACCCGCCCGGTGGCGGCGCAGCAGCCGGCGAATCTGCCGGCGGACCCGGGTCACCGGGCTGAACGAGGTCATCGGCCGCTGGGGCACCAGGCCGATCTCCCGCCCCCGCACGGCGCGCAGCACCGCATCGCCAGCCGTAGCTAGGTCCGTCCCGTTGAACAGTATCCGGCCCGAGTGCAGATCGGCGTTCGGCGGGAGCAGGCCGAGTACCGACATCAGCGCCGTGCTCTTGCCGCTGCCCGACTCGCCGACGATTCCGACCACCTCGCCGGGGTGTACGACGAAGGACACCCCCCGCACGGCCGTACGTGTGCGGCCCTGGCGGCGATATGTCGTCCGCAGGGAGTCGATCTCCAGCAACGGTTCCACGCGTGTCTCCATTCCTGGCTCAGTCGCGCAACTGTGGGGACAACCGGTCGGTCAACGCGTCACCGACGAGGTTGAGCCCGACGATCACGATCATCAGCACCAGCCCGGGCATCACCGAATACCACCATGCGCCGTAGAGCACGTAGTTGCGTGCGTCGTGCAGAAGGTTGCCGAGCGTGGGGTCCGGAGCCTGGACGCCCAGGCCGAGGAAGCTCAGCGCGGCCTCCGCGAAGATCGCCACCGCCATCCAGAGGAAGGCCTGCACGAACACGGGCGGCAGCACGTTGATGGAGATCTCCCCGAAGATGATCCGGAACCGGGAGACCCCGATGACCCGTAGCGAATCGGCGTACTCCTCCTCGCGTTCGACCATCGTCGCCGCGCGGGCCACCCGGGCGAACTTCGGCAATGTGGTGATCGCGATGACGGTGACGACCTGCACCTCGATCGGCGCGGGCAGGCCGAGAATCGTGCCGCCGCTGGCCCGGCTGAGGCCGAGGAAGACGACACCGAGGATGAACAGCGGCAGCGCCATGATGACGTCGAGGCACCGCATGATCAGCTCGTCGATCCAGGTACGGGCGAAGTAGCCGGCGACCATCCCGAGCGGCAGGGCGACGGCCAGGCCCAGCACGACACTGGCGAGCGCCACCACCAGCGACAGGCGTGCGCCGGCGGCCGTACGGGCGAAGATGTCCCGCCCCAGCTGGTCGGTCCCGAACAGATGCTCCAGGTTGGGTGGGACGAGGATGTCGTCGCCCTGAGCGAGCGGGTCGCCGCCGACGAACGTGCCGATGACGACCACCGCCAGGTAGGCGACGATCAGGAGCAGACCGATCCGCGACGGCCAGGTCGCGACGACCACCCGGCCCAAGGTGCGCAGGCCGGCGAGACGCGGCGGTCTCGCCGGGGTGGTGATCGTCTCGGCCGGCGGTGGAGCGGTCGCCGGAACGGGCGGCGTCGACGTCGATTGCATGACCGCGTTCCTTCCTAGAGGTCCCGGACCGAGACCCGCTGGCGGTAGAGTTCACGGACTCTGGGATTGATCACCGCGTACAGCAGGTCGACCACAAGGTTCAGCACCACGCAGAACAGCGCGATGAACAGGGTGCACCCGATCGCGACCGGGAAGTCCTGCTTCTCGAACGAGTCGATCATCAACTGGCCGATCCCGGGAATGGTGAACACCACCTCCACGATCACCGTGCCACCGATCAGGTAGGCCAGGGCCAACCCGATGACCGTCGCCGTCGGAATCATCGCGTTCGGCAGCGCCACCCGCCCGTTGACCGCCCTCGGCGACAACGACATCGCCCGGGCGAACATGACGTAGTCGCGGCCGAGCGCGTCCAACATGGATACCCGCAGGGTCCGCGCGATGATCGCCACGTACGGTAGGGCGAGGACGAGCACCGGCAGGATCATGTGCTGGATGTTGCCGAGCGGGTCCTCGGTCAACGGCACCCAGCCGCCGGTCGGCACGATCCCCGGTAGGTAGAGACCGAACAGGAACAACAGCAGTAACGCGAGCCAGAAGCCGGGGACGGAGAAGCTGACGAGCGTGCCGACCCGGATCGCCGTGTCGAGCTTCGACCCGTACCGTGCGCCGGCGAGCCGGCCGAGTGCGACGCCCAGCGGGGTCGCCACGATCAGTGCCACGATCGCCAGTTCGACGGTGGCCGGGGCCCGCTCCAGCACCTCGGTCAGCACGTCGCGGCCGGTGAAGACGGACTGGCCCAGGTCACCCGTGACGGCGTTGGACAGGTACGCCCAGTAGCGTTCCGGCAGCGACCCGTCCAGCCCCATCAGCGTACGGATGGCAGCCACGTCCTCCTCGGTGGCGTACGCGCCGGCGTAGATCCGGGCCGGGTCGCCGGGGGCGAAGTCCACCAGCACGAACACCAGGGTGGCCACCGCCAGGAGGACGACGAACGAACCGATCACCCGCCGGACCACGTATCCTGCCATCGATCGCTACTCCTCTTCCGAAGGGTTCCGCCGGCCGTACACCGCCTGTGCGCGGGCCATGGTGATGTAGCCGTCGCGGAGGTCGGCCGTGACGGCGGCCGGAGGGCGGTGTCGGGGATCGCCCCACCCGCCTCCGCCGGGTGAGCGCAGTGTCACGCCGTCGCCGGGTCTCAGCCGCACGTGCCGCACCTTCGCACCGGGGAGGTCCCGTCGTCGCCCCTCCACGTCCAGGTGCACGGTCAACGCCCGGGCGTCGGTGCCGCCGCGCACGCCGAACGGGGCGAACCGCGCCCGGTCCCCGATGATGCTGATCGACACCGACGGGTCGAGAGACGTGATCTGGTAGGTGTTGCCCAGTCCACCGCGGTGCAGACCGTCGCCGGCGGAGTCGGCCGTCAGCTCGATGCGGTCGAATCGGATCGGGAACCGTCGTTCCATCGTCTCCACCGGCGGGTACTTCGCGGTTCCGTGGGGCGGTGGCGCGTTGACGAGCCCGTCGTCGTCGGGAAGCGCGCCCATGCCCCCGGCGGCTGGCAGCGGGATCGCCGCGGGTCGTCCGTCGCGGCCGGTCGCGGACAGGGACATGACCGCTGATGTCCCGAACCAGTCGGCGGGCACGTGCTCGGGCACACACCTGCCGAGTGCGCCCAGCACGACGGTGATCACCCGGGAGGCGCAGTCGAGGTAGCCGCCGACGGGCGCGGGCCGGACCGCGTTGAGGAAGGAGCTGTCGTCGATGACGAGCCTGACCGGCTCGAGCGCGCCCCCGTTGACCGGCAGGTCCGGGAACATGTGCTTGATCGCGATGAACGCGGCGGCCGCCGTCGTGTCCCGGCTGAGATTCATCGGACCGCGGGCAGGGCCGGCCGAACCGGTGAAGTCGAAGGTCATCGTGTCGCCGGCGATCCGTAGGGCGAGGCGCAGCAGCATCGGCCCGCCGCCGGCACCGTCGTCGTCGAGGTGGTCCTCGAACGGGTACTCCCCGTCCGGCAGCTCGGCGACGATCTGCCGCATCCGCTGGGCCGCCCGCGTCCGCAGCTGCGCGATCGCGGCCCGCACGGTGCCGGCACCGTATCGGGCCAGCAGTTCGTCCATGCGGCGTCGGCCGACCCGGAGTCCGTTGAGCATCGCTTCGAGGTCGGCTCGCTGCAGCTGTGGTGCCCGGATGTTGCCGAAGATCAGATCCGCGACGTCAGGGCATTCCCGGCCGGCCCGGTGCAGCAGCACAGGCGGGATACGCAGCCCTTCCTCGTAGCACTCGGTCGCGTCCGGCACGACCGAGCCAGGAAGGCTGCCGCCGATGTCCAGCCAGTGTCCACTCGTCGCCAGCCAGCAGAACAGTTCGCCGTCGACGAGGTAGGGAGCGAGGAGTTTGACGTCCGGCGCGTGGGTTCCTCCGGCGTACGGGTCGTTGAAGATGTAGACATCGCCGCCGCGCAAGTCGTCGAGCCGACCGCGCTCACGCAACAGCCCGATGGTACGGCCGACGGCGTATCCCATACCTGCGACGAAGATCGGCATGCTGTCCGGCCCCTGGGCGATCGTCGCGCCGTCCATCGCGTCGTAGAGGCCGGACGCGCGGTCGTCCATCTCGGAGATGACCGGGGAGAAGGCCGACCGCACCAGGGTGGTGTCCATCTCGGTGGCGACCTGTTGTAACGCCGCCCGCAGGACCGCCAGTGTCGTGGGATCGACGTCGGCGCTCGGACGTCGATCGTCGCCGGCCGTCATGACTGTTCCCGGATGAGCAGGTTCCGCTCCGCGTCGACATCGGCCACGTACCCGGCTTCGAGGTAGACCGTGGCGTCCTCGCTGGACAGCAGCAGCGGCCCGAGCAGGTGCTCGCCCGGCTGCACCTCGTCCCGGTGCCGGGCCGCGGCATCGGAGGCGATGATCGGGGCGCCGGTACGGGGCGTCGCCGGCCGAACTCCCGCCGCTGCGGCTCCGTGCCGGGCCACCAGCGTCGATCTCAGTGTGACGATCTCGACCAGGCCGTCTGCCAACGTCCGGCCGTACCGCAGCCGGTAGGCGTCCCGGAACCGCCGCTCCGCCCCGGCGCGGCTGATCGGTCGTTCGAGCGGGACCCGCAAGTGATGGCTCTGCCCTCGGTAGCGCATGTCGCCCTCCACGACGATGTCGACGTCACGAGCCGCGATGCCTGTCTCGGTCAGCCGCTCTCGCAGCGTCTGCTCCTGGTCGTCGAGCATCCGGTGCAGCGTGGCCACGGTGTCCGCGTCGTCCAGCTGAGCTGCCGTGGTCGGCCACGATCGGCTGTTCTCGTACCGCAGGTCGGCCAGGGCACAACCGAGCGCGCTGACCAGTCCGGGTCGGGGCGGTACGAGAGCCGCCCGCATGCCGGTCTCCCGTAGCAACGGGCACACGTGCAATCCGCCACCTCCACCGAACACGACGAGCGTGAACTCGCGTGGGTCGTGGCCGCGGGCGGTCAGTACCGACCGGATCGCGTTACCCATCGTGGTGGTGGCCACGGCCAGGATGCCCGACGCAGCCTCCTGCGCCGAGATACCCAGCGCGTCGGCGACCGGCTTGACAGCTGCCGCAGCGAATTCGGGGTCGAGCCGGTGTTGCCGGCCGGTGCCGAACCGGGCGTCCGGGTCGATACGGCCCAGCAGCAGGGCGGCGTCTGTGACCGTGGGCGCGGTACCACCGAGGCCGTAGCAGGCGGGACCCGGATCGGCACCGGCCGATTCCGGCCCCACGGTCAGCACGCCGAGCTCGTCGACGCGCGCGATGCTGCCACCGCCGGCGCCGACCGCCACGACGTCCACGCTTGACGTGACCAGCGGGAGCCGGAAGCCGAGGGCCGCGTCATTGACGTATCGTGGCCGGCCGTCGACGACGACCGACACGTCGGAGCTGGTGCCGCCGATGTCGCAGGTGACCAGGTTGGTCAGCCCGGCACGCCCGGCGAGCCCGACCGCCGCGAGCACGCCGGCCACCGGGCCTGAGCGGGCTACACCGATCGCCAGATCACGGGTCTGCTCGATCGAGGCGACCCCACCGTTGGACTGCATCACGAGCACGTCGCCGGTGTGCCCGATGTCGGCCAGCCGGCCCGCGAGTCGCCCCAGATAGGCTCCGACCACCGGTTGCAGGTAGCCGTTGGTAGCCGCGGTGGCGAACCGGACGAACTCCCCGGCCTCGGCGTAGACATCAGCCGAGCCGGTCACGTAACGCGGTTCGGGCCAGAATTCGCGCAGCGCCGCCATCGCCTGTTGTTCATGGCGGCGATTGACGTCGGAGTGCAGAAAGCAGACCACGACCGCCTGGACGCCGGCCGACAGCAGCTGCCGGCCGGCGTCGCGTACCTCGTCCAGGTCCAGCGCTTCGACCACGACTCCGTCGTGAGCCAGCCGCTCACGGACCTCGATCCGGTCGCGCCGGGCCACGACCGGCCGGTGCGCACCGGCGAAGCCGTAGATCTCCGGCCGGTCCCGGCGCCCCATCTCGACCACGTCGCGGAAGCCGCGGGTGGTGATGATGCCGCATCGGGCACCAGTGCGGGCGATGATCGCATTGGTCGCGACCGTCGTGCTGTGAACCAGAAGGGTCCGGGCGTCCCGCTCCGTGCGGATCTGTTCCACAGCGGCGGCGATGGCGCGCGACGGATCGTCCGGCGTGGACGGGACCTTCGCCACGCAGACGTGGCGGCCGGCCTCGACGAGCACGGCGTCGGTGAACGTGCCCCCGACGTCGACCCCGATGACGCGCGTCATCCCCGTCGTCCTATGCCGCGATGGTGGCCGTCGACAGGTCGAAGGCGTTGAGCCGGTAGGCGGCCGGATCGAGACCGGTGACCTCCCTGCGGTGACCGATCAGGAACAGCGGGTACACCGGCGGGATGTAGGCCGCCTTGGTCGCGAGCATGTCGCTCCACTGCGCGTAGAGCCTGACCCGCTCCGTGGCGTCGGCGGCGACTTCGGCCCGCTTGGCGATCGCGGTCGACTCTTCGTCGATGAACGAGGTGGAGTTCGAGGCGCTGTCGGCCATGAGGGATCCGACGCTCCCGTCGATGCTGCGTCCCTGCCCGGTACCGGCCATCTCGTAGGCGATCTTGAACCCCCACGGGCCGCCCTTCGTGGTCGACGAGAGCCAGTCGCCCTGCTGCAGGAACTGCAGCTCGGCGTTAAGGCCGATGGCGGCCCAGTCGGCCGCGAGCACGGCACCGACGTCGCGCAGGACGGTGTCGTCCTGCGCCACCCAGGTGAAGGAGATCTCCTCATCGGCGTACCCGGCTTCGGCCAGCAACGACCGGGCCCGGTCGAGGTCGGGATCCTCCTCGTAGATCCTCGTGGTGTATTCCCAGCCCTCATGCCCCGGTCCGACCGGGCCCTGGCCGATCTCGGCCCGACCGCCGAACACCACGTCGCGCATCCGCCCGCGGTTGATCGCGAAGGCGAGTGCCTGCCGTACCCGCTCGTCCCGCAGAACAGGATGGGCGCAGTTGGGCCGCATGGTGATCAGAACCGGTGCCGCGGCCTCGGCCAGGACCAGGTTGGAATCGGAGGCGATACGGCTGGCGTCGACGGTCGATACGGCCGGGTAAATGCTGGAGCTGCCCTGCGTCAGGTTGACCATGCGGGCACCCGGCTCCGGCACGATCCGGAAGATGATCTCCGAGATCGCCGGCGCCCCGTCACGGTATTCGGCGTTGGCCGCCAGCCTGATCTGCACCCCTGGCTGGTGGGAGTCGAGCCGGTAGGGGCCCGTGCCCATCATCTCGTCGTCACGGTCGAGAAAGTCGCGGTGGATGATCGGGATGAGGGCGAGTTTCAGCGGTAGCAGGCCCCACGGGTTCTGGAGCGTGAACCGGACGGTGGTGGCGTCGACGGCCTCGACGTTGGCCAACGGCCGCAAATGGAAAATCCAGACCCGGCCCTGCTGATTGCCCGCGTTGATGGTGGCGGCCACGTCTTCGGCGGTCAGCTCGTCGCCGTTGTGGAACCGGATGCCCGAGCGGATCTTCACCTCGACGGTCAGATCGTCGATGATCGTCGGCTGTCCCTCCGCGAGGCGCGGGATCAGCTCGGTCGAGTTGGGGTCGATGTCGTAGAGCCGTTCCTGAACGTGCCGGTTGACCCATGAGATGTACTGGTTGTTGATGGTCAGGCCGTTGAGCGTGGATGGCTCAAGCGCCATGTCCACCGTCGCCATACCCGGCGTCGCGGAATCACCGGTTCCGCCGGAACAACCGGCGAGCGCCAGTGCGCCCAGCGTCAACCCGCCGGCGCTTCCCTTGACCAGGCCACGGCGGGTGACCCGGTAATGGCCTGCTTCCCGTATGAGGCTAAACCCATCCATATTGTCTGCCCTCACATCCTGACTGAAACGCCGCGACCGCGGCTTTCGTCTGGCGTTCCACTGGCTAGAACAGGAGCGCCATGATGTTCTGGATTCTTGAGGGCATGCCGTCGGGTGTCAAGGTCCAGCCCTTCACGGGCCCAGGCAGGCCAGAACGACCCCAAGGGCACGATCCAGACGTTTCGCCCGGAGTCGCGAGCGGGCCGAAACAGACCTGAAACCCGATCGCCGACGACCCGGGCATCGCGGTGTGGCGAGGACCACGTCACGGGATGTCCACCTGGCGTCCCCGCGCCCGACGGGTGGAGGCAAAGCCGCGCCCACCTCGGCGGACACACCGTGACCACGGCCGCACTCCGAGCGCAACGATAGTCCGCGTTCGGCACGAGATCTTGGCCCCGGCCGCTCACCTTCGGTACCTTGCAGAACATCACCTCGGTATCGTTCTACCCAGCGGAACAATGGAGTCAGCGTGAACAACAGCTCCGTGTCCGGCGTGGTCACGCCGGACACTGCCGTCAGTGCGTCATCGACCTCGCCCGGCCCGCCGGCCGACGCGTTACTCGCCGCGCTCGGCCGGGGCGTCCGCGTGTTCGACCTCGGCCATCCGCTGTTTCCCGGCATGCCTCAGTCGCCCAACCATCCGGCGTTTCAACACCACGTACCGCGACGACACGGTGACGCTGTACGCGCTGACGGCGGTTCGGCCGCCAACGATCTCATCCTCACCGGCACCCACGTCGGCACCCACATCGACGCCTTGTCCCACGTCTCGCAGGACGGGCGTCTGTTCGACGACATCCCAGTGGCCGACGCCATGCGTGGCGGTCGCTTCGCCGTACACGGGGCCGAGCAGATCGATCCGATGTTCCGCCGTGGGATCCTGCTCGACGTTCCCCGCACCCTCGGCCTGTCCCGGTGCGAGCCGGGCTACGAGATCACTCCTGCCGACCTTGACGCAGTGGTCCGGCTTCAGGGGACACCACCGGAACCCGGCGACGTCGTCCTGATCCGTACCGGGTGGTCACAGCTGTTCGGCGAGCCGGCCGCGTTCGTCGGGGCAGCGGACGGGGTTCCCGGAATCAGCGCAGCCGGTGCCCGCTGGCTCGTCGAGCACGGTGTCCACGCGGCCGGCGCGGACACCATCGCGTTCGAGTGCCTCGCGCCCGGGGCCGGGCACAGCCTCCTACCCGCCCACCGGATCCTGCTCGTCGAACACGGCATATACCTGATCGAGGCGATGGCGCTGGAGGGACTCGCCGGCAGCGAGACCTACCAGTTCACGTTCGTGCTGGCGCCACTGGCCATCACCGGAGCGACCGGCTCTCCGGTACGCCCCCTGGCGGTGCGCTGCGGTGACTGAACCGATCGCGCACACCGTAGCCGCGTTCGCCCACAACCTGGGCCTCGCCGATCTGCCGGCCGATGTCGTCGAGAACCTGCGCGCCCGAATTCTCGACACGCTCGGGGTCAGCGTCGCCGCGCTCGACCTTGACACCAGCCGCGCCGCGCTGACATACATCTCTGCCAATGGCTCGCCCCAGGCACACGCGATCGGGCTGCCCGGTCCGGTGTCGGCCGTCGACGCCGCGTTCGCCAACGGCGTGCTGGCGCACTCGCTCGACTACGACGACACCCACCTTCCATCGGTACTGCACCCCAGTGCCACCCTCGTACCGACCGTCCTGGCCGCCGCGGAGCGCTTCGGGGCCGACGACGCGAAGGCCATGGCCGCGTTCGCTGCCGGCATCGAGACCTGCATCCGGCTGGGCATGGCCGGATACGATCCGGCCAGCGGCGACTCGGTGTATTTCCGACACGGACAGCACGCCACGTCCATCTGCGGGACTGTCGGCGGAGCAGTCGCCGCGGCGGTGCTGGCCGACCTCGATCCGGGGGGGATCGCCGCAGCGGTCGGTCTGGCCGCCTCGATGGCCTCGGGCGTCATCGAGGCCAACCGCGCCGGCGGTACGGTGAAGCGCATCCACTGCGGTTGGGCCGCCCAGTCGGCCGTGCGGGCCGCCGAGCTGAGCCTGGCCGGTTTCACCGGCCCGCCGACAGTCATCGAGGGTCGATTCGGTTTGCTCCAGGCGTTCCTCCGCGACGACTCGCGCCCGGAGGCGGTGATTGACGGGCTGGGCCGCGAATGGCTCACCCGTGATCTGTTCGTCAAGCCCTACCCGGCCAACCACTTCCTCCACGCGGTGATCGACGCTGCCGACGCGTTGCGCCGGGCCGGGTTGCGTCCCGCCGACGCCGCCGAGATCACCGTGCTGGCTCCGGGGCCGGTCATCCGGACGATCGGCGAACCGATCGAGGTCAAACGGACGCCGAAGACCGGATACCAGGCCCAGTTCAGCGGGCCCTACGCGGTCACGGTCGGCCTGCTAGGCGGGGGTGGACTGGGGGCCGCCCGCGCCGACTTCACCGACGCCCGGGCCCAGGACCCGCTCCGGCGGGACATCATGGCCAAGGTGACGGTCGTCGAGGACCCGGAGTGCACCCGCGTCTTCCCGCACCAGTTCCCGGCGGCGGTACGGGTCCGTACGGTGGACGGCCGAGAGCTCGTCGAGCGGGTGATGTACACCCGGGGTGGTCCCCAACGCCGGCTGAGCCCTGACGAGCTGCACCGCAAGTTTCGCGACAACGTGGTCGGCCGGCTCGACCCAGAGGCCCGGGACCGGGTCATCGCCGTTGTCGCCCGACTGGGCGAAGACGATTCGACGATCCCGGGCCTCATGCGTGACGTCGGCCGCGCCGACGTCACCCCCCGTTGACCACGATCGTCACCACGATGTTGCCGCGGGTCGCCCGGGAATAGGGGCACAGCGCGTGCGCCTGCCGGACCAGCCGCTGCGCCACGTCCGGCGGCGCTCCCGGCAGGCGCACGTCCAGCGTCACAGCCAGGCCGTAGCCGCCGTCAGGATGCTTGCCGATGGTCACGTCCGCCGTGACCGACGATTCGGCGACGCCGATCCGCGCGGCCCTGGCCACGACCGTCAGGGCGGAGTGGAAGCAGGCCGAGTATCCGGCCGCGAACAGCTGCTCGGGGTTGGTGCCGTCGCCGTCGACCCCCGAGCCGCCGAGCCCCGGAGGGCGGACGAGCGCGATATCGAGCACGCCGTCGGCCGAGCGCACCCGCCCGCCCCGGCCCCCGGTCGCGGTCACCCGTGCGGTGTAAACGGGATCGATCATGGCCCTACCCCTCGCTGCCTGTTCCCTCGCCACCGGATCGGGAGATGTAGCGGCCGGTGGCTGGTCCGGTGGTCACGGCACCTGCTGACACGACCGGCACGCCACGGACGAACGTGTCGGTCACCCGGGCGGTCATCTCGACCCCCTCGAACGGCGAGTACTCCTGGGTCGACGGTGAGTCGGCCGCCCGTACCGTCCAGGTGTCATTCGGGTCGACGAGACACAGGTCGGCGTCGAGGCCGACCGCGATGTCGCCCTTGGTGAGCAGGCCGAACCGGCGGGCCGGCGCGCCCGCGGTCAGGTCGGCGATGCGCCCGGGGCTCAGCCCCCGCTTACCGCCCTCGGTCAGCAGCCCGGTCAGCAGGTACTCCGCGCCGCCGAACCCGGACCGGGCGGCGAAGACGTCACCCGGGTCGGCACCGAACTTGTACTCGCTGCGGCAGCACGCGTAATCGCTGACCACCCAGTCGACCTCTCCGGCGACGACGTGCTCCCACAACGCCTCGACATCGGCCCTGGGCCGCACCGGCGGGTTCACCTTCCCGCCGTTGTCCCGGGCCGACTCCACATCGGTCAGGAGATGTCCGATCGTGACCTCGCGGCGAAAGTCGATGTGCGGGAACGTCCGGGCCATCCGCAGGGCGGCGGTGACCGCCTTGCCGGACGACAGGTGCAGGAGGTTGACCGTGGCCAGGCTGGTCTCATCGGCGAGGAACGCCGCGATCGTCACCGCGAGACCCTCCGAATGCGGCGGGCGGGAGGCATGGTAGGCGGCCAGACCGGTCAACTGTGGGTCCTGCTCGACGAGTTTGGTGTAGGCCCGCATGATTTCCGGTGTCTCGCAGTGCAGCGACAGCGAGATGCTGTCGGCCCGGTCCGGTCGTTGCTCGCGAGCTGCCTGAACGGCCCGCATCACGAACTCGAAATGCGCGTAGTCGTAGGACTGGTCCGGCGGGATCATCAGGAAACCGCTCTGGTCGGTCGACCGGCCGTGCAGCCCGTGACTGCCGTAGAACATGAAGATCTTGAACGACGTGACCCCGTGCCGGTCGATCAGCATCGGGATCTCGTCGATGTGCTCGGCCGTCATCGGCGCCAGGTGGAAGCCGAAGTCGATCACAGACCGGCCGTTGGTACGTTCGAGCACCTCGGGGAAGAAGTCCGCGTACGGGCCGCCGCGGTTGAGGTAGTACTGGCCGGTCCGGATGTAGTTGAGCGCGGTCGTCACTCCGCCGAGCGCGCTGGCCCGGCTCTCACTCGCCGCGTCCTCTGCCAGCGGGTTGTAGATCCCCCAGTGCTGGTGCGCGTCAACGACGCCGGGAAACGCGAGCCGCCCACCGCCGTCCAGCAGGGCCGCCGCACGGGCCGGGTCGATGCCGGGCGCGATCTCCGCGAACCGTCCGGCGCGTACGCCGATGTCGGCACGGGTCGGCGTGTCGACCCCGGCCCGCACCACGTCGACGTCTCGAATCAGCAGGTCCAGGTCGGGTGTGGTCACCGCAGAGCTCCTTCGTCGTCGGTCGGTCGTCGCGCCCCGCCGTCCGCCATGGCTGCCATGATCTCCACGACATGACGGATGCCCGACCGGTAGTCGTCGATCCGTACGTTCTCGTCCGGCCCGTCGAACCCCGAGTCAGCGCGGGAGACACCGATGCCGACGATCGGCCGGTCGCCGAGCGCGGCCTGATTGCCGACCCAGGTGGTGTAGGGCTCGATGACCGGTTCGTGGCCGTACGCACGGCGCGCCGCGTCGGCGACGAGCGCCACGAACGGGTCCCGGTGGTCGGTGGCGTTGGGCGCGTTGCTCGCCACCACCTCCACCCGCACATCGGCGAACCCCTGCTCCCGCAGGTGCTCCTCGACCGACCGCAGAATCCGCTCCGGCCGCTGACCGGCCACCAGCCGGATCTCGACCTTCGCGGTCGCCTGCGACGGCAGGCCGAGCGTCACGTCGGGACGGTTGTCGCCGGTCTCGACGCCGGCGATGGTCAGCGTCGGCACGGTGCGCACGACCGATGTCGCCTCGCGGTCGTCGACACCACCGACGAACCCGGTCACGCCCGACCTGCGACGCAGGAACTCACCGTCGAACTCGATCTGGTCGAGCAGCTGCCGCTCCTGCGCTGTCACCGGGCGCACGTCGGTGTAGAAGCCTGGGACCCGGACCCGGCCGTCCGGATGGTGCAGGCTGGCCAGGGCCGCGACGAGTCGATGTGACGCCGACGGCAGCAGAGCCGCGTTCTGGCTGGTCAGGTCCCGATTCAAGGTGCGTACCGACAGGGTCAGGTAGAGCAGGCCCTTCTCACCGAGCTTGAGCAGTGGCCGTCCGAGGGCGTCCGACCACGAGTTCTCCCACAGGGTGCCGTCGCTGGCGAGCCGGTCGGCGTGCCGGCGAACGAACGACGGCAGACCGGGACTGTCCAGCCGGCGCTTGCCCTCGATCAGGAAGATGCTCGTCACCGGCGGGGTCAGCCCGGCGAGACGCCACGCCGCCACCGCGTGGATCCTCGACATCAGCGCGCCCTTGTCGTCGGCCACGCCACGGGCGAACAGCCGACCCTGGCGGATCTCAGCCGCGTACGGAGGACTGGTCCACGCACTCTCGTCACCGGTCGGTTCGATCTCCACGTCGTAGTGGAGAAAGTGCAGCAGCCGCCGCGGGCCACCATCGATCTCGCCGAGGACGTAGGGGTAGGAATTTTCCCACTCGACGATGTCGGCGGTGCCGCCCCACTGTCGCAACTCTTCGGCGACGAACTGGGCCGCCGCTGCCATACCGGCGGGCTCCTGGCGCCGGCTGCGGAGCCGGCACAGGTCCCGCAGCCGGTCAACGAACTCGTCGAGGTGGCGGTCGACCGCGTCGAGCGCCGCGCTCGGATCGACCGCGGGCTCGGTCGGTGCCGTCATGTCGTCTTGCCCTGCAGCCGTTGCTCCCATTCGGTGCGCAGCGGGTGCTCGGCCGGACCTGCCTCGGCGATGATCCGCATGAGCCGGCCGAGATAGCCGTCGCGGCGCAGGTCGAGTTCCGCCCGCTCACGCTCGTCAGGCTCGTACGTGTCGACGGCGTCGACCGCGAGATGTCCCTGCCGGGCGAGCGCCGCCTCCAGCACCCGCAGCCGGTGATCGGTCACGTGCAACTCGGTCGCCAGCTGCAGCACGAGGTCGAGCAGCTTTCCGACCTGCGGGTCGGTGAAGTAGGCGTATTCGGCCGTCATGGTGTCACCTCCTGCGTCTCGATCGGCTTCGCCGCCGTGAGCACGGCCCACGGGAAGTGCCACTCCCGGCGATCACCCCATCCCTGCGGAGCGATCCCGGCGGCGCGCTCGTCGAAGGGCACCCAGGCCACGTCGACCAGACCGTTCTGGCGGCAGATCCGCACCGCGTCGGTGCGGAACAGGTCGTGGAAGTAGGGCTCGTTGTTGCGTTCGGCGTGCTCGACCACTGTCGCGTCGCGCAACGCGTCGCCGGTCAGGGCGAACTCCAGGAAGCCGAGGCGGCCGCCGGGCTTGAGCAGCTGTGCCGCCTCGGCGAGAGTCTGTTCGATCACGTCGGCCGGCATCTCGTGCAGTACCATGGTGCCGGTCACCACGTCACAGGAACCCGGCTCGATTCCGGTGTCGACCGCGTCGCGCTGCCGGTAGTGGATCGCCAGGCCCTCGTCCTCCGCCTCACGGTGGGCCAGCCGCAGGCCGGGGGCCGACAGGTCGAGCCCGATCACCTCGGCGTTAGGGTAGCGCCGGGCCAACGGCCGGGTGCTCTTGCCGAACCCGCAGCCGACGTCGACGATACGGCTCGCGTGCGGTTGGTCCGGCAGCGCGGTCTCCACGAACAGCCGATGGAACTTGTAGCCGTCGTTGTCACGCAACATGACGATGCGCGCGCCCAGCTCGTAGACGTAGGCGGACAGGTCATGGGAGGAGTAGCCGCCTGGCTGGACGTGGATGTCGTATGCGGTGTACCAGTCGGGTAGGACGAAATCGGCGCCGATCTCCAGCGATCCCCGCTGCCCGCTGGACTCCCCCGCCTGAGCGACCAGCTCGTCGGCCCGGCGCAGCACCGTGTCCCCGGCGGTACGCCACAGCATCTTCTGCTGGGTCCGCTCCAGATGGCTGAACCACGGGTAAAGGGGGAGCTCGTGCAGGCGGCGGGTGGCCTCGGGCAACGACCCGGCCGGATCGCCGAACTCCTCCACGAGTGCCGGATACACAGTGCCGGCCCACTGTTTGCGCAGTTGCAGGACGAAATCGACGGAGGCACGCTCGTCGAGCGTGAGCCCCTTCTCAATATCGATCATCACATCCTCCTCGGTCCTGGACCCGCCGCGAGCCCCATGCCACAGAGGTGTCCCTCGTACACGGCTTCGAGCACCGAACGCGGCGCGACCGCGTCGCCCACCAGGTGCACCCGGTCGGGTCCGAGTCGTTCGTGCAACGCCGGCACAAGCCCGTCGTCGGCTCGCGCGGCACCGGCGTCCACAACGCTGTGGACGCCGGCGAGCTTCTCCACTTCTCCGGTGATGACATCGACCAGTCGCAGCGATCCGTCCGGTGCGGGTTCCGGTTCCAGCCGGCGCAGCGGGTGCACCTTGACCCGCAGCAGCCCGAGCCGCCGTACCAGAGCCAGCCGCGAGTAGGTCGTGATCCGCCCTGCGAAGGATGCCGTCGGCGACACCAGCCGGACCCGCCAGCCTTGCCGGGCGTACTGCTCGGCGACGGCGCTGCCGGCCCAGTCGCCGTGGTCGTCGAAGATCAGCACCTCGCGGCCGGCGCCATCGCGGGCGTCGCGCAACGCGGTCACCGCGTCCCACAGGTCCAGTAGCGGCAGGCCGGTGACCAACGGGCGACGCACCGGGCGCGAGCCGGTGGCCACCACGACCGCGTCCGGGTCCATGCCCGCCAGGCTGTCCGCGGTCGCCGGCGTGTCGAGCCGCACCCGTACGCCAGCCGCCCGCGCGTCGCGTTCCAACTCGTCGACCAGCAGGCCGAACCGCCGACGCGCGGCCAGGCCACGCAGCCGGGCCACCTGACCGCCGAGAGCCGGACCGGCTTCGACCAACGTCACCGTGTGCCCGCGGCGAGCGGACTCGATCGCCGCCGACAGACCGGCCGGACCGCCGCCGACGACGAGGACCGACCGCGACGGGCCGGGCCCCGGGACCGGCAGCCACTCGCGACCCGCGCGGGGGTTCACCACACAGGCCATGTCGAGGCCGGCCTCGATGCGGCCGAGGCAGCCCTGGTTGCAGGCCACACATGAGCGCACCGTGTGTTGACGGCCGGCCCGCGCCTTGTCAAACAGGTGCGGATCGGCGATGTGGGCTCGGGCCAGGCCGACAAGGTCGGCGCTACCGTCGGCGATCAGGGTGGCCGCCTCGGGCAGACTGTCCAGCCGGCACACGGCGATCACCGGCAGGCCGGGCACCGCGCGGCGGAACATCGCGGGGAACCGGCGGAACGGCGCGTGCGGGAACGTCATGTCGGCGATCTGCGTAGCCAGCGTGTAACTGCCGTGGTATGCGGAGTGACTGACATCGAGAAAGGCCAGCGGGAACTCCCGCTGCACGCCGCTGACGATCTCGACCATGTCGGCCGGGGTGAGACCGCCCGGCAGGAACTCGTCCGCGCTGATCCGCAGCCCGACCGGCAGGCCGTCGGCACTTTCGGACACGGCGGACAGGACCTCACGCAGCAGGCGCGCCCGGCCCGTCGCGTCCCGACCGTAGCCGTCGGTCCGGACGTTGCTGACCGGGGACAGGAACTGGTGGATGAGGTGGCCGTGACCGGCGTGCACCTCGACTCCGTCGAAGCCGGCCCGGCGCATCCGTCGTGCCGCGGCGGCGAACGCCCGGACGACGACGGCGATCTCCGCCGCGTTCATGGCATGCGGAACGTGCGCTCCGGGGGTCCAAGAGATGGCCGACGGAGCCCAGGCGACCACCCGACCCCCGTCCCCCGGCGCCTGCCGCCCGGTGTGCACCAGTTGTGCGACGATGGCCGCGCCGTGCGCGTGCACCGCGTCGGTGAGCCCGCGTAGCGGGTCCACGCAGTCGTCGCCGAACGCTCCGAGCGTGGTGGACCGCCCGGCGCTGGTCGGATGTACCCGGATCGCCTCCGTGATGATCAAGCCGGCGCCGCCCCGGGCACGCTCCGCGTGGTAGGCCACGAGACGCTCGGTAGCGAGGTTGTCCCGCGCGAAGTTCGTTGTGTGGGCCGGCACCACGACCCGGTTACGTAACGCCAGACCACCCGCCTCCAGCGGAGCGGACAGCAACGCCATCACATCGGTCATCAACGATCAATCCGGAGCACGAAGGCGGGCGACATGACCGGAACCCTAGCCCTGCGGCATAGCAGCGTCAACGAAAAACGTTCCGTGAGCTGAAACACCAGGGTAGAACGTTTGACAGAGCGGAATGTTCCGGCGAGGCTAGCGATCACGACGCGCTCTCCCAGGAAGGCCTTCACATGACGCAGACGAGCAACCCCAAGGCCATGCACGGCAACAAGGTCGGCGTGATGTGGCCGCAGTCCCCGACCGGCCGGGCCAGCCTCATGGACCTCAACACCGAGCCCGACCTGGTGCTCTCCGACGACGTGCTGATCGTCGGCTTCAAAGCCGACCCCGACGCGGTCCGGGCCTACGTGCCTGAGCCACTGGAACTCGACGGCTCCGGGACCATGTACATCAAGGCCGTCCAGCGCTGGGGCTACACCAGCCGCAACGCGACCGAGTTCATCAGCTTCGAACGACTCAACCAGACCGAGTCCTTCTTCTGGATTCCCTGCTCCTACCGCGGCCAGGAGTTCTACTTCGTGCCCTTCTCGTGGGGCAACCGGGACTGGCTGGGCTACACCGGCAGACTCGTCGGAATGCCGCACAAGTGGGCAAAAGTACAAATGACGAGCTTCCACTCGTTCCACCCGACCTACAACGAGGCTCACGCCGGCGCCCGGATCTGCGCCAGCGTCGAGAACATGGGCTTGGTGCACCGCCTGTACGGCGACCTCAAAGAGGTCATCCGGCCCGAGGACACGCCGTTCAAGTGGGTCCAGGGGTCCTGCCCCCACTTCCTGGGCCACCGCTACATCTGGGACTCGGTCAAGGGCCGCCCGCTGGCCAACGACCTCGTCGCGCACTACGGCGACGACGTCGAGATGGGACCGGTGTGGCAGGGCGACGGCTGGGTCCAGTTCTTCGATGCCGAGAACGACGAGGTACTGCAGTTCCAGCCACGCGAAATGCTCGGCTCCTGGTTCTTCACGCTGCGCTTCACCCACCAGAAGAGCTCGCCCTACATCGTCCACGACTACGGCGACGAGAGCCCTTACGCCGACCGGCCGCGGATCAAGGAACTGCTCGGCCGCTGACGCCGGGCCGTTCGCGAAAGGGGAGGACCGGACCGTGCGTGACCTCGAAGCCATGCTCTACGTACCGGCGGGTGACGCCCGTAAGCTCGACAAGGTGCCGCAACTACTGGCCACGACGACGATCATCGTCGATCTTGAGGACGCCGTCGCCGCCGAGGCCAAGGAAGACGCACGCATCGCGCTCGGGCGGATGCTCGACAACATCGACCCGGCCGACTCCGGTGACCGACGAGGCCAGATCTGGGTCCGGATCAACGCCCCCGGCACGGACGCGTACACCGCCGACCTAGACACATGTATACGGGCTGAGGTTTGCGGTCTGGTCGTACCCAAGGCCACTGCAGACTCGCTGCGGGCCGTCGCGTCGCACGCTCAGCAGCGGGAGAGCGCGGCGGGGCTGACCGCCGGCTCCGTCGCGCTGATGGGTTTGATCGAAACGGTCGGCGGCTGGCACAGCGTACGGACGGCGACCGACCTGCCGGCACGGGTGCACGGGCTCAGCTTCGGCGCGGGCGACCTCTCCCTCGAGCTCGGACTACCGTTCCCACCACCCGGCGGCGTACAGGGCCACACTCTGCTGGTCGCCAAGGCCGAACTGGTCCTGCACAGCCGCCGGCTGGGGCTGGCTCCGCCACACGACGGTGTCTACCCCGCGTTCCACGACCTGGACACCCTACGCGCCGAGGCCGAGATCGCCAGATCGATGGGTTTCGTCGGCAAGCACACCATCCACCCCGATCAGGTGCCTGTCGTGCGATCCGTGTTCGACCGGGACCCGGCCGAGCTCGACAAGGCACGACGGATCCTGGACGCGGCGGAACAAGCACGGCGACTCGGTCTGGGTAACGCGAACGTCGACGGCGAACTAGTCGACGTTCCTGTGGTCGAACGTGCCCGCCAGCTACTGCAGGAAGCCGGGGGTAAGAAGTCATGACCGAAGATGCGGCGCTCGCCTCGATCCGGGTGCTCGACCTGTCCTCTCTGTACGCCGGCCCCTACATCGCCACCCTGCTCGGCGACTTCGGCGCCGACGTCATCAAGGTCGAACACCCACGAGGCGACGACGCCCGACGCTGGGGCCTGGCCAAGGGCAGCGTTCCGCTGTGGTGGAAGACGATTTCCCGCAACAAGCGCCTGATTTGCCTAGATCTGCACGACGAGTCCGACCGGCTCCTCGCGCGACGGCTGGCTGTCGAGTGGGCCGACGTGGTGATCGAGAACTTCCGACCAGGCCGGCTGGAGCAATGGGGACTGGGCTACTCCGACCTCGCGGCGGAAAACCCCGGCCTGGTGATGGTGCGGGTCACCGGTTTCGGCCAGACCGGTCCGTACCGGAACCACCCCGGGTTCGGCACGCTCGCCGAGGCGTTCGCCGGCTTCGCCGCTATCACCGGTGAGCCCGACGGACCCCCCACCCTGCCACCGTTCGGCCTGGCCGACGGGGTCGCCGCGCTCACCGGCGCGTACGCGACGATGGTCGCACTCCACTGGCGGGACACGTCCCGCGACGGACGCGGGCAGATGATCGACCTCAGCCTCTACGAGCCGCTGCTGTCGATCCTCGGCCCGCAGGTCACCGAGTTCACCCAGACCGGCGTGGTGCAACAACGGCAGGGCAACCGGTCCAACCGCACCTCCCCCCGCAACGCCTACCGCACGGCAGACGACCGGTGGGTCGCGCTGTCCGGCGGCACCCAGCAGATCGCCAACCGGATCATGACCGCGGTCGGCCGGCCCGAGCTGGCCGACGACCCCCGGTTCAGCAGTCCGCCCGCCCGGCGGGCGAACGCCGATGAACTCGACAGGATCGTCGCAGACTGGATCGCCCGCAACACCCAAGCCGACGTCCTGGCCGCGTTCGAGGCCGTCGAAGCACCGATCGCACCGGTCAACGACGCGGAGTCACTCGCCGTCGACCCGCACGTGCGGGCTCGGGAAAGCATCATCGACCTGCCCGACGACGACCTCGGAACCATCACCACCACCGGAATCATCGCCAAACTCAGCGCGACGCCGGGCCGCGTCCGACACACCGGCCGGGTCGAGGTGGGCGCCGACACCACCAGCGTGCTGGCCGATCTGACAGCGGGCCGCCGTACCCCGGCCCCGGCAGCGGAAACCGACGGAGTCATCGGCGACGGCCGGCGACCATGGGACGACCTCGTCACCGACATCGACCGACAGACCATCCGCCGCTCAGCGTTCGGCCGCCGGGTCGGCATCGGACCCCGACCGGCCCTCCTCGTGATCGACGCGCAGAACTACATGGTCGGCCCGCCGCCCGGCTCCACCCACGAGTATCCCTCGGCGTGCCCATCGGCCGCCGCCGCGCTGCCCACGCTGCGCGGCCTGATCGACCACGCCCGGTCTGTCGGCGTTCCCGTCATCTATACTCAGTGGACTGTTGCTCCCGGCGGCAGCGACATCGGCGTCTACGGGCGCAAGCGTGACATCCTGACCACCCAGGGCTGGGCGCTGGAAGGCAGCGAGGGCGCCCAAATCCACGACGCCGTCGCGCCCGAATCCGGTGACCTCGTTCTGGTCAAGAAGAAGCCGAGCGCCTTCCATGGCACCCCGCTGCTGAATCTGCTGATCGACCGCGGAATCGACACGGTCATCGTGACCGGCGGCGCGACCAGCAACTGCGTCCGGGCCACGACGATCGACAGCGCCTCCTACAACTTCCGCACGATCGTCGTCGAGGACTGCGTGTTCGATCGGATCGACATCTCACACCGGATAGCGTTGTTCGACGTCGACAGGCAGTTCGCCGACGTGATGCCGGCGCGCGACGTGATGGCCGCGCTGCCGGCGCCGGCAGCCGGCGAGACGACGTGAGCACGCCCGTCCGCGACCTGATCGGCTACGGCCGCCGCCCACCGGTCGTACGCTGGCCGGGTGACGCCCGGGTCGCGGTCAGCATCGTCGTCAACTACGAGGAGGGCAGCGAACGGTCGTTCGAACGCGACGGAACGAACGAAGGACTGGGCGAAGTGCCACGGCGCGTCGACGGCCCCTACCGTGACCTGGCCACCGAGTCGGTCTACGAATACGGAAGCAGGGTCGGCGTGCACCGCCTGCTACGGCTGTTCGACCGGTACAAGGTCACCAGCACCTTCTTCGCCGCCGCCGAGGCGCTGGAAGCCAACCCAGAGGTCTGCGGGACGCTGCGAGAAGGCGGACACGAGGTATGCGCGCACGGATGGCGGTGGGCCGAAGAATGGACCCTTGACGTTGACGCCCAGCGGGAAGCGATCAAGCGCGCGGTCCGATCGATCGAGGCCACCTGCGGTCAACGGCCGGTCGGCTGGTACTCGCGTTGGATGCCCAGTGTGGACACCCGTCGGCTGCTCGTCGAGGAGGGCGGGTTCCGCTACGACTCAAACGCCTACAACGACGACCTGCCCTACTTCGTGTACGTCGGGAAAACCCCGTTCCTCGTGGTCCCCTACTCCCTGACATTCAACGACAGCCGGCACACCTACGGTCAACTCACCGCTGCCAGCGACTTCCTGGACGAATGCCGGCGAGGCTTCGACTATCTGTGGGAGGAGGCAGACCGTACGCCACGCATGATGTCGATCGGTGTGCACCCGCGACTGATCGGACAGCCCTCGCGGGCCTCGGCCCTGCGCGATTTCATCGACCACGTCCTGACCAAGGGCGGCGGATGGTTCGCCAGTCGGCGCGAGATCGCCGAGATCTGGTGGGACCAGCACCCTGCCGTCGAGCACCGCTGACCGGATCGACCACATGTTACTTTCTTGCGTATGACTCCCCCGCCCGCCTCACAGGCGCAGCGGCTCAGCGCCGTGCTACTTGCCTTCACCGAAGGCATCGGCACCACGCTAGGCGTCTCCGAGATCGCGCGCCACCTCGACATCCCCAAGAGCGCCGTCCACCGTACGCTGGCGGCGCTGATCGAGGTCGGCTTGGTCGAGCGCGCCGCCGACTCGTCGCGGTACCGGCTGGGCAGCCGAGCCACCGCCTTGGCGATGGCCGCGCTGGGCGTTCCCGACGTACGCACCTCCGCCCTGCCCTACCTGCAGGAGCTCGCCCGGCTGACCGGCGAATCAGCCACCCTGAGCCTCATGATCGGCAACGAACGGATCTACATCGAGCAGGTCGAAGGCCCCCAGGACATCCGGATGTCGGTCGAGATCGGGCGGCGTTACCCGCTGTACGCCGGCGCGTCCGGCCGGAGCATCCTCGCCGCGCTGCCACCAGCGGAACTCGACAGCTACCTACGCGCGGTCGAGCTGGTCACGCTCACGCCGGCCACGATCGCCGACACCGGGCAACTACGCACCGAACTCAAACGCATACATGAAGTAGGCTACGCGGTAAGTCGCGGTGAACGCGACCCCTGGGCAGCCTCGGTAGCCGCAGCGGTCTTCGGGAACCACCGCGTGATCGGCTCGATGAGCGTCTGCGGTCCGGCAGCCCGGATCACCGACGAAGCCGCAGCCGGCTTCGGCGACACGGTCCGCCAGAGCGCGGCCAACCTGTCCCGGGCACTCGGCCACCGGCCAAAGTCCGGGTCGACACCGGCGGTCACCCAATCACACGGCATCGACTGACCAGGTTCGGGTCGCCCGGAGGAATCAGGGACCGGTACTCAGCACACGGCTCTGCGCGCCGGTCGTGGTCACCGCAGCGGCCGCCGACACGGTGGCGGCCCGCGCCGCCCTCGCCAGGTCCAGGCCGGACACCAGAGCATCGACCAGCCCGGCACAGAAAGCGTCTCCCGCGCCGACGGTGTCCACCACCTCGACCGGCATCGCGGGCACGTGGGATCCTCACGCCCGATCGGTGATTGATGGTGACGGCCAGGCCAGATAGAGCAGGGCGGTGTCATCGGTGTGCCGGCCGTCTCCGCCGCGTTGGACCTCGGCGAGCAGAGCGGTGAGGAAGTCTTCCGGTTCGGTAATGGTACTCAGCCTGCTGGCGACTTCGATGAAGCGTCGCTCACCGAGGCGGGTGCCGTCCTGGCTGAACCCTTCATAGACGCCGTCGGTGTACAGGAGCAGACCCGCGCCGGCCGGCATCGTGATGACCGACTCCTGCCAGCGGCCCTGTCCGGGAAACATGCCCAGCCCGAGGTGATGTCGGATCGGCATGGGGTGAGCGCGGCCGGGGGTGATCATCAAGGGCGGAGGGTGACCGGCGCTGACGATCACCGCCGTCGACCGGTCAGGAGCGACGCGCATCGTGCAGGCGGTGGCGAACATCGCCTCGTGTGGCCGCTCGGCGACCAGCACCTGTTCCAGCAGCCGCATCCGGGACGACTTGTCCACACCGGCCAGGGTGAGGGTGCGCCACCCGACACGCAGGCCGACGCCGATCGCGGCCTCATCCGGGCCGTTGCCGCAGACGTCACCGATGACCGCGTGAATCGTGTGGTCTTCATCCTGCACGAGATCAAAGAAGTCACCGCCGAGTAGCGACTGCCCTCGCCCGGGTACGATTCTGCTGACGACCGTCAGCGCGGGATCGGCGATCAGCGGCGTCGGCAGCAGGCCACGCTGCAGCCGAGTATTCTCGCTGGCCTGCATTCGGCTGTCTCGCAGCTGTCGCTCCGTCACCACGGCGCGTCGACGCTGGATGGCGTACTCGATCGTACGGCCCAGCAGGCCTGCGTCGATATGGCCTTTGACGAGGTAGTCCTGTGCCCCGGCGGCGACGGCCGCTGTGCCCATGGCGGCGTCGTTCAGACCGGTGAGCACCACCACGGCCGCGTCCGGCCACCGCTGCAGCGCCTCTCGGAGCGCCTCCATCCCTTGACGGTCGGGCAAGTGCAGGTCGAGCAGCACACAGGTCGGCGTCGTGAATGTGGTCGAGGCCTCTGTCAGGCTGCTGGCCTGCGTGAACCGGGCGCTGATTCCGCTGTCCGCCAGCAACTCTCGGGTGAGTAGCGCGTCACCGGGATCGTCCTCGATGAGCAGAATCGTGGCTATCGACGACGTCGGACCCGGATACGCCCCAGTAGACCGCACGAACGGCAGGCCAGCCTCACCGATCATGGTAGATCCTCTCTCGGCCGCAGCCTCGACCCGGAAGCTCGACGTCAGCACGATGCATGATCCGCCTGTCGGGTGGACCTCCAACCATTATCACCTACCGGTGACGGAACCGGACATGACGGCGGCGGCGCGATCACCACGCCCGCCTACCGTCTCCGCGAATCCGCGCGTAGCGCACCCGCCGAGTTCGTCATGTCGCGTCGGTAAGCCGTCCCGCGAGTAGCTCTTCGGAGCGTCGCCACAGTTCGCGGGCGAGATCACCGTTGAGTGCCTGCGGGTTCCGGGGCGCGACGGCCCTGCGCTTGTAGTAGTAGGCACCCGACTGCCAGTCCGTCCCGGGGGCGCCTTCGGTGAGCCACACGATCTGGTCTGCGCCCTGGTCGGGCGTGGACAGCCGCATGAGGCGCGGCAGCAGCGGCTTGGTGGCGAGGAAGCGGACGAGACGCATGACGGGGCTGGTGGTATCGGAGGCGAAGTTCGTGACGACGTTGCCCGGGTAGAAGGAGGCCGTCGAGATTCCGCTGGCGTGGTGGCGCCGGTGGAGTTCGGTCGTGAAGAGGATGTTCTCCAGCTTCGCCGCGCCGTACGCGCGCACCGGGTCGTAGTTGCGATCGTGGTCGAGGTCGTCCAGGTCGATCTTCTTGGCGAACCGTACCGTGCTGGAGGTTTGCAGCACCGATGCCCGTGACGTGGTGAGCGTGTCCAGCAGTCGCCGTGTGAGCAGGAACGGCGCGAGATGGTTGACCTGGAACGTCTTCTCGAAGCCATCCACGGTCTTGGTCCGCGCGCCGAACACTCCACCGGCGTTGTTGGCGAGCACGTCGATCCGTGGGTACGCGGCACGGAGTTGGCCGGCGAGGCGCTCGACGTCGTCGAGGCGGGTGAAGTCCGCGACATAGCTGTCGACTTTGAGCTCTGTGGCTATGGCGCGGGTCTTCTCGGCCGAGCGGCCGACGACCACGACCGTATGCCCGTTTCCTCGTAGCCGCCGGGCTGCGGCTGCCCCGATGCCGTCGCTTGCGCCCGTGATGACGACCACCT
Organism: Solwaraspora sp. WMMD406; assembly: GCF_029626025.1. Taxonomy (NCBI): domain Bacteria; kingdom Bacillati; phylum Actinomycetota; class Actinomycetes; order Micromonosporales; family Micromonosporaceae; genus Solwaraspora; species Solwaraspora sp. WMMD406. The sequence continues at coordinate 52,038 of NZ_JARUBF010000001.1, forward strand.
TGTTACCGTTCATCGCTTTCCTCCGAGGGACTCGATCGCACTTGTGGGACACGGTACCACTTCTGCTTTGTAGTACCGTAGTGGCATGGATCCGAACCCGGTTGTGCGCGGCGTCCGGGCACGAGCGCGTCAGGCCATGCGTGCCGAAGTGGCGACCGTCGTGCAGAACCTGGTCCTCGAACGCGGCTACGAGGAGACGACGGTGGACGACATCTGCGCGGCCGCCGAGATCTCCCGCAGCACCTTTTTCCGGTACTTCCCCTCAAAGGAGGAGGCGCTCTTCGGTGAGTCCATCGACGCCGGCGAGCGCCTGCGCGACGCGCTGACCCTCCGACCAGCCGACGAAGCACCCTGGGCCGCCATGCGGCGCGCCCTCGACGCGCTGATCGAGCAATACGAAGCCCACGACGAGCGCACCCGACGCCTCACTCGCCTGATCGTGAACACACCATCGTTGGCCGCCCGACATCGAGAGAAGAACGCCCGGTGGCAGGTACTGCTCCGGCCTGAGATCGCGCGTCGCCTCGGAGCCGACCCCGCCGACGATTCCGACCCGCGTGCCAACGCGGTGATCGCCGCCGCCCTAGGCTGCGTCGAAGCGGCGCTGACCGCGTGGACCGCGAGCAGTCAGCCGCAACCACTTGCGAAGATCCTGGACCGCGCCATGCAGGCACCCGCCCATCCGCAGTGACGGCGGAGCTACCACCTGAGTCCCGTTACCTTTTGATCGTCCCCAGCCGGGGACTGCTCGGTCGCCCGGCTCGGTATGACTGAATGTCCCTGTCGTACGCATCAAAAGACAAAAGTACTGCTAACTGAAGGCGTTCGAATTAGCCTCGACCCTTCATTAAGGGCGGGTCCACATAGCGGATCTTGAATGAAAGGTGCCTTCCGGCAACACCCGTGAGGCGTTGTCGGGGCTGCTGCGCGAGGGCCGGGCCGGGTCGAACACCACCTCCGACCACATCACCGTCCTGGACGCGGCCGTGGAACAGATCCCGGACGCCCACCGCCACGGCACCGAGATCCTCGTCCGCTGCGACTCGGCCGGCTGCACCCAGGGCTTCCTCGCCCACATCCGCGGTCTGCCCACGGCTGTCGAGGACGAGTGTCGCGTGTTCGGCCACACCGGTGGCGATGTAGTCGCTGACCCGCTGCCGGGCGACGTCGGTCACGAGAGGCCCGAAGTCGACGTCCGGATCGTGTGCGGCACCGACGCGCGACCCCCGGATGCGGTCGGTGAGGCGGGCCACGAGCGCGTCGGCAGTGCGCTCCCCCACCGGTACCGCCACGGAGGCCGCCATGCAGCGTTCTCCGGCGGACCCGTACGCGGCCCCGACCAGGGCGTCGACGACCTGGTCAAGGTCGGCATCGGGCATCACCACGGCGTGGTTCTTGGCACCACCGAAGCACTGTGCCCGTTTGCCGTGGGCGGTGGCCGTGGCGTAGACGTGGCGCGCGGCCGTTGACGAGCCGACGAATCCCACCGCCTGCACCCGCGGGTCGGTCAGCAGCGGCGCGGCGGCCTCGCTGTCGCCGTTGACCACGTTGAACACGCCAGGTGGGCCTCCGGCGGCGGCGAACAGCTCGGCCAGCCGCAGCGGCACCGACGGGGTTCGCTCGCTGGGCTTGAGGACGAAGGCGTTGCCGCAGGCCAACGCGGGGGCGGCCTGCCACAGCGGGATCATCGCCGGGAAGTTGAACGGAGTGATGCCCGCGACGACGCCCAGCGGCTGCCGCATCGAGAACACGTCGATGCCGATGCCGGCGGAATCGGTGTACTCGCCTTTGAGTAGGTGCGGTACGCCGATGGCGAATTCGACCACCTCCGCTCCTCGCTGGATGTCACCGTGTGCGTCGGCGACGGTCTTGCCGTGTTCGGCCGACAGCAGCGTGGCGAGTTCACCGGCCTGCTGGTGGATGAGGGCCAACCACCGGATCAGGATTCGGGCGCGGCGCTGCGGATTCGTGGCGGCCCAGCCCCGTTGTGCGGCCGCCGCGTCGGCGAGCGCCGCGTGGACCTCGTCCGCCGAGGCCATCGGCACCTGCCGGGTGACCTGTCCGGTGCTGGGGTCGTAGAACGTCGCCGGATCGGCCGGTGCTGCCGGCGACGCGTCTGCCGGCGATGAAGTGGGTGAGCTGTTCCACGGCGTCTCCTGGTGGGAAACGGACGGCCTGGTCCTGGTGGGACGGCGGACGGGGCTTCTGGGTGGTTGCGGTGCCGGTCAGGCCGGCACGGGGCGCTGCTGCGGGCCGGTGTAGGCGCTCAGCGGGCGGATGAGCACGTTGGCGGTGAGTTGCTCGACGATGTGCGCGGTCCAGCCGGTGATGCGGCTCATCACGAAGATCGGTGTGAAGGTTGGGGTGTCGAAACCCATCACGTGGTACGCCAGTGCGGAGGGGTAGTCGAGGTTGGGGTGGATGCCCTTGCGTTGGAACATGGCGGTCTGGAGCCTGGCGTACACCTCGGCGAGCCGGCGGATGCGGTCGTCGGCGTGAGTGGCGATCAGGTTGTCCAGGGCGTCCTGCATGATCGGTACGCGGGAGTCGCCGTTCTTGTAGACCCGGTGCCCGAATCCCATGATCTTCTGCTTGGTGGCGAGAGCGTCGTCCAGCCAGGATTCCACCCGGTCCGGGTCGTCGATGGCGACGAGCATGTGCATGACCGCTTCGTTGGCGCCGCCGTGCAGCGGGCCCTTGAGCGCGCCGATCGCGCCGGTGACGGCGCTGTACAGGTCCGACAGCGTCGAGGTGATCACCCGGGCGGCGAAGGTGGAGGCGTTGAAGCTGTGCTCGGCGTACAGGATCATCGTGGTCTCGAAGGCGCGGACCACGTCGGCGGGCGGTACCTCGCCGAAGCACATGTGGAAGAAGTTCTCGGCGTAGCCGAGTGTCGGGTCCGGTGGGATGGGGTCCTGTCCCCGACGTCGGCGCAGGTCCAGGGCGACGACGGTGGGCAGCTTCGCGAACAGTGACAGGGCCTTGGCCTGGTTGGCCGCGCTGTGGGCGAGGTCCTCGGTCGGGTCCTGGGCGCCGAGGTAGGACACCGCGGTGCGCAGCACGTCCATCGGATGGCAGGTCTCGGGAAGCTTGCGCAACAGTTCCTGCCCGGTGCGGTCCAGGGACCGCTGGGCGGCCTCGGCGGCACGGAAGTCGGCGAGTTGGGTCGCGTGCGGCAGGTCGCCGTGCCACAGCAGGTGGGCGACCTCTTCCCAACTGCGGGAGGCGGCGAGGTCCTGCACGGCGTAGCCGCCGTAGGTCAGCGAGTTGGTCTCGCTGATCACGGTGGAGATGGCGGTGGTGTCGACCACCACGCCGGTCAGGCCACGGCGGATGTCGGTGCTCATCGGTGTCGTTCCTCCGGGATGTCGGGACGCGCCGCGCCCGCGTGGTGGTCAGGCGTCGGGTGGCAGGGTGAAACCGGCGACATCGGTGTCGAAGCGGCTGTACTGGTCGTAGTCGATGACCTCGTAGAGCCGGGAACGGGTCATCATCGTGTCGAGCAGCCCGGTGGCGGTGCCGTCGGCGGCGAGTCGACGCAGACCGGACTCGACCGCGCCCATCGCCAGTCGCAGCGTGGTGACCGGATAGATGACGAGGTTGTAGCCGAGGTCGCGGAGTTGGTCGGTGTCGAGGCTCGGGCCTTTGCCGAACTCGGTCATGTTGGCCAGCAGCGGCATGTCGACGGCGGCCCGGAAGGCGGCGAACTCCGCCTCGTCGGCCAGCGCCTCCGGGAAGATCGCGTCCGCTCCGGCGTCGGCGTACGCCTTCGCCCGGGCGATCGCACCGTCCAGGCCCTCGACCGCGCGCGCGTCGGTGCGGGCCATGATCAGGAAATCGGGGTCGCGGCGCGCGGCCACGGCGGCCCGCAGGCGACGGACCATGTCCTGCGGTGCGATCAGTGTCTTGCCGTCCAGGTGTCCGCAGCGTTTCGGGTTGACCTGGTCTTCCAGATGGCAGCCGGCCAGTCCGGCGTCCTCCAGCCGTTGCACGGTGCGGGCCGCGTTCAGCGGCTCGCCGAAGCCGGTGTCGGCGTCGACCAGCGCCGGCAGGTCGGTGCTGGCGGCGATGTCCGCAGCCCAGCTGGCGACCTCGGTCAGGGTGGTCAGGCCAATGTCGGGCAGCCCGGCGGCGGCCGACAACGCACCGCCGGAGACGTACACCCCCTCGAATCCGGTCTGCTGCACGATCCGGGCGGTCAACGGGTTGAAGGCGCCCGGTAGCCGCAGCAGTTCGCCGCTGGCCAGGCCTGCGCGCAGCGCCGCGCGTTTGGCGGTGGCGCTGGTGCGCGCGTACAGGTAGCTCATCGGAAGATTCCTCCCGGTAGGGCGGCGTCGGCGTGCGCGATCGCCGCGTGGTCGACCGTGGGGAACAACGCCGGCAGTTCCGCGCCGGTGAGGCCGGCGAGCCGGGCGGCGGCGTCGAGGAACACCCGCTGGGCGTCGGCGGGGACCACGCCCTCGGCGAGGGTGCGGAACTTGCGGACATAGGCCGGGCGGTCGAAGGGACGCGCGCCGTCGGGGTGGGCGTCGGCCAGGGCGAGGGAGTCCGCCAGGACGGTGCCGTCGGTGAGGGTGATCTCCAGGCGTCCGCCGAACGCCTTCTGCGTCGGATCCGGGCTGTGGTAGCGGCGGGTCCACTCCGGATCCTCGACCGTGGTGATCTTGTGCCAGAGGGCGACGGTGTCGGGGCGGCCGGCCCGGTGCGGGTCGTACGAGTCGACGTGGTGCCAGGCCCCGTCCTGCAGCGCCACGGCCAGGATGTAGGGGATGGAGTGGTCCAGCGTCTCCCGGCTCGCGGTCGGGTCGTACTTCTGCGGGTCGTTGGCTCCCGAACCGATCACGTGGTGGGTGTGGTGGCTGGTGTGCAGGACGATCGAGGCGATTCGGTCCGCCCCGGCGGCGGTGTCGATGCCGGGCAGCTTGTCGCGCATCGCGCGGGCGAGGTCGATGAGCGCCTGGGCCTGATACTCGGCGGAGTGTTCCTTGGTGTAGGTGCGCAGGATGCCACGCAGCGGATCCCCGGGTGCCGGTAGCGGCACGGTGTAGGTGGCGTCCGGGCCGTCGAGCAGCCAGGCGATGAATCCGTCCTCACCCTCGTAGATGGGTGCCGGGGCGCCCTCGCCGCGCATCGCGCGGTCGACCGCCTCGATCGCGGCCTTGCCGGCGAACGCGGGGGCGTACGCCTTCCACGAGGAGATCTCGCCCTTACGGGACTGGCGGGTGGCGGTGGTGGTGTGCACCGCCTGACCGATGGCCTGGTAGACCACCTCGGTGGGCAGACGCAGCAGTGCGCCCAGCCCGCACGCCGTCGCCGCGCTCAGATGCGCCACGTGGTCGATCTTGTGCTTGTGCAGACAGATCCCGGTCACCAGGGCCACGTGCACCTCGTAGGCGACCAGCAGACCGCGCAGCAGGTCCGCGCCGCCGGCACCGACGTGCTGGGCGACGGCGAGCAACGGCGGGATGTTGTCCCCCGGGTGGGAGTAGTCCGCCGCCAGGTAGGTGTCGTGGAAGTCCAACTCCCGCACGGCCGTGCCGTTGGCCCAGGCCGCCCACTCGGGCGACACCCGCAGCGCCGGGTCGGCACCGAAGATCGACGCGCCCGGGGCCATCCGATGCGGCCGGGCCTGCGCCCGGGCCACCGCGACCGGACGCCGGGACATCGAGGCCATCGCCACTGCGGCGTTGTCGATCACCCGGTTGGCGACCATCGCCGCCGCGTCGGCGTCCAGCGGAGCGCGCGCGGTGGCCACCTCGGCCAGAGCCCAGGCCAGTTGCCGTTCGCGGGGCAGCCGTTCCGCACTGGGCGATACGCGTACGACGTGCTCGATCAACGGGGACTCCTCAGGCTCGGCGGTCACCCTGTCAGGCTCACCGGCCGACAGGTCCTGCGTCGAGGCCCGGAAGATGCGTACTTTCCACCGCCGGGGCAGCAAAACTGCAACGTTTGCGAACTTTGCAAGTGTTATATTCGCAGCTCGTGGGCGCCGCGAGGAGGCGACGAGTGACGGCGGACAAGAAGCTGTACGCGCACGCCAAACTGCGCCGGCTCCGCCGCGAGCATGGCCTCACCCAGGCCGAACTCGCCCGCCGTCTGGACATCTCCACCAGCTACCTGAACCAGATCGAGAACAGCCAACGCACGCTCACCGCGCCCATCTTGTTGCGCCTGGCCAAGGTGCTCGGCGTCGATCCGGAACACTTCGCCGACACCGACGCGGAGCGACTCGGCGCCGACGTGCGCACCGCGCTGGCCGACGAGGCGAGCGGCGTGAGCGTCGACCCGGTCGAGGTCGTCGAACTCGTCCGCGACTACCCAGCCGCCGCCCGCGCCCTGGTCGCCCTGCACCAGCGCTACCAGGACGCCGCCGGACGGGTCGCCGCCCTCGCCGGACCCACCGGCAACCCGCCACTGCTCGGTGAGCCGCACGACGCCGTACGCGACTTCTTCTACGAGCACTACAACCACTTCGACCCGTTGGACACCGCCGCCGAACAGCTCGCGGGCCGGCTGCGGCTGGTACCCGGCCGGGCGACCGAGGCGCTCGGCCGATACCTGCGCGATCAACACGGGGTCGGGGTGGTCGTCACGGCTCCGACCGCCGAGTCACGCCGGTACGACCCGGACAGCCGGGTGCTCTACCTGGCCGCCAACCACGCCGACGGCCAACGCGCCTTCCAGATGGCCACCCAGCTGGCATTCCTCGAACACGGCGACCAGATCAGTGAGCTGGCGACCGGCCTCACCTCGCCGCCGGCGACCGCGCTGGCCCGCATCGGCCTCGGCAACTACTACGCGGGCGCGCTGCTGATGCCCTACACCGACTTCCACCGCCAGGCCGAACAACTGCGCTACGACGTCGACCTGCTCGCTGGCCAGTACGGCGTCAGCTTCGAAACCGTCTGCCACCGGCTCAGCACCCTGCAACGAACGACCCGCCGCGGAGTGCCGTTCGCCTTCCTGCGCGTCGACCGTGCCGGGAACATCTCGAAACGACAGTCCGCGACCGACTTCCACTTCTCCCGTTTCGGCGGCACCTGCCCACTGTGGATCATCTACGAGGCGTTCGCCGCCCCCGGACGGCTCCTCACCCAGGTCGCCGAGATGCCCGACGGCAAACGCTACTTCTGGATCGCCCGCACCGTCACCCACGGCGGACGCGGACACCACAGCCCGCGCAGCACCTTCGCCGTCGCTCTCGGCTGCGAACTTCGCCACGCCCACCGGCTCGTCTACAGCGACGGCATCGCCCTCGACGACCCCCGCACCGCCACCCCGATCGGCCTCGGCTGCCGCATCTGCGAACGCCGCGACTGCGCCCAACGCGCACGACCGCCCGCCGCCGGCGGTCTACTCACCGACGAGAACCGGCGCACCGTCATCCCCTACGCGGTGGACCGCAGATAGCATGCATCGACCGTGATGAGCAAACACTACGGCACCGGCGCAGCACCTTCTCCCAACGACTGGAGTTCAGGAGCTGCCCATCCGGGACTACGCGCCACCACACCACATGGGAACACACCGGCTACGGCTTCTACCGGCCGACGCCGACGGCACCCCTGCCCCCGGCGCACCTTCGGGACGTCGCCCTGGCCGTGTACCGACACCGGTACGGCCTGCCCGCCGAGCATCCGGTGGTACATCGCACGTTGCGTGCCGGTGGCCTGTTCGGCCCTGGCAACCCGCAGGTCTAGCGCGGCACCGCCACACGGGTAGTCGGCTTGGTAGATGCCGGCCAATTGGCGGGCTCTGACGCGATATCCTTGCCTCGCAGCCGGTCCGCTGCGGCATCCAGTCGCGGCGGCGCAAGAGGGAACCCGGTGTGAATCCGGGACTGCCCCGCAGCGGTAAGTGGGAACGACCATCGTCGAGGACACTGGACCCGATTCGGGTCTGGGAAGTGACGGTCACTAGGAAGCCCGGGATCTCCGGTCACGCCCACGAGTCCGAAGACCTGCCCGCTGTCCACATGCACGAGGCATGTGGCGAACTCGGTGACCTTCGAGGGCGGGTCGGCCATCAGCGACAGCACGTCCCCGTGCTGCGCTCGATCGCGCCCTCTCCCTGTCGAGTCTTCACGGCCGGAAGGAGACAGAGGTGCAGGCGTCATCGATTCGACAGCACCGTGTGCCGACCGGCACAGGGAGCCGCACCGCTGCTGTTCACGCTCAGAAGCAGGCCTCGCAAGGTCCGCATCCGCGCACACTGCGGAAATCGCCTCGACGTCAACCTGTGCGTCTGCCGGCCGATCACCCCTGTCCCGTACCACGAGCGGAGCATTCCATGAGCAAACCGCTGCGGCCCCAGGGCACGACCATCAACGGCGAAGACCTCGTCGTCCTACCGGTCGCCGACTACGAACGTCTCGCCACCGCGCGCCGGCAACTCGGAGCACGCGAGGCCCGGCTTCGTAGCCTGACCCACCAGGTGCGCGCCCTGACCGACCTGCTCACCGCGATCCAGCAGGTCCTCGCGGAAGGACCCACCGGTGCGGCAAGCGCTGCACGGACACCTCACCGGCGCGCAACGCGCGTTACGGTCGGCTGGACTGACCACCGGCAGCCAGATCATCGACGCAGACGAGCCGGTGCCCGCTATCGTCGACCTGCTCGCCGACGACCCGGCCGCCATCGTGGTCGTCGGCTCGCATGGCCGCACCGGGGTGGCGCGGATGCTGATCGGCAGCGTCACGATGGACCTGATCGAGCGCAGCCCCGTGCCGCTGCTGATCGCCCCGACCTCCTGACGACGGCGGCGGGGGGCGCGGATGGTAGACAGGTAGCCGTGGCACCCGGCCAGCGGATTTCTCGGGTCCGGGTCCGCGCCGGCCAGCCGCAGCAGCGTTTCCGCCGGCATGCCGGCACAAGTCCCGACGTGATCAGCGACAGGTGGCAGAGGTGCGGGTACCGACGCGTACGGCGTTGCTCGCCGTGACGGGCAACGCGGTGCTCATGGGAGCGGCGGGGGTCAGTGCCCCGCTGGGTTGGGTGCTGGTGCCCGGTGTGGCGGGAATGTCGGCCCGACCGCGGGTGGCAGTGCTCGTCTCTGGCTGGGCGGCCGTCCTGGTCGCGGTGTCCGTGATGCTTCCGATCATTCCGGGGCACCGTGGTGACGGCTTGTCGCTGACCGCGTCGGCGGTGTGCCTGTCCGCAGTTCCGCTGTTGGCGTGGGCGCGGCAGCACGCCGAGACCAGTCGGCTGGCGCAGGTGGAGGCAGCGCTGCCGGCCGTCACCACCAGCACGGTGGGACGCGCCGGCACGCGGGTGGCGATGGCCGTGTCGCGTATCCCGGGCGAGGTCGCCGCCCTGGTTCACACCGCCGATGGTGGCGCACGTGCTCTGGTCGGCATGGTGATGGGCCACGCCACCGACCCCGCCCGCTGTGCCGCCTGGGCCGAAAAGACGTTCGAGTGGGCAGCGGCGCAGCCGGACCTGACCCTGGATGATCTTCCCGCAGTGCTGGAGCCGGTGGTGCACCGTTGGGTTGGCGAGGGCTACCTGTCCGTCACCCTGATCGAGATCAGCGACCACGGCCAGGTCGACACCCTACGCTGCGGCGGTCCGGAGATCATCGCCCAGCCCGCCGTACCCGACGGTCATCCGGCTCCCGGCCCTGTGATCGCCGACGCCGGCCCAGGTGGGATCCCGCTCGGCCTAGGCGCGCAGCCGCCCAGCAGACGCCACTTGCCAGGAAACGCCCGAATTGCGATCGTCACCGCCGTATACGCCACCGCGCATTACGACGACTACCTGACCGCCGTGGAACGCGCCCTGGCCGCAGACACCGTCGAGATAGCCGCCGTAGCCCTGCTGCTCGCCGGCGACCCGTCGTCACCGGCCAGCATGGCCGGCCCTGCCCTGGTGCTCGACGCTGCAAACGGTGCTCAATGAACCACCCGGCACGATCGCCTCAGTAACCGGTCAACAGGGCTACCAGCTGCGGCGTCGCCGCTGGTGTGCTGGCCACGACCACCTCGTCCCCGCCCATACGTGCATGGCGTCGACTCTGGCCCGCGACCATTTGACCCGGCGGCGGCGAGTACGTCGCGTGTCGCGATCACGACGCTGCCGGGTGCCTTCGGCAGCAACGCGCGGACCTGCCGGGGCTCGGTCACATCGTCGAGAACCACCAACACCGGACGCTGCGCCGTGCAGGTCCGGAACAGGTTCACCTGCTCAGCAATCCCCACAGGGACATGACGACTGTCCACACCGAGGTCACGCTGACAACCGGCGACAGCCTCCGCCACTGCGGCCTCGCCACCCACCTCAGAACGCAGTGCCGTGAAGTCGACGAACAACTCATCACCCGGGAACCGGGCACCCACCCGCTCCGCGACCCGCCGAGCCAACGCCGTCTTACCCACCCCAGGAAGCCCACTGAGCAGCGAGATCCGTACCGCAGCCGCACCAGACCGCACCACAGGGCCAAGGTCTTCCAGCCGGCCCAACTCCCGAACCCGGTTGACGAAGTACCGGTCCGCCGCCAGAACCTGCCGAGGCACCCGAACGACCGCCGTCGGCACCGACGGCCCCCACCGCGGCGGGTTTCCACCCGCCTGTCGCAATTGAACCTCACGATACGCGACTTGACAGCACCTGACCGCAAGGTCATCCACCAGTCGACAACCGCCGTCCCAACACCGATGCCCCGTGAGGACCCCGAACAACGAACCACCCGAGGCGGCTTGTCAGCCCACACGACCAGTTCTGTCACCGCGCCGTCCGCCGATGCGCACTCGACTCGCTCTGCCCTACGCGACGGGTTACTGGTCGGCGAGGTCGATCAGCCGCACTAAATGCCCGGGGTCACCGCCGACCCGGGACCACACCGCCTCGGCAGGACTTCCCACTGCCGCCAACCGTCGCGGTGTCGCCACCGCCACCGCCACCGGCAACCCCGCCACCCCGGCATCAGTATGGATGGCGCGCTCGCCCGCCTCGGAGCAGACCATCACCACGGCGGTCACCGGCACCCCCTGGCGGTAACCCTCCAACGCCTCACCCGGCGACGGCCGCACAGCGTCTGTCGCCCGGGCCGGCGGGTCGGCATCGACGTGCAGCAGGAACCGCACCGCCCGATCGTTCTCGATCCACACCCCGTACGCAGCCGGTGCCACATCCGGCACACCCTGCTCCCGCAGCCACACTGCGGCCTCCAACGCCCGCCGCCACTCCGGCCAGGGCTGCCCAGCGCCACCAGCACCGGCCGTCCCACCAACCTCAACCGGTCGGCGATCGCCTCCCGACCATCAACGCTCAACTCATAGAACGCCAGATGCCGCGAGTCGTTGTCGAAGACGAACCGCCAGACCAGACCCGCCTCCACGAGCACCCCCAGATGCCGCACCGCCGCCGGACGACTGCCGAACAGCAACATCGCCACCTGCCCGGTGTGCAGAGCACCGTGCTCGGCCAACACCGCCAACACCGCCCAGTGCCGCTGGCCGAGCCCTCGCATACTTACCTGCCGGCGACCTGTCGGCGGGCGGGAGGAGAACTCGTCGGGTCCAACCTGGTACTGCCGCCCCATCCCCGGGTTACCGCCCACACCCGCGTCGTGCGGCCAACCGGTGGAGTCCCACCCTGACATGATCGCCACCGACGGACTGCGTCGCCAGTGTCAGATCAGAGACAATCCCTAAACTTGATCTTTAACCTGTGCGACAGACAGGCGGTGCGACCACGCGAACCAGCAGTCGATTGCATCGACGTGTGCAACCATGTCGCCGGTGCGACTTGGACGTCGATCACGCCGATGAGCTGCAAGAACCTCAGATCACACAGGTGCGGCTGGAGTACTAGTTGCGTACAACTACCTGCCGGTGGGCGTGGCCGGCGCCGAGCTACGACGTCACTCGCGCTACGACGCCTCCTGGCTGATCCGTTCCCACTCGCGGATGGCCGCAGGTTCCCATCTGGTGTGCTGATCGTGGAACAACCGCACGGCGCGTTCACCGATCCACGGGTCGGGCAGGAGTTCTGCCGGTAGCACCGGGTCGATCAGCGGTAGTCGGCGCCAGGCGTGCACGAGCCGGGTGAAGCGCACGATCGGGTCATCCGATGGCGGGCTGGTGAACTCGTCGATGAACTCCTGGTAGGCCCGTTCGAGCTCGTCGAGGTCCCACGATTGACGGACCAGGCTTGGTAGGTCACCGCCGCCGAGGTGCTCGGAGAGGAACAGCTGCGCCCGCTCGTACGCTCCCGCCTCGCGCAGCAGGAACTCGACCTCCTTGACCCGCCCGGTGTGGGTGCTGACCCAGGCGCCGGGTGCGGGCCGGCCGAAACCGAGCCAGCCGAGTCGGGTGTGCAGCAGGTGCCGCATCGCCCGGTCGCCCTCCGGGAGGCGGGCCAGTAGGAGCAGCCACCGGCGGTCCCAGCCGGGCTGGGCTCCGGTGAAGCCGAGGATCCGGCTGGCACCGATGTCGAGGAAGTGCTCGAAGGCGGGGCTGAGACGCCACCAGGTGTACCGGCCGTCGCGTCGCGAGATCAGCCAACCGTCGGCCGATGCGCGGACCAGGGCCTGCCGGCAGGCTGGCTCCGCGACCGCGAGGCGACCGAATGCGTCGATGAAGGCGGACGTCGGCGCGGGTCGTCGGGTCGGACGCAGGTAGTCGCCCAGCACGGTGATCAGTAGCCCGCGGACCCCGCCGGTGCCGGCGGCGTACCGGCGGGAGAGCACGAACCGTTCCCGGGACGCACTGCCGTACGGGCTCGACGCAGCACCGCCCTCGCCAGGCTCAGCCATGCTCGGATCGGGGCCCGGCCGCCGGTCCGTGCCCGAGGTCAGCTCGCATCCGGCGATTGTATTGCCGGTCTTGTCACCACCTGCCGTGCCACCTGCAGCGGCACCTGCCGTGGCACCTCATTCGACAGAACGGTTGACCGACGACACGAGTCTGTCACATCATCATATCGACAGACATCCATCCCACGATGATCATCGGGAGGACAACAGTGCATTCGCATCCCCGCAGAGCAGGGATCCGCCTGTTCGTCGCGGTCGCCATGTCCGTGGCGGTCAGCGCCGCGGTCAGCGCGGTCGTGGCGGCCCCGGCCGCCGCCGCGCCTGGCTGCCGAGTCGCCTACTCGGTCAGCTCACAATGGCCCGGCGGCTTCACCGGAAACGTCGCCATCACCAACATCGGCGACCCACTCAGCAGCTGGACGTTGACCTGGTCGTTCAGCGCCGGCCAGCAGGTGACCCTGGCCTGGAACTCCACCGTCAGCCAGAGCGGCTCACAGGTGACCGCCCGCAACGTCAGCTACAACGGCAACCTTCCCACCAACGCCAGCACGAGCCTCGGCTTCAACGGCTCTTGGAACGGCAGCAACCCGGCACCGACCAACTTCGCGCTCAACGGGACCACCTGCAACGGAACCACCCAACCGTCCCCGACCGTCAGCCCCACGGCCGGGCCGTCACCGAGCCCGAGCCTCAGCCCCACCCCCGGACCCACGACCAGCCCGACGACCGGCCCGCAACCGGCCCGCTCGATGGGCTTCATCGGCTGCTCGATGGCTGAAAACGTCGCCCAGGGCTACGTCGCCATCGGCGGCCAACGCATGTGGGGCCCCTACGGCACCGGCGGCGCGGTCGTCCAGTCCTGGACCAACACCAACTCCAGCTCCTGGCAGGCCTTCGACCGGCAGGCCGCCCAGTACGGCCGACCGACCGCAGTGTGGGTGCAGATCTGCATCTTCGCCCAAAATGGAGCGACCTACAACGAGGTGCGGCAGCTCATCGCCAACGCCCGCCAGCACGCCGCCCCTGGCGCGACCATCTACATCTCCGGCCAGCCGCTTTACGACCCCGGACAGACCTGCTTCCTCGCCGGCAACGGCGGCCCCGAGTTGACCGACAGCCTTGCCCGCCAAGCGGCCGCCGACGCGACGCAGAACGTGATCTACCCCGGGACGTTCCGCCTGCGCAGCAACGAGGTCTCGGACGGCTGCCACGCCAATACCACCGGCCAACAGTCCCTCGGCCGGCAGGCAATGGCTTACTGGGGTTAGTCGACAGTCCAGGCGACTGACCCGGCCGCGCGGGCAGCGGCAACGGCGGTGCCTCGTCACCAATCAGGCGACGAGGCACCGCTGCTTACCCACTCAGTCTACTCACAGGCCGACGGAGCACCGCTACCTCATGCCGCAGCGCGAGGACCTCGATCAGCAACGCCTTGTCGCCGCAGATCAACCACCCCAGCCCGCTGAACAGACGAACTATCCCCAGGCACAGCAACCACACAACAAATAAAGACGATCATCAAACCAAGCCGGGTCGAGGATTTGAACAGCGAAGTGGGTGAGAGCAAGGAGCTCGTGAACACGGGTCGACCAGACCGGGCAATGTTCACGTTCACCTGGGCAAACACCGCGTCCGACGGTGTTGACACCGACACCTCAAGCCATATCATAGACATGTATCTATTGATTGGGCGATTCGTTACCTCCCGCCGGGCACCCCTGCGCGTGGTCCCGGTGCCACTCGTGCCACACCACACCGGGCAGTTACCGCACCGCCCCGGCGTGGCCACCCGGCCGAGGACAGCACGCTCTGTCGATCCACCCGCATCTCCGTCAAGGAGTCAGCACATGCGCTCACATCGCTACCGGTCCCGGCTGTGGTCGGCCGTGACCGCGACGGCCGTGGTCGTCACCGGCGGGGTGGCCGTCACGGCCGCGTACGCCGCCACCGGATGCCGGGTCACCTACTCGGTCGCCTCGCAATGGACGAACGGCTTCACCGCCAACGTCGCCATCACCAACCTCGGAGACCCGGTCAGCACATGGACCCTGACCTGGACCTACGCCAACGGACAGCAGGTCACCCAGGCCTGGAACGCCACCGTGTCACAAAGCGGCGGCCAGGTCACCGCCCGCAACGCCAGCTACAACGGCACCATCGCCACCGGAGCGACCAGCTCCTTCGGCTTCAACGGATCCTGGAACGGCAGCAACACCGTGCCGACCAGCTTCGCCCTCAACGGCACCACCTGCACGGGCTCGGTCACCCCCACCAGCGCGCCCCCGTCCACCACCGCCCCGCCCACGACCACTCCACCGACGACCGCGCCGACGACCGTTCCGCCGGGTGACCCGACCTGGGGTACGGCCCTGCCGCCCGCCAGCGCACCAAAGAGCCGGGCGTACGAACTGATCGCCACCGCCAACGAGAAGGGCTATCTGCCACGATCCGGTGAATGCTCGGTCGAGATCCACGCCCGGTACTGGACGTTCGGGCCCGACGGGAAGGTCTACCCGACCTGGCATCCGACCCGGGACCCCAGCGGCTGCTACTTCGGCCACGAACACGGCGACGACCCGCGCACCTCGGACCTGTACGGCACCAACGGCTGGCCGGCCTTCGGGTACACCAGCGAGGTCATGCTGGACAGCATGCCCGACCACAGCCACCGGCACGAGGACCACGTCGGGCACAAGGTGCTCGTGGTGAACAACAGCAACGTCATCCAGGGCGACAACGGCACCAGCTTCTTCCCGCCGCAGGGGCCCACCATCGCTGTCTGTGACGTGCTGCTCAAGTTCCACCAGGGCACCCACTCGCCGGACGCGTTCACCAACAACGTGCACGAGCTGCTGCTGCACCAACGCTGCGCCGGTAGCAACAACGGACCGGTCACCGAGGCCCGGTTCAACGCGATGATCCCACTCGGCCGACCCGGCGGGTTCAGCCCCAGCGAATGCCCGGGCTTCGGCCGCCCGTTCATCAACGTCGCGCCCCCCGTGCCCGCCGACTCACCGTCGGACACCCGTTCACTGGGCAGGCTGATCGCCGAGACCAGCTGCATCCAGGCCATCCGGGAGGGCCGCACCCACAACGACCCGCTCTACCCGAACCCGGTGCCGTTCACCGTCTCCGACATGGACGACTTCTGGTTCTCCGACACCCGGGTGTCCGGCAACGGGGTCACCTTCCAGCTCGCACCGCTGTTCTACGTGGTCAACCCGTCGCGCTACTACGACCCGAGCCGGCCGAACAACATGGGCCGGATCGTCGACCTGTGCTACACCGACCTCGCCGGTGGTGACTACTGCGCCGAGGCCCACCGGGTCACCCAGCAGACCGGCCAGCAGCTCGCCTGGGACGATCCGCGCTCGCCGTTCAAGGGCACCCTGCGCGAGTTCCGACCGGGCACCTTCATGGTGAACAACACCGGCCCGGCCACGGTCTACACCGACGTGTACGGACGCAACCCGTCGAGCACGCCGTTCCCCGGCTCGATCAAGCAGTACTTCTCCGGCAACCAGGGCAGCGGCATGTACGTACGGGGTTCCATCAAGGACTACGCGGCCACTGGAGTCCACGCCCCAAACTGACCCATTCCGCCCCCAACGAAAGCAAAAGTGACAGCCGCCACATGACAGGCCCCGCAAGGTCACCAGGCACCCACCCAGGGTCAGACACGGGCCAAAAGGTCAAGGGCTTGCCCGCCATCGGGCATCCGCGGACAAGCCCTTGACCTGCTACAGCGGTTGAAGGATCTGACACGAAAATTCTCGGTGACTGGATGCGGACCTGTTCGGGTCAGCTGACTTGTGGGAGCGGGTCGAAGCGGACGGTCAGCCCGAGGCTGTTGGCCTCGCGGTTCATCCGTTTCATGGTGCGTCCGGGAGCTCGGGCTCCGCAGGTTCAGGCTCCGCGGACGAGGACGGCGCCGATCCGGTCGGTGCCGCCGGCGGGGCCGGCCGGGCGAGCGGGTCGAGCGGGTCGACGCGTACCCGTCCGGGTTGCCTGCTGGCCGCCAGCGGCGCCCTGCTGGTCGCGCTCTTCGCCATCGCGTACGCCGTGGTCGGGGGCGCCGGTCCCGACCGGACGGGTCAGCCAGCCGGCTCCGGTACGTCGGCCGTCGGCGGCGCGGGACCCAATGGGACGGGCCAGCCCACCGACGCCGCCGTGCCGGCGGGCGGCACCTGCATGGTCGTGACCGCCCGGGACGTGCAGGTGTTCACCTCAGCGATGACCGAGGAGGTGTCGACCATCTGGCGCCGCGGCACGAAGTTCTGGGCTTACCGGGACGGGAGCGTCCAGTCCCGGTACCGCACAGTACTGCGTACCCGCCGGGACGGTTGGGTGACCAGTGACAGCCGCTACATCGACCCGGCCACCGGATGCCCGTGAGCCGCGCCGGCGGCTCCCTGTGAACCCTGCGACGCTTCGTCAGGTCGCACGCAGCAGCGCTGCCAGTTCTACCTCAACCCCTGACCGTCCCTGGACCGGACGCCACGGCAGCCGCTTATCCGGCCGGCTACCGGGAAGCAGGCGCACAGCGCCGCCCGACGACGGTGCGGGCGGGAGAGCGCTGATGAACCGGATCGCCGACATCTGGGGCCCGGACGCCGCACGCGATCGACACGCCCTGGCCGGTGCGGGTGGACAGCGGTGCGGGCGAGCGCCGAACTGCTGCTGTCCCAGGCGAAGATCCGCATGTCGTTGGAGGGTGCCTCCCAAGCTTGACCTGACTCGTCGCGGTCACCGCACACCCTTAGGTGGGTGGGCAGGTGCGGCTGCGGCGTCTGAGGGCAATGGCTGCTGGGGAGGTCGAGAGAGGCGGGCGATCTCCGCTTCGAGGTCGGCTACGCGCTTCTCCAGCTGTACACGGGTCGGCCGCGGAGCGACCGCTGTGTCCGCTCCTGATCTGCCCTTCACGGGCGTCGGTGGCACCAGCCAACCTACTCGCTGGAAGGCGACGATGGGTTGCTCGTATTGGCAGATCCAGCATGTCGTCATCGGGTCCGGCTCGAGGTGACCCTGCTCGATCCGGCGGATGGCCTGCGCGTACTCGGCTACGCCGAGATGCTCTTTAATCTGCTCCATCCGAGCCTTGCGCTGCGCGACAGCGTCGGGATCGTTCGGTTCAGTCTGCCGATGGCCGTCCGCTGGCTTCCAATTCAGCGGCGTGATCTGGTGGTCGAGGTGTCCGCATTCCAGCTTCACGGCCCAGTAGCCGACCGTCTCAGGTTCGCGCCGCAGGCCCCTGTCACCTTCGAGATCCAGCGTTGACCGGGTCAGATAGTGGCTCACCGCCCGGTAGGGTGTCTCGGGGGCCCGGTGACTGGTGCAGGTGTAAGCCCCTTTACGCAGCGGGCTACCGCCCCACGACCATGTCATTTCCGTCAGTGGCCGCTCGTCGCCAAGCGTCAGGATCTCGACAATGTCGCCGCAGCCGAGCTGCATCCGCCACCGGAACATCAGCTCCGCATCCGGAACCGACGACCGTATCAACGTACGATCTTCTCTCTTCACGGCTGCCAGGGCCTCGGCGCGGCGTTCGTTGTATTCGCGTAGCACCACAGCGACGGGCCGGGCGCGGCCAGGCAGCCGCCGCTCCGACTCGTGGTGCTCGTACGTCGTGCCTTCGCGCCGCGCCTTTCGTACCCGTTCCTCCGCACTGCCCTGAAGGATCTCCGAGATTCGGCGGATCTGATCGGGGCTCATCGGAGGCGGTGGGCAGCATCGTCCGCAATGGTTGACCGCGCTACCCGCCATACTCCATCGCCCGGCGTGGCAGTAGGGGTGCCGCTGCTTGAAAGCCTGCTCCGCAGCCGTACGGGCGGCCTGCTCCTCGACGCTCAGATGCATCGTGCCCTTGCCGGTCCACGACGGCGACCCACCGAGCGAGATGAGTTCCTCGCCGCAACCGGGACACGGTTCGCCGGCCATCATCTGTTCGTGAGTCAGCCGGTCCGACTCCGTATATGTCGGCACGGACCACGCTTCGCACTGGAGATACTTCGTGACGCCGCTGGCGACCATCCGATGGAGCTCACCAAACCTGCGGCAATCCATGCAGTACGGAGTTCCGTCGTCCGCCTTGGCCGGCAACTTGCGCAATGCGGCCTTGGTAATCAACGCCCGTTCTGTCACGCAAGCGGCCTTCCGTGCGACATCGACGACTCAGGCTATTCACCTTACAGCCAAGATCGGGTGAGACACCCCGTATGGCTATCGACTTCCCACTCAATCTTGCTGGCACTCCTCGGAGTTCGCGGTCTCAGCGTGCCCATCGGCGCCGAACCGCTACCTCGGGCGGAGATCGATCATGGCCTTCCCATCTACCGCGGGTGAAATTTCCGAGCGCACCGACTCTCACTTATGGCCTGGTGTGAATGCCACGTGAACTGGTCAAACGTGCGGGAAGCGGGCTACGGATCAGAAGGTTAGGGGTTCGAGTCCCTTCGGGCGCGCGAGATCAACAGGGGTCCGAGCTGCGGGAGTGCGGTTCGGGCTCTTCTTGCTGTCCGGCCGGTGTGGACGGTGGGTGTCACGTGGGTGCCACCCCCGTCGGCGGTTTCCCCGAGCCTCTCGGCCTGTTGACCTGCGGTTTCGCCGCCGCAGCCGGGTGGTGGGTGCCGGGGCACCTGGTTTCGGCCGGCGGATGGGCCGGTTGTTCCGGGCCTTGTTCCTGATCTTCTTGCGGATGCGGCGGGCCGCGTTGAGGACGAGGTTGGCGGTGGCGTCGGCGCAGCGCCGCTGCACCTCGGGCAGGACACTGGTGTAGTCGGCGGTGACCACGACGCTGGAATGCCCGAGCAGATCCTGCAGGGTCTTCAGGTCGGCGCCGGCCGGGTGCGCCAGGGACGCCGCACCGTGGCGCAGGTCGTGCAGCCGCACCGGGGGCAGCCCGATCCGATGGACGAGTTTGCGGAACCGGGTGGTGGCGTAGTTCGGGTTGATCGGCAGCCCGTCGGGGCGGGTGAACACGTATCCGGTGTCGGTCCAGGGCGTTGTACCTGCCGAAAATGTCATCCGGGCAGTTCAGACGGCACGTTGGGACTGCCAGTTGGTCGTCGGAGTGACCAGCGTCGTAACCACGCGCGGTAACGTGGCGGGGTGGTACGGGACGAGCGGGTGGTGGGGCGGTATCCGTATCCGGGGATCACGCCGGGTGAGTTCGAGGAGTTCGTCGCCGGGGAACTGTTGGGGGCCGCAAGGTCCCAGGTTGACGGGCTAGTGGTGAGTACGCATGAGAAGGTCGCCGGGGTGGACGGGATCTACGAGTTTGACGCGACCGCGCGGTACCGGTTCGCCGGGATGGAGTTCGTGGTGGTGGTCGAGGCGAAGTTGCACCGGAACCCGATCAAGCGGGAGTTGGTGCAGGTATTGCGGCAGAAGGTGCTGAGCGTGGGTGCGCACAAGGGGGTGTTGGTGGCAACCTCGGCGTTCCAGGCGGGGGCCGTCGAGTTCGCCAGGACTCACGGGATCGCGCTCGTCACCATTGCCGAGGGGCGGTTCGTCTTCACCACTCGGGACACGGGCAAGGCCGCCCGGCCCGCGCTCGTGGCCTGCTACCACGGTGGAGTGGGCGCTCGGGGGATGGTGTTGGCCGCCGACGACGAGGACCATCCGGAGTGTGTCGCGGAGTTCCTGTTGGGGCAGCCCAGGGTCTGACTCACGCGCCGACGTGGACGTGGGACGCCCACACCAGCGGGTCATCGGGGTGGCGGTCGCGTAGGGTGCGGATAGCGGTGTGCACGGCTGTCGCGATGTCTCTGCCCGCCGCGATCGCCGGGTAGACCAGTTCCGCGAAGTCCACGGCGGGCTGGTCGCCGATCGGCCACAGGGTGCCGATCACGTGCCGGTACCCCGCCAACTGGAACGCCGATGCCAGGTGGATCACCTCGTCCGCCAGCCGCCCGCCGGGGCGGGCTGTCGAGCACGCGGACAGGAACGCCAGATCGGCGTCCAGGCGCAGGTGTGCAAGGTCCAGCGCGGTGAGTGGGTGGTTGTGGTGGTCGGCCAGCAGAAGCTGGCTCTCCGAGGGGTTGGTCAGATCGCTGTTGCCGTGGCAGGCGAAGTGCGCAATCCGCGCCTTTGGCAGGGCCGCGAGGACAGTGTCGCGGGTCGCCGCGGTCCCGCTGACCACGTCAACCGCGCCGGGCAGGTGGGTGCGCACCACCGCCGCCTCCCGCTCTGCGCCGGGCAGCGGGACGTCGTGGCCTGGCGTGCGCGGCATCGCCACGACTAGTGCGCGGTCGGCGCGTGGCCTGGCGGGGTCGGCACCACGCCTCGAGTGCACCAGCGCCCGGAGGGTCGGCGTGGTCGAGCACACCACCCGGTCCACCACTGTGAGCGACCCCGTGCCGTGGTAACCCGCTGCGTGCAGCGGCAGCAGCGAGAGCAGGCCGGACGGGCACCACCACAACCGTTCGGCGGCACCCAGGTGGTCGAGCACCGGGCCGGCTACCGCGTCCCAGATCCACTCCAGCGTGCGTATCACCCGGTCGCGCCCGGCGGCCCTGCTCCGGGCCGTCCCGGACCGGGTGTCCTCGACCGCCTGGAGAAAGCCCAGCACCTCCTCCATGACGACCCGGGGCGTGAGCGCGGGCAGCGGAACGGGCGTCACCTCGGCTGCAGCGGACAGGATCAGCGCGTACGACCCGAAGTCGGACACCACGACGACCACGGCGTGCCCCTCGGCAGGCGCGAGGTCGCACACGGTCGACGGGCGCAGAAACGTGTCGAAACCGGGCAGCGTCCGGATATTCGCGAGCAGCCGGTCGTACCGCGTGGCCAGCCCGCGCCGCGTCGCGACGTCGGTGTCGGGGTCCTCGAACACCGCGCACAGCTCGGTGAACATCGTCGCGAACGCGGGTTGGCGCTCGGCGAGCGCGGTGAGGTCCGTCCGGCTGTCCAGCGCGTGCCCGAGTAGTAGCCCGCGCCCTTGCTCGAACAGCTCAACCGCCCGCGTCGGCAACCCCGCGCGCACACAGCACGCGGCGGCGTCCGCGCCGAGCCCCGCCATACCGTCGATCAACGCCTCGCGGTCGCGCCAGGTAAGGGATCGGGACACGGTCCGCCCCACCAGGTCGACCGCCGTCCCGTACGCCTCGGCGGCCTCCGCCCACCGCCCGTCGGACGCCGCCAACCCGGCCCACTCCGCGGCCGCCGCGGCGCGGACGCGCGGTGCACCCACATCGGTCGACGCCGCCTCCCGGGCCGCCGCGAGCCCGGCCTCCAGATCCGTACCGGTCACGGCGTTGCGTCGGCGCAACACCCGGCCGAGGGAGAGCAGGTGGAGCGGCCGGTCGGAGTGGTCGACGGGGAGTTCTGCCAAGGACTTGCGGGCGCCGTCGACCGCGTCGTCGAGGGTTTCCCGTCGTCCGGTCCGGTCGTGCAGGTGCAGCAACGCCTGCGTGAGGTTCAGCAACGCGGGCGCGCGTCGCGGATCGCCGGGAGCCAGCGCCTCCACGGCAGCCCGGCACACCTCCAGCGCTTCGTCGAGATCGGCGGGGGCATCGCCGACGCTGAACCGGATTCGGAGGAACGTCCCGAGGTTCGACAGGCGCAGCGCGCGACTGGTGTGTTCCGGCGAGGTCGCCTTGACGGCCTGCCGGCCGGTGTCGATCGCCTCGTCCAGGTCGGCGCGGTCCTGCCGGCAGTCGAACCGGGTGTAGAGCGCGGACGAGAGGTTGGCCAGCGCCATCCCGCGTTCGTAACTCACGGCGGACATGGCCGACACGGACCGGCGCAGCGCGTCGATCGCCTCGTCCAGGTCGGCCTGACCGCTCGTGCGGCGGAACCGGGCCAACAGCGCGCCGCCGAGGTTGCCCAGGTAGGGGCCAAGAAACGGGGTGCCCTTGAGCGCGGCCCCAACGGCGGCCCGCCCGGCCTCGACCGCCTCGTCGACGTGCTCGATGCGGTCGGTACGCTCGAACAGCAGGCGGAGGGACATGCAGAGGTTCGACAGGTCGGTGGGCGAGGGCTCGGTGTTCGACGCCATCGCGTCGCGGGTGTACCGGATGGACTCGTCCAAGTCCTCGGGCGCGCCACCGTTCTGGTACCGCTGGGATAGGGCGCTCGCCAGCGTGGACCTGCGCCCGGCGAGTTCCGGGTCGCCGGATGGCGTCGCCTCGATCGCGGCCCGCCCCGCTGCGATGGACTCGGTCAGGTCCTCAGACCGTCCAAGATGGACGAACCGGATCCGGAGGAGGTTGCACAGGTCCTTCAGGTGCTCGGCCGGTGACTCGCCCGCGTCGAGCGCGTCCTGCCGCGCTCGCACGGCCCGGTCGAGGTCCGCCAGGTCACCGGTGCGGATGAACCGGTTCCACAGCAAGTCGGACAGTTCACCCGGATCGGACGCCGCGTCGATCCGGGCGCTCAACCCGGCCTCGTGATCGAGGAAGTTCGCCAGGGTGCGTCGCGTGGTGTCGAGGTTGGTTTTCAACGCCTCGATGTCGGGATGGTCTGGCCACTCGTCGACCGCCGCCTGGCAGGCCGCGACGGCGTTCTCCAGGTCCTGCCGACTGCCCAGCCGCTCAGCCCGGGTCAGCAGGGTGATTCCCAGGTTGGACAGGCACATCGCCTGGATCGGAGCGTCCGGCGGGGCGTCCTCGACGGCGGCCTGGCACTCCTCTACCGCCTCGTCCAGGTCGTCCTGGTCGCCGTCGCGGTCGAACTTCGTCATCAGTGCGGTACCGAGGTTCGTGCGCAGGTGCGGGAGTTCGGCGTGCCCGTCCTCGGCGTGGTCGATCGCCCGGCGGAACAGGCGGACAGCCCGGTCCAGGGCGTCCGGATCGGTGTCGGCGTCGCGGTACTGGACGCGGCCGAGCTTGCCGAGCGTAGCGGCGCTGTCCGGTGCGGCGGGCGGGTACTTGTCGAACTGCTCGGCGATC
Source organism: Solwaraspora sp. WMMD406 (assembly GCF_029626025.1). NCBI lineage: Bacteria > Bacillati > Actinomycetota > Actinomycetes > Micromonosporales > Micromonosporaceae > Solwaraspora > Solwaraspora sp. WMMD406. The sequence continues at coordinate 75,680 of NZ_JARUBF010000001.1, forward strand.
AACGTCGGGACGTGCGCCCGACCGCCCATCCGGTACAGCGGCGCGAGCAGGTCGAGCGCGACCATCATCAGCTCCGTGGCGCCCTCGGGCGTGCCACGCGCCTCGATCCTCGACAACAGCAGCAACCCGGCCGTCTGCGTGACCTCCACGTCGTCGAGCGGGTCCGGCACCGCGCACAGCAGGTCGACCAGCTCGTCGAGCGCTTCGGGGACGAGCACCTCGTCGGCATCGCGGGTACCACCGAACGCGGTCAGACGCTCGCGCAGGGCGGTGATCAGGTTTGATCGCTCGGTCGCGGAGAACCCGGACCCCATCAGACCGTCGCGGGCCGTCACGAACTCCCGCGCGAGTTCGAGCGCCACAGCGTGCGCGCCCTCACCGATGCCGCCCGCGAGTCGCACGAGTTCGGCGCGGTGTATGCCGCGCACCCTTGGCGCGGCCCAGCTCACGGTCCGCTCCAGGATCCACAGCTCCATCACGCGGTCGTCCTCGACCACCGCGGCGACCGCTTCCTCGCGGTCACCGAGGACCTGCTCGACGATGTCCGGTGTGGTCAGCGCCATCGCCCGGATCAAGGCGGTTCGGGCTTCGGCCAGCAGGGCACGCTCGCGGGTCACCTCGAACGCCCGGCGCAGCACGAACCCCAGGTGCGTCATACGCCGGGCCAGGTCGACGTCGTCCTCGGCGTCGACCCCGACCGCCTCCCGAGCAGTGTCGAGGACCTCACGCAGCACGTGCGGGTCCTTGTTATGCCCCGTCAGCTGGTGCAGCGCAACAGACAGCGAGTACAGCAGGTCGCCGCGCAATGGCTCGTCGTCGGCCAATTCGGCCAGGACCATCCGGCAGGTCGCGATCCCCTCGCGCAGGATGTCCTCGTCCCCGGTCCGGTCGGCCAGGTCCACGAGTGCGTCGGCGAGCACCGCGACCTCGCCGAGCCCGGCCTCCGTGACGGCCTCGTCCGCCATTACCTCGACGGCGTCCTGCACAAGGGAGGGGTCTTCGGTCCACCGGTAGAGCACGCGCAGGGTGTTCGCGGCGTTCATGAGCCGGGAGTCCAGGGAAGCGTGGGTGTCCGGCGTCGCGCGCAGGACCCGCGCGTGCGCGGCCAGCGACTCATCCAGCAGCGCGGCTTCCTTGGTGCGCAGGAACAGTTCCCTAAGGAAGACGGCCTGGTTGGCGACAGTCGGGAGCAGATCGGGGTCGGCTGCGATCGCGGCCCGGCCGACGTCGACCGACTCGCGCAACGCCTCGCCGTCGTTCAGGTACTCGTACCGGGCTTCCAGAGACGCGGCCAGGTTCGTCAACGCGAGCCCGCGCTCCTCGTCGTTCTCGGCGGCGTGGACGGCGGCTCGCGCGGTCGTGATCGATTCGTTGATCACCGCCTCGTCCCCGGTGCGCGTGAACTCGACCCGGAGCGTGCCGCTGAGGTTCGCGAGGCGGGTCGCCCCGCCCTCGGTAGGAGATGCCACGTCGGTGCCCGACTCTGCGAGGGTCCGCGCCACGTCGGCCGCCTCGCGCGCCGCCTCCAGGTCGCCGGTCGTGCGGGCGAGTTCGACAAGGGCCGTGTGCAGACTCCGCAGGCACCGGGCGTTCCTCGCCCGGTCGGCGACACCGACGGCCGCGCGGTAGACCCGGATGGCCGCCTCCAGCGCCTCCACATCGCCGTGCTCCTCGTACCACTCGTACAGCGCACCGCCCTGCTCGGTGTAGGCGTCCGGGTCGTCGCTGTACCCGAACACAGAGTCGTCCGACTCGGTGATCTCCGGCGTGTGGTCGAACAACTGGCGCACCTGGTCCGGCAACGAGTCGGGTGCGACCCGGTACACCTCGCCCAAGAACAGCAGGGCGTCCTGCAGGTCCTCGGTTCCCTGCCGCGCGCGGTACCGGAGCAAGTGGAGCCGCCCGATCACCGTCAGCGCGACTACGTCGACAGGCAGGTCGGGCGTCGACGCAGGTCCGGACACCCGCAGCTGGAGCAGATTCGCCTCATCCAGCGCGTCCTCGGTCAGGACTGCGGCGTAATCACCCGTCCGGCGCGCCTCGTCGAACCGCGCCAGGATCGCCTCGACCAACTGTTCCCGCACCCGGACCTCCCGTTCACCACCGCTTCCGCCGCAACTTACCTAGTATCGGCTCCCCATTGTCGGAACTCTAGATTCCTGTAGGGTGCCAAACCAGATTCCGGTTGCTGGCCTGCGAGTTTGTGGATCCGTTAAACGGCCCTGTGGTACTCGTTCAACCCCAGACGAGCAAGCGGCAGCGCACACGGGGTGTTGTGTCGATGCCAGACAATCGGCCGATCCTGGTGCGGGGGCGTGTAGTGAACGCGGCCGGCACGGCATGGATGCAGTCCTCGATGATTTCCTACTTCATCCCTGGCGCCCACATTCGGCTCAGTAGTGACCCGGGGGCAGGCTTGTTACCTGTACCGTTCGAAACTCGGCCACGGGCGCTGACGTGCGATTTTGTCGCGATGGGATCGATGAATGGCGTCATACTGCTGTCGACGACGCGCCAGTCAGCTCAGCCCAGCCATGACGCGCGAGCGTCGTTGTCAGGTGTTCGAGTACGCGGTCGGCGCAGTCGGGGCCTTCTCCATCGCCGTAGAGCCGGTGGTACGACTCGCCCCAGCGACCGTCGGTGCTGTCCCCGACTACCTCTGCAACGTGTCCCGCGGTGACGGCCGGCATGAGTAGCGCGGCCAGTTCCGGGACGTCGTGGTCGGGGCAGCCGCCCCGGTGGCACCAATTCTCGCCCGGGCAGGTGAGGTTGACGCGGTGGACCGTGTCGACGTTGTCGGTGCCGTCGGCGGACCGTGTCACGACGAGGACGTAGCTGTGCAGCGGGCTCGGCACACCGACCAGGCCCTCGTCCGGGTGCATTGCCCCGCCGTATACGAACACCACGACGCCGCTGCGCCGTTCGTCTGCCCAGCCGGCGATCGCGGCGTGTGCGAGCGCAAGAGTGGCTGCGTTGTCGCCGGGATCCCAGGTTTCCAGCGCCCAGCGAGGGCTGTGGCGCCAGTCGCCCGCAGCAGCGAGGGCATCAACGACGACCTCGTACCGTTCCGCCGAGTTGTCGATCACCGGCAGCCCACCCAGGGTCGGACTCGTGGCGAGCAGTTCGGAGGCCACGCCTCGGTCCTGCGCGGCCGACACCGGTTGAGCCGCTTCGGGCGACCACCAGCGCACGTCGTCGGGGACCAGTGACTCGTTGGCCGTCGCGTCGATCGTGATGGTTGCGGCTGGCGCGCCGTCCACGAGGCCGAGGAACGTGAATAGTGCGGACTCCCATTCGCCGATGCCGCCGGACGCCATGGCCAGTTCCGGGCGTTCCTGTCCGGCGGCGGGGAGCATGATGGTCACCGCGCCGAGCTCGGGCAGGGCGGTGATCAGCAGCGGCCGGTCCGGCTCGCGCTCGTCCTCCAGCAGGCTGACCCCTGCTGCCGTCATGGGTTGCCGTCGCGGTCGACACGCGGAATCCACGCTGGTCGCCGCTCCTGGCGCCGCCGGATTCTGCCGACCTGCGTCAGCAGCTCCTGCTTCGACGGGTGGGAACGCAGAAATCCGTCCGCTGCCGGTCGGACTAACGCCTCAAGGTCGGACTTTCGGAGTTCCGCGGGGTGTTCCGGCAGGTCGATGAACACCTCAGGAACTGCCGACTGTGCCAGCCGTGCCTGCACCGCGGCGGTGAACTTCGCACGGAAGTCGCCTCTGGTCTGCTCGAACGCCTTCCTGACCGGCTCCAAATCAACATGATCCCCGGCCACGATCTCCAGCATCGACAGCAGCTGTTCGTTCTGCATGAAGGCGTTGAACACGGTACGACGATAGAGGACCGGCACGGTCGTCAGTTGTCCCCCTAACGACGCTGCCGGACTCCGTGTGCCTACGGCCTCGCGCATCCAACGGTTCTCCCCCGCAGTTCCCAACACTCGTCATCGTGCGCGGAAACTCGGCAAGCGGAAGACGACTGCAGCCCGAGAAGCTCGGCACCGCTACGGGCGCGGCTGCGCCCTGCTGGGGCCTATCCACCGCTCTCTTCGTGTATGTGACGTCCCGCAGGACCCCGGGTCTTTGATCTCGTCAGCCGGGAGTCCTTCACGTCGCGCCGGCTGCCGTGCGGCCCGCCGGCGTCCCCAAGCCAGTTGAAGAAATATGACACAAGGTGTCAGGATTCGGGTGGAGCATAGGTTCATCCGTCGGCGCCGGTGACAGGCGCGGACCACGGCACAGACAGGAACGGAGAGACAAGGACCTCCATGCGCGAAACCCCAGAAGATCTCGAAAAGCTCCAAGCCCTCCTTGACGCCTCCCTCGCCGGCTCCACCTCCCACCTCCGCTCGATCATCAACACAGAGCGCACACTGAACGCGGAGCAACTCACCCAGGTCCTCACCGGCATGTGCACCCTCGCTCTGGCGAGCGTGACGGCGAAGGGTGAGCCGCGGATCAGCGGTGTGGACGGGCACTTCCTGCGAGGCAAGTGGTATTTCGGCACGGCGCGCGACGCCGCCAAGGCGCGCCATCTCGCGGCGCGACCCGCCGTCAGCGCGGCACATATGCGCGGTGAGGACCTCGGCGTCTTCACGCACGGCAAGGTGGAGATCCTCAACCCCCAGAACGGCGACCAGGCCACGGACTGGCCGGACGTGCTCGCGTACTTGAAGGACTTCTACGGCGACGACTCCTTCGACTGGGACAACGACGTTGTCTACTACCGGCTACATCCGCACTGGATGACCGTCTATGCGCCAGACATCGCAAAGCTCACCGTGGCCTCCCAGCCCTGACCCCAGGGCCTCGGCAAAGTCGTGGGGGTGTCCTTTTGACCGGGTTGGAGTAGACGCGCCGGTTCTGGGAGCAGCGAGACGGGCATGACCGCTTCGGAAGATGATCAAGGTTCCTACACCAGTTGATCCCACCGAAGTGAGCCATGCCCGCGTCGCCATCATCGCTGATCCGTTCCCTGTCGTCCGCACCGGCTTCCCTCGCCGGGCAGTGCCCGCCACCGGGACTGCTCCACGCGCTGGCGACACTGCCCGACCCGCGAGCACGCCGGGGTGTACGCCACCAGGTCAGCGTGGTCGTCGCCGCGGCGGTCTGCGCGGTACTGGCCGGATGCCGCTCCTACACGGCGATCGGCGAATGGGTCACCGACGTACCCGCGACCACCATCGCCGAACTGGGCATCGACGCCGGCCGCCGACCGTCGGAGGCGATGATCCGCCGACTGCTGCAGGCCCTCGACGCCGACCGCCTCACCGCGCTCACGGGCGCGTGGCTCGCCGCGAGAGGGACACCACCACGCGCGATCGCGGTCGACGGCAAGACACTGCGCGGGTCCCGCACCACCCACACGACCGCCCGGCACGTCCTCGCCGCCAGCGACCACGCCACCGGGATCGTCCTGGCCGGCACCGACGTCGACGCCACGACGAACGAGATCACCCGCTTCGCCCCACTGCTCGACCAGATCGGCGACCTCCGCGACGTCGTGATCACCGCCGATGCCCTGCACTGCCAACGTGAACACGTCACCTACCTGGCCGAACGCGGCGCGCACTGGATCCTCACCGTCAAGGGCAACCAGCCCGCCCTGCACACCCGACTCGCCGGCCTGCCGTGGAAGGCCGTTCCCGACGCGCACCGCGACACCGGCCGGGGCCACGGCCGCAGGGAGATCCGCGCACTGAAGGTCCTGACCCTCTCGACCGGCATCGACTTCCCCCACGCCGCGCAGGCCATCCAGGTCCGACGCCGCCGACACCGGCTCGACCAGCCGAAACGCTTCACCACCGAAACCGTCTACGCCATCACCGACCTCCGCGTGCACCAGGCCCGTCCCGCCGACCTGGCCACCCTCATCCGTGGGCAGCGGAGCATCGAGAACCGCGTCCACTGGGTCCGTGACGTCACCTATGACGAGGACCGGTCCCAGATCCGTACCGGCACCGGACCACAGGTGATGGCGGCCCTGCGGAACACCGCGATCGGACTCCTACGCACCGCCGGCGCCACCAACATCGCCGCCGCCAACCGCGCCAACGCACGCGACAGCACCAGAACGCTCCAGCTCATCGGCCTCACCTAACGACTTTGCCGAGGCCCTGGCCCTGACCCAGAGCACGGGCCAACCGATGCGCGTCCAAGGCCCGGTTCGAGTGCGGTTTCGGCGGTGTGGAGTTGGGTCGACCTTGCAGGTGCCGAGAGTTTCATTCACGCTGGTCAGGCAGGTCAGGGACACGGGCCGCCTCGGCGAGGCAGCAGCGGGTACGACCCCGGCGCTCGGACCATGCACCCGCCACCGGCAGCGGCGAGCGTGGTGCTCCATGGGTGCTCGAACGTCGGAAAACCAGCACGGACGCATCAGGACCCGGCCGGAGTTCGTGGCTTCCACGAGCCACCGAGCTTGTTCACACATGTCGATGACGAGGCCCCGCATGGCCGGGACCTGGGCGGACACACCAGGATCGGGCCGGACTGAGCTGGTTGCCGTCGGACCGTACGAGGGCTAGAGTCGAAGTAGGATAAACTCATCTGTCTGTTTTGGACTACGGATCAGAAGGTTAGGGGTTCGAGTCCCTTCGGGCGCGCGAGATCAACAGGGGTCTGACCTGCCGAAACGGCAGTCAGGCCCCTTGCTTATTTCGTCCCTTGTGGTCGGTTGGGTGCTCGGTGGGTGCTCGTGCGACGAGCATCCCTCACGTCCCAGCCCGGTCCGGACGCAGGTGGTCACGTCCGGCGGGTTTTGATCATGACGGGGTGGTCAACCGTCGGGGTCCGGATGCCGGGACGGCGTATCCGGGCCTCGGCGTGGGCTGGCGCTCGGCATGCGAGTCCGCCGGATAGCGGATGTCCCGGCAGCGCAGTGACGAACGCCGACGCGTCCTACTCGCCGATTAATCGACGGCCTGCGATCAACCGAGACTGTGCCAGAACCCGAACCACCTGACCGTTGACAGCCGGGCGGGGTCAAGGCTGCAAGTTAGTTCGGATCTCAGCAATCAAAGGTCGTGACCCGGACGGACGATGTTCCGGCACCCGGAGACGATCTCCATGACGACCAGCACGTACAGACGGCGTAGCCACGCAGTGTCGACGTGGATCAAGTCGGCGGCCAGCAGGCCGTGGCCTGGGTACGCAGGAACCTTCGCCAGGAGGTGTCGGTGTCGCGGGGTGCGGTGGCCGAGACGACCGTGTGCCAGGATTCGACGGATGGCGCCGAGGCCGACGCGGCGGCCGGAGTCCGAGCAGTTCGCCGTGGATTCGTGGATGAGGTCGGCGACCGGCTGCTCGTTGGCGTGGGTCGCACCGCCTTTGGCAGGGTACAGGGTGCCTGGACACCCGGTGGGCACGCGGAGGTGCCCACCGGGACCAGTTGAGTCAGTACAGGTAGGGCCAGGCGGCCGCGTCGTAACCGATTCGGTTGATGCCGAGCAGCGCCGAGCCGTTGTTGGCGTAGTAGTGGTACAAGAGGTAGTCGCCGTCGCTGTCGGCGAGGACCGCCTGGTGACCGGGGCCGTTGATGCCGCCGTGCGAGGCGAGAATCTGCGTACCACCGCCGGAGAGCATGTCCCGGCCGGCGCGGTCGACGAACGGACCCGTTGTGCTGGCCGACCGGCCGACCATGACCCGGTATGTGCTGTCGGCGCCCTGGCAGCAACGGTCGAACGAGACGTACAGGTAGTACCAGGCACCCCGCTTGACCATCACGGGTGCCTCGATGCCGGGGCCGTAGTTGGCGAGACTGTGCAGCGCCGTGCCGAGCCGCCGCCCGGTGGCCGGGTCGATCTGGATCATCTTGATGCCCGACCAGAACGAGCCGAAGCTCAACCACCACCGGCTCTGGTCGTCGACGACGAGGTTCGGATCGATCGCGTTGAAGTTGTCCGAGGTGCGCGACTCGATGACGAGGCCTTCGTTGGTCCAGCTCCCGGACGCACCGGTGGTGCTCGTCGCCAGGAAGATCGCCGATCGGTTGGAGCCGAAGGTCGACGCCGAGTAGTACAGGTGGTAACGGCCGTTGCGGTAGGACAGGTCGGGGGCCCACAGATTCCGTGCCCCGCCGGTGTACGTAGTGGTCCACGGGGCGCCGGCGGGGAAGACCGTGCCGGCGTTTCGGAAGGTGACCCGGTCGGTGGAGGTCTTCAGCGCGACGTTGTCCCCGGTGTGTGCGACGAGGTACGTGCCGTCGGGTCGTTTGACCACCGTGGGGTCGTGGACGCCGACGTCCCCGGAGACCCTGCCCGGCTGAGGATAGGCCGGCGGTGGTGTCCCGGTCGGCGGAGTTGGCACGGTGGTGCCGCCGGGTGTGGTGGGCGTCGTACCGCCCAGCCGGATCAGCTGCCACTGCTGGTTGGCGCCGTCCAGATCCGCATACCCGGCCAACCGGCCACCATCCGCCGTCGACCACTCCCACACATCAATGACCTTGCCCGACTGCCGGTTCACGAACCGCACGAAACCACCAGCCGAATCCACCAACCTGAACTGCTGCGTGGCCGACCCCCGATCAGTGCTCTGCACCAACTGGGTCCCGTCCGCCGCGCTCGGCAACTCCAGCACCTTCCCACTGTGCCGCGACCGCACCTTGTAGAACCCACCACCAGCATCCACGAACTGCCACTGCTGCACCGCAAGATCATTACGCGCCCACTGATTCACCGGCGCGTTCTCCGCCGTCGACCAGTTATAAAGATCCATCGCCTTACCACTGTTCCGGTTCACAAACACATACGACGCCGACGTGTCCACGGTCGCCGCCGACGCCACCGGCAACCCGAACACCACCCCCGTACCCGCCAGCGCCAACACCGTCGCACCCGCGACGACCCCCACCCGCACACCGCGCCACCGCGAACCCACCCGCGGCACCTGATCCAACATGGTCATCGAAACCTCCTTCATCAATCAGCGCGGCGTTACAGAAGGTGACCCTGTGATATGCAGGTGACCGAGCACCGCGCCAGGAGCGAAGCTGTGGTTTTCCGGATCACGCCTATCAAATCGACCAGAACGGATGGTCGAGGCGCGATCACAGGTGACGGTGCCGAGGGCCGGACACCGCCGTGGTCTCCGCCAGTGCCCCGGGGCCGGCGTCGCGCACCCGCGTCTCCGGCCTCGGGCGTTCCGTTCAGTAACAGATCTGGAACGTGGCGTCCGCGCGATCTGCCGCGCTCGACGAGTTGCTGAGCGGGTCGATGCGTAGAACGTAGTTGGCGTGGCGGATGTGGTAGTTGGGGAAGTTGTGCGAACGGAACGAACTCCATCCGGCATCCGCTAGTCCGTCGGTGCGATGGAAGGTGGCGTCGCCGGCGAACACGGTGGAGCCGTCGTTGGTGGCCAGCCCTAGGACATAGTTGTTGTGCCTCAGGTACTGACCGGGGTAGTTGACCGACTCGAACGACACTCCCGAGGAGTTCGCCAGGCCGGGCCGCAGGTGCCACTGGGCGTCGGCGTAGGGGTCGAACGGATACGGGTCGATCCGTACCGCGTGGTTGGCGTGCCGGATCAGGTAGTCGGGGAAGTTGTACGACTTGATCCGGTTCCAGGTGGGTGCCCCCCACCGCGACAGCAGCGCCGCCTGCTCGGCGGCGGTGATCGGCGCGATGGTGGGATGCTTGGCGTTGAGCGGCTGAGTGTAACGTTCCTTACCGAGTGGCGTCCAGCTGTTGCTGTTGATGTCGTCGCTGCGCCACACGTACAGTTCGCCGTTGTTCGGGGAGAACGAGTCACCCCAGAGAAACCATTCGTTACGGTCATTGGCTTTGACTACGATGGGTGCCTCGATCCCACCGTTGACCACACCGCTGGTGTACGTTCCTCGATCGAAGCTGCGCGGGGCGAGGCTGTTGGACCGGGCGCCGTAGAGCCGGCCGTCGGCGAAGCTCTTGTAGTACAGGTAGTTCGTGCCGTTGCCGACATGCATGGTGGCGTCGAGTACGTCGAAGCCCGGGTCGAAGTACAGCTGGTGAGCGCTCACGGTGCGGAAGTCGGTGGTGTAGTTGACGTAGAAGGCGTCGCGGTTGCCACTCCTGGCGGAGTACAGGATCCCGTACTGGCCCCGCGAGGCGTCCCAGAACGCCTCCGGTGCCCAGGTGTGGGTCGGCATCGTGTGCATCCGCACCCGCCGGTAGCCGGTGAAGCTCCGCAGGTCAGGAGAGTCCCAGATGTGGATGTACTGGTTCTGCTGGGTGAAGTCCTTGCCGTTGAGGTCGGTGGCGAGCACCACGAAAGTATTGTCCTGCTTGCGCATGATGAACGGGTCGCGCAGACCGCCCGTGCCGGCGTTGGGCCTGACGACCGGGTTGTTCTGGTTGAGCGGGGTCCAGTACAGACCGTCGGTGCTGACAGCCAGGTGCAGAGCGTAGTTGTCGGCCAGCGACGAGGGCGACTCGGTGAAGTAGCCCATGACGTAACCGCCGTAGGCTGGAGCGGCCCAGGCCGGAGCAGCGCCGCGGAATGAGATGCCGATGCCGGCCACCACCGCGGCGGACGCTCCGGTGGCCAGCAGGGTGCGTCGAGAGACCATGTAGTTACTCATTTCCGGCCCGGCGGGGCGGGCCCTGGTGCGGGGATCTGAAAGGACGTGTGGCCCGGAACCGACGGGCCGGTCATTCACCCGAGGGAGCGGTCAGGGTGACCCCGAGCCGGACAGGTGCGCCGAAGTTGGGGGTACCGTCCGCGTTCCAGGTGAACTTCTGGGCCCTGGTGGACCGGTTCATGTCGCAGCCGCCGCCGGCGGAGTCGTTGGCGTGGTAGACGATCCAGTCCTCGGTGCCGTCGGGTGACTTGAAGAACCCGTTGTGCCCCGGTGCGTAGACGCCGTTGGCGTCGTTGCGCTGGAACACCGGGTTCGGCGCCTTGGTCCAGTGCCCTGGGTTGAGTGGGTTACTGCCGGTGAAGGTGAGCAGGCCGAGCTTGTAGTCCGGTCCCCAGCAGGCACTCGCCGAGTAGACGATCATGGTGCGCCCGTTGTGGTACAGCGGCTCCGGCCCTTCATTGACCGGATGGGTCTGGCGCTCCCAGGACAGGGTCGGGGAGCTCAGTCGCACCCGCGCGCCGCTGAGTGTCCACGGATTGCTCATCGGCGTGATGAACAAGCTCTGCCCATAGCTGCCACCGGGGTTGTACGTCCCTATCAGGTAGAGCCGGTTGTTGACCGTCAGGATGCTCGCGTCGAGCTGCCAGTCGCTACCCAGGTCGGCCTTGAACGTGTAGGGACCCATCGGGTCGGTACCGACGCTCTCGAGAACATGCAGCCGTTGCGTCGGGTTGAAGTCGGCCACGTTCTGGCCTGCGGTGTAGTAGAAGTACCACCGTGGTCCGTTCGGCCCGTTGATCAGGTGGAACTCCGGTGCCCACATGTTGCAGCAGCCATTGGGACGGCCAGCCAGGTTGAAGATCACCTGTTCCGGGGCGGTTGCCAGCCCGGCGAGGGTGGTGGACCGGCGCATGGTGATCGTCGAGTTCCACGTCGTCGTCGCCAGGTAGTACACGCCGTTGTGCACCTGGAGCCATGGGTCGGGGCCGTTACGCTTGATCGGATTGGTGAACGTCCGGATGGTCCCACCCCCCAGCCGGATCAGCTGCCACTGCTGGTTGGCGCCGTCCAGATCCGCATACCCGGCCAACCGGCCACCATCCGCCGTCGACCACTCCCACACATCAATGACCTTGCCCGACTGCCGGTTCACGAACCGCACGAAACCACCAGCCGAATCCACCAACCTGAACTGCTGCGTGGCCGACCCCCGATCAGTGCTCTGCACCAACTGGGTCCCGTCCGCCGCGCTCGGCAACTCCAGCACCTTCCCACTGTGCCGCGACCGCACCTTGTAGAACCCACCACCAGCATCCACGAACTGCCACTGCTGCACCGCAAGATCATTACGCGCCCACTGATTCACCGGCGCGTTCTCCGCCGTCGACCAGTTATAAAGATCCATCGCCTTACCACTGTTCCGGTTCACAAACACATACGACGCCGACGTGTCCACGGTCGCCGCCGACGCCACCGGCAACCCGAACACCACCCCCGTACCCGCCAGCGCCAACACCGTCGCACCCGCGACGACCCCCACCCGCACACCGCGCCACCGCGAACCCACCCGCGGCACCTGATCCAACATGGTCATCGAAACCTCCTTCAATGAGTTCGACACGAACCTCGACATCGACGCATGATGCACTGCGGTCGATGCCCTTTCGAATGGAAGCCCCAGCGCCACAAGGGACTTTCTGTTCCACCGAATCGACCGTCTGCGGACCGTGCATACCTGCCTGGCGTCCGACAGGAGTATTACGCCCGCGTTACAGCGATTGTTCACGCTAACATCGAGACTTGTCAAGCATCATCGCCTGCCATTCGGGTCGATATTTCAGGTAGCGTCACTGTCCGTGAGCCCATCGAGCGTTGTCACACAGAAGGCGTCTGGCAACGGTCCGTAGAGGGCTGGCGCAATGGCGGGCGCCGTCCGGCACAAAGGGTGCCAGGCGTGCCCGCTGCCGTCGGCCCGATCACCGACGGTTGGTCTCAATTGTCGCTCGGCCCGTCCGTGGATCGGATCGGCGCGCAGCGCAGGGCCGTCCAGGACACCGGCGGCAGCACGATCCGTACACCGCCCGTGTGTGTCGAGACCTGCCGGTTACTGCGCAGCCCCACGCGGTCGGGACGTTGTGCGGTGTTGGTGGCCCGAATGTCGTCGTCGTGCAGAGTCAACGCTTCTACACTCCAGGCTCCCGCGCCGAACCGACTCAGGTCGATCGTGAGTTCCACCGGCCGGGTCTGGTCACGATTGACGACGAACACCGCCACGTCGTCCGTCGCCGCGTCGTGGGTGGCGACCGCGTCGACCACCGGAGCAGCACCGTAACGGTCCGTCTGGTACGTGGGGCCGTCCACCACGGTACGCAGAACGTCGCCGCGGGCCAGTGCGGCCGTTCGGGCGAACGGGTGGAAGATGGTCTGCCGCCAGGCCGGCCCACCGGGTTCGGTGCGGATCGGGGCGATCACGTTGACCAGCTGGGCCTGACACGCGGCGGTCACCCGGTCGCTGTGACGCAACAGGGAGATGAGCAGATTGCCGACCACCACGGCGTCGGCGACGTTGTACTCGTCCTCGATGACCCGTGGGGCGACCCGCCAGTCGTCGACCGGCGGCTGGTTCTGAAAGCGGGAGAGATACCAGACGTTCCACTCGTCGAACGACAGTTGGATCTTCTTCTTGCTGCGCAGTCGGGCACCGATGCTGTCGGCGGTGGCGACGACGCTGTCGACGAAGTGGTCCATGTCGGTGGCGCAGGCCAGGAAGGACCCGACATCACCGTCGTGTTCCTCGTAGTAGGCGTGGCAGGAGACGTAGTCCACCAGGTCATAGGTGTGTCCCAGGACGGTGGCTTCCCACGCGCCAAACGTCGGCATCGTGGAACTGGAGCTGCCGCAGACGATCAGTTCCAGGTCCGGCTCCGCCGCGCGCAGCGCCCGGGCGGTGGCGGAAGCGAGCTGCCCGTACGCATCGGCACTCTTGTGACCAAGCTGCCACGGACCGTCGAGTTCGTTGCCCAGGCACCACATCCGGATGCCGTACGGCTTCTCCGCGCCGTTGGTCCGTCGCAGGTCCGCCAGATGGGTGCCGCCGGCATGGTTGACGTACTCGTGGACGTCGAGAGCCTCCTGCACCCCCCTGGTGCCCAGATTGACCGCGTACATGATCTCGACGTCCGCCTTGTCGGCCCACCGGACGAACTCGTCGATGCCGATCTCGTTCGTCTCGATGCTGCGCCAGGCGAGGTCACGGCGGCGCGGACGCCGGTCCATCGGCCCAACCCCGTCCTCCCACCGGTACCCCGAAACGAAGTTGCCACCTGGGTAGCGGACCATCGTGACGCCGAGTTCGCGGGTCAGGGCCAGGACGTCGGTCCGAAACCCGTGCGCGTCGGCGGACGGGTGGCCTGGCTCGTAGATGCCGGTGTAGACGCACCGTCCCATGTGCTCGACGAAGGTTCCGAAGGTGCGGCGGTTGACCGGGGCCACGGTGGCGGCCGGATCCAGGGTGAGGTGAGCAACATGCATGGATGTCCTTGTCGGAACGGTGGTCGCGGCGTCACCGGCGCCCACGGTCGGCGGGTGCGTCATCTGAGGGCGCCGATGGTCAGGCCGCCGCGCCAGTAGCGCTGCAGCAGCAGGAACGCGGCGATGAGCGGAACGATCGCGACCAGCGAGCCGATGACGATGACGTTGAACAGAGCTGGTCCACCGTTGCCGATGGTCGCCGACAGGTACCAGGACCGCAGGCCGACGGTGAGCGGGTAGAGGTTCTGGTCGCTGAGCATCACCAGCGGCAGGAAGAAGTTGTTCCAGCTCGCCACCATGGTGAACAGCAGGACGGTGACCAGCGCCGGTCGCATGGCGGGCAGCGCCACGCTGCGGAACACCCGGAACTCCCCCGCGCCGTCGATGCGGGCGGCCTCGAGCATCTCGTCGGGCACCGAGTCGTGGGCGTAGACGCGCAACAGGTAGACCCCGAACGGGTTGAGCAACGACGGCAGGATCACCGCCCACATCGAGTCGACCAACCCGGCCTCGGCCATCAGCAGGTACGTGGGCAGGACCAGGGCCGTGGCCGGCACCATGATGAGGCCGAGTAGCAGCGCGAACAACGCCTTGCGGCCCGGAAAGCGCAGCTTGGCGAAGGCGTAGCCGGCCAGGGCGGCGATGGCGGTGGCCCCGACGCCGCTGGTCACTGCGTACAGCGCCGAGTTGCCCATCCACCGTAGGTAGAGTCCGTCGTCCTGGGTGAACAGCAGCCGGAGATTGTCGACCAGGTGCAGATCGGCGAACCAGAGCGGCTCAGAGCCGAACAGTCCGTCGTTGTCCTTGGTCGCCGCGACGAGCAACCACCAGAACGGCAACAGGAAGTACGCCACGAACAGCGCCATCACCAGGTGGGTGCCGACCGTACCTCGACTGATCCGCGCCACCGGCGCGGCGGCCGTCGCGGGTGGCGGGCTCATCGCAGCGAACTCCTCTTACGCGTGGCGAACAGGAAGATGTAGGAGCCGATGAAGACCACCGCGCCGAGCAGGAAGGAGATCGCCGCCGAGTAGTTGTACTGCTGGTACGAGAACGCCTGGTTGTAGGCGTAGACGTTGGGCGTGTAGCTGTTGGTGATCGCGCCGGGGTTGAGTGGCTGCAGGATGAGCGGCTCTGTGAAGAACTGGAGGGTCCCGACGATCGTGAAGACGGTGCACAGCACCAGGGCCGCGGAGATCATCGGTGTCTTGATCCGCAGCGCGATCTGCACCGCTCCCGCCCCGTCGATCCTCGCCGACTCGTAGATCTCCCGGGGCACGCCCTGGAGCGCGGCGTACAGCACGATCATGTTGTAGCCCGCCCACTGCCAGACGACGAGGTTCCCCAGGGAAGCCAGGACGGTGTCGCCCGCGAGAAAATCGACTCCGGCGAATCGAAACGGCCCGGTGTTCTGGCTGTAGAGAAACCCCCACATCAGCGTGCCGATGACCACCGGTACGGCGTACGGGACGAACGCCGCCAGCCGCAGCATCCGGGCGAAGCGTGAGCTGACGCCGTCGACCAGCAGGGCCAAGACCAGGGCGAGACCGATCATCACCGGCGTCTGCACGAGCCCGAAGACGAGCACCCGCGCGACCCCCGAGCGGAACTCCGGATCAGCGAAGGCCTGGCGGTAGTTGTCGAACGCGGCGAACACCTCGCCCTGCACCAACGTCGAACGGTACAGACTCAGCTTGAACGCGTACGCCATAGGTAGCAGCAGGAACACGACGAGCAGCGCCGCGAACGGTGCGACGAACAACCATCCAACAGCCGCCTGCCGGTCGAACCGGCGACGGGCGGCCGTCCAGCGGCGGACGCCACCGGGCGCGGTAGGCCCGGCGGCCCCCGTGGCCACCGGGTCGGTGGCTACGGAGACGGGTCGGATCTGGCTCATTGGGAGACCTGGAATCCTTGATTCGACGCGTACGTGACAAGGTTCTGTTGAACCGTGTCAAGTGCACCCGGCCAGGAGGTGCTCTCTTCCACCGCCTGTCCTACCGCAGTGGTCAACTGACTGAAGCTGTAGCTGTTGAACGGGCTCCACTGAAACTCCTCGATCCCGTTGTATGCCGGAACGAAGACCTCGTTGACCTTCTGCCCGCCGAAGAACTCGTACTCCTTGGTGAGGAAGTAGTCCCACTCCAGGATCGGTGTGGCGGTCGGGAAGAGAAACGCCTCGTCGATCCCGATCTTCCAGGCGTCCTTGTCGACTCCGAAGATCTCCATGGCGACCCGGGTGGCCTGCTCAGGGTGCTCCGTCTGGTCGGTCACGGCGAACGACGAGCCGCCCCAGTCACCCTGGGCGTCCTCGCCGGCGCTCCACTGGGGCAACGGTGCCGCACGCCACGCGCCGGACGTCGTCTTCGCCACACTCGCCAGGTAGCCGGGACCCCATCCAGCCGCCAGGTAGGTCGCGTACTTCCCGCTGCCCAATCCGTTGTAGAAGTCCGTCGTTCCGTACGCGGTGGTGTCGGCCAGGCCGGCGTCGACCATGTCTTCCCAAAACGACATGACTTTCTTCGCAGGGCGACTGTTAACGTTAACATCGATAAGGTGTGGGTCAGCCACGTCGTATCCGAACGGCCGAGCGCCGGCCTGCCACATCAGTCCGGTCATGAAACCACCGTCGTTCGCCCCGAAGTCCGTCATGTACTTGTCGGGGGCGGCAACCTTCAGCCTCTCCGCCTGCTCCCTGAATTCGGCCCAGGTCGTCGGCATGGTCAGTCCATACTGTTCGAAGATATCCTGCCGGTACAGCATCGCCATGGGCCCGGCGTCGACGGGAATCGCGTACACGGCCCCACCGTTGCTGACCTGCTTCCATGCCCAGTCGACGTAGTTGTCCTTGAGATCGTTGGCCCCGTACGCGCTCATGTCGACCAGGTGCCCGGTGAGCTGGAAGGTCGGTAGCTCCTGGAACTCGAGCATCACCACGTCGGGCGCGCCTGTGCCGGCCTTCAGCGCGGTCTGCAGTTTCGTGTACTGGTCCTGGCCGGTCCCCGCGTTCGTCCACTCGATTTTGATATCCGTGTGCGTACTGTTGAACAGGTCCACGACACCCTGGAACGCCGGATACCACGCCCACACCGTGATCGTGACCGGCCCGTCCCGTTCCTCGCCGTCATCCGAACCGCACCCCGCCAGCAACAGGGCGACGACCACCACCGTCGCGACCAAATGCCGGCGTCCTAGACTGAAACCACTGGCACTCACTGAACTCCTCCGTCGGAGATCGACTGCTTTCGCAGCCGATGCATGTGTGTGCCACCGGGCCGGTCACGGTGCTGGCACACCGCGACCGGCCCCTCAGAGCACGATGTGTCCCGGGTGGCACACGTCGCGACCCGCACCGGCAGCACATTCATCATCGTCTTTGCAGCGCTGCAAGACAGCATGCACCCGCCATCGATGGACGGCAAGGGGTAACCTGTTGGAAACCTGCGGCGGCCTTCGGGATCGAAAGGGAGGCCGACATGCGGCGGGACGTCACCCTACGTGAGGTCGCTGAACTCGCCGGCGTCTCGAGCCGGACGGTTTCCAACGTCGTCAACGGCTACGCCAACGTCACCGAGCACACTCGAGCGCGCGTGATGCAAGCCGTCGAGCAGCTCAATTACCGCCCCAACGTCCTGGCCCGCAACCTCGCCCAAGGCCGATCAGGACAGATCGCCCTCGTCGTGCCGTACCTTGACACACCGTACTTTTCGGAGCTGTTACAGGGTGTCATCCGGGCCGCCCGCGCGCAGGCATACAACGTACTCATCGATCAGACCGACGGCGACCCCGATCACGAACGGATGCTCATCGGCCACGGTCGTAGCCGGCTGCTTTTCGACGGCGTCATCCTCAGCCCGCTCGGCCTCGATCAGCAGGCTCTGGCCGACCACGATCCCAGTCTCCCACTTGTGATCCTCGGCGAACGGGTGAGTCAGGGAACGTTCGACCACGTCGGCATCGACGACGTCGAGGCGTCTCGACAGGCCACCGAACACCTGCTCGACCTCGGCCGCAGGCACCTCGCCGCGATCGGGGACCAGCCCTACCCCACAGGTGAGGCCGCGCAGTTGCGGACCCGCGGGTTTCGCCGAGCGCACGAGCGACGCGGCGTGACCGTACGCGAGGAGCTCATCATCGCGACTCCCCGGTTCAACCGGGCCGACGGCGCCGGCGCGATGCGGCACCTGCTCGACCTGCCGCAGCCGCCCGACGCCGTGTTCTGCTACAGCGATCTCGTCGCGCTGGGTGCCATGCACGTGCTCGCCACACGCGGAGTGCGGGTACCCGAGGACATCGCGGTGATCGGCTACGACGGCATTGAGGACGGCGCCTACTCGAACCCTCCGGTGAGCACGATCTCTCCCGACAAGGAGTGGATCGCGACGACCGCCGTCGAGCGGCTGCTGTTGCGGATCGCCAGCCGCACACCGCTGCCCGGCATGGAGCTGCGCGCACCACACCGGCTCGTCGTACGCGCGAGCACAGTCGGACCGGCAGGGCCATCCGGCGAGAGGCCGACCGAGACCTCTCGGTAGCCCGGTGCGGTGCCAAAACCTGCCGACGGAGCACCGCAACCTCATGCCTCAGCACGAGGACCTCGATCAGCAACGCCCTGTCACCGCGGACCAACAATCCCAGCCCGCTGAGCAGACGGATCATCCCCAGGTACAGCAACCGCACGACCATCCCGACGATCATCAACCCAAGCCAAGAACTCCCAGCTCACGGTATGTGCGACAGGTTTTGGCGCGGTACAGGCCCATCGGGCGCGGCGCTGTGGCGGGGTTGAATTCCAATGGCGTCAGCCCGTCAACCGCCTACCCTGTCATGATTCCGAGGCGAGCCGATTCGGCGATCGTCGGCGGTCGCAGTCGCGAGTTCCGCCGCGAGCCGGGCACGCAGCTCGGTCCGGCTGATCTTGCCGACACCGGTGAGCGGGAAGCCGGCGGTGTACTCGACCCGGTCAGGGATCTTGAAGTCGGCGAGCCCCCGGTCACGGAGGAAAGCCCGGAGCGCCGCGACCGGGGGCGGTGTCTGCCGTGGTACGACGATCGCGCAGGTGCGCTCGCCGAGCATGTCGTCTGGGACGGCGACCACCGCTACGTCCAGCACCGCCGGGTGGGCGAGCAGATGGTTCTCGACCTCCTCCACGGCGACCTTCTCGCCGCCCCGGTTGATCTGGTCCTTCACCCTTCCTTCGACCACCAGGTGCCCACTGGCGGTACGGCGGACCAGGTCGCCGGTACGGTAGAAGCCATCGGCGGTGAACGCGGTCGCGTTGTGCGCCGCCGCCCGGTAGTAACCCCGGATGGTGTACGGGCCCCGGGTGAGCAGCTGCCCGGTGCCGCCTGGGGGGACGTCCCGGTCGTGCTGGTCGACGACGCGGATCTCGTCGTCCGGGCTGATCGGTCTGCCCTGCGTGGTGGTCACCACCGCTGGCGGGTCGTCCAACCGGGTGTAGTTGACCAAACCCTCGGCCATGCCGAACACCTGCTGCAACAGGCAGCCGAAGGTCGGCCGCACCCGGGCGGCCACCTCGTCGCTGAGCCGCGCGCCGCCGACCTGCAGCAGCCGCAGGCTGGACAGGTCGGGCCGGCGACTGGCGGCGGCCTGCAACCACAGCTTGGCCAATGGCGGCACCAGCGCGGTGACGGTGACCTGTTCGGCGGCGATCAGGTCGAACGCGACGGCGGGAGTCGGCGCGGCGGCGAGCACGATCCGGCCGCCGGCGTGCAGTGCGCCGAGTACTCCTGGTGAGCTGAGCGAGAAGTTGTGGGCCACCGGCAGCACGCACAGGTAGACCGTCTGCTCGTCCAGTCCGCAAATCTCGGCGGAGGCCCGCACGCTGTACAGGTAGTCGTCATGGGTACGGGGGATCAGTTTCGGTAGCCCGGTGCTGCCGCCGGACAGGTTGAGGAAGGCGACCTCGCTCGCGGCCGGCCCGGCCGGCAGGCCGGTGGAGTCACCGTCGAGGGCGGCGAGATCGGTGAACTCGGCCGCGTCGCCGTGCACCAGCACGTGCCGCAGCGTGCCGCCGCTGGACGAGCGGACTTGGCGGGCCAGGTCGCGGTAGTCGAATCCGGCGTGCCGGTCGGCGACCGCGTAACCGACCGCGCCGGTCAGTTCGACCAGGTGAGTGATCTCGGCACGGCGGTGCGCGGGCAGCGCGAGCACCGGCCAGGCACCGATGCGGAACAGGGCGAACAGCAGAGCGAGGAACTCCGGCACGTTCGGCAGTTGCACCACGATCCGGTCGCCGGGCCGTACACCGAGATCGTGCAGCCCGGCGGCCAGCCGGTGCGCCCGTCGGTGCAGCTGGCGGTAGCTCCACCGCTGGCCGGCACCGACCACCGCGCACCGGTCGCCGTGCCGCGCCGCCAGCCCGGCGAGCCACTGGTCGAAGGTCTCCCCGCGCCAGTAGCCGGCCTGCCGGTACCGCTGCGCGTACCCGGCTGGCCAGGGGACGAAGTCGACGTCGGTGGCGGGCGCCGGGTCGGGGCGGCTGGTCGGCTGCGGCTGGTCAGTCATCTGTCTCTCCTGCGGGGACGCCCATAGCGGTGAGCATGGTCCGGAACTTCGCCGCCGTCTCGGCGAGCTCCGCTTCAGGCGTGGAGTCGGCCACGATGCCGGCGCCGGCGTACAGCCGCAACGACTGCCCGGTCACCTGGGCGCAGCGGATTCCGACGACCCATTCGCCGTCGCCGGCGTCGTCGACCCAGCCGACCATGCCGGCGTAAAAGTCGCGGTCGAACGGTTCGAGCCGGGCGATGGCGGTACGGGCGGCGTCGACAGGCGTGCCGCAGACCGCCGGGGTCGGATGCAACGCCGCCGCCAGTTGCAGCGCCGACACGTCGGGGTCGATGACCTGCCCGGTGACCCGGGTGGACAGGTGCCACATGCTGGCGGTCGGGACCACCGTCGGTGGTCCGGCCGGCACCCGTACCTGGTGCAGGTAGGGCCGCAGTGCCTCCACCACCGCATCCACCACGAAGGCGTGTTCCCGGCGGTCCTTGACCGACGCCCGCAGGGCGACCGCCCGTCGCCGGTCCTCCGCCGGGTCGGCGGCCCGGGGCAGTGAGCCTGCCAGCGGGTTGGCGACGACCTGCCCGTCCAGGCGGGACACCAGCAGTTCCGGGCTCGCCCCGAGCAGCGTGCGACCGCCGGGCAGATCCGCCGCGTACGTGTAGCCGTGAGGGTCCCGCCATGCCAGGGCGTGCAGCAGTGACGGCACGTCGACCGGCTGGTCCACGTCCACCTGAAGGCAGCGGGCCAGCACCACCTTGTCCAACTCGCCGGCGCGCAGCATGGTCACCGCCTGTCGCACCGCGTCCAGGTATCGCGACGCGGCCGGCGCTGGCAGCACCCGGGTCGGCCGGACGGCGCGGACGGCGGGCCGCGGCAGACCATCGGCCGGGATCGGGTCCGATCGGTGTACGGCGGCCGGCACCACCAGGCGTGCCCCGGCGAACCCGGAGAACGGCAGCGCGCCGACGGCGACCGGCTCCGCCAGGTCACCGCGTGCTCCGGCCAGCAGCTCCGCGACGTAGGCGGGCAGGTCGGCCGGTCGGTCGGGCACCAGTGCCGCCGCACCGGTGGCGAGCATCGCCTGTCGCGGCGAGGAGAAGAAGAACGACCCCGCGTCGGGACGGTAGGCACCGAGCAGGTCGACGACCGCCGGGCGTGCCGGGTCGGTCTGGATCACGGTCACCGAATCTGCTCCCCTCACATCCGCAGTGCCGCCCCGCCGTCGACGTACAGGTTCTGCAGGGTGATCTGCCGGGCTCGGGCCGAAGCGAGGAACACCACCGCCTCGGCGACGTCGTCAGGGGTGCCGATCCGGCCGAGCGGGATCCCGGTGCGGAACTGATCGGGTCGCCCGTCGACGGTCTCGCGCGGCCCTGTCCCGTCGGTCCAGAGTTGATGCAGCATTTGGGTGTCGGTCGATCCGGGCGAGATCACGTTGCAGCGGATGCCGTCGCGGGCCACTTCCAGGCCGAGGCACATGGTGTAGGCGACCGCGGCGGCCTTGCTCGCCGCGTACGCCGCCATCCCGGTACGCGGCACCCCGGCCGCGTTGGAGGCGACGGTCACCACGGCTCCGTGTCGTCGTGGCCGCATCCGGGCGACCACCGCCCGGCACATGTGGAACACGCCGGTGGCGTTGACCGCGAAGGTGTCGTGCCAGTCGCGGTCGCTGATCGCCGTGGCCGCGCCGGGGACCAGCACCCCGGCCGCGTTGACGAGGACACCGACCGGTCCCAGACCGGCCTCGATCCGCTCGATCGCGTCGTCGACCGCGTCCGGGTCGACGACGTCGACCGGGTACGGCGTCGCTCCGTACCAACCGGTCACCGCCGCCAGTCCGGAGCGGTCCCGGTCGACTGCCGCGACGGCGGCGCCCTCGGCGGTGAGGGCCCGGCCGATAGCGGCACCGATGCCACCGGCCGCACCGGTGACCACCGCCACCACGCCTGCCAGTAGCTGTCCCACGGCTCCCCTGTCAGCGATCAGGATGTCTGCGGGGCGGTTTTCGCTGGTGCGACCCCGCTCGACCGCCTTACTTTGGATAGCCTAACTATTGTCAGACATTTGAGCAACGCAAGCGTGCGCCGCGTCACCGGATCATCAGGCGCCCGCGATCCGCTGACCGAGCACCGCCGAAACCCGGTCGACCGCCGGCACCCGTACCAGATCCGGGTGGGTCGCCGGCACGTCTACCACCTCGACCCGGCCGACGTACGGTGCCCAACCCGCCGGGTCGAGCCAGGTCTCCGCGCGTGGCGCGGCCGCGCGGAACACCAGCACCTCGCCGGGAAACCACAGATCCTCCCCGGTACGGACCAGCTCCGTGCCGTGTGCCACGCAGCGGATGCTCGCCGCCAGTACCTGCGGTGCCAACGCCGCCATCGGGCTGCCCCCGGCCCGCAACACCCGCTGGACGTCGGCGTCGTCCACGACGGACTCCACCGGCACGAGGTGCTCGACCCCGGCCATCCGCAAAATGCCGCGTAGCACCTCGGTGCGCGTCGGCTGGCCGAGATGCCGCCACTGCGCGGCCGGATAGGCGTCCAGCAACGCGACCACCCCGGTCGGCTGGCCGTCGGTCGCGGCGAGGGCCGCCACCGCCTGCGCCGCCATCCCGCCGATCGACCACCCCGCCAGATGGAACCCGCCGTCACCCACCAGCGAGCGGATCGCCGCCAGGTAGCGCCGGGCCAGCGCCGACAACGTCGGCGGCAACGCGCGATCCGGCTCGGTGAAGGCGGTCGACTGGATCGCGTGCACCGCCAACGAGGGCGGCAGCCGACGCAGCAGCGGCGCGTAGCACCAGCCGAGCCCGCCCGCCGGCGGCAACAGAACCAACGGCCACCCGGAGCCGGTGCGCAGGGTCAGGATCTCGCCGAGATCCGACCGGCCGTGCTCCGCCCGGCCCCGGGTGACCAGCCGGGCGAGTTGTGCCGGTGTCGGGGACGCGAACACATCGACCAGCGACAGCCGGGCACCGACAGTGGACTCGATGCGGTCCATCAACCGCAGCGCCAGCAGCGAATTACCTCCGGCGACGAAGAAGTCCGTGTCGGCGGCCGTCGGAGCGTCGTTGCCTAGGACGTCGCCCATCACCTCGCCGATCATCTGCTGCCACAAATCGGCCGGGACGGCGCCGCCGAGCCGCGTACCGGCGCGGGGCAGGCCGCGTGCGGCCAGGCCAGCCCGGTCGACCTTTCCGCTGCCGGTCAGTGGCAGGTCGTCGACCCGCTGGTACGCCGTCGGCCGCATCGCCTCCGGTAGGCGCCGCGCCGCCGCCGCCCGCAACCGGTCCGCCGCGACGTTGCCGGTGAAGTACGCGACCAGTCGGGTATCATCGCCGGAACCGGTGACCCCGACCACGGCCACCTGACCGGCCTGCCCGACCGTGCCGAGGACCGCCTCCACCTCGCCCGGTTCCACCCGCTGGCCACGGATCTTCAGCTGGTCGTCGACCCGGCCCAGATAGCGCAGCGCCCCGTCGTCACGCCAGCTGGCCAGGTCACCGGTGCGGTACATCCGCTCGCCGGGCACGAACGGATCGGGGACGAAGCGTTCCGCTGTGAGGTCGTCGCGACCGGCGTAACCGACCGCCAGTTGAACCCCGGCCAGGTACAGCTCGCCGGTAGCACCGGGCGGCACCGGCCGGTGGTCCTGGTCGAGGACGTAGGCGCGGGTATTCCAGATCGGCCGACCGATCGGCACCGCCTCGCCGTCCTGGTCCGGATCCCACTGCCAGCAGGTCACGTCGACGGCGGCCTCGGTGGGCCCGTACAGGTTGGTGGGGGCGACACCGAGGCGGCGCGCCGCGACGGCGGCCAGGTCAGCGGTCAACGCCTCGCCGGAACAGACCAGTCGGGACAGTCGGCCCGCCTCGCCGACCGCCGCGCTCGCCGCGTCGGCGCAGAAAGCGCGCAGCATCGACGGCACGAAGTGCACCGTCGAGATCCGCTCGGTTACTATCAGTTCGGCCAGCTGACGGGGATCGCGGTGGCCGCCGGGCTCGGCCACCACCACGCACCCGCCCACCCGCAGCGGCCAGAAGAGCTCCCAAATCGACACGTCGAACGAGATCGGGGTCTTGTGCAGCACCCGCTCCCCGGTACACAGCCGGAAGTGGTCCTGCATCCAGGCCAGCCGGTTGTCGATCGCCCGGTGGGTGATCCGGACACCCTTGGGCCGTCCGGTCGAACCGGAGGTGAACAGCACGTACGCGACATCGTCGGGGCCGACGCGGTAGCGGCGGTCCACGCGCAGCCGCCGCAACTGGGCCGGTGACGCGGCGGCCGCCGCCCGGCCCACCGGTGCGTCCGGATCGAGCGAGAGCACCCGTGGCCCGGGACGCCCGGTGGCCGGTTCGCCGTCGGCCGGCTCGCCGTCGGCCAGCTCGCCGGTGGGCAGCCCCGCGCGGCTGTCGGTGAGCAGCCACCGGCCTCGCGCGTCGGCGAGCATGCCGGCGATCCGCCGGACGGGCAGCTCCGGATCGACCGGCAGGTACGTCGCACCGAGCCGCGCCAGCGCGTACAGGGCGACGAACAGCTCGACACCGCGCAGCAGACCGACACCGACGACGTCGCGCCCGGCGACCCCCAGCTGGGCGAGCGACCAGGCGAGCCGGGTGGCCCGCTCGTCGAGTTCGGCGTAGGTCAGCTCTTGGTCGGCGTACCGCAGCGCCACCGCGTCCGGGGTCCGCCGTACCTGCGCGTCGAAGGCCGCCGGCAGGGTCGTGCTGGCCCGGTCCACCACCGGGCCCTGGCAGTCGACCAGCACCCGACGCCGGTCGGCGGCGGTCAGCAGCGGCAGGTCGGCGACTTGATCCGTTCGATCGGCGTCGGCGACCGTGGCCAACCAGGCGACCATCCGCTCGGCGTGCCAGGCAACCTCGCGGTGGCGGTACAGCCGGGGATTGGCGTCGAGCTCGAAGTGGACGGGCCGGCCCTTGCCGGGAACGCCGCGCAGGCACCAGGTCATGTCGTCGACCGGGCCGGCGGTCACGTTACGCACCACACCGGTGGCACCGGCCGCGAACCGCAGACGCACGTCGAACGGCAAAATGTTGACCTGCGGGCCGAACAGCTGGCCACCCCCGGCGCGGCGGAGCCGGCGGGCGAGTTCCTCCTGTCGGGTGTACGCGTGTTCACGTACCAGCGCCGATTCGCTCCGGACCTCGGCGACCAGCTCACCGACGGTGGCCGGGCCAGGGTGCAGGGTCATCGGCACGACGTTCACGGCGGTGCAGACGGTACGGGCGGCGGCCGACACCCGCCGGCCGGCGGTCACCCGGTTCATCAGTGGTACGCCGACGCGAACCTCGTCCAGGTCGGTCATCCGGCCCAGGTAGCCGGCGAAGGCGGCGGTCACCACGTCGGTCCACGGTCCGTCGTGGCGCCGTCCGGCAACCGCGAGCGAGCGCTGGACGTCGTCGGCCAGCTCGACGGCCACCCGCAGCGCCGCCGACGCCGGGTCGGCCGAGCGTCCGGCCAGAGTGGACGTTGTGGAGTGGGACAGCCGCGGGGCCCAGAACCGCTCGTCGGCGATGGTCGCCGCGACGTCGTCGCCGCGCGCCCTGTCCTCGGCGACGACATCGGCGAGGGTCGCGGTGACCGGCACTGGAGCGAGGCCGTCCCCGGCGAGCGCGCGGTCCCAGTCGGCGACCCGGCGGGCGAACTGGGCGAACCCGAAGCCGTCCAGCAGCACGTGGTGTGCGCAGTGGTACCACAGGGCCCGGTCGGGGCCGGTCCGGAAGAGCACCGTACGGACCAGTTCACCGCCGTCGAGGTCGAGCGGGCAGGCGACATCGGCCCGGATCCGCCGGTCGGCTTCGGCCGCCGGATCCGGGTCGGCGCGCAGGTCGACCACCCGCAGCCGGGCCGGCGGCTCGGAGCACACCCGTTGCTGTGGTCCGTCTGAGCGCAGCCGCAACACCACCCGGAGCTGGTCGAAATCGAGGTACGCCCGGCGCAGCGCCTCGGCCAGCCGGGCGGGGTCGAGCGGGCCGTCGATGTGCACGGCCTCGGCGGTGGAGTACGCGGCGCTGCCGGGGTCGAGCTGGTGAGCGAAGTAGAGGCCCCGGGCCGCGGAGGTGAGCGGCAGCCAGTCGTCGTGGCCGCTGTCGCCCTCAACTACCGCCGGCACCGGAACCGCCCCGGAAGGAGTTCGCGTCGGCAGGCGAGGTAGCGTCGGCAGGCGAGGTAGCGTCGGTCACCGCCGGTGACTCGCTGATCTGGTCGCGCAGGAAGCTGACCGTTCCGTTGGCCGCGAACTCACCGAAGTCGACGTCGATCCCCCGGTCGCCGAGTGCGGTGATCAGGTACATCGCCCGGACTGAATCCAGGCCCAGTTCGAATAGATCCTGCTGCGGGTCGGCGAGCGCCCGACGGAGCCCGTCCGGTTCGGTCAGCAAAGGGTCGAGCAGTTCCGCCAGCACCGGCTTCCACTCGCCGCCCGCCGGCACCGGGTCGAGCGCGGCGCGCACGCTCGCCGTGTCGGTCACCACGGCACAGCTGTGCGCGGCGTGGGTCAACGCCGCCAGGTGTCCCTCCCGGTCGAAGGCGGCGACGCCGTCGGCCACGACGAACGGCGCGATGTCGCGGCAGAAGGCGTCGGTCGCGGTGGCGAGGACTCCGATGTGGGCGTACACGCCGGTGACGACCAGCTGGTCGCGGCCGCGCTCCCGCAGCCACTCGGCCAGCGTCGTACGGACGAAGGCGCTGTACCGGTGCTTGGTCAGCGTGGTGGCACCGGCCGGTGGGGCGAGGGGCGCGACGATGTCGATGTCCTCGGGCTCCGCCTTCGGTCCCGGCCCCCACAGGTCGGTCTGCAGCCCGCGCCGGGCCGGATCCTGGTCGCCGGGTGCGGCCGTGTAGACCACCGGGACGCCGGCCCTGCCGGCGGCGTCGAGCAACGTCGTGATCGACGTGACGACGGCGCCGAACGCCCGGCTGCCCTCGGGATAGATCCTGGTGAAATATCCCTGCATGTCGTGCACCAGCAACGCGCAGCGGTCCGGCGACAGGGTCCAGTCGGCGCGGCTGGCGGGCAGCTCGGCAAGTGTCGGCGGCTGGTAGTCGGCCAGCTTGGGCAGGCTCATGACAGTATAGTAAGGCATGCCTTAGCTTTGTCTGATGTTTCCCAGCACGGCGATCAGTCCGTCCCCCAGACCGCCCCGCCAACAGGCGACGTCGTGCCCCCCGTCGAACTCGGCGTACGTCACCGGGTAGCCGCGTCCGAGCAGCACGTCACGCAGCCGCCGGGTCGGCTCGACGAGATCCCACTCACGCGCCCCCACCTCCAGGTACCACCGCAGCGGCAGCCGCTCAATCGCCGCGTACCGCCCGGTGAGCCACTCCCGCACGTCGCCGCCGGGAAACCAGTAGGAGCCGGACTGCGACAGCAC
The DNA here is from genome assembly GCF_029626025.1 of Solwaraspora sp. WMMD406. Taxonomy (NCBI): domain Bacteria; kingdom Bacillati; phylum Actinomycetota; class Actinomycetes; order Micromonosporales; family Micromonosporaceae; genus Solwaraspora; species Solwaraspora sp. WMMD406. The sequence continues at coordinate 103,677 of NZ_JARUBF010000001.1, forward strand.
GGCCCCGAACCGGTCCGGGGCGCACAGCGCCGTGTACGCGGCGGCCAGCCCGCCCAGGCTCTGACCCGCCACCACCGTGGCCGCCGGGTCCGACGTGACCGGCCACCTGGCCGCCGCCCAGGCGAGCAGGTCGCCGGCGAGGAACCCAGCGAACGCCGGGTTGCAGGTCAAATCCCTGCTCCGAGCCGGGACAGCCGCGCAATCGACCATCAGCACCACGATCGGCGGGATCCGGCCGGCGGCGATCAAGTTGTCCACCGTCGCCCCGAGCAGACCCTGTCCGCCCCACACGTCGCCGTCGAGCAGGACGACCACCGGCAGGTCACGGTGTCCGGCTCCCGGCGGCAGATAGCTCCACACCGTACGGTCACCCACCTGGTGTCGGCCGACCCGCCCCCGGGCGACTCCCGGGCGGGCGGCGAACCATCGCTGCGGCGGCGCGCCGGCCAGGGCGACCACGGACAGCGCCGGGCCGTCGGCCCGGTGTCTCAGCGACGCCCGGTTGAGAGGGTCCGGCAGCGCCGACGACCGCAACCGTCGCCAGCGCGCCTTGTCCGCCGACTGGTCGGGATGGATGGGCACCAGTGGTGCGGGCAACGGTCCGATGCCGTAACTAGCCCGCCAGGTCGGCGGCATCCGGTAGCTCAGATGCCAGACGTCGGTGCCCGGCAACCGCCGCATCATGCTCTGGTCCAGGCTGCGGAAATCGGTCAACCGGTTCACATGCAGGATGACCGCCGCCGCGTCCGGATCCCGCCACAGGAAGGTCACGATGACGGCGTCCCCATCGGGTTCCAGCAGCGGGGTGCCACGAGCGGCCACCTCGGACCAGAAGTCGGACACCGCCCGGTTGTCGGGCAAAGCGGCGGACAGCCGGGCCAGCCGAGGGCTCCGGCAGACCGGTAGCGGATAGGGACGCGGCGTGTGTGGCGGCACACCTGTCGTCACCGGCGGCCGAAGGAGGTCCGTCAGACCCATACCTCCTCCACCGGGTTGTCGATTTCGTACGCCGGTCCCGGCTGGCCGTCGACAAGCTCACCGTCGACAAGCTCACCGTCGACAAGCTCGGCCGGCGGCGGGTACCAGCGGCGGCGGGTGACAGCGCGTAGCGTTTCGACGTATCGGGAACGGGTGTACCGGGGGCGGTACGCGGCCACCGCCTGGTGAGCGGCGTCGGCGGTTCCGCCCAGCAGGTCGACGACCGTCCAGGCCAGCGCGATCGCCGGCTGCACGTACGCCTGGATCGGGTCGACGATCCGAAACGACGCCGAGTGGTTGACCCCGGCGCAGCCGCCGTGCGTGGCGTGCAGCACCGGCAGCAGTGTGCTGAGGTCGCCGGCGTCGGTGGAGGCGGCGGAGAACTCGGTTTCCGACCAGGCGGCCGTGCCGGCCAGGCGAACCGCGTTGGCCCGGAAAATGTCGCCAAGGGCACGGTCCACCGACAGCGGGTGGTATCCCGGTGCGGTGGTGAACTCGACACCGGCCCCGACGGCGAAGGCACCGGCCCGCAGCGCGCGGTCGATCCGTCTTTGGGCGTCCATGATGGATGCTTCGGTTCGGCCTCGGATCACGACGTCGACCTCGGCCCGGTCGGCGACCACGTTGAGCGTCCCGTGGTGGGTCCGCAACACAGGATGCACCCGGACGCCGTCGGCGAACGACTCCCGCTGGGTGTCGATGGCATGCAAGGCGATCCGGGCCGCGCCCAGCGCGTCGACGCCGTCCCCGGCCGCCGTGGAAGCATGTGCCGCCCGACCCCGAAACGTCGCCCGGCGGGTGGCGAAGCCGGTGTACTGCCAGGTCATGCCAAGAGCCCTCGCCGGAACAGCCCCGTCGCGGGGCTCCCCCGTGCCCACGGCGTGCGCCATCATCGCCAGGTCCACTCCGTCGAAGCAGCCGAGCCGGATCAGTTCCTGCTTGCCGCCGGGGAACTCCACCTCCGGGGCGCCCGATCGGTCGATGTCGCTGTACTCCTCGGCCGGTACGGCGAAGAAGAGCACGTCGCCGGCGAGCTCGCCGGCGGCCCACTCGGTCAGCGCCCGGGCGACCCCGACCAAGTGCGCCACCTGGGCATGGTGGCCGCACGAGTGGGCCGCCCCGGTGACCGGGTCGGCCGCCGGATGTCCGGGCGTGGGGATCGCGTCGAGTTCGGCCAGCACGCAGACCGTCGGTCCGTGGCCGCGCCCGCGCAGCCGGGCCCGTACGCCGGTGCGGGCCAGGCCCTCCTCGACGGTGAGGCCCAGCCGACGCAGCTCACCTGCCACGACGTCGGCGGTGCGGAACTCGTGGTATGCCAACTCGGGGTGGGCGAAGATGTCCTCACCCAGGGCGGTCAGCCGCCCGGCGTCCCGGTCGATCGCCGCTGCGATCGCTGCCTTGAGCGCGTCCCGCCCGGCCTCCGCCGATGCCCCGTCGCGCTCGCCACCTGACCTCGGCCGCTGCTTCGACATACGATCCTCCGACGATCGATCGGGCCGTGCCGGATCGACCGGCGCGGCGTTGGTGGTGCTCGCGTGGGGTCGCCACCTCATCGACGGGCCAATACTCGTGCGTACAGGGCCGGTGCCGCCTTGAGTACGCCGCCGGCCACGGCCGGATGGATCCGGCCGGCCGCCAGCAGCCGGACCAGGTCGACCACCCGCGTCCGACGGCGGGCCGCCGCCACCGCCGCCCGGGTGGTGTCGTCCACGCGTCCGGCGTGTTCGGCGCGCAGCGCCATGTTCGCGAGCGGTAGGACCACGTTGGCGATCAGATAGGTCAGCTGGTCGGTGCGCCAGCGCCGGGACAGCCCTCGGCGGACGAGTTCGGCGTGCACGTCGTCGGCGACCGTGAGCAAATCGAAGGTGTGTCTGCCGAAGTGGCCGGAGACCGACGACGGATCGACCGTGTACCGGTAGAGCGGCTCGTCGACCAGCGCTACCGACGTCGCCCGCAGCAGGGTCCGCAGCGCCGGCCGGAAATCCTCGTAGCTGCGGTCGAGGTCGAACGGCGCAGCCGGCAGGATCCGGCGGCGGAACACCTTGTTGCAGGCGTACGCCTTCATCCGGTCGGCCAGCAGTAGGCGTGCGGCCTGTTCCCCGGTGACCGCCGGGCGCCGCCAGCGGGGTTCGACGACGTCGAGCTGGTTGCCGGCCGGATCCACCCGTCGGGTACGGCAGACCGCGAGATCGGCCCGGTGATCGGTGGCCGCCGCGACGAGCCGGGCCAGGAAGGTCGGATCGGCCTGGTCGTCGCTGTCGAGGAACCAGATCCACTCGCCGGTGGCCCGAGCGAGCCCGGTGTTGCGAGCGGCCCCGATCCGCCGGTTGCGGTCGTGCCGCAGCACCAGGTACGGCAGGTCGACATCGGCCAGCGTACGACGGGCGACCTCGATCGCGTCGTCGCCGCCGCAGTCGTCAACCAGGATCACCTGGCTGGGTCGCAGCGTCTGCGCGGCCACCGAGCGCAGGCAGGCCGCGATCGTACCGGCGGTGTTGTAGACCGGCAGCACCACGGAGACGCTGGTGTCCACGCCCGACGCCGCGATCACGTCCGGCCCCGCTGATCCACCGCCACCCGGGGTGCGGGCAGTTCGAACAGGCCCGGGATCCGGCGTAGTAGGCGCCAGGCGAGCCAGCACGAGGCGGCCACCCCGGCCGTGGTGACCAGGACCAGGCCGGCCTGGCCGGCCAGGGGCAGGTCAGCCAGGGGCAGATCGGCGTGGGGCGGTGGCTCGCCGCCGGACAGGTGGTCGGTCGTCGGGCCGGGGGCGGCCGACCAGGCGAGAACCGCGATGACGACCGGGTGCAGCACGTAGATCGGCAGGGTGTGCCGACCGATGATGCGAAGCGGCGCCCCGACGGGTCGGTCGACAGCGACGGCGGCGAGGCTGACCGCCAGCGGCAGGGCGACCAGCGGGAGCAGCGCGAGCAGCGCCCGGCCGCTGGGATCGGCCAGCCGTAGCAGGCCGCCGACCACCAACCACGTCACGCCGAGCAGGACGCATCGACGGATGGTGGCTCCGCGGGAAAAGGCAATCACCGCCGGTCGGAAGTGTCGACCGATCAGGAAGTACAGGTAGCAGGAGAGCATGTGATCGACCCCCCACGAGGTGATTGGGAGCAGATCGGTCGCGGCCAGCGCGGCGAGCGCGGCAGCCGCCGCGAGTTGTACCGCGACCGGGACAGCGCGAGTGAGCCGGGAAACCGTGCAGAAGACGGCGAGCGCGACGAGATACCACAACTCGCTGTCGGCGACGAGCAGGGCGTGCGCGGTGGCCCGGGCGACGGCGGCGGGTTCTCCCGTGACGACGGCGAGCAGGGTCGTCACGGCCAGCAGGATGCCGCCCCACAGGAGGTAGAGGTAGAGCAGGCTGCCGGGCCGGCGTCGCAGGAACTGCCGCCATGGCACCGCCAGCACCGACACCGCGAGCAGGCCGGACACCAGGAAGAAGGTCGGTAGGCGAACGGTGGCGAGGGCGACGTTCACCGAGCTGAGCAGCGGATGGTCGGCACCGAGCAGCCGGAGTGCTCCCTGAGTGTGCAGCTCGACGATGAGCAGGATCGCCGCGCCGCGTGCGACGTCCACCCAGTCCAGCCGATCGCCCGTCGAGGTGGCCGTCGCACGTCCCAGGGTCGACCCGCCGCCGGCCACACCGCCCACCATGCTGTCAAGCCCTCTCTGCCACCTGCCCGTCCGGCATCCGAAGGCCATCGACTCGCCCAGGACTTATTGTCAGATGATAGTTAGGTTACCCTAAACTCTTCTGAAGTCATACTCCGAACCCGCGAATGACGAGGAGCCGGCATGCGCCCCACTCTCCGGACGGACGACACCACCGCCGAGCGCCGTCCCGACACGGGGCATCCGGAACCCATACCCCTGGTCGTGCCCGGCGACTGGACATCGATCGACCAGCGCCTTCGGCACATCGCCGACACCACGCCGAACGCACTGGCCGTCGCCGCGCCCGACGGCCAGTACAGCTACGCGGAATTGTGGCGCGTCGCGCACGACAGAGCACGCGCGGTACGCGCGCACACCGCCGACCTCGCCCCGCACATCCCGTTGGCGCTCACCATCGAATCCACCGCCCGCTGCACGAGTGCCCTGCTCGCCGTGGTCCTCGCCGGGCGGGCGGTGATCCCGCTCGACCCGACCCTGCCGAGTCAGCGGGCCGAGCAGATCCTCGACATCGCCGGTGCCCGGCGCATCGACACCGACACCATCGCCGGGCTACCGGACGGACCCGGCCATCTACCGGACAGCGCTGGCGACGACGCCGCGGTCATCTTCTTCACGTCCGGCTCGACCGGCCGTCCGAAGGGCGTCGTACACAGCCACGCCACCTGGCTCAACCAGGCATACGTCGCCCGCCGCGCGCTCGACCTGATCCCGGCCGACCGCAACGCTCTGGTGATGCCGCTCAGCTACGGCGGCGGACTCGACGTACTGTTCATGTCGCTGCTCACCGGCTCCAGCGTCCACGTGTACGACCCTCGTCTGCTCGGATTGAACGGGATGTTGAGCTGGCTGCGCGACCAACAGGTCAGCACGGTGCACCTGACTCCCGCGCTGCTGCGCTCGATCCTGGACGCCCCAGGGGCCCAGGCGACGTTCACCACCGTACGGATGGTCACCTCCCTGGGCGAGGCGATCCACTCCACCATGGTGCGACGGCTACGCGCGAGACTCACGTCGACCAGCGCGTTCGTCAGCTGGTCCGGCGCCTCCGAGATCGGCATCATGGCGCACTACCGGCTGCCCGCCTCGGAGCCGGTGCCACCGGGAATCGTCCCGGTCGGAACGCCCGCCGCGAACAAGACCATCGAGGTGATCGGCGAGGACGGCCAACCGCTGCCACCCGGTGTCACTGGTGAGGTCGTCATCACCTCCCGCTACCTGTCCAGTGGCTACCTCAACGACCCGGACCAGACCGCTGCCCGGTTCCGGCGCAACGCCGACGGCACCACCACTTACCGTGGCGGCGACCTCGGCCAGTGGGACTCCGACGGCGTACTACATCTCAAGGGCCGCCTGGATAGTGCGGTGAAGATCGGCGGATACCTGGTCGAACCGGCCGATGTGGAAGCGGCACTGCTCGACTCGCCCGACATCGCCGAGGCGGTGGTCACCGTCGTACCCACCCTGGACGACACCGGAGCGACCCGGGCCGCGCTGATCGCGCACGTCGTGCCAGTCGCCGCAGACCACTCCACGACTCCGGCCTCGGTGCGCCGGACGCTGCGTGAGCGGCTGCCGTCCTGGATGGTGCCGGCCCAGATCGTGCTGCTGTCCCGACTGCCGCGCAACGAACGGAGCAAGATCGACCGGTCGGCCCTGCCAGCAATTCCCGAGCAGCGGCCGGTCCGACCACAGACCCCGACCGAGCGGTTGCTCGCCGACATCTGGTGCGCCGTGCTCGGCTTGCCCGAGGTGGCGGCGAATGCCGACTTCTGGCAGCTTGGTGCCGACTCACTCGCGGTCCAGGAGATGATCGTCGCGGTCCGCCGGGCCACCGGCACCGCCCTGCGCTCCCGTGACCTGGCGGCGACGCCCACGATCGCCGAACTCGCGACGCTGATCGACCGGCGCGAGGCCCGCCGGGACACCCTCCCGGCGACGGCGGTGACGTTGCGTACCGCAGCCGACGTGACGACCACCGGCCGCACGCGGACCACCCTCGGCCGACGACCGACGTTGTTCGGCTTCGCTGGCGGCGGTGCTCCGGCCCTGTCGCTGCTGCCCCTGGCCATGGCGCTCCGCACAGACCTGCCGATGATCGGTTTTCAGGCCAGTGGTTACGAGACCCGGGGACGATCCGATTGGCGGCTGTCATCCGTGGTCCGCCGGCACCTGAAGGTGATCCGCAGCACCGCGCCACACGGCCCGTACATCCTGATCGGTCATTCGTACGGGGGGCTACTCGCCCTTGAGACCGCTGCCCGGTTGGCCGCCACGGGCGCGCAGGTGCCGCTGGTGGTCCTACTGGACACGGTCCTGCCCGACCGGATTTCTGCGGCGGCCAGGGCCGCCGCCGGCGTCGACGGCGACGCGCCTTCCGCGCCCCCACTGTGGGACCGACTACGAATGCACACGCGGCTGGCCGGTGCGGGCCTCGTCCGCTACTCCCCCCAGGTCCGCGAGGAGGTCTTCTGGGAGCAGAGTCTGCGGCTGGTCAACCGGCACCGGCTCACCTCCTGGCCGGGCCGAACGTTGCTGTTCACCACACCGAGCAACCCGGACCGCCCGCAGTGGTGGACGACGGTGCTCACCGGCCCACACACGGTCGTACCGGTCGACGGCGGCCACTCCTCGATCCTGCGGCCACCGTTCTGCCAGCCGATCGTGGATCGACTCGACGCCGAGTTGTCGCGTTACCTCGACGGCGGTACCGCCTAGCACCATCGGCGGCGGTACCGCGCCATCCGGGTGGCAGTCAACGGTGTACAGGTCCATCAGCCGTTCGGTCGAGCAGATCGCGTAACGTTTGAGCAATGGACCAGCTTTGTGGCCGGGCGACCAGCGGGGGGCGCCGATGACCAGGGGATCGCGTTCGCAGATGGTCGCGGAGTGGATGCGCCAGCAGATCAGGGATGGAATCTGGCCACTGAACACGCGCATCCCGACAGAGACGGAGCTGGCCAATCTCCTCGGCGTCGGACGCAGCACCGTCCGGGAGGCGACCCGGTCGATCGCCGACACCGGCATGTTGGAAAGCGGTGCCGGCCGGGGAACGTTCGTCCGCGCCCGCAGCCCGGTCAACGCGGTCCTCACCGAACACCTGATCCACCAACCGATCCACACGGTACTCGGTCTTCGGCGGGCGATCGAGGTCGAGGCAGCCGGGCTGGCCGCCCGAAACCGTACCGCCGACGACATCGAGCGGCTGCGACGATCGTTGGACGCAGCCCCGCGCCATGATCCCCACCCGACTGATGGCCAGCCGGACGCCGCCGGCGCACTCGTCCTGCCGTCGCCGGGATCGTTCCACGCCGACATATTCGACGCGGCCGGCAACCCGTTGCTCGCCGAGTTCTATCAGTGCGCGATCGCGGCGCTGCGTAGCGGGGTCGGCCGGGGCGTGCTGACCCCTGGCACCGCGAGCGAACGACTGGCTGACCATCAGCGCATCCTCACCGCGATCATCGCCGGCGATGTCGAGGGAGCCCGTACGGCGGCGGCGGATCACGCCGACCGCGACTTCGTCCTCGCCGGCTCTGCCGCTGCGGACCCAGTCCCGTCGCAACCGGGAGCCGCACCGGCGCTGGCCGACGACCGTCCGGCCGACGACCGCATGCAGCCTCAGACTGGGCGACGCCGCGCGTCCCGGGCGAGCAGCCAGACCAGGTAGAGCCCACCCAGCGAGCCCGTCACCACCCCCACCGGCAACTGGACCGGCGCGAACAGCCGCTGCGCCAGCTGATCACAGACGAGGACCAGCAACGCGCCCATCATCACGGCCCCACCGATTCCCGGTCCCGCCGACCTCGTCAACCGACGGGCCAGCTGCGGCGCGGCGAGCGCAACGAAGGCGATCGGCCCGGCGACCGCGGTCGCCAGCGACACCAGAGCGACCCCGACCGCGACCGCGACCGCTCGGACCCGATGCGGCGGCACACCGAGGCCGGCGCTGACGTCGTCGCCGAGCATGAGCACCGCGAGCAGCCGGGACAACGGTGCGGCCAGCACCGCGAGCAGGCAGGCCGCGCTGCCCGCCACCGAGACCGTCGCCCACGACATGGCGTTGAGCGAGCCGGCCAGCCACTGCGCGGCGGTCTGCGCGGCGGTGAGCGACGACCGCACCAGAAGCAACGCGTTGACCGCCGACAGCACCGCCCCGATACCCACACCTACCAGGACCAACTGGTATCCGGAGACGCCGCCGCCTCGTCGGCGCGACAGCCCGTACACGACGACGGCCGTGACGAAGCCGCCGACCAGTGCCCCGATCGCGACCTGCGCGGGCGTACCCCCGATCAGGATGATGCTCACCAGCGCCCCACTCGCCGCACCGGCGGTGAATCCGATGATGTCCGGGCTGCCCAGTGGATTGCCCGACACGGACTGGAAGATCGCCCCGGAGGCGCCGAGCGAGCCGCCGACGACGACCGCCGCCAACGCCCGTGGCAGCCGCAGGTCCCGGACGAAGATCACGGCCAGCACGTCGTCCGTGGTGCCGAACAGCGCGGCCAGCGACTCACCCGGCGACGCCGGATGATCACCGAACAGCACCGCGAAGCCGGCGGCACTGACGACGCCCGCGAGCAGCACCGCCGCCACCACCGCCGGACGGCGGGCCACCAGCAGTGCGACCGGGCCGAGCCGCCAGCGCAGATGTCTGCTGTCGACGGACACCGGTCAGACCGCCTTGGACCGGGTACGTCGCACCACGGCGACGAACACCGGGCCCCCGATGATCGCCGTGACGATACCCACCTGCACCTCGGACCCGCCGGCGAGCCGGCGACCGACCACGTCGGCGAGCAGGAGCAAGGCCGGACCGTACAGCGCGGCGGCCAGATTCACCCAACGCTGGTCCTGGCCGATCAACGCGCGGGCCAGGATCGGCACGCCGAGACCGACGAACCCGACCGGCCCGACAGCCGCCGTCGCCGCCCCACACAGCAGGACCACGGCAGCCATCGTCGCGGCCACCGTCGAACGGAACCGCACGCCGAGTGCCCGACCGGTCTCCTCACCCAAGGCGAGCGCGTTGAGCGCCGGCCCGACCGCCACGGCCACGACCAGCCCCAGGACCACGAACGGCACGACGGCGGCGAGGACGTCCCACCGCCGACCTTCCAAAGAGCCCGCCGCCCAGAAGCGGAACTCGTTGAAAGCCGTCTGATCGGTCAGGATGACGGTCTGGACCAGGGAGGTGGCCGCAGCACTGACCGCGATCCCGCCGAGTGCCAACCGGGCGGGAGTCGCGGCTAGGCCCGGCGCCGATCCCAGTAGGTAGACGACGAGCGACGCGACCGCCGCGCCCGCGAAGGCGAACCACAGGTAGAACCAGATGCCGACGTAGCCGGCGAGCGCCACCGCGGCGACGACCGCGAGTCCCGCCCCGGCGCTGACACCGAGGATGCCGGGGTCCGCCAACGGGTTACGGGTCAGCGACTGCATCACCGCACCGGCAACGGCGAGCGCCATCCCGACGGTGATCGCCAGCAGGGTACGCGGAACCCGCTGCCCGCGCACGATCGTCGCCGCGAGCGATTCGTCCGGACGGACCAGGGCCTCCCACACCTGCTCCGGTGGAATCCACCGCGATCCGACGGCCAGGCTGGCGGCGATGCCCACCAGCAGCAGCACGACCGCGACCAGCAGCACGATCGCCCGGCGTAGGCCGGGACGGCGGACGGCGGACGGCCCCGACGGATCGACGCACGTCACCGGGGGCGAGGTCAAGGCACGGTCGGCTGGCGGATCGGGGGCGACCGTAGCCCGTTGGGAGGTCATCCGGAGTCGGGCCGCGATCGGCGGCGGACCAGCTGCACGACGATGCCACCGATCGCCGCCAGCGACGCGACGCCCAGGATCGCCCAGAGCAGGACGTTGCCGTCCAGGCCACCATCGGTGGCGACGCGGACCACCGCCACCCCACTCGGGGTAGCCTCGGGCTGCCCGCTGGCGGACGCCGAGACGGCGCCGGCCGCTGGGCTGTCTGTCACCGGTGGCGGGGCGGTCTCCGCCGTGCCCGCGCCGGGCGGGCTGCCACCCGCCGGTGTCCCCTCGGGATCCGGGCCGGGGGTCCCGCCCGCCGCGACGACGGTGAAGTCCGACCCGCCCCGCAGGGTGTACCCCCTGGTGCCCGCGTTGCCGTTCGCGTCGGTGAACTGCTCGGTGGCGAGATAGCGCAGCCAGTGAGCCCCGGGCGGCAGATCGGCCGGGACCGGCACGCTGCCGGACACGGTACCGTCCGCCGCGATCTGCTGGATGTGGACGACACAGGCACCGTGCACCGCGGCCTCACCGCAATAGTCCCCGTCGTCAATCTTGATGTTGACCGACTCCCCCGGCGGGAAACCGCTGACCTGGAACGAGATGGATGACCCCGGGGTGATGTCGCGGGGGGACACCGAAGACGCCGTACCCGGTGTGTCCGGCGAGGCACCGCCGGGCGGCACCGCCCCGGACGTCGTCGCGGCGGCGAGCCCGACGACCGCGCCGGCCAGGGCAGCCACCAGCCGACTGCGGGTACGGCCGGGCCCGGCTGGCCGTACCCGTGGACCGTCGCGGCCCGCAAGCCTGCCGGTCACGCCGCCGCCTCCCGGCTGATCGGACGGGGCCGACGGGTGCATGCCAGCGCGACGCTCCCGGCCAGGATGAACAAGCCACCGAGCAGACCAGCCCGATAGGCATCGATGCCGGTGGTGGGCAGTTCGTCGTCGGTGCCGCCGGATCCCGGATTCGGGCTGCCGCTCGGGGTGGGCGATCCACCAGGGGATGCGGGCGCGGTGACGGTGAACGAGTCCGTCTGGACCGCCCGGATGTTGTCGCCCGCCTTGAGCGAGCCGGTCAGCAACCGCAGCGTGTACGTGCCGGGGGTGAACTCCGGCGTCGAGTTGCTCGCGGTGGGTAGCCGGATGCCGACGTCGAAGGATCCGTCGGCACCAGCCTCGACCACCTGCCAGACCGTGAGGTTGGCGTTCGGCCCTTGACCGGTCAGGTGGCTGTATGCCCCGTCGTTGATCTTCACCGCGATGACGGAGCCGCCGTCGGTCGGATGACACCATCCGGTCCCTTGCAGCCGGAGCGTGCCACCGATCACCGCCGATCCGGCCACCTCGAAGGTCGCCGCCGCGCTTGTCGGGCATTCTGCTGGCTGAGCGAGGACACCGACGCGGGCGGCTGCGGCGGCTGCCGCGCCTGGCTCTGGGGTGGGCAACCCGTCCGGGACCGGATCGGCGGTGACAGCGGACGTCGGCAGCGGGCCGGCGGTGACGGCGGACGTCGGCAGCGGGCCGGCGGTGACAGCGGACGTCGGCAGCGGATCGGCGGTGACAGCGGACGTCGGCAGCGGGCCGGCGGTGACAGCGGACGTCGGCAGCGGGCCGGCGGTGACAGCGGACGTCGGCAGCGGCGGGATCACGGTGTCGGGCGTCGCGGACACCGTCGGCACGGCAGACCCGACAGACGTCGGCGATGGCGCGGATGGTGCCGGGCTGGTCGCGGCCGGCGTGGTGGACGCCGAAGGCACGCCAGCGGTCTCGTCCTCGGCGGCGGCCGGTAGGCCGACGACCGCCACGGCGGCCACCACGGACGTGGCGAACGCCAGCCGACCTGCGACTCGCACTCGGCGCCCTGGTGCTGAACTCTCACGATGAAATGTCATTGTCCAATCAACGCCTTTTCTACGTCGTCGACGATCCGATTCATCAACAGCGGTCCACCGGTCGACGTCCACACCGAACCGTCCACCAGCACGACCCGGTCGGCCTGGTACGCCGTGAGCTCACTGAAACCGGGCACCGCCCGGGCGTCGTCAAGGGCCTTACGGGCGGCATCGACGCCCGTCCCACCCCCGGCGTCAGGATTGCCCACCGAGGATCCGCCGAGCGTGCCGAAGAACATCCAGTCGGCGTCAATCTGCACCAGGTTCTCCAGCGAGACTGGTTCGCTGTGGCCTCGACCGGTACGGTCTTGAGCCGGTGGACGCCGCAGGCCCAGGTCGGTCAACGCGAGTCCGGCCGGCAGTTCCTTGAGGATCAACGATGCCGACGACCCCTGCCAACGCACGATCGAGTACGTCTCGTCGAGGCGTTCGCCCAGCTGCTCGTGGACTTCGGCCACCCGCGCCTCGTACGCCTCGACCACCTCGCGCCCCCGTTCCGTCAGGTTGAGTGCCTCGGCCACGTACCCGAACGTCACCCGCCAGTCCCCGCCCGCGTGCCCCGCGTACACCGTCGGCGCGATCTTGCGTAGCAGCGCGATCGCCGGCGGGTTGTTGTTGATCGAGGTTCCGTCGACCAAAATGAGGTCCGGCGCGGCGCGCCCGATGGCTTCGAAATTGGGCTGCGCGACGCTACCCAGCAGCGGAATGTCCGCCGCCTGATCAGCCAGATAGTTCGGTACGCCGGACTGACCGCGTCCGGTCGTGGTGCCGATCGGCGTCACCCCCAACGCGAGCACACCGTCCAATGTGGGTTCACTCAAGGTGACCACTCGGCGCGGTCGTTGCGGTACCTCGACCTCGGTTCCTTCGATGTCGACGACCACCCGGGTCGCCACGGACGAGGTGTCCCGGTCGCCACCGCCGTTGCCGCAGGCACCCGTCGCCGCGACGGCGAGCAGGCCGAGCGCCGCCAGCCATCGGGTGAGCGGCCGGTCATGGGCCATGACTGGTCTCCTGTCGCGGCGTGACCGGGTCGGGTTCGCTGCCTGCGCCGGTTTGGTGGGCCTGGCCCTCGGCCGGCGCACTCCCGGTCGACGGGGTCCCGGCTTCCCGCCGGCCGTCGGCACGGGCCCGGGCGAGCGCGGCCGCCATCTGGCGACGGCGCCGGCCCCGGGTCAGTACACCGGCGGTGACGGCGGCTACGAGGACGAGCGAGGTCAAGGTCCAGAACCACGGCATCGCCCAGGTGCGCTCTCGGGCCTCACCCTCGGGTAGTGCCACCGGCACCTCGTCGACGCCGACCGTGCGAGGGACGACCCGGGCGGAGGTAGTCAGCATCACCAGCGCCGGCACCTCCTCGACGGTCAGCTCGACCCGGAACGTCGCCCCCGGCAGTAGTTCAGGTACCTCGCCGACGTCGAAGGTGCGCGACCAGATACCGAATGGTGCGCGGAGCTCGACGGTGGTCGAGCCCTGAAGCCGGACGTTGCCGGTGTTGACGACGTCGTACGAGACGTGCATCGTCCCCTGGCCGTCGCTGCTCCAGCCACCGACGAAGTCGGTGTCCGGGTCACTGGGCACGAGCGCGGGTGTCAAGTCACCAGCCACGCGTAGGTGTACGCGGGCACCTACCCGGCGTTCCACGCTCAGCTCGTCGGTGCCGGTGCCACCGACCGCGGCGACGATCCCGGCCGGGTGGTCACCCGGAGTCGCGTCCGCCGGCACTCGGAGGGTGAACGGCACGGTCGTACGCTGATCGGGGGCGAGTTCGACCCTCGTCTGACCGAGTTCGATCCACGAACCCGCGTCGCGCGGTTGCTCACCGGCCGGCAGCAGGTCGAACAGTCCGGCCGAAGTGGTGATGCCGTCGCTGGCGTACAGCTGGAAGGCGACGTCGTGGTCACTGAGGTTCGTGACCGTCACGTGGTCGGTGACCGAGTCACCTGGCTGCAGTTCGTACCGGAAGGAGACCCGGTCGTCCGGACCGTCCGCGTCGGAGGGCTGGACCGCCCACGTGACGGTGCCGCTCGGCTGTGCCGCCGCCGGCGCGGCCGCGGCCATCGACAACGCTGTGGCCAGCAGTGCGGCTGCCACTGCGGGCAGAGCGCGACGGAAACGTCGCGCGCCCCGCCCGCGGTGGCAGTTGCGTGAATAGCTGGTCACGTCAGTCCGTGGGGAACAGCGAAACGGTCAGCGTGGCGCGGTAGCCGCCCGGGACGGTGCCCAACGGCAGTCCGAGTTCGAGGTCGGCACCGACCTCGGTGACCCCGACCCGGCCGGCGTCGTCGGCGGTCGCCATGGTCGCGGCCGCACCGAGACCCGGCCCGCCGTCAAGGTGACCGGCTACCGTCGGCCCGGCCACCACGCCACCGCGTGGGGTCAGCACCTGCGGCGTCCAGCCGAGATGTTCGGCACCGAACTGGCCGCTGTCGGAGGCGAACGGGCCGCTCTGCGCGGACAGCGCCCAGCCGCCGCCGGCGGCCGCCGCCGCAGACCGGGCGTCGGTGACCGTCACGGTCGGAAGATCTCCGGTGAACCGCAGCCGGCCGAGGGCTTCCTGCCGCTGCAGGGTGACTGCGGCGCCGGGATCGATGGTCAGGGTGAGCGGGCCGTTGATCTCCTCGGGCACGGTCGCGTCGATGGTGATGCCACCTTCGGAGCCGCCTGGCTCACCGGGGTCCGGGACGGAGGTCGGGGTGATTCGGATGATCGAGTCGACCGACCGGCCGCCGAAGGTCGCCCGGTCCACCACGTACGCCGATCCGTCGACGACCGTGATGTGGTTGGGGTGTACCGCGGTGTCGGTGACCGTGTGCACGACCGTGTTCGTCGCCGTGTCGATGACGCTGATCGTGTGGGCGAAGAAGTTCGCGACGTACAGCAGTCCGGTACCGGGATCGACGGCCAGGGCGAGCGCGCCGCTGCCCGTCGGGACCGAGGTGACGTGGTCGTAGCTGGTGGCGTCCAGCACGGTCACGTCCGCCGAGTCCTGGTTGGCGGCGTAGACCCGGTTGCGCTGCGGGTAGATCGCGACATCGGACGAGCGAGCGGCACCCGGCAGGTCGTAGTGCGCCACCGCGCCGCTGCCGGTGTCGATCACGGCGAGCTTCGGGGTGTCGAGCATCGAGGTGTAGATCTTGCCGCCGACCGGATCGAGGTCCAGCCCCATCGGCTGACCCTCGACGGCGATGTTCGGGCCGCGCTCGAAGGTCACCGCGTCGAAGGTGGCGACGTATTCGCCGGTGACGGCGGTGACGTAGACGGTCCCGCCGGCCTCGTCGACCTCGACCGACCGGCCGTGCTCGACGTCGTCGAACGATTGCAGGTGCTCGCCGGTCGCCTGGTCGTAGACCGCGACCCGGTTGAGTCGGGTGGAGCTCGTCCAGACGGTGTTACGGGTGTCGTCGATGTCGATGCCGAAGACGCCCTGCGCCGTGCCGCTCGGCTCGTCCCAAGGGACCCGATAGGAGGTGATGATCTCCAACGTCTCCGGATCGACCTTGTGCAACCGTGAGGTGGTCACCGGCGGCGCTCCGGCCTGAGTCACCCACAACACGTCGTTGCGGGCGGAGTAGGCAATCTGGTACTGGCCCTCGCCGAGGTCGAACCGATCCACGTCGAACTCCCACGTGCCCGGATCGCCCGGGTCACCGGGATCGCCCGGGTCACCCGGGTCACCCGGGTCACCCGGGTCACCGGGATCCCCGGGTCCGCCGTCGGCGACCACGGAGAACTCGGCTCCCAGTGAGCGGGTCTCGTCACCGACGAGCATGGCCCCGGTGAGCAGTCGGACGTTGTGACGCTCACCAACGACCCAAGAGGTGTCCGAGTTGTCCAGAGTCGGAAACTCCAACTCGATGGACCACGATCCACTCGCATCGGCTTGGACCATCGCGTAGATCGTCTTGTTGAGCTGTACGGCACCGGTCACTGGATGGACCACGTCCCGCGTCGTAGAGACGGCTCCATCGTCGAGTTTGACGGCGATGACCGAGCCGGCGGTCCCGTCCAGGGACGTCCAGCCGCTTCCGGAAATCGCGATGGACCCGCCGACCACGACCTCGTCGGGCACGGTGTAGGTGACGGTCGGGTCGGTGGGGCTGGTGTATTCGGTAGCGGCGGCGGGACCGGCGCCGGCCGTCACCGCGATCAGGCTGGCCACCAACGCGGCGGCGGCCCCTGTCGCGAGCGTGCCGCGGCGGCGCGCCCACGGCGATCTGTACGTGTTCACGGACGAGTCCTCTACTTCCTGTCGGCGTCACCACCGAGCACTGGAGGCAACTTAGGTCAGGCTAACCATTGTCTGATGATGGAGCAAGACACGCCCGTCACTCGTTCACCGGCCGCCGCGAAGCCGCTGCGACCTGGGCGGGTGGACGGGGTCACGCAGGGCGGCGCGCGGGTCAGCGGCGCGCGTAAACCGCGATCCAGTCCACGACGATCTCTGCATGATCGGGCGTTCCCGCCTTCGGACAGGCAGCGAGCCCGTACTCACGGCTACGCTCGCAGCCGCCCGATTGGGCCTGTAACGCCAGCCACATCGGCTCGTCCGGCACCCCGGCCGACTCGACACTGGCCCACACCTCGCCGTCGAGCAGATAGCGCACCTGCCCCGGCAACCATTCGACGCCGACCGTGTGCCAGGTGGTGAAGTCGACACCGCTCAGATCCCGTTGCACCTTCTGCCGTCCCGACTCGGACCGGAAATGCAGAAATGCCGACACACCCGTCCGCGAGCCGCCGAAGTCCTCGGCGAAGTCGATCTCCGGCGGCCACTGGTCGCTCTTCGGCCACAGCAGGAAGTGGTACGTGATCTCGTCGCTGGGGTCGGCCCGGAACCGCACCTCCCACCGCCCGTACATCTGACTCACCGGCCAGTTCGAGACCCCACCGGTGGTCCAGGCACCGTCGCGGCGATAGCCCTCCAGCACCAGCGTCCCGTCGCGCACGCTGACATGGTCGGGATGCCAGGTCGAATAGGGGTCCCCGCCAGGACTTCCGGAGTACGCCGTGAAATTCGCTCCCAGCTCTTGGCGTCCGAAGTCGTCGGTGAGAACCAGCTCCCAGCCGGGCAGGTCGCCCCGCGGTGGCGGCACACCCGACACGGTCGACCCGTCCCCCGCACCAGGGTCGAGCCGATCGACCACCGACCAGCCGGCGACGGTCAGTAGCGCCACGGTGGTGAGCGCCGCCGTGACCGTCGCCCCGGTACGTCGACGTCGTGGGCCTCGCCGGACACCGGCCGTCATCGGAGCGCACCGTCGTCAACCGCAGCGGTCTCCCCGGGTCCGGCCGGTGCCGGTGCCGCCGGCGCGCCCGGGGCCACGGGCGGTGAATCGGCGAGTACCGCGAACCGCACCAGCGTCAGCACCAACAGGATGGTGAACGCCAACGCCAGCAACACCGCCGTGACCGCCCGGGCCAGCCGGAGCAACGCCGCCGGCACCGCCCGCGTCGCCGCACCGGGCGCGGCCCGGTCGGCACCGACGACGACCGGATCCACCGTCGCCGTCTCCCCGAGCCACCTCTCGCGCAGTGCCGACACCAGCACGCACAGTACGACGACGACCGCGACCAGGACCGCGAACACCGGTGACGGCAGAAGCTGCTCGATCTCCTCCATCAGCCCGCGCTCCCCACCGTGGATTCCTCCGGCTCGCTGTCGGCGGCGGCGGCCTCGGCGACCCGTTCCAGCACGGTCACCTCCGCCGACCTGACCACCACCTGGTACCCGCCCGTCGAGAGCAACACGTCGATGATCTGTCCGGTCCACCCGGCGGCGAGGCCGGAGCGCAGTCGTCCCGCCGCTTCCTGCCCGCCGGTGACGTATACGAAGTCCGGACCGCTCGCGCCGTCCGGGCCGACCTGGTTCAGAAGGCAGTCACGGAGCTGGCCACGGCAGCCGGGCAGGGGCACCGGCTCGGGGTCGAGCCGGGCGAAACCGCCCAGCGGCAGTGGCCCGACCGCCTCCACCGTACCGATGCGCGCGCCGTCGGGAGCTGACGCGATCAGCGCCCGCGCCTGTGCCACCTGCTCGGCGGACACCCGCTCGAACGACACGTTCAGCCCACGGGTCAGGGTCAGCATCGCGAAGGTCACCATCAGCGTCGCCAGCACGGCACCGAACCGCAGCGCGCCCGCGACCATCGGTGCCCGGCGGTACGGCAGTGGTCGTAGAACGGCCTGCCCGACCCGGGCCAAGCCGACGGCGGCCAGCGGCGCGAGGAACGGACTGGCGTACAGGGCGCAGCGGATGATCACCTCTCCCCCGTACGACTGCACCAACAGCAGCCCTGCCGGGGTCGCGGCGAGACCGGCCGCCAGCGTGGCGATCCGGCGACGGCGGATCAGCCACCAGCCCACCACGCCGCCGAGCCCGAGCAGTCCGGTCCAGGCGATCCGGGTGAACTGCATCTGTTGATAAAGCGGGTCCCCCACGATGCGCTCACCGACCCCGCTGGACACCGTCGAGCCGAGCCGACCGAGGTCGCCGAGCAGGTCCGCCAGGTGCCCGGTCCAGAAGCCGGTGGCCCCGTACGAGAACCAACCGACGAACATCGCCGCCGCGCTCAGCCACAGGGTCCGCATCCGGGTGCCGCCGGCCAGGACGAACCACAGCAACGCGACGACCAGGGTGATCGGGGTCAGCTGATGGGTGACCACCAGCGCCGCGACGACCAGCGTGAGCGCGATCTCCAGCCAGACCATCCGGGTTCCGCTGAGCCGGTCCCCGGCTGGCCCCGGTCGGCCCGGGATCCGGTGCACCGCCCGCAGCCAGGACAGCCACCGCCGGCCGGGCAACGCCGGCACGTCGGCCGCGTCGAACGCCCACAGCAGCACCGCGAGCACTCCGGTGTAAAGGACGAACCCGGTGGCCTGGGCCGAAAAATAGTCCTGCTGGTACCAGTTGAAGGCAAGGTAGAGCACCACCCCGAGCCAGGCCAGTCGGGCACTGCCGGTCACCAGTCGCCCGATCAGCCACAGGGCCGGCAACGCCAGCACGGTGAAGGCGACCGGCGCGACCAGGGTGAACGCGCTGGCATCAGGCAGGCCGGCGACCGCGACCAGGTGCGCCGAGCCGGCGAGGAAGCCCGGCCAGCTGAACCGGGCGTCGGCACCAGTGGCCAGTTCGCCGGTACGGCTGACGAAGTCGATGAAGCCGACGTGGACCCAGACGGTGCTGTAGCCGGCCGCCCCGTCCGCGACACCGACCAACAGGTAGCCGCAGACCGCCGTGGCGACGCAGGTCACGGCGAGCAGGACATGGTCGACAACAGGTCGCAGCAACGCCCAGCCGAGTACGCCGGCGAGTACGCCGAGCGCCAACCAGTAGCTGGTCGGGGCGACCGCGATCAGCCCCAGCGCGCCGGCGTTCGCCGCGTCGAGCTGCCGGGTCGCCCACCACCACAGGATCAGTGCGACGCCGACCGCAGCGAAACCGGCCCAACGCCCAGCCTGTCCGGCGCGGCCGGCCGCCTGCTCCGGCGGGTCCGGCTCGTCGGCCACCGGGGCGGCGGCCTGGTCGGCGGGCTCGCTCCGTTGGATGGCCGCGACCGCAGCCGGGGTGGCCAGTAGTCCGATCGCGGCGATGGCCGTCACCACGGTGAACGGGTCCCACACTCCGAGCACCGCCGTCACCGCGACCGCGAGCAGGGGTGCCGAGATCGACAGGCAGATGGCGAGGACCACGGTGACCAGCCGGTGCGGCAGCCGCAGCGCGTAGCCGAGCGGCACCCCGGGCACGGTGACGAGGAAGGCAACGGTGGCGAGCAGGCGGCCAGGCACCGGCAGGTCCAGCAGGGTCACGGTCGGCACCACGACCGCGAGAACGCCGGCCACCGCGACCGCGACCAAGTCGTACGCCCGTGGGTCGGACCGTCGCGGCGCGGCCGTGGTCCGTCGGCCGTCCCCGGCCACTGTCCCGTCGACCCCGGCCACTGTCCCGTCGACCCCGGCCACTGTCCCGTCGACCCCGGGCGCCGTCCGTTGGCCGTGGCCGCTCCCCGTCACGTCGATCTCGGCGCCGGTCATCGCCGCCACCGCGCGCGGACGCGTCCCCACAGCAGCAGCCACGGACCGGCCAGGTAGCCGGCGAACTCCGCGCAGCTCAACGCCAGCGGGAAATCGGGCGATCGGCCGGCGTACTTGGGTGACTGGGGATCGACGACCACCCGCAGCGCCTTGGGCGAGGAGCGCATGATCCGCAGCGCCGCCGACCAGCCCGAGACGAGCTGCTTGAAGGCCACCGCGGTGAATCCGCTGCCGTAGCCGAACAGCTGGCGGCGCAGTGCCGGGCGGCTGTCCCGGTGGAAGTGGCGCACCAGTGCGCTCGGCACGTACAGGATGGCGTGCCCGGCGGTGAGCACGGCCCGGAACATGTCGAGGTCCTCGCCGCCGCGCGTCGGGCTGCCCGCGCCCAGAGCCGGATCGAAGCCGGCCAGTTCTCGCAGTACCTCGGCCCGGAACGCCATGTTGTTACCGGATCCGTAGTTGCCGGCCACGTACGGGAACAACGGGCCCCGGTCCCCGATCTGGGCCGCATGGGCCAGCCGTGGCGGGACGGGCCGTACCGACCACACCTTGGCCAGATAACCCTTGTCGAACGCGCCGTACTCTTCAAACAGCCGCTCCCAGCGGGTGTCCAGGCGGGCCGGGGTCACCAGACCGGTCACGCAACCAACGGCGGGGTCCACGGCGAACCCGCGGATCGCCTCGGCCAGCCAGTGCACGTCCGGCAGCGCGTCGTCGTCGGTGAAGGCCACGATGTCACCACTCGCCGCCGCGAGACCGGCGTTGCGGGCCCTGGACAGCCCACGCCGGGGCTGCGCGACGATCCGCACCCGGGGATCGTCCACATCTGCCAGGCGGTGCCGGACCCGGTCGCTGACCGGATCGTTGTCGACGACGATGAGTTCCAGGTCGCGGTACGTCTGGGCGAGGATCGCGGCGACCGCCGCCGGCAGCCGCGCCTCGGTGCCCAACGTGCACAGCACGACAGATACCAGCGGCTGGCCGCTCGCCACGGCGTGCTCATCGGAGGCCGCCGGTGCGCTGGCACGCGCCAACCGCAGCAGCTCGTCCGGGGTCGCCGCGGACGGTACCGGCACGCCCGCCCGGTCCAGATGCACCCGTAGCGCCGGCCCGAGCCCGCGCTCGACCGCGCGTTCCAGCACCGCCGGACCGTTGGCCGTGACCCGCGGCGGTAGAACGACCCGACCGACCGGAAGACCACGGAAGCGGATCAGGACGCTCGCGGCCGCCGCCGGTACGGCGAGGTCGCGCCCGGCGGTGCCAGCCAGTTCCACCTCCACCACCGCCATCGGACGGTCCTCGGGGTGCGCGGCCGTCGCGGCCCGTTTCCGGTTGGCGCGCAGGCCCACCAGGTATCCGCCGGCCGTGGCGAACAGACCGAGCACCGTCATCGTGGCGCGGGCCGGTCCGGCCAGGTCGCCCCGCACCACCGCCACGAAGTGCCGAGCCACCGCGGCCGGCAGTGTTCGCAGTGCGTAGCGCCGCTCCGCCGACAGCGACGAAGTCCGGCCGACCGCGGCCGACAGCACCGCCTTGGACCGGCCCTCGTGGTGGCATCGGGACAGGAAGTAGCCGACCGTGGCCCGGGTCGCCGGGACGCGGTGGTCCACCGTCGGCTCGTCGAACCGCACGACGGCGGCCGGGCCGTAGGCCCGGCCCACCCGGATTCCCAGCTCCGTCTCCTCGCACCCGCTGGGTACGGCGGCCACCCGGCCGAGTCGGACGGAGAAGTCCCCCACCTGGTTCAGGGCATCGCGGCGGATCGCCATGTTCGCGCCGATCGGATTGCGTACCGGGGTGCCGGCCGCGCCGATTCCCCGGTAGTCGCAGCCCACCACCCAGCCGTACTCGTCGGGGAACCAGCGGGGGGCGCGGCCGTCGGCCCAGTCGGGGCGTACCGCGCCGCCCGCCATCATCACGGTCGGGTCGGTGAAGATCCGGCGCCAGGCGGCGAGCCATCCAGGGCCTGGTACGGCGTCGTCGTCCAGGAAAATCACGACCGGTGCGGTCGTGGCCGCGATTCCGGTGTTGCGGGCTCCCGAGAGTCCCCGCTCGCCGACGTTGGCGACGACGGTCGCGGTCGGTACGGCGGAGCGCAGCAGCCGGAGCAGTTCGTCGTGGTGGTCCACGACCACCACTAGTTGATCATGATCTGGGTCCAGTTGCCGGGTGGCCGCGTCGAGGCACCGGCGAATGACGGCGAGCCGTTCCGGGGTGTGCACGCACACCACCACGGCTGCCGGTCCGGCCGCTGCCGGAACCGTCGTCGGGTGGGTCCGCCGTGGCGCTCTGTGGTCCGCCGTGCGGACTCCGGCCACGCTACTCGACATGGCTCGTCTCGTGTTCGCTCCGGGTGCCGGCCGGCTGGCGCAGCACGGTGTTGAGCCGTTCCCGTACCAGCCGGGTCGCCGTAGCCGCACCGGCCAGCCCGCCGGCCCGTGCGCCGACCGCGATCAGCGTCGGCGCGTACCGGTACGCGTAGCGCAACGCCGCCGTCGGCCCGCGTCCCGGCGGCCAGATCATGACGGCCGCGACCCGCTCCGGTATGCCGGTCACTCCGGCAGCGGCCAGGTTCTCTCGCGAGATCCGGATGGCGGCGGTCCGCTGCGCGGTCGACGCCGTCGCGCTGACCTGTTCGGCGTCGACCCGGTACCGCAGGCCGGTGAACGGCAGGTTGGCGAGGTCGCCGAGCCGGCTCAGCTCACTGAACAATTTGTAGTCCTCCGCGTACGTGTATTCGGCCTGGTACCTGGTACGGGTATCGCGTAGTACGGCGAGGCGCAGCAACGCGGAAGGATGCGCGATGCAGGTGCCGAAGAGCAGCCGGGCCCGGCACTGGGCCGGGGTCCTGGGCATCCGGACCCGGCCGGTCGCGGCCCCGAACAGCTCGTAGTCGGTGCCGCAGGCGACCACACCCGGATTCCGATCGAGGAACGCGACCTGCCGGGCGAGGCGCTCGGGGTCGGCCAGGTCGTCGGCGTCCATCCGGGCCAGCAGCTGTCCGCTCGCCGCGTCCAAGCCGGTGTTGAGCGCGGCGACGATTCCGGAACGCGACATGCGCAGCACCCGCAACCGCGGATCCGGCACCGACATCAGGATCTCGGCGGTCGGGTCGGTCGACCCGTCGTCGACCACGAGCAGTTCCAGGTCGGTGAAGGTCTGCTCCAGCACGCTGCGGATCGCCGATGCCAGGTGGGCCGCGCCGTTGTGGACCGGCATCAGCACCGTCACCCGTGGGCTTCTCATGGCTGCCCACCGACGCCCGTCGCAATGAGCGACCGGGCTTCCCGTACCAGGGGAACGGCGACCACCGCAGCCGCCGTCGCCTGCGCCGCGACCATCGCCAGTCCTACCCCGACCAGCCCGTAGGTGGGCACCAGAAGCATCGCCCCACCGATGGTGACCACCACCATGCCGGCCTGGACCGCGACCAGTAGTCGTAGCCGTCGCCGTACCTGGACGACGGCGGCGTACGCCGCCGTCACCACGGCAACGAGCGTCTCCCCGGCGAGCAGGAGCACCAGCGGGGTCGCGGCCGCCAGGTAGTCGCCGCCGACCAGCCACAGCAGGATCGGACCGCCCACGGCCAGCCCGGCAGCGCACATCCCGGCGACCGCCGCCATCAGCCGGATCATCCGCCGGGTGAGGGCCGCCTGGGGGGCACCCGGCGCGGACGCGTCCACCACGTACGAGGCGATCACGTTGGCCCGCAGCATCCCGGCCGCCGTGCCGAGCGCGGCGGCCAGGTTGTAGTAGGCCGAGGACTCCGGCCCCAACTGGGACAGCACGACCAGCGGCAGGCACAGCGGCGTGAGGGTGACCACGAGCGACATGGCAAACGACGCGCCCTGGAAGGCCCAGATCTGGCGGGCCGGTGGCAAGGTCGGGGCGACGTCGTCACTGGCGCTGAGCCCGTGGCGGAACAGCCAGCCGGCGATCACGACGGTGACGCAGCAGGCGAGCAGCAGCCAGGTCCCGGTCATCGCGAGATCCGATGCCGCGTACGCCAGCAGCGGCAACGGAAGTATCTTGAGCAGCGACAGGGAGACGTTCTTCAGGGCTACCACGCGGACCCGGCGCAGACCGGTCAGGATCGGGTCGAGCAGGGCGTAGCCGGCCAGCACCACCACCAGCGCCGGGAATAGCAGGCGTTCCGTCATGTGCTGGAACAACTCGTCGCGGCCGACTCCGAAGAAGACAAACCCGACACCGAGGATCGCCGCGACGACGCCGGCCAGCAGTAGTCCGCCGATGACGAGCCGGCGGGTCCGGTCTCCGGCGACCGGGAGGAACCGCTGGTAGCTCCCGCCCAGGGACAGGCATGCCAGTGAGCTGAGCATGGTCGCGGTGGAGATCGTCGCCGACGCCCGTCCGACCTCGGCGGTCGGATAGAGCCGGCCTGCCACCACCCAGTACGCCACGCCGAGCACGCCGGTGACGATCGACGAGGTCATCAGCGTGACGGCTCGCGACTCCATACTCGACCGCCGCAGCCGCGCCAGCGGTGCCGTGGTCGGCGCGACCGTCAGCGTGGCGCTGTCGACGGGCCGGTCCGTCAACACAGTCAGCCCGTCACGTCGGACAGCTCGTTGTCGGCGCGGACCCCGCCGGCCGGCCGGGGTACGACCGGGGACCACATGACGGCCCGGTGGTACGAGGAGATCGCCGCCTGGGTTCGGCGCCCGCGCCATTCGGTGAAGATGGTGCGTAGTACGCGTACCCCGTCGCGGAAGGCGTGCAGGTTGCTCACTCCGTGGACCCGGTTCTCCTCGAAGCTCGGCACCTCCCGTACGGTCAACCCGGCCGCCGCGACCCGGCAGTTGATGACCGTCTCGATCTCGAATCCGTCACCCCAGCAGGCGGTCGGCCCGGCCGGCAGCCGCGACGGCAGCCTCATCATCGGCAGTACGTCGACCCAGAACGCGTTGTAGCCGTAACACAGGTCGGTGAACCTGACGCGGAACAGTAGGTTGGTCAGCAAGGTCAGGACGCCGTTTCCCGCGCCGCGGAGCCGGGTGAGGTCGGCACTGCCGCCGCCGGCACAGGTCCGGCTGCCCTTGGCGAAGTCCGCCCCGGAGGCGAGCGCGTCGACGAATCGCGGGATCTCGGCGGCGTTCGCGCTGCCGTCCGCGTCGAACATGACGATCACGTCGCCGGTCGCCTCCGCGAATCCGCAGACGAGCGCGTTGCCCTTGCCCTGCCGGGTCTGACTGACCAGGCGTGCCGACGGCAGCAGTCGCCGGACCGTTTCGACCGTGTCGTCAACGGAGTTGCCGTCGACGACGATCACCTCGTGGACCGGGGGCAACGTCGGTAGTACGCGTTCCAGGTTGCGCGCTTCGTTCAACGCGGGGATGACGATCGTGACTCGCGGTCGGGTGGAACGGGGGTGGCGGGAGCTCACGACATGCTCCGTTCGTTTCCTGACCCACACAGCGGGCCAAACGTCAGACAAAGGCAAGGCTTACCTTAATACCATCCGGGAGCAGGCAATAGCCCGATACTCCGGTTATCCAGGTCACGTGACCGGTCCCGGACCAGCCCCGCTGCCTGCCTGATGTTCGAGACAGGCAGGCACACCCGGACGTCAGCGTTCGACGCAAAATTCCTCGATGGGCAGACCCACGTGCCGGGACGCCGAGGGCAGGTACCCGAGCAGACGGTCCCCGGCACGCAACTCGGTCACGTTGTGCACCGCCCCGCCGGGCCCCAGCAGCCGGACGTGCCAGTCGTCCTGCGTCACCACATTCACCGTGTCGCCGTCGGGCGTGACCGCCGTGATGGACAGCAACGGCCGCCGCTCGATCTTGACCCGGCCGATCCGTACCTCCCGCGCCTGACCGTCCGACCGGACAGCCAGGATCGGACCACCCGCCACCAGCTCCGACACGTACTTCGTGCGGTTCCCGGGCGTCAGAACGTACGAGTGCACCGCGCCGGCGTTCCAGCGGAACGGCCGGGTCGGCATGTAGGGCAACGGATGCGTCTCCGAGCAGGACAGGAAGAACCCAGTCGCGAACGAGCCGATCAGGCAGCCCTCGTCGGTCTCCAGCAGCGAACACGTGTCGATGCAGGCGCGGTCGCCCAGGCCGATGTGCTCGATCCGGTCGACGACGAGGGTGACCAGGTCCACCGCCGGAACGGACGGCGTCACGACCTGTTGCACCTTCGCGACATCGTCGACGCCACGCGGGCGCAACAGCAATCCGTCGGAGCCGTGTTCCAGCACCAGCCGGACCACCTCCGCGTCGCTGATGTCGTCCACCGTGGTGACGATGCGTCCGGCCGACTGCCCGGCCGCGGCGATCACGATCTCCAGCGGGATCTTCGTCGGATCGGTGAAGGTCAACACGGTCCACGGCACCCGCCCGGCGAGTTCGCAGGCGCGGGTGAGGCTCGGTGCGTCGGAAACCACGACGTGCACGCCGTCGCCGTCCACCCCGGCCGGTCCGGGCTCGGCGAGTTCCCGTACCACGAGGTCGACCGCGTCGACGGGTGCCTCCGGCGCGGCCTCGTTCGTGACGAGTATCCGCCGCACCGTCGGCGGCAGACCAGCGAGTTGCCCGACCGAGTCGGAGACGATGCCGTCGACCCGCTGGTGGATCGCGGCGTCGACGACCGCGTCGACGATGTCGGCCGGCACCGTACGCAGATCGATCCAGGCGAAGTGCCGACCGCCCCGGTTGCCGACCGCATCGGCAGCCGGGGCCGCGACGACCAGGTCAGTGACGATCGTGGTATCCATCTTGGGAGAACTCCTCGTTGTCTCGAAATCAGGCGGGCTGGCCCAGCAGACTGGCCGCAGGCAGGATCACGCCAGCGCGTCCTGACTGACACCGGCCGCGACCGCCGCCACCGCCGACGTGACCGCCATCGGATCGTGGGCGTCGAAGATGCAGCGGCCGAAGCTCAGCCCGGCCGCGCCGGCGCCGAGGATGTCGCGCGCCAGTTCGACGGTCCGCTCCAGACCGCCGAGCGGATCCCCGCCCGCGACGTACACCGGCAGCGGCGACATCTCGACGACCTCGCGCATCGCCGCCCGACTGCCCGGGTATGGCAGCTTGACCACATCGGCACCGAGGTCGGCGGCGATGCAGGCGAGGTGGGCCAGCGTCCGTGGCTGGGAGGCGGTGGCGGCGAGGCTTTCGCCCCGGGCGTACATCATCGCCATCAACGGCATGCCGAGCCGGTCACACTCGCCGGCCACCAGGCCCAGATCGCGGAGTTGGGCGGGCTCAGTGGCCGATCCGACGTTGACGTGCACGCTGACCCCGTCAGCACCCCAGCGGGCCGCTTCCTCGACCGAGCCGACGAGAACCTTCGAGTTCGGGTCGGCGTAGTGCATCGTCCCGGCGGACAGGTGTACGACGAGGCCTGCTCCGACGAACGCCCCTGGCTCGATCGACCTGATCCGCCCCTTGTGGACAATGATGGCGTCGGCGCCGGCCACGATCAGGTCCTGCACCAAGCCCGCGTACGGCCGCCCGCCGGCGATCGACCCGGTGGTCAACGAATGGTCCAGCGGCACGAACAGATGCCGCCCCTTGTGCCGCGCGGTCAGCCTCGCCAGACGTAGTGCTTTGCCGTAAGGCCGCAGGAGGACGGCTCCACCAGAAGCGGTCACAACGTCTCCTCGAAAGCTCCGAACCTATTGTCAGATGTTGGTTAGGGCAGGCTAACCTACTCGGGTGGCGTTTCATAGTCTGACTTTGCGCAACGATGTGGACACGGTCCACCCACTGGCGACCGCCCAACGCGATGAGTACCTCGCCCGGCTCGGCATGACCATCGACGACGTACGGCCGCTGGACGAGGAGTCGCTACGCCGGCTCGTCGCCGGGCACCTGGCCGCCGTGCCGTTCGACAACAGTCGAATCCACCGCGGCGAGGTCGCGTCGGTCGATCCCGCCCGGATGTACGACGCGCTGATCACCCGCGCCGGAGGCGGCATCTGTTACGAACTCAACGGCTGCTTCGCGGCGCTGCTGGCCAGTCTCGGGGTCCGCACCTGGCTGGTCGCCGGGACGACCGTACCGCCACCCGGGTCGAAAAGCCTGCCGTTCGGGCACGCGGCCTGCGTCGCCATCGTCGACGCGACGCCGTGGATCGCCGATGTCGGGTTCGGCGGCGAGGGCCTGGTCGTGCCCCTACCGGAGGGCCCGACCCGGCTGGCCACCGCCAGCGGCGCCGCCTACGACGTCGATCCCCGCCCGCGCGCGTTGTCCGAGTTCGAAGCAATGGCGTGGTGGCACAGCACCAACCCGGAATCCCGACTCGTCTCGGCGCTTGTCGTGTCGAAGACCGTGGGCACGACGGTGACGACCCTTTCCGGCCGAGGCCGGCCGGTGGCGTTCAGCCTGCACACCACCGGCGGGCCCCGCACCCCGCTGTCGCCGGCGGAGGCCGCGCGGGTTGCCTTCGACGTCTTCCGACTACCGGAACCACTGCCCGGCGAACTCATCCGCTATGCACCGCTCGACGACGATCCGATCCGGCCGCAGGCAACGCGATGAAGAGCATCGACACGCAGGTCGCCGTGATCGGCGCCGGACCCGCCGGTCTGGCCCTCGCCCGGATGCTGGCGGTACAGGGCATCGAGTCGGTCGTCTTGGAGCGGCAGAGCCGGCACCAGCTGTGCACCGCGCAGCGCGCCGGGATCGTGGAACAGCCGACCCGTGACACCATGCGCGAGCTCGGCGTCGACGCCCGGATGAGCCGGGAAGGCCACGAGCATGCCGGATTCCACCTGCGCCATCGACGCCGTACTCACCACTTCGACTTCCGGTCCTTCGGTGGCGGTGCCGCCATGCTCTACCCGCAGCACCACCTCGTCACCGATCTCGTCGACGCCGCTGATGAGGCGGGACAGCCGATTCTGTTCGACACCGCCGCGGTGGCGATCGACGGACACGACATGCCGCTGACCAAAGGAACCAGCAGCCGGGCGGCAACCGTCCAGGCCATCGGCCCCGCCGGGCCGGTGCGG
Source organism: Solwaraspora sp. WMMD406 (assembly GCF_029626025.1). Lineage (NCBI taxonomy): Bacteria > Bacillati > Actinomycetota > Actinomycetes > Micromonosporales > Micromonosporaceae > Solwaraspora > Solwaraspora sp. WMMD406. Next base: position 133,013 of record NZ_JARUBF010000001.1, read on the forward strand.
ATCCGGGCGGCCACCATCGCCGCCTGCGACGGCTTCCACGGCATCGGCCGTGCCCACGCCCTCGCCGTGAATGCCGCCGTACGAACCCACTCCCGTAGCTATCCGTTTGGTTGGCTCGGCGTCCTCGCCCGCACCGCGCCGGATCCGACCGAGGGCGTGTACTGCGTGAGCAGTCGGGGGATGAGCCTGCACAGTTCGAGAGGTGCCCAGCTGACCCGGCAGTATCTGCAGGTGCCCGCTGGCACGGCGCTGCGGGACTGGCCCGACGAGCGCATCTGGGCCGAGCTACGGCGGCGCAGCGCCAGCGACGATCATCCGCCGCTGGCGACCGGCGAAATCATCGACCGGACACTGATCGCCGTACGCAGTCTGGTGACCGAGCCCATGCAGGTGGGCAGGCTTTTCCTTGTCGGAGACGCGGCCCACATCATGCCTCCGACCGGCGCCAAAGGGCTCAACCTCGCCGTGTCGGATGCCACTGTGCTCTCCTACGCGCTCGGAGCGTTCTTCGCCGGGGCCGGCTCCGGTGAACTGGACGGCTACAGCGACCGGGCGCTGCGCCGGGTGTGGCAGGCCCAGATGTTCTCGACCGCCATGACCGACCTGCTGCACACCCGCGACGACGATCCGCACGCCTGGCGGATCCGATGTGCGCAGCTGGACGAGCTAGTAACGAACCCTGATGCGCGGCGCGCCCTTGGACGCCTGTACGTCGGCACTCCCTTCCCCACGCCGTGGCGATGGCAGGGAAATGCCTAGTCGTTGGGAAGGTCACGACCACCTGTCTGCTTGTTAGGTTAGGCTTCCCTAACTCAATCACGAGATGGGGGACCGATGTCTTCTGGTAAGTTCTCCGGTCCGGTGTGGTCACTCTTCCGGGCCGTGGTCGGATTCCTCTTCGCCTGTCATGGCGCGGCCACCGTGCTCGGCCTCTTCGGCGGGCACCGGGGCAGCGGCGAGGCCGTCGCGCTCGGCAGCTGGCCCAACTGGTGGGCTGGACTCATTCAGTTGGTCTGCGGCGTGCTGGTCCTGCTCGGACTGGCCACCCGCCCAGCCGCGATCCTGTGCTCCGGATCGATGGCGTACGCGTACTTCATCGCTCACCAACCGAACAATTTGCTGCCCATCAACAATGGCGGCGTGTCCGCAGCCCTTTACGCCTGGACCTTCCTGGCCATAGCCGCCCTCGGAGCCGGCCCGTGGTCGATCGACGCACGGCTGGGCCTGCGCCGGACCGCCGCAGCTGCGGCGGGGCCCGCGCAGGCCCAATGACCACACGTCTTGTCCAGCTGGAGGCGAGCCCGGCTCGGTGTCACAGTGTTCGGCGGGTGGAAGCCTCACCGGTCAGTGCCGCAGGGTCGGAGACAGTGTGAAACGTGCGACTGAAGAAGACGAGCGGCGGGTGGTCCCGTAGACAGTCAGCCGACAGGACATCCGCGACGATGATCGTGTGGTCGCCGGCCGGGTGCTCGGCCACACGCTGGCATTCGAGCTGCGCGAGGACGCCGGAGAGCACCGGAACGCCCGTACCGGAAGGCCGCCATGACAGGCCCGCCAAGCGGTCGGGGCCGGGCGCGGCGAGCACTCTGCCGACGTCTTCCTGGTCAGCTGCGAGGATGCCGATCCCGAATCGGGCCGTCCGGCGGATGTCCGGCCACGTCGTGGACCGCTCCCCCACGCAGAACCCGACCAGCGCCGGCCGCAGCGAGACGGAGAAGAACGAGCCGACCAGCAGCGCGCGTGGACCCCGGTCGGTGGCCGCGGTGACCCCGACCACGCCGGTCGGATAGGCGCGCATCAACTCGCGGAACCGGCCCGCCGACACCGTGGATCCCGACCGTTCAGCCATCGCCGTGCCGGGCGCAGTCGGTGCAGACTCCGAACAGCTCGAGCATGTAATTGACGTCGGTGAATCCGTGTTCGTCGGCGACCTGACCGATCCACTCCTGGGTGGGGGGTCCGGCCACCTCGACGGTACGGGCGCACAGCCGGCAGACCAGGTGATGGTGCTCGGTCTGGCTACACCGGCGGTACAGCTGTTCTCCGCCAGCGCCGTGCATCACGTCCACCTGGCCGGCGTTCGCGAACACCTGCAGGGTCCGGTAGACGGTCGTCAGGCCGACGGTCGAACCCTGTGCGCGCAGCTCGGCGTAGAGCTGCTGGGCGCTGCGGAACTCGGCGGTCGCGTCGAGCAGTTTGAGGATCTCGTTGCGCTGGCGGGTGGATCGGCCGGCCTCCGCAGGCGGCTGCTTCATGCCGCCACCCCCTTGTCCATAACGATTCCCATTATCATAATGGCAGTGAGGAGGGTGAGTGTCGATGTGGGGGCCGGTCACCCGTGCCACCGGTGACCGACCCCCACATCGCCCGGCTCTCGCGATCAGTCGCCGCCGTCCGGTCGCCGCCCTTCGACCCTCGCCGGTGCCCGCCCGGCGGAGCTGTCACGCCTATCTCGACCGGCGGGAACCGTCGCCAACGCCACCGCGGCTCCGACGGCCGCCGCCCCGGCGGCCGCCCAGGCGACCGTGGTCAGGCCATCGACGAACGCGAACCGAGCCAACGTCTCCACCTCGGGCGGCAGGTCGGTGAACCGGCCGGCAGCCGTCAGATCCCGTACCTCCGAGGCCGTCGGCCCCGCCACCCCCGCCGCCCGTACCGCCTCGTCGGACAGCCCGGCGCCGACCCGACCGGCGAGCACCGCACCGAAGACGGCGGCGCCGACCGCCGTGCCGAGTGGGAAGAACGCGTTCGCCGTACCGCTGGCCATCCCGGCCTGCTGCGGCGGCACCACCGACACCGAGATGCCCATCAGCGGCGCGAACAGCAGTCCCATGCCGGCACCGATCAGCACCAGACCCGGCAACGCGACCAGCCAGGTCGAGTCGGCACCGACCCGGGCGACGAGCAGGTAGCCCACGCAGATGCCGACGAAACCGGTGACGACGACCGCGCGGGTGCCGTACCGGTGCTGCAGCCGCGCCACCACGAGGCTGCCGGCCACGATCGCCGCCGACAACGCGGACAGTTGCAGCCCGGCCTGCAGTGGCGAGTAACCGAGCATGCCCTGCAACCACAGCACCAGGTACGGCATCGTGCCGAACCCGACCGCACGGGTCAGGAAGCTCAGCACGCTCACCCCGGTGAAGGCCCTGATCCGGAACAGCGGCAGCTGCAGCATCGGATCATCGACCCGCCGCTCGACCACGACGAACAGGACCAGGGTGAGCACCGTGACACCGGCGGCGACCAGCGTGACCGGTCGTGTCCAGCCCTCGTCGGCCCCGGAGATGACGGCGAGGTTGACCGCGCCGAGCAGCAGCACCCCGATGACGGCCCCGGCGAGATCGAGCCGACGGCCCGGCTGCCGGCCGGAAGCCGGCAGCCAGCGCAGCGCGCCGAACAGCACGAACGCGCCGGGCAGCAGGTTCACCAGGAAAATGGACCGCCAGCCGAGACTCGACACCAACACGCCGCCCACCAGTGGCGCGATCGCCGCGGAAACGGCGGCGGTCGCGCTGAACACTCCCATCGCGGCGTTACGCCGGTCCCCCGGATAGGCGGCCGCCAGCAACGGCAAAGCGGGAGCGAAGATGAGCGCACCGCCGATGCCCTGCACCGCCCGGCCGGCGATCAACACCCCCGGGTCCGGGGCGACACCGCACAGCAGCGAACCGACGGTGAACAGCACCACCCCGGTGACGAAGATCCGCCGCCGGCCGAGCCGGTCCGACACCGACCCGCCGACGAGCAGCAACGCGGCGAACAGCAACGGGTACGCGTTGACCGTCCACTGCAGTTGCGGCAGGGTGGCGGACAGATCGGCGGCGATCGCCGCGAGCGCCACGTTGACGATGGTGATGTCCATCGTGGTGATGGCGGCCGCGACGCTGACGGTGACCAGGGTACGGCGAGCGGCCGCATCCGACTCATGCCGTGGCAAGGACGACCACCTCCGGGGCTCCGGCGCCGGTGACGGCGGCGGCGGGCCGGCTGACCAATCCGGACTCCCGGGCGAGCTGGTCGCCGTCGAGGGTGTGCCAGTCGTAGCTGTCGCTCACCTCACGCACCAACCGTCCGGCGCGGTACACCCGCCAGGTGGTGGTGAACCGCATCAGGTCGCCGCCGGCCGGACTACCGGCGACCCACCATTCGTAGTCGTGCCGGCCGATCGAGTCACGGATCGACAGCGCTGGCGGGATCTCGCGGGGCCGCCGTACTCCCATCAGTTCGACCACCACCACACCGCCGGGGGCGAGTCGGCTCCGCAGCCGCCGCCACAGCCGTACCCGGGCGGGTTCGTCGAGGTGGCCGGCGACGCCGAACACCACGGCGGCGCAGATGGTCGCCGGCAGCGGCAGGTCCGGTGCCGCGGCGTCGACCACGGTGACCCGTTCGCGAAGGGTGTCGTCGGCCGCGACCCGGCTGGTCAGTACCGCCCGCATCGCGGTGGACGGCTCGATCGCCGTGATCCGCGCACTCGGCAGGGCCGTGGCGATGATCTCGGTGACCCGGCCGGTGCCGGCACCGATCTCGACGACCGGGCCGGCTGTCGGGTCGACACCGGCGAGTGCGGCGGCCAACGCCGGTCCGCTGCTGGCCGCCTGCCGGGCGGCGACCATCTCGTAGAACTCGGCCACCGGGGAGTAATAGTCACGCACCGGATCTCCTCCGATCGGACGGTTGGGCGTGAACGGTCGAAACAGGCGTACCGGTCACGGCATGCTGGGCCAGGCAGCAGGAGTACGGGTCAGCACCGGATCGAGCTTGCCGAGGATGGCGGAGACGACGGCGCGTCGCTGCGGCACCAGATAGAAGTGGTCACCGGGGAACGTGCGCACGTCGAGCCGGCCACGGGTCAGCCGACCCCAGCCGGCCGCCTGCCGGTCGTCGAGCTCCGGGTCGTCCTCGCCTCGTAGCACCATGATCGGGCAGTCCAGCGGCACCGCCGGTGCCGGCCGGTACGTCTCGATGAGCCGGTAGTCGTTGCGGACGTAGTCCAGCACCGCCCGGCGCAGCTCCGGATCAGCCAGCACCTCGTCGTCGGTGCCGCCGAGCCGGTTCAGTTCCGCGCAGAGACCGTCGTCGTCGCGGCGGTGCACCTCGCCACCGACCACGTCGCCCGGCGCGGGGCGGCCGGAGACGAACAGCCACTGTGGCTGGCCGACGCCGAGGCCACGTAGCCGCTGGACCGTCTCGTAGGCCACCGCCGTACCCATGCTGTGACCGAAGACCAGGTAGGGCCGGTCAGCGAGGCGCGCCACGGCGTCGGCGACCGGCGCGGTCAGCGCGCTCATGTCGTCGACGAGCGGATCGGCGAACCGGTCCTCCCGTCCCGGGTACTGCACGCAGACCAGCTCGACCGATGGTGGCAACAGCGCGTCCCAGGCACGAAAGCTACCGGCACCGCCGCCCGCGTGCGCGAAACAGACCAGCCGTACGGCGGCCGCCGGACGCCGCTGGTAGCAGCGCAGCCACGGGCCGAGTGTCGCGGTGTTCACCAGGTCACCTGCATCGCCTCGATGCCGAACGTCGCCGCGTCGTTCTTGTACTCGAGATCGTCGAACGCACCGGCCAGCCGCAGATCCGGGATCCGCCGGATCAGGGTGCCGATCGCGATCTCCAACTCCAGCCGGGCCAGGTTCTGGCCGATGCACTGGTGCACCCCGTAGCCGAAGGCGACGTGGTGCCGGTTGACCCGGTCGAGGTCCAGCCGCTGCGGGTCCGGGAACACCTCCGGGTCGTGGTCGGCGGCGGCGAGCAGGGCGATGATGCCGTCGCCTTCCCGGATCCGCGTTCCGTCGAGGTCGATGTCGGCGGCGGCGACGCGCAGCGGGATCGAATCGGCCACGGACAGGATGCGCAGCAGTTCCTCGACGGCCGCCGGCATCAGCTCGGGCTCGGCGCGGAGCCGGGCCAACTTCTCCGGGTGGCGCAGCAACAGCAGTGTGCCGAGCGCGATCATGCTGGTGGTGGTCTCCCGGCCGGCGACAATGGTGATGCCGATCGCGGAGAGCAGTTCGTGCCGGGTGACCACGCCGGCCCGCAGGTGGTTGACGACCAGCTTGGACAGCAGGTCGTCGCCGGGTGCCTGTTCCCGGGCGGTGATCAGCCCGTCCAGCATCCGGAACAGGCTGGCGAGGGCGGCACCGACCTCCTCGGCGCTGCTGGTGCGTCCACCGGAGATGCGGGTGACGTCGCGGAAGAACTCGATGTCGTCGGTGGGCGCGCCGAACAGGCCCAGAACGGTCGTCGTGGAGACCGCGTTGGCGAACGCGGTGACGAGATCCACCGGCGGACCACTGTCCAGCATGGCGTCGATGAGGTCGTCGACGGTGCGCTGGATCGCCGGCCGCATGTCCCGGATCCGCTTGACGGTGAACTCGGCTTGGAGCATGCGCCGGAAGCGGGTGTGTTCCGGCGGGTCGGTGCGGATGAACGGCCGCGACTTGGCACCGGCCTCCTGCTCGCCGATTCCCATCGCCGGGAAGTTCGGATGCCGGATGTCGGCGCTGACCCGGGGATCGGCCAGCAGCGCCCGGACGTCGGCGTAGCGGGTGACGATCCAGGGCTGTTTGCCGGTGGGCAGCGTCACCCGTGACACGGGTTCGGCGGCGCGTAGTTCGGCGTAGCGCTCCGGTGGGGCGAAGGGGCACTCCCTCGGCACCGGGAACGCCGGCGGCGTCTGCGTTCCGGGCGTCTGCGTTCCGGTGGGAAGTGTCTCGGTCATCGGGGCGTTCCTTCCTGGTCGGTCGTGGTCCGGGGCGTCGGCACGAGTACGCCGATCGGCGGCCCACCGGTGCCGGCCTGCGCAATGTCGTGCAGCGGCATTCCGGACTCGGCGGCGATGCCGGCAAGAGTGAGGGTGTACCAGTGGTAGTGGTCGGCGACCTCGCGTACCGGCGTACCGTCCTCGGCCGACACCCGCCACGTCGTGTGCAACCGCATCCGGTCCGGGCCGTCGGGTTCACCGGAGAACCACCATTCGTAGCGCTGCCCGCCGACGTCGACGCGGGACAGCCGGGTGGGGTCGAGTACGAGCGGCCGGTCGATGGCCATCAGTTCGACGACGATCCGGCCGCCGGGGGTCAACCGTTCGGCGAGGCGCCGCCAGAGGCGTACCCGGTCGGGCTGGTCGAGATGCCCGGCCACCCCGCAGACGACGGCGCCGCTGATGGTGTCGGGCAGGTCGATGTCCGGGGCGGGTTCGGCGCAGACGGTGACCCGGCGACGCAGGTCGGGGTCCCGGTAGATCCGGCTGGTCAGCACGGCGCGCATGCCGATGGCCGGTTCGTGGGCGACGATCTCCAGGTCCGGAAAGGCCCGGGCGAGGGCGACGGTGACCAGGCCGGTCCCGGCACCGATCTCGACGACCGGGCCGGCGGCGGCGTCGATGCCGGTCAGCGCCGCGACGACGGCGGGAGCGCTGCCGGTCGCGACGTGCGCGGCGGCGGCGAGATCGAAGAACTCGGCGGTCGGCGAGTACGGCTCGACCGCGTCGACGACCACGTCGATCCCGGCGGCCCCGACGCCATCGCCACCGTCGGTGGGCTCGGCGAGCTTCCCGGTGGGCTCCGCGATCCCGTTGGTGGACTCCGCGATCCCGTTGGTGGGCTCCGCGATCCCGTTGGTGGGCTCGACGAGATCGGCGAGGGTGACGCGCGACGGTGACGCCGGTCGTACCACGTCCGGCGGGCCGAGCCGGGCCGCCAGTTGCGACCAGATCCGGCAGGCGGTGATGTCGTACTGGGCCGCCCGCAGCGGATCGCCATTACGACGCACGGCGTCCGCGAATCCCCGTAGCGCGCGCCGTACCGCCTGCGGCCAGAGCCGGTCGAAGATGTCACGCTGGGTGCCGGCGGCGGTGCCCGGCAGCGGCACGCTGCCCGGCTGGTCGAGCTGCCCGCCGGTGAAGACCAGCCGACCGTCGGCGTCCCGGTCGGCGTGCAGCGTCGGTGTCCACAGCACCGGTCCGTGGGTGTCGGCCAGGGTCAGCGCACCGGCCCGCGTGCCGAGGATGATCCGGTGCCAGAACAGGGCGTGGTTGTCCCGGTCGGCCGGGTCGAGCTCGTGGTGCACCCGCAAGGTCAGCGGCACACCGCCGACCTCACCGGTGACCGACCGCAAAGGTCCACTGGCGACCGCCTCGTCCACGCGCCAGGGACGCAGGCCGCCGAGTGCGGCACCCAGCACGTCCACGAACGGATGCAGTACGTGCACCGGGCTCGCGGCGTCGACGAACACCAGCTTCTCGCGGGCGCGGAGCCGGGCCGCGGCCGCGAGGAACCGACGGACCGGTTCGACGTGCCGGTAGTGGGCGTTGACCCGGTACTGCACGCCATGGCGGCGCGCGATCCGCAGGCAGTCGACGAGTTCGTCGTGGTGCACCGGGTGCTCCTGCAGCACGTGCACGCCCCGGGCCAGCAACGCCCGGGCGAGGTCGGTGCCCGCTCCGCCGGAGATGGTGGAGCCGACCACGACGCAGGCGATGTCGACCTTGTCGGCGTCTACCGTGTCCAGGCTGTCGTGGTGGGGCACCCCGTACTCGTCGGCCAGTGCCCGGGACGCGGTCCCGCCCCGGCTGAGCACACCGGCGAGAACCAGGTCGGGTGCGAGGTCGGCGACCGCGCGCAGGTAGAACCGGCCGAAGTTGGTGCCGCAGACCAGCACCCGCAGCGGCGTGCTCACAGCGTGCCCTCCTCGGTGTCGTCGGCGGTGTCGCCGTCGACCAGCCGCACCGCGAGCGACTCCCCCGACGCGCGCAACGCGGTGACCGTGGCCGCCGGATCCAGCACGTCGGCGGCGAAGTGCACCCCGGGTGCGACGTCGCCGCCGAACACCGCCACGGCGGCCAACGCACCGACCAGCCCGGTGAGGCGGTAACTGCTGTCGACCCGCAGCACCGCGGTCCGTTCGACGGGGACGCCGCCGCGCGTACCACCCATCGTGAAGACCATCTGGTAGTAAGGGCTGCGACCGGCGAGGTCCAGATCGGCGGCGCGGATCATCCGCCGGCCGAGCGCCGCCTCGTCGGCCCCGACGCTGGCGGCGGCCGGCAGGGCGGCCAGCAACGTCCGCACCTGCGGTCCCGGGTAGACGTTGAGCCAGTCGACGTCGCGCAGCCGCAGCGTACGGGCCAGTCGACGGGTCTCGGCGCTGAGGAACGGTTGCACCGCGACGGACCCGGCGAACTGCGGCACGGTCGCGTCCTCGGCCGGACGCAGCGCCCGGGACCGTACCGCCCCGCCCCGCCAGGCGGCGTTGGCCTCGCCGTACGCCGCTCCGGCCGCGCCACCGGAGCGCAGCGACAGCATCATGTCGACGGCGACCACCGGGGAGCAGTGCTCGACGCCACCCACCCAGGCGGTCAGCGTGTGAACGTCATCGAACTCGGTGGCGGCGAGCCAGCGCGGCAGCAGGCTGGACAGGCCGGGCAGGGTGCCTGCGGACAGCACCACCGTACGGCCGCTGTCGGGGACACCGGCACCGGTCAGTGCCTCGTGGACCGGGTCGTCACCGGCCACGTCGACACAGTGCGCGCCGGCGGCCAGCGCCGCCGCCGCGACCGTCTCCTTCAGCTCGTACGTCGGCCCGGCACAGTTGACCACCAGCGAGGTGCCGGCGCAGAAACCGGCCAGGGCGGCCGGATCCCGCACGTCGACCTGGACCGTCTCGACGGCGGCGCCGGGCAGACCGGCGGCGACGCGCCGCAGTGGATCGCCGCTGCGGGCGCCGAGGCGCAGCGGCCCGACGCCGAGGCGGTGCAGGTGCGCGACGGCACCCTGACCGACCGAACCGGAGGCGCCGAGTACGCCGATCATCGGGTCACCGCCCCGTCGGTGATCTCGCTGAGCAGTTTGACGACGCCCGGGGCGTGCGCCACGTCGATGCAGCTGAAGTGGTCGCCGGGTACGTCGACGATGCGCAGGTCGCCCAGGCACAGCTCGGCCCAGTGCTGGGTGACCGCGTCCCGGCTGCCCGGGAACGGATAGGCACCGCTGTGCCGCAGGAAGGTGATGTCGCCGGCGTACGGCTCCGGTTCGTAGCGGGTGATGGCGAACACGCTCTGCCGGAAGGTGCGGAACAGCCGCATCATGTGGTCCGGCTCGTACATGCCGGCCGAGGCGGGAACCGCCTCGCACATCCGGGCGACCCGCTGCTCGCGGGGCAGGGCGGCGAGCGCCCGGAAGGCGGCGGCGACGTCGGCGTGCTCGCCGGTCAGTTCGACGAAGCCGCCGTCACGCAGCACACCGGGGCTGCCGGCCAGGACCGCGTCGGCGGCGCGGGCCACCGCGAGTTCGTCGGCGGGGAACCCGATGTCGGCCGGCGCGATACCCATCATCACCGCGAACGAGTACTCCGACAGCAGTTCGTCGTCGAGCCGGAACCGGGGGCTGTGGCTGCTGATCGCGGTCAGGGTCGCGACGTTGGCTCCGTTCTCGCTGAGGCCCCGGGCGATCTCGGTGGCGATCAGCCCACCGAGGCAGTAGCCGACGACGTGCAACTCGCGGGCGCCGAGTTCACCGATCGCGGTCGCGTAGTCGGCGGCGATCCGGTCGATCAGGCCGGCCGGGTCGGCGTCCAGGTAGGTCGGCAGGTGCGGCACCTCGATACCGACGACCGAGCTGGTGCCGGCGGAGCGGCGGCGGATCTCGGTGATGATCGCCCGGTACGGCATGATCGTGCCGGTGCCGGCGTGCACCAGTACGGTGAGCGGATCGGTGCCGGAGCCGTGCAGCCGGACCACCGGTGAGGTGCGGACCGGACCGTCGCCCGGTGCCGACGTCTGCGGTGTGGTGACCGTACGCAGGTAGGCCGCGAGTGCGGCGACGGTCGGTTGGCGCAGCATGTGCCGCAGCACCACCTCCCACTCGAGGGCGACGACGTCGGGGACGCGTTCCCGCAGCAGGCCGACGAGGCGGGCGACGAGCAGCGAGTCGCCGCCGAGGGCGAAGAAGTCGTCGTGGCGGCCGACGTACTCGCGGTCGAGCAGTTCCGCCCAGATGGCGGCGAGCTGGCGTTCCAGCGCGTCCACCGGATCGGCGGCCACCGCCGCGGTCTGCTGGCCCTGGTCGGTGCCGGGCAGCCAGGTCCGCAGCCGGTTGCGGTCGACCTTTCCGTTGCTGGTACGCGGCAGCACGTCGACCAGCTGCCACACTGTCGGCACCATGTAGTCGGGCAGCCGGGCGCTGGTGTGCCGGACAAGGTCGGCGGTGGTCACCGGCGTACGGTCGGTCTTGACCCGGGCCAGGAACAGCTGCTGGCCGGTGGGGTGCAGCGGCTCGCCGGCCGCCGGCAATTGGGTGACGAGCTCGGCTCCGGCCGTGCCGAGCAGCTCGCGCCACTGTGGCTCGGTGAGGAAGGACTGACCGGCGGCGGCGCGCACGTCGGTGAACGGGCCGGCGGTGGCCTCCAGGAACTCCATGGACACCAGCAGCGCCGGGTCGTCGTCGCGGGTCTGTTCCATGATCACCAGCCAGCCGCCGGGGGCGAGCAGGCCGGAGAGCCGCTCGACGGCGGCGGCCGCGTCCGGTGCGGTGTGCAGGTGGTTCGCGGCGACGACCACGTCGACGCTGTTCGGGGTCAGCCCTTGGGAGCGGGGGTCGTCGCGCAGGTCGAAGCGGGCGTAGCGGATCCACGGGTGGTGGGCGAACTGGTCCCGGGCTTCGTTGAGGAAGAACGTCGACGGGTCGGTGAACAGGTAGTCGGGGCGGTACTCGGCCAGGACGGGAGCGAGCAGACTGGTGGTGCCGGCGACACCGCCGCCGACCTCCAGCACCCGCAGCGCTCCGTCGCCGTCGTGCCGCTCGGCGATGTGCCGCAGCGCCGCGACGACCGCCTGGTGCAGGTGGGCGACGGCGAGGTTGTCGCGGTAGGCGGCGGCCATCGCGTCGGCGCGGGCACCGGGGAACAGCAACGCGCGGATGTCGGTGCTGCCGGCGATCAGCGCCGGCAGGTGGTCGGTGCAGGTGCGGACCGCGTCGATCAGGTCGGTGCTGTAGTCGAGCCGACGATCGGCCTCGGCGAGTCGCCGCCAAGCGCCGTCGAGGTCGTCGGGCGCCGGTACGGCGAGATCGCCGTACCGGGCGGCATCGGTGACGCGGAGCCGCTCGGCGCGGGTCAACGCGGCGAGCCACCGGCGCACGATCGGTGCGGTCACCGTGGTGGCGTGCAACGCCTGGCAGATCTCGTCGGCGCTGTGCCAGGTGTCACCGATGGCGACGTCGGCACCGGCGAGGGTGGCGGCCATCGCCGTCAGCGCGACGTCGGCCAACGCGGCCTGGAAGTCGGCGAGGGCCTGCGGATCGACCCCGGTCTGCGCGGCCCGCGACGCCGCCGCGGCGGCGGCACCAGCCCCGGCGGCGGTGCCGGTGGCAGGGGTGCCGGTGGCGGGGGTGCCGGTGGCGGCGTCGGGCGTGGTGAGGGCGGGTTCGACGAACGCGGCGAGCCGCTTGCCGCCGGGGTGGGCGGCGTCGACCAGCACGGCGGCACCGGCGACACCCGGGTGGGCTTGCACAGCGGTCTCGACCTCGGCGAGCTCGATCCGGTAGCCCCGGATCTTGACCTGGTCGTCCTCCCGGCCGAGGAACTCGATGGTCCCGTCGGGCCAGTAGCGGCCCAGGTCGCCGGTGCGGTAGAGCCGTTCACCGGTCCTCGGATGCCGCAGGAACCGTTCGGCGGTGCGCTGCGGGTCGTGGTAGTAGCCCAAGGCCACGCCGGCACCGCCGATGTAGAGCTCGCCGGCGATCCAGTCGGGACGATCCCGCAACCGGGCGTCGAGCACGTGGAACGTCTGGTTGGTCAGCGGCACCCCGTACGGGATGCTGGGCCGGTCGTGGTCGACGACGTCGATGGGATGCCAGATCGACCAGATCGCACCCTCGGTGGCGCCGCCGAGGCTGACCACCCGCAGCTGCGGCAGCAACTCCCGGACCGCGTCCGGCAGGCCGACCGGGATCCAGTCGCCGGAGAGCATGGCCAGCCGCAGCGCCGCCGGCCGCAGGTCCGGCACCGCTCGCAGGTAGTCGTGCAGCATCTGCAACTGGCCGGGTACCGAGTTCCAGATCGTGACGGCGTGGCGGTCGGCGAGGTCTGCCCAGTGTGACGGGTCGCCACGACGGTCCGCTCCGGGCAGCACCAACCGGCCGCCGACGGCGAGCGGGCCGAAGACGTCGTAGACCGACAGGTCGAAGCCGAGACTGGCCAGGCCGAGTACGGAGTCGTCCGGACCGACGGCGAACCTGCGGTTGATGTCGTCGATCGTGTTGCGCGCCGACCGGTGGCTGATCATGACGCCCTTGGGTGTTCCGGTGGACCCGGAGGTGTAGATGACGTACGCCAGGTCGTCGGGTCCGGGACGGGCGAGGGCCGGGGGCCGGTCTCCGGCTGTCGGTTCGGTCTGCGCCGACGGCCCGCCGCGGGCCACCGTGTCGACGGCCACCGCGTCGACGGCCACCGCGTCGGCGGCCACCGCGTCGGCGGCCACCGCGTCGGCGGCCACCGCGTCGGCGGCCATGGTGTCCACCGCGACGGCGGTCACCGTCTCGGGCAGGGCCGCAGCGTCGATCAGCCAGGACTGGGTCAGTACGGTACGCACCTGCGCGTCGGTGAGGATGGCATTGCGCCGGGCGGCCGGTTGGGTGACGTCGACCGGCAGGTACGCCCCGCCGGCGAGCAGGGTGCCGAGGACCCCGACGATCTGCTCCCAGCCCTTGTCCATCAGCACCGCGACCGGTTCGGTGGGACGCAGCCCGGCGACGGCGAGCAGATCGGCGACGGCGGTCGCGCGGTCGAGCAGGTCGCGGTAGGTCAGCTCGTGTCCGTCGGCGACGACCGCCACCCGGTCGGGGGTGCGGTGTGCCTGGGCGACGACGTCGTCGTGCAGCAGGCCGTCGGGGAGCGGGCCGTCGGTGGCGTTGACCTGCCGGCGGCGCTCGCGCTGCGCGGCGGGCAGCGCGACCGGGGACGGATCCCGCCACGGGTCGTCATCGGCGGCGAGGCGCTCGACGAGATCGGCCCACGCCCCGAAGGCGTCGTCGGCCAGGTCGGCCGGCAGTACGTTGTCGCGCACGTCCCAGGACAGAGCCAGTCCGTCGCCGCGCGGCATGACCTGGCAGTCGATCCAGACCTGCGGGGTCTGGCTGATCGCGTAGCCGACCTGGCCCTGGGCCGGCGACGGCGCGGGTGTGTCGAGGGTGCTGGTGAACACGACAGGGAGCAGCTGCCGGGTGCCGGTGCGTCGGCTCAGTTCGGCGAGGACCTCGCTGCCGGTGAACAGGCCGTGCGACAGGTCCTCCAGGAGTTGGCCGGCGACCGCCGTGGCGCGCTCAGCGAACGGAAGTGGCGCGGTGAGGTCGACGGCGAGTGGTTCGACGACGGTGAAGTCGCCGACCAACGACTCGACGGCGGGATGCAGCGGCAGTCGCTGGAAGGTCGGGATGTTGAGCGTGAACCTCGGGTTGCGACTCCACCTGCCGATGACCTCGGCGTAGGCGGTGAGCAGCACGGTCGAGACGCTCACCTGGTGGCGGGCCGCGCGCTCACGCAGTGCGGTCCACGCCGCGCCCCGCAGCTGGTGTTCCCGCCGACGGAACCGGACCGGCCCGGTGCCGCTGGCGTCGCCGGCGGGTAGTTCGGGGGCTCCGGGCAGGTCGTCAAGGCGGCGCAGCCAGTATTCCCGGTCGCGGCGGTACGCCGGGGTGTCGGTGATCCGACGGCGGCCGATCAGATAGTCACGGTAGGTGACGTCGATGGGGTCGAGAGTGGCCTGCGGGTCGGTGTAGAGCTGGTCGAACTCGGTGACGAGTCGCTGCACGCTGGCGTAGTCCACGATGAGCAGGTCGAGGGAGAGGTGCAGGACCGCCCGGTCGTCGGTGCGGGTCACGTGCAGGGCGAACAGCGGCCAGCGGTCGGTCGGGGCGACCCGGTGCGACAGCCTGTCGCGCAGCTGCCGCAGGTGGTCGTCGATCTCGGTTGCCGGGTGTCCACGCAGGTCGGTGACGCCGATCGGACAGGCCGGTGGCTGGGCGAGGACGACCTGGTAACCGTCGCTGTGCACCACGGCGCGCAGCATGTCGTGCCGGGCGACGAGCCGGTCCCAGGTGTGCTGCACCCGGTGCGGGTCCAGGTCGGGGTAGTCGTACTCGACGTAGGCGTGGCAGGCGACGCCGCCGTACTCGTAGTGGGTGCCCCGGCCGACCAGGTAGGCGGCCTGCAGATCGGACAGCGGGAAGGGTTCGTGTCGGCCGGCCGGGTCGGCGGTGACCCGGGCGGGTGCGGTCTGCCGCAGGTGTGCGCGGATGGCCTCGCGGTGCCGGCGTACGGCGGCCCGCCGCTCCTCGGTGAAGGCGCCCTTGCGCGCGCGGAACCGTAGCTCGTCGCCTTCGAGCCACAGGGTCACGCCGTCGGCGTCCAGCTCGGTGATCAGTTCGTCGACATCCATCGGGCTCCGCCTCGTTGTCACAGTCTGTTCGGGTCACTCCACCCAGCGACTTGTTGAAAATGACATTCAACTGCGATAGACGTATCTAAGCACAGTCTTGATCGACGAACCAGAAGGGACCCGGCATGAACCCCGACCGCGAGGACAGACCCGTAGGTCCCGGCATGACCGTCGACCCGGGCTGGGTGGCTTGGCCGGAGTCCGACGCACGGCGGTACCGGGCCGCCGGCTTCTGGACCGGTGAGACCTTCGGCGACCTGCTCCGGCGCTGGGCACAACAGCACGGTGGACGGACCGCCCTGGTCGACGGGACTCGACGATGGACGTACCGGCAGCTGGACGAGGCGGCGGACCGGATCAGCGCCGGGCTGCACCGGATCGGGCTGCGCCGTGGCGACCGGGTCGTCCTGCAGCTGCCGAACCGGGCCGAGTTCGTCGAGATCTGGTTCGGTCTGCAGCGGCTCGGCGCGGTCCCCGTACACGCCATGCCCGGACACCGTCGCGCGGAGATCGCCCACCTGGCGGCGCTGTCGGGCGCGGCCGGCTACGTCGTCGCAGACCGGCACGCCCGGTTCGACTACCGCACCCTGGCCGCCGAGGTGTACGCCGAACGCCGCACCGCCGACGAGCCGTTGCGCCACGTCGTGGTGCTCGGCGACCCGGCGGAGTCCGGCTTCACCAGCTACGCCGACCTGCTCGACGGCCCGGCCGAGCAGACCGCGACCGCCGACGACCCTCGGCCGACCGCCGACGGCCCTGCGCCGACCGCCGCCGACCTGGCGCTGCTGCTGCTCTCCGGCGGCACCACCGGGCTGCCCAAACTCATCCCCCGCAGCCACGACGACTACGCCTACAACGCCCGCAACGGCGCCGAGATCTGCCGGCTCGGACCGGACGACGTCTACCTGGCCGTGCTGCCGATCGGCTTCAACTTCACCTTCGCCTGCCCCGGCGTGCTGGGCACCCTGATGGCCGGCGGCACCGTCGTCGTCGCCCCCAACCCGAGCCCGGCCACCGCCTTCCGACTGATCGAACAGGAACGGGTCACCTGCACCGCGCTCAACCCACCGCTGGTGCCGTACTGGTTCGCCGAGTACGCCGACAGCCGACCCGACCTGTCCAGCCTGCGGTTCGTACAGGTCGGCAGCGCCCGGCTGGCCGACGAGCTGGCGCGACGGTTCACCCCCACCCTCGGGGTGCCGCTGCAGCAGGTGTACGGCATGGCCGAAGGCCTGATCAACTACACCCGACTCGACGACCCCGACGACCTGGTCTGCACCACGCAGGGCCGCCCCGGCTCCCCCGCCGACGAGATCCGCGTGGTCGACCCCGCCGACGGGCGACCGGTACCGGCCGGCGAGCCCGGTGAGCTGCACACCCGTGGGCCGTACACGCTGCGCGGCTACTACCGCGCCGACGCCACGGCAGCCGCCTCCTTCACACCAGACGGCTTCTACCGCACCGGTGACCTGGTCCGGGAATTCCCGACCGGGCACCTCACCGTGGTTGGCCGGGTCAAGGACCAAATCAACCGGGGCGGCGAGAAGATCGCCGCGACCGAAGTGGAGGGTCATCTGCTCGCCCACCCGGCCGTCCGGCAGGCCGCGCTCGTCGGCGTACCGGACGAGCAGTGGGGTGAGGCACCGGCGGCCGTCCTGGTCTGCGCCGGGCCGCCGCCGACGGCCGCCGAGGTGGTGGCGTTCCTGCGCGGACGCGGGCTGGCCGCGTACAAGCTGCCGGACCGCGTCGAGTACGTCGACGCGATGCCACTGACCGCCGTCGGCAAGATCGACAAGAAGGTGCTCGCGCGGCGCCTGGCGGCGACCACGGTCACCACCGGTCCGGATGCATGAACGCCACCGGCACCTGCGGCGGCGTCCCGCGGACCAGATCGGCCACCACCTCACCGACACCGGTGGCGTGTTTGAACCCGTGCCCGCTGTCGCCCCCGGCGACGATCAGCCGGGTGTCGCCGCCCGGGCTGCCGAGCACGAACTGCCGGTCCGGAGTCATCGGATACATGCAGACCGCGGCACGCGACGGCACCGGATCCAGACCGGGCAGCGCGACGTCGAGCCGGCGCACCAGCGGCGCCCAGTCGTCGGCGGCGACGCGGCGGTCGTCGCCGTCCGGACGCATCTCGCGCAGTAGCCCGCCGTGGTCCTCCAAGCCGAGTTTCAGCTCGCCGCCGGAGTGCGCCCCGTGCCCCCACACGCAGGTGCCGTCATCCAGTTCGCGGATGAACACCGGCACGTCGGCCAGCCCGTACCGGTCGACGTCGGCCAGGGTGGCCGGCCGGAACCAGGTGATCGGCACCCGCAACACCCGCAGTGGGATCCCGGGCAGCAGGGTCGGCAGCCACGCCCCGGCGGCGACCACGACCTGCCGGGACCGGACGGCACCGCCGGCGGTGTGCACCAGCACACCGCCGGCGACCAGCTCGATCCGGGTCACCCGGAGGTTGGTCAGCACCCGCGCGCCCCGCCCGACCGCGACCCGGACCGCCGCCCGGACCGCCGCCTCCGCGGCGATCAGCCCGGCGGCCGGCTCCCACACCGCCGCGTGGTGGTCGCCGATCCCGGCGTGCCGGGGCAGTCGCTCACGCAGCTCAGCGGCGTTCCAGACCTCGACATCGAGTTCGTGGCGCCGGGCGGCGGCGATGGTGCCGGCGACCACCTGCCCGGTACGGGGCCCGATCAGCGCGCCGCCGGTCGGCTCGAACAGGGCCTCCCCGGCCGCCGACGCCAGCTCCTGCCAGAGCTGGCCGGACCGGCGGGCCAGGGGCACCAGGTCCGGGTGTTCCAGGCAGGCGGTACGGAACATCCTGGTCCCGCCGTGCGACGAACCGAAGCCGTGGCCCGGGGTGAACTGGTCGACGCCGATCGCGTCAACGCCGGTCGCAGCCAGTCGCCACAGCGCGGCGGCGCCGAACACCCCGAGCCCGACGACGACGACCTCAGCGTCCGGCGAGCGCACGGCTGGCCTCGCCGGAACCGTCCGGGGCCGGTTCGGCGCGGGAACCGTCCAGCGCCACCTGTTCGGCGCGGGAACCGTCCGGCGCCACCTGTTCGGTGTCGGCGAAGTGCGGCGCCACCTGTTCGGCGAACAACCGCAGCGCCCGCTGCGCGTCCGCCTTCGCGGTCGCTCCCGGGTTGACCTGCAGACACACGGTCACGTCGGTGCCGAACCATTCGGCGATCGTGGCCAGCTGGTCGCGCACCTGGGCGGGGGTGCCGGCGAGGACCTTGTTGTCGGCGTACGAACGGTCGAAGTCGTACTGCCGCACCTTGTCGATGAGCTGCTCGTACCCGGGATAGTCGGCGCTGCGCACCGTCGACCAGGAGGCGATCGCGGTGGTCATCTTGTCGATGTAGTTGAGCTCGAAGCGGCGGGCGGCGGCCAGCGCGGCAGCGCCGTCCTCCGCGAGGTAGCAGGTGTACTTGACCTGCACCCGTCCCGGGCCGGGGTGGCCGGCGGTGGCCCGCGCCTGGCGGTAGGCGGCGAGCATCTCCTGCAAACCGCCAAGGCTGGTCACCGTCGGTACGACCTGCAGGTGGTATCCGGCGCGGCCGGCCTCGGCGCAGGACGCGGGACTGGTGGTGGAGGCCACGAAGATCGGCGGGTGCGGCCGCTGGTACGGCCGGGGCAGCATCGTCACCGGGCCGAAGGTGACCCAGTCACCGGACCAGGACACGTCGGTTTCCGTCCACAGTCGGCGGCAAATCTCGATCCCTTCGGCGAACCGGGCGCGGCTGGCGCTCATCGGCACCTCGAAGGCGGCGAACTCCTCCGGCAGGAACGCCCGGCCGAAGCCGACATCGAGCCGACCGTGGGACAGGTTGTCCAGCATGGCCAGTTTGCCGGCGAGCTTGATCGGATGGGTGAAGGCGGGCACCACGGCACCGGTGGTCACCCTGATCCGCCGGGTCCGGGCGGCGACCGCCGCCAGGAACGTCACCGGGTCCGGGCTGTAGCCGCCGTAGGCGGAGAAGTAGTGCTCCACCACCTGGACGTGCTCGTACCCGAGTTCGTCGGCGAGTTCCGCCAGCGCCAGGCTCTCGTCGTACCAGTCGACCGCGCTTTTCTCATCCGGCGACAGGACCGGGAAAAAACCCACACCGAATTGCATATGTGCCCTCCGTGGCGAATAGCCGGTAGCGCGTACAAGTGAAGGCCATCAGCACATCGGATGTCAACAAGGAGGGGCAGAAAGAGTTTTCCTGATCACACCTTGGAGCATTTAGCGGAGCAACCGTTGATGCTCTTTCAAGCCTGCCCATAAGCGAATTCACCAAGCTATCAACACTTTTGCACATCCGACTCGACATGCTATTTTCCGGTCCAACCATCGCCATCGCAGGAGCTGCGGAACCAATGGACGATCAGGATTACCAGGTTGCCTTTCCGGCGCGCGGCAGCGTGCTCGACGCCGCAGAACTCGCCGCACTCACCGAACTGGTCGACTCAGGACATACACTGTCGGCCGGCAGCCGCCGGACGGCTTTCGAACGACGGTTCGCCGAGTACGTCGGTACCCGGCACGCGTTGTCGGTGACCAGCGGAACCGTGGCGCTCGAGCTGGCGATCCACCTCGCCGACCTCCGCCCGGGAGACGAGGTGGTCACCACACCACAGACTTTCTCCGCGACGATCCACCCACTGCTGGCACACGATGTGCGAGTGCGTTTCTGTGACGTCGACCCGGTGTCGCTCAACATCGATCCGACGGCGGTGGAGGCGGCGGTGAACGGCCGCACCGCCGCAGTGATCCTGGTCCACTACGGCGGGTATCCGGCCGACATGGGCCGCATCGTCGCCGCCGCCCGTCGGCACGGCGCCGTGGTCATCGAGGACTGCGCCCACGCACTCGGCGCGACCTGGCACGGACGGCGCCCCGGCGCGTTGGGTGACATCGGATGCTTCAGCTTCCACAACTCCAAGAACATCACCACCCTGGGTGAGGGTGGAATGCTCACCTTCGACCGCGACGATTGGGTCGAGCGAATCGATCGAATCCGGTCGAACCAGCCCGATGTCGAACTCGGTCCGACCCGCTTTCCGGAGCCGCCGCCCACTCCCCTGCTGCCGTGGATGCGGTTCTCCGAGGAGGTCTACGGGCGCGACTACGCCCGCGTCAGGAGACCCGGTACGAACGCCACCATGTCCGAAGCCGCCGCTGCCGTGGGCATCGTCCAACTCGACCGCATGGCGCGCCTCACCGCCCGCCGCCGGCACATCGCCGAGCGACTCGACGAGTGCATCGGCCGCTACCCGCAGGTCCGTCTGCACCGCCCGCCGCCGGGGCTCGGTCACGCGTACCACCTGTACACCTTCTTCGTGGAGGCCGGCCGGGCGACGCGTGAACACCTGGTCCGCGAGCTGGACCGCCACGGGGTGGAGGTCCAGCTGCGCTACTTCCCACTTCATCTGACCCCCGAGTGGCGGGCCCGTGGCCACCGTCGGGGTGAATGTCCGGTCGCCGAGCGGCTCTGGTTCGACGAGCAGATCAACCTGCCGTGCCATCCGGGAATCACCGACAGGCAGCTCGACTACCTGGTCGAGGCGGTCACCGCGGCCCTCGACACGACGCTGTCGCCCGCCGGAGCGCCGCCCACGGCCATTTCCGTACCGCTGCCCGACCACACCGTGACGTCGGCCTGAATCCGGTCACCCCGCCACCGAAACGGAGATCTCATGCCCTTCATCGACGTCCGCATCTTCGAGGAACGGCTCACCCCGGCCGTGCAGGAGGCGCTCGTCACCCGGTTGTCCGACGCCGTCGGCGAGGTGCTCGGCGAGGACGCGCGGGCGCAGACCTGGGTGGTCCTGACAGCCGCGCCGGCTGACCGCTGGGGCATCGGCGGCGTACCGGCCAAGCCGCCGGCGGCGGCGACGACGTCAGCAGCGCCGGCGGCGGCGACGACGTCAGCAGCGTCGGCGGCGGCAACGTCGGCGGCAACGTCGGCAGGCCAGGACAACGGCCGGCAGCCGACGGACAGCGAAGGCCAGGCGCGATGACCATCTCGTCCCGATACGCCGCCGACCAGGCCGCCCCCGACCAGACAGTCACCGACGGAAGCGCCGCTGGTGCGGGCGTGCCGCCACCGTCGCCGGCCACCGATCCGGTACGCGCGGCGGTCGCCTCGGCCCTCAACGTGGAGTACGCCGAACTGACCCCCGAGGCTGACCTGTTCGCGCTCGGGCTGGACTCGCTCACCCTGATCCGGCTGGTCTCCGGGTGGCGCCGGGCCGGACACCTGGTCACCTTCGAGCAACTGGCCGAGGCACCGACGCTGGCCGACTGGGCGGCCGCGCTGGCCGCCACCCCGACCGGCAGCCGCACCGGTGCCCCGGCCGGCAGTTCCGCAGAGGACACCGACAGCGGCGACGCCGCCCAGCACACCGTCGGCGGCGACGCCGAGCCGGGCACGACACCGACCGACGACGCCACCGGCCCGGTCGACCCGGCGGCACCCTTCGAACTGGCGACCATGCAGTACGCGTACTGGATCGGCCGGCAGGACAACCAGCCGTACGGCGGCGTCGCCGCTCACTTCTACGTGGAGTTCGACGGCCACGGCGTCGACCCGCAGGCCCTGGACCGGGCACTGGCCGCGCTGTCGGCCCGGCATGGCATGCTGCGGGCCCGATTCGACGACACCGGGCGGCAGCGGATCGCCGCCCGGGGTGGACTGGCGTTGACCGTGCACGACCTGCGGACGCAGGCACCGCAGGAGGTGGAGCGGCGGTTGGCCGGACTACGGCAGCGGTACACCCACCAGCGGATGGACGTCGAACACGGCGAGGTCCTCGCCGTCGCGGTGAGTCTGCTGCCCGACGGTGCCACCCGGCTGCACGTCGACCTCGACATGCTGGTCGCGGACGCGTTGAGCATGCGGATCCTGCTGGACGACCTGCGCCGCCTTTATGAACGGCCGGACGAGCCACTGCCGCCGGTCACCTCGGGTTTTCCCCAGTACCTGGCCGCGCACCGGCGGGCGGCGGCGACCGACCGGGACCGGGCCCGCGCCTGGTGGCGCGACCGCCTCAGCGACCTACCCGGCGGCCCGCAGCTCCCACTGCGTCCGGACGCCGGTAGGCCGGGTGCCGCCGCACGCAGCGAACGGCTGCACCACTGGCTCGACCCGCGACGCAAACAGGCGCTGCTGGAGCGGGCGGCCCGACATCAGGTGACGCCGGCGGCCGCGCTGGCGACCGCCTTCGCCGAGGTGCTCGGGGCGTTCAGCGACGACCGCCGGTTCCTGCTCAACCTTCCGCTGTTCGCCCGGGAGCCGTTGGTGTCCGACGTGAACCGGCTGGTCGGTGACTTTTCCAGCTCGGTGCTGCTCGGCGTGGACACCGGCGGGGTGCTGCCGTTCACCGATCGGGCCCGCCGGGTGCAGTCGGACCTGCACGCCGCCGTCGACCATGGTGCGTACGCCGGGGTGGAGGTGCTGCGTGACCTGTCCCGTCAAGCGGGGCAGCCGGTGCTTGCCCCGGTCGTCTACACCAGCGCGCTGGGCCTCGGCGAGATCTACGACACGGCGTTGCAGGACACCTTCGGTACGCCCTCGTGGATCATTTCGCAGGGCCCGCAGGTGTGGCTCGACGCCCAGGTCACCGAGCTCGACGGCGGGCTGCTGCTGAACTGGGACGTCCGGCTCGACGTCCTGGCCGACGGGGTCGCGACGGCGGCCTTCACCGCGTACCGGGAGTTGGTGGAGGCGCTGGTCGGCACCGACGACGCCTGGCGGCGTCCGGTGGGATCGGTGCTGCCGGCCGGGCAGGCGGCGGTCCGGGCGAAGGTCAACGCCACAGCGGTCGACCGGCCGGCGCGCTGCCTGCACGACGGCTTCCTGCGGCAGGTCGCGGACCGGCCGCACCAGCCCGCCGTCATCGACGGTGACCGTACAGTCAGCTACGCCGAGTTGGCCGACGCCGCAGCGCGGGTACACACGCTGCTGGCCGCGCACGGGGTGGGTCCCGGCGACCCGGTCGGCGTCACCCTGCCCAAGGGGACCGATCAGATCGTGGCGGTGCTCGGTGTGCTCGCCGCCGGGGGCTGTTACGTGCCGGTCGGCATCGACCAGCCGGCACACCGTCGGGCCCGGGTGCACACCCTCGGCGGGGTACGGGTGGTGCTCACCGACCCGGACCACCGCGAGCGGGTGTCGGCCGCCGGGGCCCGACCGGTGCTGGTCGGCGACGCGGCGACGCTGGCACCGTCTACGCCAGCGCCGGTCGACCCGCAGGCGCTCGGGTACGTGCTGTTCACCTCCGGTTCCACAGGGGATCCGAAGGGGGTGGAGATGACCCACGCGGCGGCGGTGAACACCATCGACGCGCTGAACGCCCGGCTGGACCTCGGCCCCGACGACCGGGTGCTCACCCTGTCGGGGCTGGAGTTCGACCTGTCGGTGTACGACGTCTTCGGCCTGCTCACCGCTGGCGGCGCGCTGGTGGTCGTCGGTGAGGACCAGCGACGCGACGCGGCAAACTGGTGGCGACTGGTGACCCGGCACCGGGTCTCCGTGTGGAACACCGTACCGGCGCTGCTCGACATGCTGCTGGTGGCCGCGACCGACCGGACCGCGACGCCCGACGCCACGACGCCCGAGGCCACGACGCCCCACGCCGCGACGGAGCACCAGCCGACGACGGAGGACCCGCCGACGACGGCGCTGCGGGCCGTCCTGCTCGGTGGCGACGTGATCGGCCCGGACCTGCCGGGCCGGCTGCGGGCCGTCGCCCCGGCCTGCCGGTTCCTCGCTCTCGGCGGCATGACGGAGGCGGCGATCCATTCCACCGTGTACGAGGTACCGCCCGCCGGCCCGCAGGAGACGTCGATGCCCTGGGGGGTGCCGCTGGACAACGTGGTCTGCCGGGTGGCCGACGCCGACGACCGGGACCGGCCCGACTGGGTGACCGGTGAGTTGTGGGTCGGCGGCGCCAGCCTTGCCCGTGGCTACCGGGGCGACCCGCAGCGCACCGCCGACAAGTTCGTCACGTACGCCGGGCGGCGCTGGTATCGCAGCGGCGACCTGGCCCGCTACCGGCCGGACGGCACCCTGGAGTTCCTCGGCCGGGCCGACCACCAGGTCAAGATCCGGGGACACCGGATCGAACTCGGCGAGGTCGAGGCGGCGCTCGTCGCCCACCCGGCGATCGAGCAGGCGGTCGCCGTGGTGACCGGCGAGGGTCCGGCCCGCCGGCTGGCCGCAGCCGTCACGATGTCGTCCACCGGCGCCGACGCCGACGCCGACGCGAGCCCACCGGACGATCTGGACGGTTGGCTCGCCGACCGGCTGCCGGAGCACATGCGGTGTGACACCGTCACGGTGTGGCCGCGACTGCCGTTGACCGGCAACGGCAAAGTGGACCGGTCCGCCGTACGGGCGGCGTTGACCGCCGACGCCGAGCTGCGACGCGGCGGTGAGCGGCCGGCGCAGCCACCGCAGGGCGCGCTGGAGACGCTGGTCGCCGAGGTCTGGTCCGAACTGCTCGGCGTGGCCGGGGTGAGCCGAGACGACTCGTTCTTCGCGCTCGGTGGCGACTCGCTGCTCGCCACCGGCCTGCTGGTCCGGCTGCGCGGCAGCGGCGTGCGGGGGGCCCGGCTGGCCGCCCTGTTCGCCAGCCCCCGGCTGGCGGACTTCGCCGCCGGTCTGACACTGGACGACGCCGCGCCCCGGCCCGGTACGCCGGCCGCCGACCCGGGCCAGGTCGCCGAACCGGTGGTGGTCGCCGACCTGGCGCACCGGCACGAACCGTTTCCGCCGACGGACGTGCAGCGCGCCTACTTCGTGGGCCGGGATCCCCGGCTGCCGCTCGGTGGCGTCGGCACCTGGCAGTACATCGAGTTCGACGGGGTCGACGTCGACCTCGACCGGCTGCGACACGCCTGGCAACGGCTGGTCGACCGGCACGAGATGCTGCGGGCCGTGTTCGACGCCGACGGCAACCAGCGAATCCTGCCCGAGGTGCCGCCGGTCCGGATTGACCTGGTCGACGTGGGCGACGCGGTCGACCTGATCGACCTGATCGACGTGGTCGACCCGGTCGACGCGGTCGACGCGGTCGACGCGGTCGACGCGGTCGACGCCGATACGGCCACGGCGCTGGAGCAGCTCCGGACGAGCCGGTCGCACCTGCTGACCGACCTGACCCGCTGGCCGCTGTTCGACGTGGCGGCGGTGCGCTATCGCGAGGCCGGACAGGTCCGTACCAGGGTCGCGGTCGGACTCGACTACATCGTCTTCGACGCCCTGTCGATCATGACCCTCTACACCGAGCTCGACCTGCTCTATCGGCAGCCGAACGCCGACCTGCCGCCGATCGAGGTGTCGTTCCGCGACTACCTGCTGCAGGTTCGCCCGGATCCCGAGGTCGTCGAGCAGGATCAGCGGTACTGGACGCGACGCCTCGCCGGCCTTCCGCCCGCGCCGCAGTTGCCGACCACCCGCCACCCGGCCGAGGTGACCCGACCCCGGTTCACCCGCCGGCAGCACCACCTGGCGCCGCAGGCGTGGGCGGCGATCCGGGGCCGGGCCCGCCGGCACGGGCTCACCCCGTCGACGGTGCTGCTCGCCGCGTACGCCGAGGTGCTCGGTGCCTGGAGCGGCCGGCGTGACCTGACGGTCACCCTGACGTTGTTCAACCGGCGCGACGCGCATCCGCACGTCTATCGGGTACTCGGCGACTTCACCACCTTGTCGCTGGCCGACTACCGGCCGACCGTCGGCGGCACCTTCCTGGCCGACGCCACCGCGCTGCACCGGCGGATGGGCGAAGACCTGGACCACCGCGAGGTCAGCCCGTCCTGGCTGCTGCGGGAACTGGCCCGGGTCACCGGCAGCATGGAGGCGATGCCGGTCGTGTTCACCAGCGCGATCGGCGTCGGCGACGGCGTGTCCATGGACCGCTCGGAGCCGTTCCCGCAACCGGTCTGGGGCATCTCCCAGTCACCCCAGGTGTGTCTGGACAACCAGGTGCTGGAGTCGCACGACGGGTTGCTGGTGACCTGGGACAGCGTCGACGAGCTGTTCCTGCCCGGCGTACTGGACGCGATGTTCGAGGCCTACCTGGGCCTGCTCGACCATCTCGCTGGTGCCGACTGGGACACGCCGGTGCCGGCGTTGCTGCCGGCCGGGCAGCGGACGGTCCGGGAACGGATCAACGCCACCGACGCGCCGATCCCCCGGCAGACGCTGCACGGCCGTGCCTTCGCCGCCGCCCGCCACGCGCCGGAGCACCCGGCGCTCATCTGGCACGACAGCGGCGGCGGTCCGGCCACGATGACCTACGCCGAGCTGGCCGAGCGGGCGCTGCGGATCGCGGGCGCGCTGGTCACCGCCGGGGTACGCCGTGGCGATCCGGTGGCGATCACCCTGCCGAAAGGCCCGGACCAGGTGGTGGCGGCCCTCGGCGTCCTGGCCGCCGGCGCGGCGTACGTTCCGGTCGGGGTGGAGCAGCCCGCGCTGCGCCGCGAGCGGATCTACCGGGACGCGGGCGTCACGGCGGTGATCGCCGCCGACGACGCGGACACCGGCCCGGCTCCGGCGCTGTCGGTGGCGGCCGCGCTTGCGGCGACGCCGCTGGCCGAGCCGGTCCCGGTCGACCCCGACGATCCGGCGTACGTCATCTTCACCTCCGGTTCCACCGGCACCCCGAAGGGCGTCGAGGTCAGCCACGACGCGGCCGCGAACACCTGCACCGACATCAACACCAGGTTCGACGTCGGGCCGGACGACCGGGTGCTCGCCCTGTCCGCGCTCGACTTCGATCTGTCGGTGTACGACATCTTCGGCGTCCTCGGTGCCGGCGGCACGCTGGTGCTGCCGGCCGAGGACGAGCGACGCGACGCCCCCCGCTGGCTCGCGCTGGTCGCCGCGCACGGCGTGACGCTGTGGAACACCGTACCGACGTTGTTGGACATGCTGCTGGTGGCGGCCGAACCCGGCGGGATACCGGCGAGCCTGCGGCTGGCGCTGGTGTCCGGCGACTGGGTGGGCCTGGACCTGCCCGGCCGGCTGGCCGCCGCGACCGCCGGACGCGCCGACGGGGCGTGCCGGCTCGTCGCGCTCGGCGGCGCCACGGAGGCGTCGATCTGGTCCAACGCGTTCGAGGTGGCCGAGGTGCCCGACCACTGGCGGTCGGTGCCGTACGGGTTCCCGCTGGCCAACCAGGCGTACCGGGTGGTCGACGACGCCGGGCGGGACCGGCCGGACTGGGTGGCCGGCGAGCTGTGGATCGGCGGCCGTGGGGTGGCCCGTGGCTACCGGGGTGACCCCGCGCGGACCGGGGAGAAGTTCGTCACCGGCCGGTCGGGCCGCTGGTACCGCACCGGTGACCTGGGCCGCTACTGGCCGGACGGCACCCTGGAGTTCCTGGGTCGGGTCGACCACCAGGTGAAGGTCGGCGGCCACCGGTTGGAGCTCGGCGAGATCGAGGCCGCCATGGAGGCGCACCCGGGCACCGGCCGGGCCGTCGTGGTGGTCACCGGCGGGCGTGCCGCCCGTCGGCTGCACGGGTTCGTCGAAGCCGGCGGCGGATCGTCGGACGTGCCGGCCGCGCTGCGCCGGTTCCTCGGCGAGCGGCTACCCGGGTACGCGGTCCCGGCCCGGATCACCGTCGTCGACGCGTTGCCACTGACCAGCAACGGCAAGGTGGACCGGTCCGCGCTCAGTGAGCTGGCGGCGGCGACCGAGGACGATCCCCGGGCACGACCACCGTCCGGCGACATCGAGACGGCGGTCGCGCAGCTCTGGCAGGAGCTGCTGGGTGTGCCGGTGGCCGACCGGGAGGCGAACTTCTTCACCCTGGGTGGGGACAGTGTCAGCGCGCTGCGGATGCTCACGTCGATCCGTCAGCGGTACGGGGTCGACGTACCGGTCCGACGGTTCCTGGCGGCGGCGACGGTGGCCGAAGTGGCCGCGGCCGTCGCGGCGGAAACCCCGGACGCTAATGAAAACGAGTACGATTTCGGACTACTATGACCGACACTGACAGACCCCGACCGCTGGCCACGGTT
Source organism: Solwaraspora sp. WMMD406 (assembly GCF_029626025.1). Lineage (NCBI taxonomy): Bacteria > Bacillati > Actinomycetota > Actinomycetes > Micromonosporales > Micromonosporaceae > Solwaraspora > Solwaraspora sp. WMMD406. Next base: position 161,479 of record NZ_JARUBF010000001.1, read on the forward strand.
CTCGGCCCGGTCCGTGCCCCGCTGGCCCTCGCGATGGTCCTGCAGGCGCTGGCCAGCACCGCCGGCGTCGGCGTGCTCATCGCGATGGTGCGGGTCGGCGACCGGTTGCTGGACCCCGCCGCGCCCGGCACGGTGTGGCCGGTGGCCCTGTCCGGCGCGGGCGCGGCGGTGGCCGCCGTACTGCTCGCCACGGCCGCCACCGTCGTCACCCACCTCGCCGACAGCCGGCTGCAGTTGCGGCTGCGGCGTGCGTTGGCCGACCGGCTCAGCCGGATGCCGCTGACCTGGTTCACCCAGCAGGGCTCCGGCCGGGTGAAGAAGGTCGTACACGACGACGTGCAGACCATGCACTACCTGGTGGCGCACACCGTGCTCGACGTGACCGCCGTGGTCGTGACACCACTGGTCGCGGTGGCCTACCTGGCCAGCGTCGCCTGGTGGCTCGCCCTGATCAGCCTGCTGCCGCTGGCCGCCGGGCTCGGACTGTTCCGCCGGGCGATGGCCGGAGCGGGACCGAAGATGGCGGCGTACGGTCAGGCGGCCCGGGAGATCAACAGCGCGGCGGTGGAGTTCGTCGACGGCATCGCCGTGCTGAAGACCTTCGGCCAGACCGGCGTCGCGCACCGACGGTTCCGGCAGGCCGCCGAGGCGTTCAGCGACTTCTTCGCCCGCTGGGCCGCCGGCACCACCGGGATCACCACCGCCTCACAGCTGGTGGTCACCGCACCGGTCGTCCTGCTGATCGTGCTCGGCGTCGGCGTGCCCGCCGCCGTCGCCGGACAGCTCGCACCGTCGGCGCTGGTGGCGTTCGTGCTGCTGGCACCGGCGGTGGCCGCGCCGGCCGCCGGCATCGGCGGCCGGGTCCAGGCCCTACGGACCGGCCTCGGCGCGGCGGCCGAGGTCGCCGCCCTCATCCATCATCCGGACGATCAGGTCGGCGGCGGTACGGGCCACCCGGACGGGACCTCGGTCCGATTGACCGGGGTCAGCTTCTCCTACGACGGCACCCGCCAGGTGCTCGACAGCGTCGATCTGGAACTCGCCCCGGGCACCGTCACCGCACTGGTCGGGCCCTCCGGGGCCGGCAAGTCGACGGTGGCCCGGCTGATCGCCGGCTTTCACCCGCCCACCGCCGGCCAGGTCAGTGTCGGCGGGATCGCCGTCGAGGAACTGGACCCGGCGGTGCTGCACCGCACCATCGGGTTCGTCCTGCAGGACGTCATCCTGCTGCGGGCCAGCGTCGCGGAGAACATCGCGCTGGCCCGCCCGGACGCCGGCCACGACGAGATCGAAGCCGCCGCGCGGGCCGCGTACATCCACGACCGGATCGTCGCCGAGCCGGCCGGCTACGACGCCGTCGTCGGCGTCGACGTCTCCTTCTCCGGCGGTGAGGCGCAGCGGATCTCCATCGCCCGGGCGCTGCTCGCCGACCCGCCGGTACTGGTGCTCGACGAGGCCACCGCCTACGCCGACCCGCACGCCGAGTCCGCGATCCAGCGGGCGTTGTCCGCCCTGGCCGCCGGCCGCACCCTGCTGGTCATCGCGCACCGGCTGGCCAGCATCCGCGCCGCCGACCAGATCGTCGTCCTCGACCAGGGACGGATCGTCGAACAGGGCACCCATCCCGAACTGCTCACCCGTGACGGCCGGTACGCCCGGATGTGGCAGGCCCAGGAATCCCACCGGCCGACACCGGCCAGTCTCGCCCAGGAGTCGGCATGATCCGCGCCCTGTCCGCCGCCCTCGGCCCCGCCCAGGCCGGACCGCTGCGGCGGTTGCTCGTCCTGCTGGTCGCGGCGGCCACCGCCCAGGGCGTCGCGTACGCCCTGCTGGTGCCGCTGGTCCGAGGCGTGCTGGGCGAGCGGCCAGCGGCGGCGCTGCCCTGGCTGGCGGCCTTCGGCGTCGCGGTCGCCTGCTACGCCGCGCTGACCTGGTCCGGGCAGTACCTCGGCTTCGCCACCGGACAGTCGGTGGCCCGGGTGCTGCACCAGCGGCTCGGCGAGAAAATCGCCCAACTGCCACTGGGCTGGTTCAGCCCGGCCCGCACCGGCGAGGTCAGTCGGCTGGCGAGCCAGAGCGTACTGCAGCTGATGAACATGCCCGCGCATCTGATGCGGCCGATCGTCACCGCCGCGGTGACACCGCTGGTGGTGGTGCTGGCGCTGCTGGTCGTCGAGCCGCGGCTCGGGATCGCCGTCGCCGTGGCCGCCCCCCTGCTGCTGCTCATCCTGCGCTGGAGCAACCGGGCGGTGGCCCGTGCCGACGCCGACCGGCACCGGGTGATGGACGACGCGGCGGCCCGGATCGTCGAGTTCGCTCAGGCGCAGCCGCTGCTGCGGGCGTACGGACGGACCGCCCGCGAGCACCGACTGCTCGACGACGCCCTGCTGGCGCAGAGCCGCGCGGACCACGCTCTGCTGGGCCGTGCCGTCGTCGGGCTGGTCTCCTTCGGGTTCGCCGTCCGGGTCCTGCTCGGCACCGTACTGCTGCTCGGGGTTCACCTGGCGATCGGCGGCGCGCTCGACGCGGCGACGCTGGTCGCCGTACTGGTGTTGACGGTCCGCTTCACCGAGCCGCTGGCCACGGCCGCCGAACTCGGCGCGTCGCTGCGGATGGCGTCGGGGCACCTCGCCGGGGTGAACGGGGTGCTGCGGGCCGCGACGCTGCCCGAGCCGCGCCAGCCCCGGCGACCGGACGGTGGCGAGGTCGTCTTCGACGACGTGCGGTTCGGCTACGACGGGCGCCCAGTGCTGCGCGGGGTCAGCTTCACGTTGCCGCAGCGGAGCTTGACCGCGCTGGTCGGGCCGTCCGGCGCCGGCAAGACGACGGTGGCCCGGCTGCTGGCCCGGTTCTGGGACGCCGACGCCGGGGCGGTACGCGTCGGCGGAGTCGACGTACGAGACATCACCCCGGCGGACCTGGCGACGCGAGTGTCGTTCATCTTCCAGGACGTGTACCTGTTCGACGGCACCCTCGCCGACAACGTCCGGCTCGGCCGGCCGGACGCCGACGACGACGAGGTACGCGAGGCCATCGACCGGGCCGGTCTCACCGACGTCGTCGCCGACCTGCCGGCTGGGTGGGACACCCCGGTCGGCGAGGGTGGTACGGCGTTGTCCGGTGGGCAGCGCCAGCGGGTGTCGATCGCCCGGGCCCTGCTCAAGAACGCGCCGATCGTCGTGCTCGACGAGGCGACCGCCTCCCTGGACGCCGAAGCCGACGCGGCGGTGCAGACCGCGGTGGCCGCGCTGGCCCGCCGGGCGACCCTGCTGGTCATCGCCCACCGGCTGCAGACCGTGCAGGCCGCCGACCAGATCCTGGTGCTGTCCGACGGACGGATCAGCGACCGGGGCACCCACGACGAACTTGTCGACCGGGACGGCCTGTACGCCTCGTTCTGGCGGGAACGGGTCGAGTCCCAGGGATGGCGCCTCGTCGACCGATAGGTCGGCCGGTCGGCCGGTCGGCCGGTCGGCCGGGTGCGCCACCGGCAGCGCGACAACCAACAGCTCGACAACCGACAGGCAACCGGCGGCCACCACGGGGGTGGCCGCCGGTTTCAGTGGTCGTCCCAGTGTTCCTCGTGCCGGGCGTGCCGGTGCCCGTCGTGCACGTAGTCCACGTGTCCGTCGTGCGGCACCGCCACGTGCCCGCATCCTTCGCGATGCTCGTGGTCGTGCCGGTCGTGGACCTGGTGGGCGGCCGGCTCGCATTCGTCGAAGTGGCCCTGGTGCTCACGGTGCAGGTGCCCGTCGTGGACGTAGTCGACATGTTCCTGGTGCGGAACGGCGACATGCCCACAGTCCGACCCATGCCGGTGCTGGTGCGCCTCGTGTTGCCGATGCAGCTGTTCTGTTGTCACTACCCCTCCTCCAACGCGATCCGGTACGCCAGGGAACGGTAGTGAAGACGGCCGTGGTTTCTCCGGGATTCGGCGACAACCGGTCCGATCGGCCACCACCGGCGCGGTCACTCGGCCGACAGGTCCTACCAGGACGCCTTGCGGATCCCGGGCAGTTCACCGCGGAGCGCCATCTCGCGGAAACGCACCCGCGACAGGCCGAACCGGCGCAGCACGCCACGGGGCCGACCGTCGATCGCGTCGCGGCTCCGGCGCCGGACCCGGCTGGAGTCGCGGGGCAGGGCGGCGAGTTCGCGAACCGCCTCGGCCCGCTGGTCGGGCTCCGTGTCGGGCGCCGAGATCAGCTTCTTGAGGGCGGCCCGCTGGTCGGCGTGGCGGGCGACCAGGATCGCCCGGCGATTCTCCCGCTCGACCAGGCTGCGGCGGGCCATCAGCGCTCCTCTCGGAACTCGACGTGCCGGCGGATGATGGGGTCGTACTTGCGCAGCACCAGCCGGTCGGGATCGTTGCGGCGGTTCTTGCGGGTGACGTAGGTGTAGCCGGTGCCGGCGGTGCTGCGCAGCTTGATCACGGGCCGGATCTCTGTGCTACGGGCCATCAGATCTTCACCCCCCGGGCGCGCATCCGGGCGACGACGGCCTCGATGCCGTCGCGGTCGATGATCCGCAGACCGGTGGTGCTCACGTTGAGGCGGATGGATCGCCCGTCGGCGAGCCGGAACCGGCGGCGCTGAATGTTGGGGTTCCACCGGCGGCGGGTGCGGCGGTGGGAGTGGGACACCGCGTTGCCGAAGCTGGGCCTGGCACCGGTGACATCACAGATGTTCGACATGACCACCACTTTACAACGACAATCATTTCCAACAAGATGGCGGGGTGAGTACCAACCCCACCGCCACCGCTTCCGCACCGGACCTCGACCAGCGTCCCGCCGTCACCGTCCTCACCAGCTTCTCCGCAGCGGCCGCCGCCGCCGTCGCGCGGCAGTTGCTGAACGCCGACGAACGGCTGCTCGTCGTCAGCCACGACATCAGCGCGATCCGCTCCGGGCGGGTGCGCCGCACCGTACGCGGTGCCGACGGGCTGATCGAGGACACCGCCGTGGAACTCGTACACGGCTGTGTGTCGTGCACGCTGCGCGAGGACGTCCTGCCGACCCTGGCCCGCCTGGCCGGCCAGCATCCGGCACTCGGGATCGTGCTGGTGCTGCCCACCGTGGTGGAGCCCGAGGCGGTCGCGGCCGCGTGCGCGCACTGCCTGGTCGACGGAGCGCCGGTGACCGACGTGGTGCGGTTCGACTCGTACGTCACCGTGGTCGACGCCGACTCCCTGCTCGACGATCTGGCCAGCACCGACGACCTGCGCGACCGGCGGTTGCACGCCGCCGCCGACGACCACCGGGCCGTCGCCGAGGTGGTGGTCCGCCAGATCGAGTACGCCGACACGGTGGTGTTGTGGGGACACTCCGACGAGCCCTTCGAACGGGCGCGGCTGTCCGCTCTGCTGCACCGGCTCGCGCCGTGGGCCCGGCACCTGAAGATCAGCACGAAGAACGACCCGGGACAGCACGACACCAGACAGCACGGCGATTCGGCGACCGCGTTGCTGCGCACCGGCCGCCACGACCCGGACGCGCCGGGCCTGCTCGGTCGCGCCCTGGAAGGCTTCCCGATCGCCGTCCACGCTCCGGACAGCGACTGCGGCGTGGTGTCGGTGCTGTTCGAGACCCGCCGCCCGTTCCACCCCCAACGGCTGTACGACGCGTTGGAGGACCTCACCGAGGACCTGCTCCGGGGGCGGGGGCAGTTGTGGATCGCCAGCCAGCCCGACGCGGTGGTGGGGTTCGAGTTCGCCGGCGGCGGCGTCTCGATGGGCAGCCTCGGCTACTGGCTGGCGGCGCTGCCGGTGGACCGGTGGGGCGAGGCCAGCGACTACCGTCGCATCGCCGCAGACCTGAACTGGGATCCCTACTACGGTGACCGCCGTACGGCGCTGGCATTCGTCGGCCTGCGAGTCGACGCGACGGCGCTCACCGACCTGTTGACCGCGTGTCTGCTCACCGACGACGAGATCGCCCACGGATTCGACGGCTGGCGGGACCTGCCGGACCCGTTCGCCGGCTGCTTCCCGCTCGACGACGACACCGCACCGGCGCACTCCGCGACGGCCGAACCGGCGTGAATCCCACTCCAGCCGACTCCCCCTCGTCACCGGCCGCCCGCCGCGTCGAGCAGGGCCCGGGTGACCTCGTGTCGCGGTGAGCCGAGCACCGCCGGGGTCGGGCCGGACTCCACCACGGCGCCGGCGTCGAGCACCACGACATCGTCGGTCCACCCGGCCACCGCGGCCAGGTCGTGGGTGATCAGCACCACCGCGAGCCCGAGATCACGACGCAACTCGGCGAGCAGCGCCAGCACCGTACCGGCCGTCGCGACGTCGAGCGCGGACGTCACCTCGTCACAGATCAACACCCGGGGCCGGCAGGCCAGCGCCCGTGCGAGGTTGACCCGCTGACGCTCCCCACCCGACAGTGCACCCGGTCGTCGATGGGCCGCGCCGGCCGGCAGATGCACCCGGTCCAGCAGCTCGGCCGCCGCCGCCCGGGCCGCGTGCGGGTCGAGGCCCCGCAACTGCCGCAGCGGACGCAGCAGGGCGTGGCCGACGGTTTCCCGGGGGTTCAGTGCGCCCGCGCTGTCCTGGGCCACCAGCTGCAGGTCGCGGCGTTGGGCAGGACCGCGTCGCCGGGTGGTCGGCGGCAGCAGCACACCGTCGAGCCGGACGGCACCGTCGTAGGGGTGCAACCCGACCAGGCATCGCGCGAGCGTCGACTTGCCGGCACCCGAGGGTCCGACGACGGCGAGGCAACCCCCACCCGCGACGTCGAGATCCACCTGGGCGAGCGCCGTACGCCGGCCGTGCCGGGTGCCCAACCCCCGTACCGCGAGCACCGGGTCGGCCGGCCCAGTCGCGCGGCCGGACCCGGTCGGCGCGGGCGCGGCGAGCACCCGGTCGGGCAGTCCGGTGACCGCCGGGCGACCGGCGTCCAGGACGATCACCTCGTCGCTGACCGCCCGCACCAGGTCCGGGTCGTGGCTGATCAGCAAAGTGGCGCGGTGCCCGGTCAACGAGCTGATCAGGTCCCGTACGCCACGGGCCAGGACCGGGTCGAGGCCGGCGGTCGGCTCGTCGAGGACGAGCAGGTCCGGGTCGGCCGCCAGAGCGATGGCGAACGCGACACGCTGCGCCTGACCGCCCGAGATCTGATGCGGGTACCGGCGCAGGAACTCCCGGTCGGCGGGCAGCCGTACGGTCGCCAGCAAGTCGGCCACGGTCGTGCCGCCCCGGACCCCGTCGCGCCGTGCGGCACCCGCGACGGCCTCGCCGAGCTGGCTGACGAGCCGTCGGGACGGGTTCAACGTGGCGGCGGCGTCCTGCGGCAGGTAGGCGACGTGGCGATGGCGTACCGCCGCCGCACCGGCCGAGGTGAACGGATCGCAGCGGGCGACCCGGACGGTACCGGCCCGCAGCGCCAGTCCGGGCCGGACGTGTCCCAGCAGTGTCAATGCCGTCGTACTCTTGCCCGATCCGGACCGCCCCATCATTGCCACCACCTGACCGGCCGCGATCCGTAGCCGTACACCGTCTACTGTGGGCGGCCCACCGTCGACCGGGCCGACGACGAGGCCGTCGATCTCCGCGAGCCGGCGATCGCCGCTCACCGGTCGGCCCACCGGGCGGCGAGGTCGTCGGCGAGCAGGTTCACCGACACGGTGAAAAGCACCAGCAGCAGCGCCGGCAGCAGCACCGGCCAGATCGTCAGGCCGATCCCGGACGCGTTCTCACTGACCATCCGGCCCCAGTTCGGGGTGGGCGGACCCGCGCCGAGACCCAGAAAACCGGCGGTGGCGGTCAGATGCACGGCGGCCGAGAACCGGATGCCGGCCTCGGCAAGCATGGTGCCGGCGATGTTCGGCACGAGATCGTGCCGGATGATCCGCCACCGGCTGTCCCCCCGTGCCCGCGCGGTGTCGACGAACCCGCGCACCGCGACCTGCCGGGTCGCCGCGCGCACGACCCGTACCGAGAACGGCAGGCTGACCAGGGCCACCCCGACGAGCACCGCGCTGTCGCTGCCCGGAAAGCCCGCCGCCAGGACCAGCAGCACCAGCAGGCCGGGCACGACCGCGACGACGTCCACCACCCGGACGACCAGTTCACCGATCCGTCGGTCGATCAGTCCGGCGAACACGCCGAGCAGCGCCCCGCACAGGCTGGCGAGGGCGGTCGCGCCGACGGCGAGAAGCACCACGGCGCGGCCGCCGTGCAGCAGCCGGCTCAGGACGTCGCGACCGACCGCGTCGGTGCCGGCCGGATGTGCGCCGCTCGGGGCGTCGAAAGGCAGTCCCACCGGAGCCGTCGGCGACCCGGTGGCCAACAGCGGGCCGGCCAACGCGACCAGCACCACGCCGGCGGCGGTGGCCCCGGCGAGCAGCAGGGTCACCCGAGAGTGGGCCACCCGCCCGACCGCCATCGCCGGCACGACACCGCTCATGACCGCCCCCGTACCGCCGGAGTCAGCGCGAGCTGGGCGAGGTCGCCGATCAGCAGCAGGGCCAGCGCGGTGGCGCAGGTCGCCAGGGCGAGCCCCTGCACCATCGGCACATCCCGGTTGGCCACCGCTTGCTGGAGTTCGTAGCCGATCCCGGGATAGTTGAACAGGGTCTCGACGACCACCGCGCCACCGATCAGACCGGCGAACATGACCGCGGTCACCTGCACGGCGGGCGCCACCGCGTTCGGCAGCACGTGTCGCACGGCGAGCCGCAGCCCGGTCACCCCCCGCAGCCGGGCCGCTTCGACGTACGGCGCGGCCGCGATCTCCGCGACCGAGGCCCGCAGCAGTCGGGCGGCGGCCGCCAGGGCCGCGACCGACAGCGCGGCGACCGGCAGCACCAGGATCCCGGGCTGGTCCCAGGGCCGGCCGCCGAGCGGCACCAACGACACCTCGGGCAGCAGACCGAGGCCGGCGGCGAAGACCGCCACCAGCAGCGCCGCGACGAGGAACTCGGGGACACCGACCGCGACCAGGGTCGCGGTGCTGACCAGCCGGTCCGTCCGTCGGCCGGCCCGCATGCCCGCGACCAGGCCGATCGCGACGGCCAGCGGGACCGCCAGCGCCATCGCCAGAGTGGTCAGCAACAGGCTGTTCGGCAGCCGGTCCACCAGCACCTCGGTCACCTCGCGGCGGCCGACGTACCCGGTGCCCAGGTCGCCGCGCAGCGCGGCAGCCGCCCAGTCGGCGTACCGGCGTACCGGATGCGCGTCGAGGCCGAGTTCCCGGCGGAGTTGTTCCCGCTCGGACACGGTGGCGTCGGCACCGGCGACGACACTGACCGCGTCGCCCGGCAGTACCTCGGTCACGGTGAAGATCAACACCGACAGTACGGCGAGGACCAGCACCGCGGCGGCGGTACGCCGGGCGACGAGCGCGGCGACCCGGAGCAGATTCACGCCAGGTATGCCTGCTCGAAGCTGCTGAACGGTTCGTCCCGCACGCCGTACACGGCGGTGGTGTGACCGTTGATCGACGGCGCGAAGACCGGGATGACCTGGTTGCCTTCCTCCCAGATCAGCCGCTGGGCCTGCACCGCCGCCTCCCGACGCTGGTCGGGGTCGACGGCCCCCCGGGCCTGGCTGACGAGCTCGTCGATGTCCGGACGGTCGAAGCCGAAGGTGGCCGGCGAGCCGGCCGTGCGGGTCGCGGCGTAGCTGGACAGCGGCGGCACCGGCGGGGTGTAGCTGGCGGCGAACGGCAGCTGGACGTAGGCCGCGAAGTCGGAGAACAGCTGCCCGGTGGGCCGCTGGTCGAGGGTGGCGTCGATGCCGACCGCCTTGAGATTCTCGACGACGACCGTCGCGGTCTCGGCCATGCCCGCCACCTCCGGCGCGGTGGTGACCGCGACCGCGATGGTGCCAGCACCGGCCTCGGCGAGCAGTGTCCTGGCCCGGTCCGGGTCGTACGGCCGCTGTTCGATCTCGTCGGCGTAGTCGCCGAACCCGAGGGACGGCAGGTCGTTGCCGACGAAGGCCCGGCCGAAGAAGACGTTGCGGACGATGGCCTCGCGGTCGATCGCGTACTTGACCGCCTGCCGGACCCGCACGTCGGCGAACGGTGCGAACGCCAGGTTGAGCCCGAAGGACAGCGACGTGGCGTACGGCAGGTCGGACACGGCCACCGCGAACCGTTCGTCTCCCTCCACGGTGCGGGCGGCCACCGGCCCGATGTCGCTGACGAAGTCGACCTGGCCGCCGGTGAGGGCGTTGACCCGGGCGGTCGCGTCCGGGATGGTCCGCAGCTCGAGCCCGTCCAGGTACGGCCCGCCGCCGAGGGCCAGTCCGTAGTAGGCGTCGTGTCGGGTGAAGGCGGCGCCCTGACCGGGTTCGAACTCGGTCAGGGTGAACGGTCCGCAGGTGGGCATGTCCGGGGTGAACTCGGTGGTGCCGTCCTTGAAGACCAGGGTGCTCTGGCAGAGCACGAGCCGGCCGTCGGCGATCGGACGCAGCGTCGGCAGGACGAGGGTCAGGTCGTCGTCGACCCGCGCGGCGGCCAGATCGAAGTTCTGCGACGGCGGCTTGAGGAACGGCAGCGATCCGAGGGTGACCGGGGCGTTGAGCGAGTAGAGCACGTCGCGGGCGGTCAGGGTGGAGCCGTCGGTGAAGGTGACACCGGGCCGGACCTTAACGGTGTACGTACCCAGATCGTCGCTGACGTCGATGCGCTCCAGGACGCCGTACCGGACGCCGTGCTCGGCGGTAGGGTCGAGCACGCCGAGCGCGCCGTGCATGCAGCGTGCCCGGACGTAGTCCAGACCTGTCGGTCCGAAGAGGTAGTTGAGCGTTTCTGCCGCGCCGCCGCCGACGAAAGCGGCCCGCAGGGTCCCGCCGGATGTGGGCGCGGGGGTGCCGGGCCCCGATCCGGAGGGGGCGGGGTCATCGTTCGAACAGGCCGCGAGGATGGGCGCGCTGGCGACAGCGGCCAAGGACATCGCGCCGGCCCGCAGCAGCGTGCGCCGGTCGAAAGTGTGCGCCAAGGGAGGCTCCTCGGTGTGGAGTCGAGCACAGTGTGCGAGGAAGATCCCCCGCAACCGCCAGCATCACCGAGATGAAAACCATTGTCAACTAATCGCCTTCGGTCGACCACCGCAACGCACCCGACGGACAGAGCGCGACCACCTCACGAAGCTCGTCGTCACTGGACCGGTCAACCTCACCACCCCGCCACACCACGACCCCGGTCTGCGAATCCTGATCGAACAGTCCCGGTGCGAGCCGGGCGCAGTGACCCGCCCCGACACACCGTTGCGCGTCCACGAGAAGGTCCTTCACGCCCGCATCACCCCTCCACCATCTACGTTCTCCTGGCCGCCCCGCCCCCACCCGGAGCCCACGCACGACTCACGTGCCGTCTTGAGCGAGACGGCCGCGCCGCAGACCGGGTTCGGCGGCGAGACCGAGGACGCGCTGTCGAAAATGGTTCTCATGTTAGCAACGCCTGACCGACGCGACCACCGGCAGCGCGAACCTCACTTCGCCAACTCCCGGACTCCGCCGGGCGACGAACGGCGCGAGTCACGCCAACCAGGCCGGCGGCAAGACCGACCGGGAGACGGCAGCCATCTCGTCGGCGAAGAACCGCCCTGGTGTTGGACCCCACGGCGGAGTCACCCGCCATCGGTCGAGCGGACGCAGCGGTCGGGCGTTGGCGATGCCGCAATGCCGCGATGCGGCGATGCGGCGATGCGGCGATGCGGCGATGCGGCCGATGCTGGTTGCGGTCGGCGTGGTTGGTCAGCCCTGGTGGCGGGGCCTGCCCTTGAGTCGACGGCTGAACTCCCGGGCGATCTCCCGGTTCGCCTCCCGCTCGGCGATGGCCTGCCGCTTGTCGAATCCGCGCCGGCCCTTCGCCAGGCCGAGTTCGACCTTCGCCCAACCGTTCTCGAAGTACAGCGACAGCGGTACGAGCGTCAGACCGCCCTCCCGGAGACGTTCCAGGATCCGATCGATCTCCACCCGACGCAGGAGCAGCTTCCGGGTACGCCGGGGCTGGTGGTTCGTCCAACTCCCGAAGCCATACTCGGCGATGTGCAGCCCGTGCAGCATGATCTCGCGGTCCCCTTGCTGCGCGAAGGCGTCCACCAGCGACACCCGACCGGCCCGCAGCGACTTCACCTCGGTGCCGACCAGGACTATCCCCGCCTCGTAGGTGCGCAGGATCTGGTAGTCGTGCCGCGCCCTCTTGTTGGTGGCCACCAGCAGGTGACCGCTTTCGCCGGATCTCCCCATGGAACCATCACCTCGCCACGGCGCCTCCCCACAAGGGTATCGGGGCGCGGCGGGAAGCGGGCTCGACGCAAGAGTCCGGACCCGGGTACGCATCGAAGTCCGGCTCACTCACAGCACCCGCCTCCACCACTCGTCCAGGTCCGCGCCACCCAAGGCGCGCTCCGGCGCCCACACACACAGGCCGTACCCGCACCGCGGCCCAAAGTCAACGTCCCGCGCGGAGCATCAGGCTCAGTCCGAATCCCTTCCTTCCTCTCCCTGTTCGGGTGGGTTCCTATTCGGGCGGGTCGAGGTCGTAGGCGGCGAGGATGGCCTCGGCCAGGGCGGGTTCCTGGTGGGGCAGCAGGTAACCGAGGTGCCGGCCCAGGGCGCTCTTGGGGATGGTGACGACGTTGTCGCAGCTGACCACGCTGTTGCGGTCGAGCCCGTTGGCCGGGCCGACGGGGACTTCGGTGGACAGGCCGCGAATGATGCTGGTGATGGGCGCGACGGTGAGCCGGGCAAGGTAGGGGCGTACCGCTTCGCGCGTCAGGACGAGTACGGGCCGGGTCTTGTCGAGGTGGGCGAGGTGGACCGGTCGCATCAGTCCAGGTCTTCGATCGGGACTGCGGCGGCGTGCTCGGCGAGGCGGTCCAGATCCGCATCGGGTTCGACGCGGGCGAGGATCGCGGCGTCGCGGGCGGCGGCGGTCTGCCGTCGCTCTCGACGCAGCGCTCGGGCCACGACGGCGGCCCTGCTGGGTGCGTCGCCATGGCGGACCAGCTCGTCAACGAACTCGACGAGATCGTCCGGCAGGCGTACGGCGATCTGGGTACTCATGCCGTCGATGGTACCGGATCGATACCTGTTCGAATACCGGATTGGGACCTCTCCCTACTTCGCGGGTGTCTGTCGGGCCTGCCTATCCGGGCACCCTCGACGGTCGGTCCAGCCGACTTGAGTTGCTGCGGCCGGGGGTGGTGTTCGCGTACGTGTTCGAACTGGGCGAGGACTGGACCCACGCCTGCACGACTCTCACCGCCGTGGACACCGTCCCGGCCCACCGCGAGCGCCGCAGGTGGTACGGGACATGAACCGTGACGCCCGGGATCGCCCGGTCGAGGGCGGCGTGAAGGGGGCGTTAAAAAGCGCCGGTCCGCCGTGATGGTCGCGTGATGGCCCCTGTCATTGCGGGCCTGGCTGGCGTTGTGATTGCTCGGCGCGGCCGGAAGGCGGCCCGTGGCAAGCCGGTACGGCGATTCGAGGAGTCAGGCGTGTCTGACGTGGTGTTCGTGGTGTTGACGCTGGCGCTGTTCGCAGTGCTCGCGCTCGTGGTGAGGGGTGTGGAGAAGCTGTGAACGTGGTCAACGCCGTCGGTCTGGTGCTGGCGACCGGGCTGGCCGTGTTTCTGGTGGTCGCCCTGCTGTTCCCGGAGCGTTTCTGATGACCGTGACAACAGCGGGTGCGCTGTTCATCCTCTCGCTGGCGGTGGCGCTGGTCGCCGTGCACCGGCCGTTCGGCGACTACCTGTACCGGGTGGTCTCCGGCACCCGGCACTCCCGTGTCGAGCGGGGCGTCTATCGTCTGGTCGGCGTCGATCCGGTGGCCGAACAGTCCTGGGCCGTGTACGGCCGCAGTCTGCTGGCGTTCTCGGCCGTCTCGATCCTGTTCCTGTACGGGTTCATGCGGCTGCAGAACCACCTGTGGCTGTCGCTCGGCTTCGACCCGGTGATGACCCACGGCGCGTGGAACACGGCGGTGTCGTTCGTGACCAACACGAACTGGCAGTGGTACTCGGGTGAGTCGACCATGGGTCACCTGGTGCAGATGGCCGGCCTGGCGGTGCAGAACTTCGCCTCGGCCGCCGTCGGCATCGCGGTCGCGGTCGCGCTGGTCCGCGGGTTCGCCCGCAGCCGTACGGGCGGGTTGGGCAATTTCTGGGTGGACCTGACCCGGATCTTGCTGCGGGTCCTGCTGCCGATCTCGGTCCTCGCCGCGATCGTGCTGATGATCGGCGGCGCGGTGCAGAACCTGTCCGCCGGCACCGAGGTCACCACGCTGACCGGTGGCGGCCAGACCATCACCGGCGGGCCGGTGGCCAGTCAGGAGGCGATCAAGGACCTCGGCACCAACGGTGGTGGCTTCTACAACGTCAACAGCGCCCACCCGTTCGAGAACCCGACCGCCTGGACGAACTGGTTCGAGATATTCCTGCTGCTGGTGATCCCGTTCACCCTGTCCCGGGTCTTCGGTCGGATGGTCGGGCAGAACCGGCAGGGCTACGCGATCGCGGCGGTGATGGCGATCCTGGCGATCTCGAGCATCGCCCTGACCAACGTGTTCGAGCTAGCCGGCGACGGCACGGTGCCGCAATCGGTGGGCGCCGCGTTGGAGGGCAAGGAGGTCCGGTTCGACGTGTCGAACTCGGCCATGTTCGCGTCATCGACGACGCTGACCTCGACCGGCTCGGTGGACTCGTTCCACGACTCGTACACGGCGCTCGGTGGCGGGATGTTGCTGGTCAACATGATGCTCGGTGAGGTGGCGCCTGGTGGGGTCGGTGCCGGTCTCTACGGCATGCTGATCCTGGCCGTGATCACCGTGTTCGTCGCCGGCCTGATGGTCGGCCGCACCCCGGAGTACGTGGGCAAGAAGATCGGTTCGCGGGAGATCAAGCTCGCGTCGCTGTACTTCCTGGTGACCCCGGCTCTGGTGCTGATCGGCACGGCGGCGGCGTTCGCCACTGGCAACGACTCCACCGCGCTGAACACCGGCCCGCACGCCCTGTCCGAGGTTCTGTACGCGTTCACCTCGGCGAGCAACAACAACGGGTCGGCGTTCGCCGGCCTGACCGTGAGCACGCCGTGGTGGAACACCGCGCTGGGCCTGTGCATGCTGCTCGGCCGGTTCCTGCCGATCATCCTCGTGCTCGCCCTGGCCGGCTCGCTCGCTCGACAACAACCGACGCCCGTCTCCGCAGGCACCCTGCCGACCGACCGGCCGCTGTTCGTCGGGATGGTCGTGGGCGTGACGGTGATCCTGGTCGCGCTGACCTTCCTGCCGGCTCTCGCGCTCGGCCCGCTGGCGGAAGGGCTGTGACCGTCATGAGGGAGAAGGACATGCTCGATCCGCGACAGCTGATCCGGTCCCTGCCGGACGCGCTGCGCAAGCTCGACCCCCGTACGTTGTGGCGCAACCCGGTGATGCTGATCGTCGAGATCGGCGCGGCCTTCACCACCGTTCTCGCCGTCGCGGCCCCGTCGGTGTTCGCGTGGGCCATCACCGTCTGGCTCTGGCTTACCGTGCTCTTCGCCAACCTCGCCGAGGCCGTCGCCGAGGGCCGGGGCAAGGCGCAGGCCGCAGCCCTGCGCAAGGCAAAGACGGACACCGTCGCCACCCGGCTGCTCGGCTGGACGCCCGGCGCGCGGGCCGACGCCTACCAGGAGGAGGCCGTCCCGGCACCCGGACTGAGGCAGGGCGACATCGTTCTGGTGGAGGCCGGCGGCGTCATCCCCGGTGACGGGGACGTGGTCGAGGGCATCGCCAGCGTCGACGAGTCGGCCATCACCGGCGAGTCCGCGCCGGTGATCCGGGAGTCCGGCGGTGACCGCAGCGCGGTCACCGGCGGCACGAAGGTGCTCTCCGACCGGATCGTCGTGAAGATCACCCAGAAGCCGGGGGAAAGCTTCATCGACCGGATGATCGGTCTGGTCGAAGGCGCGAACCGGCAGAAGACACCGAACGAGATCGCGCTCAACATTCTGCTCGCCGCGCTCACGATCATCTTCCTGCTGGCCGTGGTCACCCTCCAGCCGCTGGCGATCTTCTCCAAGGCGTACCAGGCAGCCGCGCCGGACACCGGCGCGATCACCGACAGCGGAGTCACCGGTGTGGTGCTCGTGTCGCTGCTGGTCTGCCTGATCCCCACCACCATCGGTGCGCTGTTGTCGGCGATCGGCATCGCCGGGATGGACCGTCTGGTGCAGCGCAACGTGCTCGCCATGAGCGGGCGGGCGGTGGAGGCCGCCGGCGACGTCAACACGCTGTTGTTGGACAAGACCGGAACGATCACGCTGGGCAACCGGCAGGCTGCCGAATTTCTCCCGGTCGAGGACGTCACCGCAGACCGGGTGGCCGACGCCGCCCAGTTGTCCAGCCTCGCCGACGAGACCCCCGAGGGCCGGTCGGTCGTGGTGCTCGCCAAGAACGGATTCGGCCTGCGGGAGCGCGAGCCGGGCCTGATGCCGCACGCCGTCTTCGTGCCGTTCACCGCGCAGACCCGGATGAGCGGCGTCGACCTGACCCCGGACGCGGCTGTCGACGGCGGCACGGCCGGGCAGGTGCGACGGATCCGCAAGGGCGCCGCCGCCGCCGTGATGAAGTGGGTACGCGAGAACGGCGGCCACCCGACCGAGCAGGTCGGCCAGATCGTCGACGAGATCAGCGGCATCGGCGGCACCCCGCTCGTCGTCGCCGAGCACCTCGATGGTCGACCGGCCCGCGCCCTCGGTGTCATTCATCTCAAGGACGTGGTCAAGGCCGGCATGCGGGAACGCTTCGACGAGATGCGCCGGATGGGCATCCGCACCGTGATGATCACCGGTGACAATCCGCGTACCGCCCGGGCGATCGCGGACGAGGCGGGGGTGGACGACTTCCTCGCCGAGGCCACCCCGGAGGACAAGCTCGCGCTGATCCGCAAGGAGCAGGAAGGCGGCCGGCTGGTCGCGATGACCGGCGACGGCACCAACGACGCTCCCGCGTTGGCGCAGGCCGACGTCGGTGTCGCCATGAACACCGGTACGTCGGCCGCGAAGGAGGCCGGCAACATGGTCGACCTCGACTCCGACCCGACGAAGCTGATCGAGATCGTGCAGATCGGCAAGCAGTTGCTGATCACGCGCGGCGCGTTGACGACCTTTTCGATCGCCAACGACATCGCGAAGTATTTCGCGATCATCCCGGCCATGTTCGCCGGCATCTACCCGAGCCTGGACGCGCTGAACGTCATGCGGCTGTCCAGCCCGGAGTCGGCGATCCTGGCCGCGGTGATCTTCAACGCGGTCGTCATCGTCGCGCTGATCCCGTTGGCGCTACGCGGCGTGCGCTACCGGCCGGCCGCCGCGTCACGGCTGCTGCGCCGCAATCTGCTGATCTACGGCCTCGGCGGCGTCGTCGTGCCGTTCATCGGCATCAAGCTCATCGACCTGCTCATCCAGCTCATTCCAGGGATCTCGTGATGCGCCTACCTACCTGGCTCGCCCTGCACCTGGCCGCGCTGCGCGCCCTGCTCGTCTTCACCGTGCTGCTCGGTCTGGCCTACCCGCTAGCCATGGTCGTCGTCGGCCGGTTTCCCGGCCTGGCGAGCCGGACCGACGGTTCGATCATCGAGGTCGACGAACGGCCCGTGGGCAGCGCCCTGATCGGGCAGACGTTCACCGACGCGGACGGCGACCCCGTCCCACGCTACTTCCAGTCCCGCCCCTCCTCGGCCGGCGACGGATACGACCTCACCTCCACCAGTGCCAGCAACCTGGGCCCGGAGGACATCGTCGACACCATCGCCGTCGACTCCGACGACACGACCCTGAGCCTGCTCACCCAGGTCTGCGCCCGCAGCGCAGCGGTCGGCGAGCTCGAGGGCGTCGACGGACGACGCCCGTACTGCACACTGGACGGAGTCGGGGCCGTACTGGCGGTGTTCCGCCGTGACGGCCTGTCCGGGCCGGTCGTTCGGGTAGTCAGCGTCAACCAGACCGCACCCGCCACCGCGTTCATCGCACGTTACGACGGCGTACCGGTGGAGCTGGCCGACCCGGGTGTGGACTACCGGGCGGCCGGGGCGACCATCGTGCCCATCCGGGGCGACGCTCCGGCCGAGCCGGCGGTGCCGGCCGACGCGGTCACCGCCAGCGCGAGCGGTCTCGACCCGCACATCAGCCCGGCGTACGCCGAGATCCAGGTCGACCGGGTGGCGCGCGAGCGGGGCGCGGACCCGAGCGAGGTCCGGCGCCTGGTCGAGGAGCACACCACCGGCCGGTCGCTCGGCTTCATGGGCTCGCCGGGGGTGAACGTGTTGCAGCTCAACCTCGCGTTGGACGAACAGCTTCCGGCACGCTGACCACGACGGCACGCTGAAACGACGGCGCACCGACCACGACGGCGCCGGGCCGGGACGCTGGCACCGTCCCGGCCCGGCGCCCGCCGGCAACGCTAGGAAAGGACACTCGCCGTGCCACGGGGAGAACTGCGCATCTACCTCGGTGCCGCACCCGGCGTCGGCAAGACCTATGCCATGCTCGAGGAGGCCCACCGCCGCGCCGAACGCGGCACCGACGTGGTCATCGGGTTCGTCGAGACGCACGGCCGAAAGCACACCGCCGCCATGATCGGCGACCTGGAGACGGTCCCCCGCCGCACGATCACCTACCGGAACACCCAGTTCACCGAGATGGACCTCGACGCGGTCCTGGCCCGCCGTCCCGAGGTCGCCGTCGTCGACGAACTCGCCCACACCAACGTGCCCGGCTGCCGCCACGAAAAACGCTGGCAGGACATCCAGGAACTGTGCGACGCCGGGATCACCGTACTGACCACCGTCAACGTCCAGCACCTGGAGTCGATCAACGACGTCGTCGCCCAGATCACCGGCACCACCCAGCGGGAAACCGTCCCGGACGCCGTCGTCCGCGCCGCCGAGCAGGTCGAACTGGTCGACATGACCCCGGAGGCGCTCCGCCGACGAATGGCACACGGCAACATCTACCGCCCCGACAAGATCGACGCCGCACTCGGCAACTACTTCCGCGTCGGCAACCTCACCGCCCTGCGCGAACTGGCCCTACTCTGGCTGGCCGACAAGGTCGACGAGCAACTCGACGCCTACCGAGCCCAGCAGGGCATCTCCGCGACCTGGGAGGCCCGCGAACGGGTCGTCGTCGCGCTCACCGGAGGGCCGGAAGGGGAGGCGCTGATCCGGCGCGCCGCCCGGATCGCCGCCCGCAGCAAAGGCGCCGACCTGCTCGCCGTACACATCGCTCGTAGCGACGGCCTCGCCGGCGCCGACCCGGCCCGACTCGCCCGGCACCGGGTCCTGGTGGAGAGCCTCGGCGGCACCTACCACCAGGTCCTCGGTGCCGACATCCCCGCCGCGCTGCTCGACTTCGCCCGGGGCGTCAACGCCACCCAACTCGTCCTCGGTGCCAGCCGACGCGGCCGCGTCGCACAGCTGTTCTCCCGTGGAGTCGGCGTCACCACCACCGCGCTGTCCGGGCCCATCGACGTGCACCTGGTCACCCACCCCGAGGCTGGTCGCGGCCGGACCGGACCGACGGTCCCGGCCGCGCTGTCCCGACGTCGCCAGCTGTACGGCTTCGTCCTCACCGTCGCGGGCCTGCCCGCCCTGACCGCGCTACTCAAGGCGCTCCCCGATCTCAGCCTCACCAACGACATCCTGATATTCCTCGCCTGCGTCGTCGGCGTGGCACTGGTCGGTGGGCTCTGGCCGGCGCTGCTCGCCGCGCTCGGCGGGTCTCTGCTGCTGAACTGGTTCTTCACCCCGCCCTTCTACACACTGACCATCGCCGAGCGTGACAACTGGCTCGCCCTCGGTGTCTTCGTCGGCGTCGCCGTCGCGGTCAGCTGGATCGTCGACGTGGCCGCCCGACGTACCCGCGAAGCAGCCCGCGCCTCCGCCGACGCGCAGACTCTGGCCACCGTCGCCGGCAACGTACTCCGTGGCCAGCGGCCCTTGCCCGCACTGTTGGAACGGCTCCGGGAGACCTTCGCGCTCCGCGCGGTCAGCGTGCTCGAGTTGGTCGAATCCGCTGGCGGGCGACCGGATCGGGCCCGTGAGGAGGGCGCCTGGCGGATCGTCGCGAGCGTCGGTGAGGCACCGGCGACGAACCCCGACGCGGGCGAGACCGCCGTACCGGTCGACGAACGGCTCACCGTCGTGCTCCGCGGCCGTCGGCTGGAGGCCGCGGATCGGCGCATCGTCGAGGCGTTCGCCGCCCAGGCCGCCGTCGCGCTCCGGCAGGAGCGCCTCGCCGCCCAGGCTGCCGCCGCCCGGCCGTTGGCCGAAGCCGACCGGATGCGCACCGCGCTGCTGGCCGCCGTCAGCCACGACCTGCGCACCCCCCTCGCCTCGGCCAAGGCCGCCGTGTCCAGCCTGCGCAGCCGCGACGTCGATTTCGACGCCGACGACCGCGACGAGCTGCTGGCCACCGCCGACGAGTCGCTCGACCGACTCAGCCGCCTCGTGGCGAACCTGTTGGACATGAGTCGGCTGCAGGCCGGGGCACTCGGCATCACCGCCGCCACGATCGGCCTGGAAGACGTCGTACCCCGGGCTCTGGACGAGCTCGGCCCACCCGCCACCGACGTCGCCACCGACATTCCCGCCGATCTGCCCGCCGCCACCGCCGACCCGGGCCTGCTCGAACGGGTTCTGGTCAACCTCGTCGCCAACGCCCTGCGCCACAGCCCACCCGGGCGACCACCCACCATCACCGCCAGCGCCCACGCCGGCCAGGTCGAACTCCGCGTCATCGACACCGGCCCCGGCATACCCGAAGACCAGTGGGACCACGTCTTCCTGCCGTTTCAGCGACTCGGCGACCGCGACAACACCACCGGCGTCGGACTCGGGCTCGCCCTGTCCCGTGGCCTTGCCGAAGCGATGGGCGGCAGCATCACTCCGGAGACCACGCCCGGCGGTGGACTCACCATGGTGCTGCGGCTGCCCGCCGCCACAGCCGCCGAACCCACGGAGGGCCCACCGCCATGAACCGGATCCTCGTCGTCGACGACGAACCACAGATTCTCCGCGCGCTGCGCATCAACCTGCGTGCCCGTGGATACCACGTCGACGTCGCCGCCACCGGCACCGCCGCGCTCAAAGCCGCCGCCAGCCACCCACCCGACCTCGTCGTGCTCGACCTCGGTCTGCCCGACCTCGACGGGGTCGACGTCATCCGAGGGCTCCGTGGCTGGACCACGGTCCCGATCATCGTGCTCTCCGGCCGCGCCGGCAGCGACGACAAGGTCACCGCCCTCGACGCCGGCGCGGACGACTACGTCACCAAACCCTTCGGCGTCGACGAACTCCTCGCCCGCATCCGCGCCGTCACCCGCCGACACGCGTCGGGCACCGACCCGACCGGCCCCACCGCGCGACTCGGCCACCACACCGTCGACCTCGCCGCCCACACCGTCACCGCCGACGACGGCACCGAGGTCAAACTGACCCCCACCCAGTGGCGGGTCCTCGAGACACTGCTGCGCAACCCCGGGAAGCTGATCAGCCAGCGCCAACTCCTGCACGACGTCTGGGGCCCGGGTTACGAGACCGAGACCAGCTACCTACGCCAGTACCTGGCCCAGCTACGCCGCAAACTCGAACCCAACCCCGCCCGGCCACGCCATCTGCTCACCGAACCCGGCATGGGCTACCGCTACCAGCCATGAAACGGAGCAACCACTGTGGAGATACTCGGCCACCTGGCGCTGATCGTCCTCGCCGTCGGAGCGATCTTCCTCGCCGTCGCCGTCGGCGCGGGCCTTGTGAATCGGACGCCGATGCACCGTCCTCCCCCCGCCGACCCACCACACCGGCGGGACGACGACCGTCAGTGAAACCCCGGCCCACCCCGGCTGCAGCGGCGGGACGTGGTGCTCCATGGGTGCTCGATCGTCTACTACGGATGACAGGTTGGGCGTTCGAGTCCCTTCGGGCGAGCGAGATCAACAGGAGTCCGAGCTGCGGGAACGCGGCTCGGGACTCTCTTGTTGTGTGACTGGTGTGGACGGTGGGTGTCACGTGGGTGCGACGTGGGTGCCACGCCCGTCGGCGGTTTCCCCTGGAGGTGTAGCCGCGATTCGTGCGACGACCCACATCCACCGATTACTCATCGTGATCAACAGACGTGCCTCGCCGGGGCGACCCGCACCGCAAGGTCTCCCAGCGCCACTCGCCCAGGCCTGTGCACATTTGGCGTACCTGGCTCTGCGCAGGAGACCCGTACGCCGACACCGCCGGCCGCGAGGTCGGGCAACACTCCTCGGGTCACGACTCCGGCTGCGAACGCTGCGGTCGGCCCGTACATGACGCCGCCCGTGGCGTACCTCATCCGTGATCAGATTCAGGGTGCTCAGCTCTTCGTCGTCGCCCCACGGCCCTGGATGCTCGGCAGTTCCTCGGTCTCACTTATGGTGGGGCAGAGCCAAGGACTCAGCCTTCCAGGTAGGCGAGGACCGCCAGGATGCGGCGGTTGTCGTCCTCGGAGGGCTTGAGACCGAGCTTGGTGAAGATGCTGTTGCTGTGTTTGCTGACGGTCTTCTCGGTGACGAACATCCGGGCGGCTATCGCAGCGTTCGAGCGGCCCTGCGCCATCAGGGTGAGGACCTCATGCTCGCGTGGGCTCAGCTCCAGGAGCTTAGGGTCGGTGGAGCGGTGGGTGAGGAGCGCACTCACCACGTCGGGGTCCATAACGGTGCTGCCGGTAGCGACCTGCCGGACACTGGCGACGAATTGGCCGACGTCCGTAACCCGGTCCTTCAACAGGTAGCCCACCGCGCCCGCGCGATCCGACATCAGCTCCCTGGCGTAGATCTGCTCGACATACTGCGAGAGCACCATGATGGGCAGCCCTGGAATCTGGCGGCGGGCCTCGATCGCGGAACGCAGCCCCTCGTCGGTGAAGGTCGGCGGCAACCGAACGTCGACGATGGCGACGTCGGGGCGGTGCGTCGTCAGCGACCGGATCAGCGCGGGTCCGTTGTCAACGGCTTCCACGACCTCGAATGAATTGGCCCGCAGGATCCTGATCAGGCCGGGTGTGACGTGGAAGGCAAGTTGACGCCCGTTGTTGGTGATCATATGCAAGCCCGCTGCGGGGGCCGCGTTTGTCGAGGTCGAGGGAACCGCGGCTTCCGGACTGGCCGCGGGTGCGGCCTTCGGCGCCGCCGAGTCGTCACACGCGGCGAGTGCCGCTATCACGGCGACGGGAAGGACGAGGGCCAGGGTGGCCCGATGGAACCGGGAGATCTTCTGCGTGGTCCTGGAAATGAGCTTCCACGGTTTCTGCATTTCGCTCGATCCTGCTACCACCCAGTCGGGATAGGAGTTACCCCTACCCTCGCCAGGGGCAAACCAGAACCCGTCAGGCAGGTGCCCGATCCGGGCCGGGCGCACCAACGCCTGCCAGTGGGCCGGTCAGCAGGTGGGTGCCGGTGGACCAGATTCCCGGCCGACCACCGCCAGCCGGCCGCGAACGTCCCGGTCCGTGCAGTTCGAGGTTCAGGTCGCGCTTTGAAGGGCTGGGCAGCGCGTGGTACTCCATGGGTGCTCGAACGTCGAGGAACCAGCACGGACCCGCCAGGACCCAGCCGGAGTTCCCTCCCGGCGATTTCGCCACACCGGCGCGACCACGACCAGCCGTGAGGCTTTGGATTCGTCCCTGACCAGACGCGGCCGCCGGACGAGACGTCACCGATCGGGCCGGTGGCGTCCGCACATCGATTCAGGAGATTCGGCGACGGTAGGTGACAATCGCGAGGGTGTACGCGATGACGAGGATGCCGACGCACCAGGCGAGGGCGATCCAGATGTCGGCGCCGACCGGCTGCTGCGCGAACAGATTGCGGATCGCGTCGACGATGGCCGTCACCGGCTGGTGCTCGGCGAAGGCACGTACCGGTCCGGGCATGGTGTCGGTGGGCACGAAGGCCGAGCTGACGAACGGCAGGAAGATCAACGGGTACGAGAATCCGCTCGCGCCGTCCACGCTCTTCGCGGTGAGCCCGGGGATGACGGCGAGCCAGGTCAGTGCGAGGGTGAACAGGATCAGGATGCCGGCGACCGCGAGCCAGGCAAGCACCCCCGCGCTCGTACGGAAGCCCATCAGCAGTGCGACGCCGACGACGACCACGAGCGAGACGAGATTGGCGACCAACGACGTCAAGACGTGCGCCCACAGTACCGACGATCGAGCGATCGGCATGGACTGGAATCGCTCGAAGATGCCGCTGCGCACGTCGAGAAAGAGCCGGAACGCGGTGTAGGCGATCCCGGAGGCGATCGTGATCAGCAGGATTCCGGGCAGCAGGTAGTTGACGTATGTTCCTGACCCGGTGTCGATGGCACCGCCGAACACGTAGACGAACAGCAGCATCATGGCGATCGGCGTGATCGCGGTCGTGACGATGGTGTCCGCGCTACGGGCGACGTGCGTCAGTGACCGGCCCAGCAGGACGGCGATGTCGCCGAAGGAGTGCCTTGTCATAGCTGTTCCTCACCTGTCCGCGCCAGTGGTGGAATTGCTGGCGGACCGTCCTTGTCGCCTGCGCCGACGATGGCGAAGAAGACGTCCTCGAGGGTTGGCTGCTTCTCGACGTACTCGACCTTGGCGGGCGGGAGCAGCTGCTTGAGTTCGCCGAGGGTGCCGTTGACGATGATGTGGCCCTCGTGGAGGATCGCGACGCGGTCGGCGAGACTCTCGGCCTCGTCCAGATACTGGGTGGTGAGCAGTACGGTCGTGCCCTGGTCAGCGAGTTCCTTGACGGCCTGCCATACCTCGACGCGGGCCTGGGGGTCGAGCCCGGTCGTCGGCTCGTCGAGGAAGATGACCGGCGGGTTTCCGACCAGACTCATGGCGAGGTCGAGACGGCGACGCATGCCGCCGGAGTACGTCGACACCCTCCGGGCTGCGGCGTCGGTCAACGAGAAACGACCGAGGAGTTCGTCGGCGATCCTGCCCGGGTTGCGCAGGTGCCGCAGCCGGGCCACCAGAATGAGGTTTTCCCGGCCACTGAGGATCTCGTCGACCGCCGCGAACTGCCCGGTGAGGCTGATGGACTCCCGTACCTGTGCCGCCTGGGTGGCGACGTCGAAGCCGTTGACGGTGGCGGTCCCCGCGTCCGCCTTGAGCAGTGTGGCGAGCGCCCGTACGACGGTCGTCTTGCCGGCGCCGTTCGAGCCGAGCAGAGCGAAGATGCTGCCCCGCGCCACCTCGAAGTCCACCCCCCGCAGCACCTTCAGCTGCTGGTAGGACTTCTCCAGCCCGCGTACGCGGATCGCCGGGGCCTGCCGCGTCGTCATCGCGGTTCCTCCGCGCTCGCGGGGTCCTCACCGGCGGCGAGCGCGATGGCGCGTGACAGCCGGTTCCGTTCCCGGCTCACGTACCCGCCCTTGTCGTAGTTGGCGATCAGCGTCTCCACGAACTCCACCGGGTCGTCTCCGACGATGTCCCGGATCTGGGTGCCGTCCGCCGCCGCCCGCTCGAACAGGTCGGCGACGTCCTCGAACAGCGACGCCGCACTGTCGCCGTCCATCGCCCCGAAGTGCATCAGGTACCGCTCGATGGCGTCGACCGCCGCCCGGTACGGCGGTGGGAGCTTGCGCACGCGTGCCTTGTACGCCCGCCAGCGCCGCTTGGGGCCGACCACCTTGCCGAGGAATCCGTTCTCCGTGTCGAACATCATTGCTTGTCTCCTTTGTGGAGTGTTTCCAGTCGTTCGGAGAGAAAAATCCAGGTCTTCCAGAACTCGTCGAGGTGCTCCCGCCCCTGGGCATTGAGCGAGTAGACCTTGCGCGGCGGCCCTTTCTCGGACGGGACCTTCTCCACGTCGACGAGGCGTTTCTGCTCGACCCTGACCAGCAGGGCGTAGACAGTGCCCTCCGCGATGTCGGCGAAGCCCTGCTCCCGGAGCCACGCGGTGATCTCGTACCCGTACGCGGGTCGCATCGACAGGACCGCCAGGACGATGCCCTCCAGCGTGCCCTTGAGCATCTCCGTCATCTGCCTGCTCACAGATCACCACCCCGCATGTCGGTACTAAGCAACACTGACTACCGGTACATAGTAACACTGACTAGCCGCATCGCAAGTACCTCGCGACGGCGCCGACACAGGACCGGAAGCTGAGGGCAGTTCCGCCGCCGGCGGTGCCGGGTTGACCAGTACGGCACATCATCAGCTGTGGTACGCCCGATGAGGACGAGGTGGGCGAACAGGCGGCGGACCTCGTTGCTACTCGGCGGGATCAGGCTGTGCTCGCTTGGGGTGGTGCCCCCTTGGTGGCCTCGGCGGCGCGGGTGACGACGAGGACTTTGCAGTACCAACCGATGCCCGGTTCGTTACAAACCCGTTCGAACCAGGCCGCCTGTGCCAGACCGGCGACTGGGTACACTGGACGCCGAACGATGAATTGGAATTCATCGTTCGCATTGACCAGCAGGTGAAGCTACGTGGTTTAGTATCGAGCGCTGAAAGTCGAGGTACTTCGAAATAATATCATCTGATCCCAGCCGAATTCGTTGCGCCCGGCGCCCCACCACTGACCACGAACGGAAAATCGATTGCTCTGTGCTGCCACCTCCGTCGGCGCAGCGACCGGTCCTCGACGCGACGTACGAGGCAACGCAGAGCAGGGATGAACGTCGGGTCGCCGGCATCTGGACCGAACCGATGTGGCACTTCACCCCTTTCAAGAGTGGGAAGAGTCTGAACAATTTTGATCTCGGAGCCACTGTGACAGAATTCGACAAATCTCCTCGGGAAGCGCAGCGATCGGTCGCCCGATCATCCCGTCTCGGCCTGTTCCGCGAAGGCGATTTTCGGCGCTTCTTCGGCGCGACCCTAGCCGGTCAACTCGCTGACCGGTTCGTGTTTCTCGCGCTTCCTCTAGTGGCAATCGTCTGGGTTGAGGCTAATGAGTTCGAAGTCGGCGTTCTGACAGCGCTGACGACGGCCGGCTCGCTGCTGATCGGGCTTCCGGCGGGTGCCTGGATAGACCGCTGGCGCAAGCGCCCGGTCATGATCTCCACAGATCTGGTACGGGCAGGGCTGCTGCTGCTCGTGCCCCTGGCATGGTGGGCAGACGCCCTGTCGATCTGGCTGCTGTTTGCCGTCGCGCTCGCCCACGGCATGATGACCGTGCTGTTCGAGGTCGGCTACACCAGCTATCTTCCCGCACTTGTCGGCCGTGAGCGCCTGGTGGAGGGAAACGCGAAGATCGCTGCAGCGCGCTCCGCCATGAGCATCAGCGGCCCGGGCGTGGCCGGACCGCTGGTCGCCTGGCTGGGCGCACCGCTGACACTGGTCGTCAGCTCCGCCGGGATGCTGTTGTCTGCGCTGGGTGTGTTGCGAATCCGCAAGCCCGAACCGCAGCCACAGAAACCCGTCACCCGGCATCTCATCCGAGAAGTCGCAGAAGGATTGCGGTTCGTGCTTGGCCATCCACTGTTACGCCCCATCCTGTTCACCGACGGCATCTTCAGCCTCTTCCTCATCACCTACCAGACCATGCTGCTGGTGTTCCTGTCCCGACACTTGAACCTTGGCTCGTTCGGTATCGGTCTGGTGCTCTCGGTAATGGCGTCAGGCGGACTCGCTGGTGCTCTGCTCGCCCGCCGAGTGATCGCCCGGATCGGCCCCGGCCCAGCTGTCTGGTTGACGACACTCTGCACGGCACCGGCCGCCGCGATACTGCCTATCGCCCGGCCCGGCTGGCTAGTCTGGCTTGCTGCCGCCGGACTAGCCCTCGTCTCCGCGGGCGGCGTGATCCGCTTGATCTCGCAGGTAGGGCTCCAACAGGCAGCCACGCCGGACCGGCTGCTTGGCCGGATGAGCGCCACTGCCCGCTTCGCCCAATGGGGCAGCATGCCGATCGGCGGACTGCTCGGTGGAGTACTCGGCGGGCTGCTCGGCGCGCAAGCCGTACTTTTCATCGGGGTAGCCGGAATGACAGCCGCGTTCCTGCCCGCCGTCCTGTCACCGCTGCGCACAACGCGCAAGCTACCGTCGACGGCAGGGGTGTGACCGTGGGGTTGACTTCGTTTGCCGGACAGGGCTGGGCTTCGGCTCAGAGATGACCTGCTGGCGGACGCTGCGCCGCTGGACCGACGCCGGCGGGTTCGGCCGGATCCACCAGATCTCGCTCTCCGAACTCAACGCCCGCGGCCGGCATCGACTGCTCCAGAGCGATCATCGACGGCGCGGGCACTCCACCCACGGTATGACGAACTGCCGACATCGGTGGTGGATCCGGCCGCTGACAGTTGGACGACTCAGTGCGCCATGGCGGCGCTACGGTGTTCCTGCGGGCTCACGCCGTACACCCGCTTGAACGCCGAACTCAGGGCGAACCCGCTGCCGTAACCGACCTGCCGGGCGACCGCGTTGAGCGTGGCATCGGACTGGCGCAGCAGGTCGGCGGCCAGCGCCAGCCGCCACTCGGCCAGATAGGTCATCGGCGGGGTGCCGACGGCCTTGCGGAAACACTCCGCCAGCGTCGCCCGGGACACACCGACCTCGGCGGCGACCCGTGCCAACGTCCAGTCGTTCGCCGGATCCTCGTGGAACATCCGTAGCGCCTCGCCGGCCACCGGGTGCGCGTGCGCCCGGTACCAGGCCGGGGCTTCGCTGTCCGGGCGGTCGAACCACACGCGCAGTACCGAGATGAGCAGCAGGTCGAGCAGGCGGTCGAGTACGACGCCCTGTGCCGGTCCCTGTTTGGTGACTTCGCCGGCCAGCACCGAGATGAGCATCGAGTCCCAGGTGTCGTCGGAGATGACCAGCAGCGGCGGCAGTACGTCGAGCAGGCGCTGGCCGACGGCGCCGACCTCCTCGTACACCCCGAGCAGCATCTGGACCGACCCGTCGGGATTGCTGCCCCAGGTGCGGACTCCCAGCGACATCCGCTCCCGGAGCTCGACGCCGTCGGGCGTGAGGCACTGCTGTCCGGGGTGGACGATGACCTGCGGCGGAGTCGCCGTACCGTCGCTCATCACGTAGGGATCCGGCCCTCGGATGATGGCGACGTCACCTGGGCGCAGCCACACCGGCTCGCCGTGGTCCGGCTCGACCCGAGCTTCGCCGCTCAGCATTGCCGCGAGGCAGAGCGGCGACTTGTCTTCGACCCGGATCGACCACGGCGGATCCAGGATGGTACGGAGGAGGAAGGCACCACTGGCGCGCGGCCCTTCGAGCAGTCCTGCGAGTGCGTCCACCGCCCAAGAGTAGACGATCGAATATGCATTCCGGAATCCTGGCCATGGACCGTCCAGACAGCGGCGTCCAGACTTGTAGTCATGACAGCAAACGAGAACACCACGTTGGTCCTCGGCGGTACCGGCCGGGTCGGCCGCCGGGTCATCCAGAGGCTCGTCGAGCGCGGCGTGAACGTGCGGGTCGGCTCCCGCAGCGGTACGCCTCCGTTCGACTGGGAGCAGCCGTCCACCTGGGCCGACGCCTTCGTCGGTGTCAAGTCCGCCTACCTGATGTACTACCCGGAGATCGAATGGCCCGGCGCCAGCGAGGCCGTCGCCAAGGCGGCCCAGCTGGCCGTCGACGCGGGCGTCCAGCGGCTGGTCCTCCTGTCCGCCCGAAACCAGGACGAGGCCGACCGGTGTGAGGACGCGGTGACGCGCCTCCCCGTCGAGTGGACCATCGTCGCCCCGGCCTCGTTCAACCAGAACTTCGACGAGGGCGTCTTCCTCGAGCCGCTGCGCCAGGGCGTGCTGGCCCTGCCCTGTGGCGACAACGCCGATCCGTTCGTCGACGCCAACGACATCGCCGACGTCGCGGTGGCCGCCCTCACCGAGGACGGCCACGTGGGCGAGCGCTACGAACTGACCGGTCCTCGTCTGTGGACCTTCGCCGAAGGGGTCGCCGAGATCTCCCGGGCGACGGGTCGTGAGCTCAGCTACGTACCGATCACTCGCGACGAGTTCGCCGACGCGATCGTCAAGGACGGGGCACCGCGCGAGTTCGCCGATCCACTGGCGACGCTCATCTCCGAGTTCTTCGACGGCCGCAACAGCTCGCTGGCTGACGGTGTCGAGCGTGCCCTGCACCGCAAGCCCCGCGACTTCGCGGACTGGGTGGCCGAAGTCGCTCCCACGGGCGTGTGGAACGCCGCCTAGTCCGCGGCCGCCGGTGATGCCCGTCGAGCAGCGGCGGGTGCCGGTCTTGCGGTGATGTTGCGGGTGCGCCCGCACGATTCCAGTGTGAAATCTACACGGCTCTGGACTTCGTTCGCTCGCCAGGTCGACACCCGTCCCCTCGCCACGGCCCTCGTGGCGGGGGACCGGCACATTTCCTACGGCGAGCTGGCCGACTTGGTGGCCGACGCCTCGGCCATCCTCGACCAGCTCGACACCACCGGCGGCGCGCCGATCGGCGTGCCCGCCACCAAGACGCCCCGAACCATCGCCATGGTCCTGGCATGCCTGCGGGCGGGCCTGCCGGTGGTGCTTCCCTCGGCTACGCTGCCCGCCGCCACGTCGCGGCAACTCCTCGCCCGGGCCGGGTGCCGCCACGTCGTCGACGCCGACGACGCCGGCCCCGGCCCGGCGGGAGGTACGCCAGGCCCGGCCACCCCCGTCGACTCCGACGACGTCGCCTTCGTGCTCACCACGTCGGGGTCGACGGGTCTTCCCAAACTGGTGCCGCTCACCGCAGGCGCGGTCGAGCGCTTCGCCGACTGGGCCGCCGTACAGTTCGACCTCGGCCCCGACGCCTCGGTACTCAACTACGCCCCGCTGAACTTCGATCTCTGTTTCCTCGACGTCTGGGCCACGTTGCACCACGGCGGGCGCGTGGTCCTGGTCGATCCGGACGCCGCCACCAACGGGCGCTATCTGCTCGACACGATCGACGACAACGCCGTGACCGTCGTGCAGGCCGTACCAATGGCCCATCAGCTGATGGTCGACTCCGCCGGCGATTCCGCCGGCGATCCGGCCCGGCAGCTCACCACGGTCCGCCATGCGCTGTTCACCGGCGATCACATGCCCGCCCGGTGCCTGGCCCGGTTGCCCGCCGTGTTCCCCGCCAGCCGCTTCTACAACGTGTACGGCTGCACCGAGACCAACGACAGCTTCCTGCACGAGGTCGACCGGGACGCGCTGCCCACCGACGGCGTCCCGCTCGGCACCCCGTTGCCCGGCGTCGAAGCGGTCGTCCTCGACGACCAAGGCACTGTGGTCAGGGGCGCGGGGCGCGGCGAGTTGGTCGTCGCCACGCCGTTCCAGTCCGCCGGCTACCTGGGTGCCGACCCGGCGGTACCTGGTCCTTTCGTCGACGCCCCCGTGGGCCGACCGCCTGGCACCGCCACTCGCTTCTACCGGACCGGCGACGTCGTGCGCCGTGACGGTTCCGGCGTCCTGCACCTCGAAGGACGCACCGACTTCCAGGTGAAGGTGCGCGGCACCCGAGTCAACACGGCTGTGGTGGAACAGGTACTGCTCGATCACGACGAGGTCGCCGAGGCCGTCGTCCTCGCTGTCACCGACGCGGTCGCCGGCCACCTGCTGCACGCGGTCCTGCGCCGCGAGCCAGGAGCGACCGTCAACACGCTCCGCCTCCGCGAGCACTGTGCTCGGTACCTGCCGACGGCGGCCATTCCGTCGACCCTCCGCCTGTCCGAGACCCCCTTGCCCCGCACGTCGACCGGCAAGGTGGACCGCCAGTTTCTCGTCAAGACCCTGAGTCTGCCTCGCCCCGAGGCGACCACCACCAGAAAGGAACCAGCACGATGAAGCACGAAGGCGTCATCAAGAGCTTTCTGATCAGCGAGTTCATGCCCGACGTCACGGCGTCGGAACTCGCCAACGACTACGACCTGCTCGCCAACGGTGTGATCGACAGCCTCGGGCTGCTCAAGCTCATCGCCTGGATCGAGACCGAGTTCGACGTCACCGTCGACGACGCGGCACTGGACCCGGACAACTTCCGCACGGTCGACGCCATCGACGCCTTCCTGGCGCGGACGTCGGTCCTGGCCAAGGCGAGCTAGCCGTGCACGACGCGTACGCCGCCCTGCAGGCCGGTCGACCGGTCGACACCGCGATGTGGTCATCGTTCTGGGACGAGCTCAGCGCCAACACGCTCGACCCGGGCGAACCAGCGGCGCTCATGGCAGGACTCAGCCTCGACATGGTCGCCCCCGAGACGCTCATCGACCTGGTGCGATCGCTGCGCGCGCGGCGCACCGGGCCGGTCCGCTCCTTCGCCGGAGCGGTCAACGTGGTCGGCACGGGCGGCGGCGCGTCGACGTTCAACGTCTCCACCGCTGCCGCCTTCGTCGCCGCCGCGCTCGGGGCACGGGTCGTGAAGACCGGGTCGCGGGCCTACGCCAGCCGGTACGGCTCGATCGACCTGCTCGATCGGCTCGGTATCCCGCTGACGAAGTCGTACGACGAAACGGCAGCGTCGCTGGCTCGTCACGGCGTCGCCTTCGCTGGCTACTTCGTGTACCCGGTCGAGCTGACCGTGCTGGCCCGGCGCATTCTGCCGCTGCCCATGCGGCCGTACGGCCGGGTGCTCAACACACTGGGCCCGTTCCTACCGGCGTTGCCGGGAACGCGTCAACTCACCGGCCTGCCGAACCCCGGACTTCTGCCACTGGCACGCCGGCTGGCGGAGGCGGTCGACGACCGCGAGGTGTGGCTGTCCACCAACGACGTCGGCGCCGACGAGCTGATCAGCTTCGCCAACAACGTCATTCACTGCGGCTCGCCGGCGGCCGAGATCCGACTCGGTCCTGGTGATCTGGGCACGGCCGACGGCAGCATGCCGGACCTGGCGGCGGCGGCCGAACCAGACCGGGTGGTCGAGCACTTCCTGGACGTCGTGTCCGGGCGGGCGGGCGAAGTCGCCGTCCAGACCGTGGCCCTCAACGCCGCCGCACTGGTGATCGCGTCCGATGCGGAGTCGAGGTGGCGCCCGACCGTCGCCGCGGCGATCGCGGCGATGCACGACGGGGCGGTGCGCGAGCTGGTCGACGCCGTACGGGCCAGCAGGTCGATCCCGGCTGCGCTGGTAAGCGAGGTGACCTCCGGTGGCTGACGGCTTCTTTCCCCAGCCGCCTGGTTTGGCGGTGTTCCTCAACGCCGGTGACCCGCCGTTCGACGTGCTCGACGACGTCGCCGACATGCTCGACGACCACGAGGTCGACGTCCTGGAGTTGGGCGTGCCGTTTCCCGATTCGATAAGCGACGGACCGGTGATCCGCCGGTCCGCTGATCGGGCGCTCGCCGCCGGGACCGAACTCGAGGACGCCCTTGCCTTCGTCGCGCGGTGCCGGGCCCGGCACCGTCATCTGCGGGTGGTCGTTCTCGCCGACTGGGCGCACACCGTCCGGCCCCGCTCGATGGCGCAGGTCGTCACGGCCATCGCGGAATCCGGGGCGGCGGGGGCGCTGCTCCACGGGGCGCCGCCGCGGGCCCGCCCGGACTTCTACGACCGGGCCGGCGCCGCCGGGTTGCCCGTCGTCACCACCTGCTATGCGTCCTCCTCTGCCGAGGTCGTGGCCGAGGCGGGGTCCCACGCCTCTGCCTACGTGTATCTGGTGACGCACTACGGCCCAAGCGGCGCCGGCCCCGCCCCTGACCCGGACGCACTCCGTGTCCCGATAGACGCCCTGCGGGCCCTGACCGACGCGCCGATCGCCGCCGGCTTCGGGGTGCGCACGGCAGCCGACGTCGAGCGGGTGCGTGCGGCCGGTGCCGACGCCGCCGTCGTCGGCAGCACCATCGTCGCCTGCGCCGAGGCGGCGTTCACCAAGGGCGGTGACGTCGTCGGCGACCTCGCCGACCTCGTCACCGGCCTACGTCCCCACCATCGCCGGTCCCTACGACCGGTCAGCCACTCCTGAGAGGAACGATCCGATGATCGTACGCAGCCTGGACAGCGTCAAGACCGTCGACTGGGGCAACGGTTTGAGCCGCCGTTTCCTGCTGGAGGGCGACGGGCTCGGCTACACCCTCACCGACACCACGGTGCGTGCCGGCACCAAGTCGCTGCTCGAGTACCGCAACCACCTGGAGGCCTGCTACTGCATCGAGGGTTCCGGCGAGGTCGTCGCCCTCGACGGCACGGCGCACCGCATCACCCCGGGCACGCTCTACGCGCTCGACAAGCACGACGCCCACTACCTCGTCGCCGACCCGGACACCGACCTGCGCCTGGTGTGCGTGTTCTCGCCCGCGTTGCGGGGCGACGAGCGGCACAGCCTGGACGCCGCCGGCGCCTCCGCTTACTGAGGCCGCAGGCATGCGCACCTGGGACGAGGATCAGCTCGCACTGCGCGAGGGCATGCGCCAGTGGTGCCAAGACCTTGCCGGCGCCGAGCACGACGCCATCGGGACCGGGTTTCCGTGGGACGCGTGGAAGCAGTTCCGCTCGTCCGGGATACTCGGCCTGCCGTTCGACCCGGCCCACGGTGGGGCCGGTGCCGACCTGCTCACCACCATGTTCGTACTGGAGGCTCTGGGCCACGGGTGCCGCGACGGCGGGCTGAGCTTCTCCTTGGCCACCACCCTGTGCAGCACCGGGGTCCCGCTGCAGCACTTCGGGACCCCGGAGCAGAAGGAGCGGTACCTGCCGCGGGTGTGCTCGGGCGACCTGATCGGTGCCCACGCCATCAGTGAGCCCGACACCGGGTCGGACGCTCTGAGCATGCGGACGATGGCGGTCCGCGACGGCGACCACTTCGTGCTCAACGGCAGCAAGAGCTTCGTGACCAACGGCCCCATCGCCGACGTGGTCGTCGTCTACGCCCGCACTCGACCCGGTGGTGGGCCGATCGGCATCACCGCCTTCCTGGTCGACGCGGACACTCCCGGTTTCTCGGCTGGACAGCCGATCAAGAAAATGGGATTGACGTCGTCGCCGATGAGCGAGCTGTACTTCGACGACTGCCGGATACCGGCCGACCGGGCCATCGGCGGGATCGGGCGGGGCTTCCTCCTGCTCGAGCACGTCATGAAGTGGGAGATCCTCTGCTCGTTCATCATCAACGTCGGGGAAATGCAGCATCGGTTCGAACGCTGCCTGGAGTACGCCCGGACCCGCACGCAGTTCGGCAAGCCGATCGGCTCGTTCCAGGCGATCTCCCACAAGCTGGTCGACATGCGCATCCAGCTCGAGACGGCACGCCGGTGGCTGTACGACACCGCCGAACGCCTCGTCGCTGGCGAAGACGTCACGACGGACGTGGCTATCAGCAAGTTGATCACCAGTGAGGCGAACGTGGCCTCGGGGCTGGCGGCGATCCAGATCTTCGGCGGCAACGGCTACATGTCCGAGTACGGCCTCGATCGCGAGTTGGCCAACGCGGTGGGCGGCACCATCTACTCGGGGACGACCGAGATTCAGTACAACCGGATCTCCTCGATGTTGGGGCTGTGACCGTGCTGCTCAAGGTGTGCGGCGCTACCAGCCGCAACGACGTCGCCCTACTCGCGGCCGCAGGCGCCGACCTGATCGGTCTCTGGCATGGGATCCCGGATGGTCACGCGGACCTGTCCCTCGGCCGGTTCACCGCCCTGGCACGGGCGTGTCGTGCCGAACCGGGGACCCCGGTACGGCCGGCCCCGGAACCGATGTTGGTCACGTTCCTGCGAGATCCGACCGCTGTCCTCGGCGCGGCCCGCGCCGGCGACGTGCGGTGGCTGCAACTGCATGGCTACCAACCGCCGGGCATGGTGGCGGCGATCAAGCGAGCGTGGCCGGAGGCCACAGTGGTCAAGGTGCTGCACGTCACGGGTGACGTCTGCGCCGAGCGTCTGCTGCTGGCCTCGTACGAGCGGGCGGGGACCGACGTGTTCCTGTTCGACGCCACGGGTACCGGGGGGCGGGTCGGGAGTACCGGCCTGTCACTCGACCCCGATGTGGTGATCGATCTGGCGGAGGCGACCACCCGGCCGTTCCTCCTCGCCGGGGGCATCTCGGCGGCCACCCGCGAGCGATACGAGAAGGTCGCCGCCCACCCCCGCTTCGCGGGTGTCGACGTCGACACGGCGGCGCGGGATGTCACGGGAGCGTTCTGCGCCGACAGCGTCAGCGGTCTCCGACGCCATTGGCGTGCCGTCCGGTCCGGTCGGGGTGACCCGGCTTCGGTCGGGGCGGCTGCTTGATCGTGGCGACCACGTCTCCCGGCGACACCGTCGTACGGACGCCGGGGGGCGTGGCGCCATGTCCGCTTGAGGGCGGTGGTGAGTGGCCGGGCGAGCCGCGCACCGACCGATCCGGAATCGCTCGTCCACAAGCCAGAGGAGGTCGCCTGATGGCACCACCGTTCGTTGACGCCCTGATCGGCGCCCGACGTCCCGTGATCATGGAGTTGAAGCCTCGTTCGGCCGACGGCGACGATCTGTTCCGTGGCCGGTCACCGGCTGAGATCGTGGCCCGGTACGAGGCCGCAGGCGCTCCCTGCCTGTCGGTCGTCACCGGCCGTTGGTTCGGGGGTGACACCGACCTGCTGGCCGAGGTCGTCGGACGCACTGATCTGCCGGTGCTGCAGAAGGACTTCGTCACCAACGCCGGCCAGCTCCGCACGGCGAGCGAGCTCGGCGCGTCCGCGGTACTTCTCACGGCGACGCTACTACCGAAAGTCGCGCTGGCGCGGTTGGCCGAGCGGGCTCTCGCGCTCGGCCTCACCCCGTTCATCGAGGTCGCCAACGCTGCCGAGGTCGAGGCGCTTCCGGCGGGTGAGGGGTGTGTGGTGGCCGTCAACAACAGGGACATCCGAATCCGGGAACGTGGGGATACCGACATCGACCGCAGTCTCCGACTGCTGCCGGCGGTGCGGCGCACGGGGTCGCCGTGCCCGGTCAGCGCCAGCGGTATCGACGACCCGCAGGTGGCAGCCGGACTGCTCAATGCCGGCTTCGCCGGACTGCTGGTCGGGACACACCTGCTGCGGGCCGACC
Organism: Solwaraspora sp. WMMD406; assembly: GCF_029626025.1. Taxonomy (NCBI): domain Bacteria; kingdom Bacillati; phylum Actinomycetota; class Actinomycetes; order Micromonosporales; family Micromonosporaceae; genus Solwaraspora; species Solwaraspora sp. WMMD406. Next base: position 198,380 of record NZ_JARUBF010000001.1, read on the forward strand.
GCCTTGAGTCATGGTGCGAGAAGCTCGACGACCTGCGTTCAGCGTCGCCCGCGCCGCGTCCAGTGGGCTGAGGGACAGGTCGTCCCACTCCACGGCGCAGGGCACACCGAGCTCGTCGGCGGCCGCGATCACCCGGGAGGCGAGGTCGTTGGCTTCGAGGTACCGCCGCCCCGCGACGAGGACACGGGCGACCCGCAAGGGGCGCTCCTGGTCGTACGGGTCGAGTTCCATGGCCGACTCGAGTCGGCTCATCGCCTCGTCCATGTCGCCCGCGTCGAGAGCGGCTGTCAACACGATGTCGAGCAGTCCGAGCACCCGTCGACGGACGACCTCGCGGCGCTGGGCGATGCCGTCGTCGTAAAGGTCGTCGGGCAGCAGCGGCCCGCCGTAGGCGGCGAGGGCGACACGTGCCCGGGAGACCCGCTCGTTGTGCTGTGCGGCGGCGGCCGCCCGGGCCAGGTCCTCGAACGAGTGCAGGTCGACCTTGCACGAGGACAGCGACAGCAACTGCCCCGTACGGTTGATCAGCGTGCCGTAGGTGGCGCGGGCCCGGGTCAGTACGTTCTTGAGCCGACGCTGGCCGACCCCGGGCATCTCACCCGGCCACAGCGTCTCGACCACGGTCTCGACCCGAACGGACCCGCCCGCGAGCACGAGATGCTTCACCAGTTGGCTGACCCGGCCGGTCCCGGGGCAGACTCCGATGCCCTGACGGACCTCGAACCCACCCAGCACCCGTACCGCGTAGTGGCCGCCGTTGGGCGAGGCGGCGGTCACGACGGCCGGGGGCAGTCGGATGGCCGATCGCAGGACGCCGACCACGCGCTGCTCGCGGCGGTCGGGCAGGTCGGGATGACCGAGGCTGGCGGCACGGTCCAGGGCGGCCAGGAGGCACTGGTGGGCGGCGTCCGCCTCGCCGGCGGCGTGGCGGACGTAGCCGGTCAGCAGTTCGGCTTTCCACTGCAGAGAAGGGGCGATCTCGCCGTCTTTGAGCATGCGCTGCAGCACGTCCGCCGCCTCGGGCTCGCCCCGACGGGCACCGATGAATGCCTCGGTCAGCGCGAGAGTCACCGGGTCCTCGATGCGGTGCTCTCGAGCGGCGGCAAGCAGCCGGGCCGACGGCGCGTCGGCCCCGACCACGGCGCAGGCGTCGGCGGCCTCGCACAGGAACAGCAGACCGCCGCCGTCGTGGATCAGCTGGCCTAGGTGCGCCTCGGCGCGGGCCAGTTGGTCGAGCACTCCGGACATGTCATGGTCGTTGGACGCGACGATCAGGCGGGTCCAGGCGGCGTGCCCGGTCACCCAGTCGATCCGCAGTACCTCGGCGAGCCGCATGGCGTCGTCGAGGATGGCGAGTGACCGCTCGCCCTCACCGCCCAGGGCCAGCAGCCGGGCCTCCATGACCAGGCACAACATGCGGTCGAACTGGGTGTCGCTGGCGGCACCGAGCCAGCGCAGCAGAACGGCACCTTCGCCGGTCTTGCCCAGGGCGGACAGGACCTCGGTGGCGAGGCTCCGCTGGACCCCGGCGACGCGTCCGGGTTCACCCAGCTCGCCCCACGTGATGGCGGCCTGGCGCATGGCGTTCTCGGCCCGGCGCAGGCTCGGTCGGTCGGAGCGGTCGGACAACGCCATGCCCAGGGCCTCGAGCAGGCTGGCCTGGGCACGGGTGCCTTCGGGCGCACTGGCGAGAAGCCGCTCGACCTGGGCGAGCACGTCGAGGTCGCGCAGCTGTGCCCGCTGGATCAGCCATTCGCTTTCGACTTCGAGGGCAAGGTCGTCGTCGTCGTCGCGCTCGCGCACCACACGCAGAGCCCGACCGATGACCTCTCGTTCCTCGGCGAGCTGGCCGACGTTGCGGTGGATCCGGGCCAGGTGCAGCAGCACCTGGGGGGCGGCTTCGGCCGCCGGCCCGAGGCGGGCCATCAGCTGGATGAACTCGACCGGGTCGAGCTGGTTGATCCGTGCGGTGGACAGCTTCGCGATGAGGGTGGCCGCCTGTTCGGGCTCGCCGCTGTCGACCAGCAGACTGGCCGCGGCCAGCTCGGCACCCTGCGACATCAGCAGTGGGGCGGCCCGCTGGGCGATGGCCGGGTCGAGTGGTGCGAGCGCGGACAACGTTTCCTTCGACTCGCTGCACAGCCGCGACCAGCCGTCGGCGCCGACGGCGAACGGAATGCCCGCCCGGATGAGGCGTCGCAGCAGCCCCGGCTGGCCCAACCCTTCGACGAGACTGTCGTTGACCACCGGAAACGCGGCCACCTGGGTCAGCAGATATCGGTCGGCCGGGTCAAGGTCACAGGCGTAGTGGTCCATCAGCTGACGGATCAGGTTGGTGTGCCGGAGCAGCACGGTGGCGGCCGCCATGCGGTCGGACGTCCGGGCGAGCCGCCGCAGCATCACCAGCAGCAACGCCGCCCATCCGCCAGAGAGGTCGTGCAGGGTGGTAGCGAGCCGTTCGCCGTCTTGGTCGCCGACCTCCAGCCGGGCGAGGGCCATCGCCTCGGCCGGGGTGAGACGCAGGTCCTGGGTGTTGAACCGCTCGGCGGTGCCCCGAAACTCCATGGCAGCCAGCGGTGCCGGCAGCAGCCGGCTGCTGACCAGGATGCGCACCGGCTGCGCACCGTCCTGGGCCAGGCCGGCCAGCCAGGACGCGGCCTCGTCGGTGAGGGCCTCGGCGTTGTCGATCAGCAGCAAACCTGGCCTGGGCGATGTGGCCAGCAGCTCGCCTACCCGTCCGGCGGCGCCGTTGGCCGACATCCGTGGCCATCCGGTCCGCTGGTCGGCCGCGTCAAGGATCGCCGAGGTGAGCTCGTCGACCGTGACCGGGTGGTCGCGTGGCAGGCACACCTCGATGCCACTACTGACACTGGACCGGACCTGTCCGACAAGGACGCTTTTACCGAAACCCCCGCCTGCCTCTATGAGGACCGAGTGTCTCGCGTTGACAATCTCCTCCACGAGCCGCTGACGCGGGACGAAAGGCATTAGCGCCATAAGAGGCTGACCCCTCTATGCCAGCTGAATCGGCAACCGTAGCAACACCATCACACCGGTCGAAGCTACTTTAGACTAACACGATCGGAGCGTTAGAAATCAACATGTTGGTTTTCGCTGAGTGTCCGGGTGTGTACAGCTAACGGCTGATCGACCGCTCGCGGGAGAGACGCCCTGATTACGACGATGCCACCACCGAGCAGCAGGTCGGCGGGCTGACGACGGCAGCCCCAGAGAGCCGTGCCTCGACACCGACGTCGGTCGATCGGACTCGGGGCGGCCAGAGGCGACCGCATCCCGCCCGGATATCTCAGGACATGGGGGACAGAACCGATCGGTGTCGCGGGTGGACGGTGAGGAGACCGCCGAGGGGTGGCAACCCCGGTCCCGCCGGCCGTCCGCCGTCGTCGTCGTCGTCGGGCAGCGCACGATCGGCGCCCGCCTGGCCAGCACGTCCGGCAGCCGACCCCAAGCCGACGATTTTTGCCAACACCGACAAATTGCTGGACGGCGTGGCCAAGTAGCAGAGGCGGATCTCCGCCCGACCCATCTGGTCGCGCTCGTCGACTGCGTCATCGGTCAAGATCATGAAAAGTCCGGCACGAACCCTGATACTCCTGGTCATGGCCATATCGTCGATATGCCGCGCCATCCCGGCTACTCGTGCTCGGCCACAGCGGCGAGGAGTCCAGCGGCAGTGCGGTGCCGCCGCTCGGCCACGCCGATCCTCCGGGGGTGGGCGCGGAGGATCGGCAGTACGTCGTTGATCGCACCGCGCAGCGTACTGCGGCTGACGTTCAGCAGCTCAGCGAGGACGTCGATGCCGCAGACACCGCGTTGGTAGAGAATGGCCGCGAGGATCCGGTCGCCGTCGGTGATCTTCTGCCGGAAGACACCACCGCGGGTCCCTGGCCGCCGCCGGTCGCCGCGTCGGCTGTCCCGGCGCTCTTCGACCACAGCTGCGTACGGCACCATCAGCTCTTCCAAGAGGGTGTGCAGTGCCGCGCGGCTCATGCCGGTCAGTACGGGGTCGGTCAGCGCCTCACGGGTGGGATCCCCCGCTGGAGGGCGTCGACCAGAAGCGGTGTCGCGCGCCCAGGTTAGTAGGTCGTCGGCACGGGTGAAGTGGCGCGCGACAGCCGGGATGATGCTGATCTTCTGCTCCGCCAGCAGCTGGCGGGTCGCTTTGATCACCTTTCCGATGGTGACCGGGTTAATCTCGAGCACGTCACACAGCACCTTCTGGGAGCAGACCTGCCGCAAGTAGAGGACAGTGACCAAGACCTGGTCCGACGGCGAGAGCAGCGGTCGGCCACGACTGCTGGTGGTGGGCACACCCGCGCCGCCACGCGATAGGTCGCGGCGTCGTTCGGCATGGGCCGTCCGGGCCGCCTGAGCCGCGGCCAGCCTCGCCCGCAGGGCATCCAGTTCTTCGCCGCTCATCCCGGTCAGCCGGGGATCCGCGAGCAGTTCCAGGGTCTGGGCTCGGGCCTCAGCACGGTCAGCAGCGCGATCGGCGCGATCGGCGGTGCCGGGCCTGGTGCCGGGCCCGGCACCGGGAGCGTCGGTCGGAGCTATGTGGTAGTTCCACCGGCCGTGCACATCGGACGCGGGCGTCGACAGGTTCTGCCGCCGATCGTGACCGTCGGCAATGCGAGTTGCACCAACGCCCGAGTCGGATGCGGCCGTACCCGTGGTCGTCATGATCGTATTCACCACCACCTCGTGGCTGGTCAGGGAACGCCCGCTCCAGCTCATGGAGAGATGGGAGAACAGCTGGTACCCGATGGTGTTCCATTTCGAGGTGCCAGCCGGAAAATGACACACCATGATCGTCAGTCCGGTCTCGGCGGCCCGTGCCGCGAGCTCCGCCTTCCACAACCGGTGGCGATAGCCGTTGGCGGCTCCGGCGTCCGCCGCGATCAACAGACGGTTGGCAGCTGGATACTCCAGCGCGCCCCGCTCGCGCCACCAGCACCCGATCGAGGCGACCGCGAACGCTGTCGTCTCATGGTCGATGCCGACGCTCACCCATCCCTTGTCGACGGTCGGCCCGGCAACCCCGAACGCGTCGACGCCTGGACCGACGAAGCCGCGACCCTCGACGCGGACCGGCTGTTCGAGCGGTCGCCGGTCGGGTCCGTCCGGCGGCCGAGGTCCTTCTTGATCGGCCTCCGCCGGCCGACGGCCGAGTTGTTCCTTCTTCCTCGTGTCCACGCTGATCACCGGCTCGCCGGCCAAGAGATGCTGTTTGACCAGCTCGTTGATGTAATGGAACTGGACGTCCCGGTCGGGGTGCCGCTGGCCCTCCAGCGTCTTGGCGGCCCCTCGTGACGTGAAACCGTTCTCCCGCAGCAGCCGCCCCACGGTCGGCGCCGTCACCCGATGGCCCTGCCGAGTCAGCTCTCCGGCCAAACACCGCAACGACTTCGTCGTCCAGCGCAGCGGCGACGTCGGATCGCCGTGTTCGTCCGGCTCGACGAGTGCCATCAGCGCGGGTACCAGCTCCGGATCGGCGGTTTCGGCCCGCATACGGCCCGCGCCGGACCGGCGGATCCGCCCCGCCGGCAGCGCGTCGGCACCACCTTCGAGTTCGGACACCCCTTTGCGTACGGTCGATTCGCTCACGCCGGCCGCTCGCGCGACCGTCCGGATCCCGCCGTGCCCCAGCAACCGGGCCTCGGTCGCCAGCGCCAGCCGTTGTTGCCGCTCGTTCAGGTGCGGTAACAGCTGGGCGAAGCGCGTCGCAAGCTGATCGTTGACAATCTTCGACAATCCCATCCCACCCACAACCCCGAGACCATGTAGCAAGTGCGGTTACTTCACGGCTCCGAGCTCGTGGTGGTGCTGACTCGTTGCCCCAGGCTCCGCCTGTTGCCAGGAGGTGACGTGACGACGTCGGGCGTCGCTGACCTGTTCGTCGACCGCCTGCCGGACGACGGTGTGCCGAAATTCGTAGATCGCCGGCCGGTACGGGTGTCGGGCGCCTGCGGCGGTCACCTCGGTGAGGATCCCGACCTCCAGCAGTGCCTCGAGCGCGTCCAGGGCCGACAGCACGTCCAAGCCGGCCGCGCCAGCGACCGCGTCGAAGGCGAAGGACGGCCCGGTGACCGCCGCGACCTGGAGCAGCCGGGTGGCGTTCTGTCCGATGGCGGCCTGCTTGGCGGCCACCAGCCGCGCGACCGCCGGTGGTACCGAGTCCGAGCCGGCCTTGTGCCGCAACATCTCGACCAGCATGAACGGGTTCCCGCCGCTGCGGGCATGCGCCCGGCGGATCGGGTCCGCGTCGGTGCCGGCCGTGTCGACGCTCTCCCTGGTGGTCGCACCGTCGGCGACGATCGATCCGGTGTCCAGCTTCTGCGTGAGTGCCCGGGTGGAAGCGAAGTCGAGGCCGCCGAGGGCTATCTCGGTCCCTTCGCCGACGTGCTCGAACGGAAGCATCGCCTCGTCCAGGCTGGCCCGCACCCGTCGTCGGTCGGAGGTCGGCAGGTCGTTGCGGGCTGCGGCGACAACGCACAGCCGGGCATCCGCGGTGGTACGCAGCACATGTCGCAGCAGCGCCGCCGTCTGCGGATCGGCCCAATGGACGTCGTCGATGAGCAACGCGCAGGGCCGCTCGCTGGCCGCCACCAGCAGCAACTGGGTCAACGCGGCGAACAGGATCGACTGTTCCGGCAGTTCACCGGGCGGACAGGGCCCGCCGAGTGAGGGGAGCAGCAGCCGCAACGGACCCCGTACGGCCGGGGAAACCGCTTCGAGTGGGTCGTCGGGCGAGGCCGCGACGTAGCCGTCCAGCGCCTCCACGAAAGGCTGGTACGGGATCATCGCGCCCTCGTCGCATCGGCCCACCAGCAGCAGCCCGCCCTCGGTGGCCATCGCCTCCCCGGCCTCGCGCAGCAGACGTGTCTTGCCGATGCCGGACTCGCCCGTGACCAGGACGAACTGCCGACTTCCTCGGCTGGCCCGGGCCCAGGCCCCGGTCAGCATCGCCATCTCGTGATGGCGCCCGACGAACGGAACCGGACGGTGCTCGGCGGTGGTCCTGGTACCCGGCGCGGTCGGTGCCGACGAAGGGCCGAGCAACGCCAGATAGGCGGCCTCGGTCTCCGGCGACGGATCGACGCCCAATTCCTCGGCGAGGTACCGGCGCAGTCGCTGGTACGCCCGCAGGGCCTCGCCCCGGTTTCCCATGGCCTCGCGTACCGCCATGAGGCAACGGTGCGCACTCTCCCGCTCTGGTGCCCGGGTCGTCGCCTCCTCGGCGAGGAGAGCCGCCCGGTTGTGGTCCCCCGTGCCCGTCGCCGCCCGGCTGGCGATCTCGAGGGCCGTGACCAGGCACTCGGTCAACCGCTCGCGCTGTTCGCCGACCCAGTCGCCCTCGTGCTCGGACAGAAACGGGAAACGCAGCCGATCCGCCGCCTCCGTGGCGAGCCGATCGGCCCCGGCCAGGTCGCCGGCGTTGAGCGCCTGCTGGGCCGCTGCCACCGAACGGGTCGCGTACCGCACGTCGACCAGCACTCCTTTGCCCAGTGCGAGCACGTACCGCCCACCTCGTTTGACCAGGGGGTTCGTCTCCTCGGCCTGCAGCGGTCCGACGAACGCCCGCAGCCGGCTCACCAAGGTACGCAGGGCCGACGCCCAGGTGGGCGGAAGCTCGCCTGGCCAGATCACGTCAGCCAGCTCGTGCCGCGTCACCCCCTCGGGACCAGCCAGGACGAGACGCGCGAACGCCACTCTGGTCTGTGCGCTCTGAAGGTGGTGCACGGTGCCCGCGCACCGCACGGCCATCGGTCCCAGCAGTTCGATCGCAGTGTCCATGAGTGGGCCGCCCCCGCAGTCGGAAGTTGCTTGTCTGGTGTCGACAGGGTCCGGCGCGGCGGTACCAGCGGGGTACCGGCGTCGCGGTGGTACCGCCGGTCCGTCGACCACGGCCGTCGCAGAGCGCCGCGCCGGCCAGCGGCGGATCGACGTGTACGGGCGGGACGAGGTCTGAGGCTTGCGAATCGCTTGCACCGGCGCTCGTACGTTCCATCCGTCAGATCGATCACGATGACCAGGAGTGCGCCATGCAGCTTCCTACGCTCGAGGTGTCCGTCGACCGGTTGATGGCGGTGAGCCGGATCGAGGACTTCGATCCGGACACGCCGCTGACCTCGTCCGGCGTCGACTCGCTCGACCTCATGGAATGGGTCTACGACATGCAGGAGCGGTACCCGGACATGGGAGTGGACGAGTCGATCGTCGAAAGCATCGACGACACCGTCACCTTCCGGGGAATTCACCAGCAGTTGCTGACCGCCCGCGGTGCCGTCCCGGTCGCCTCCGCGACCGGCGACGCGTGACCGCGCAGCTGCCGATGTCGGGCGTCGGCGTCATCGGGTGGGGTAGCTACCTACCCGAGGGCAGATTGACCAATGCGGAGCTCGCTGAACGGTTCGGTGTGGACGACGACTGGATCGTGCATCGTACCGGCATCAGGGAACGGCGAATCGTCGGACCGGGCGAGACCACCGCCTCGCTGGCCGTCGAGGCCGGTCGGCGGGCGCTGGACAACGCCGGGGTGCGACCCGATGAAATCTCGCACCTCATCCTCGCCTCGGGTACGCCCGAGCAGTTGTCGCCGGCGACGTCCGCGTTCGTACAGCGGGAACTGGGCACGTCCGGCGGCGCCCACGACGTGAACGCCGAATGCGCCAGCTTCGCCTACGGGTTCGTGGTCGCGGCCGGGCTCATGGCGATCGACCCACGGCCGGTCCTGCTGATCGGCAGCGACACGCACTCGCTCGTCGTCAACCCCGAGGACCGGGACCTGGGCGTGCTGATCGGTGACGGAGCCGGGGCGGTCGTCCTGGCACCCCACGACCGCAGCTGGCTACGAACCTGGGACATGGGTTGCGACGGGACCAAGGTCGAGAGCCTCAAGATCCCGGCCGGCGGCAGCCGGCAGCCGGCGAGCGAGGCGACGCTTCGTGAGAAGCTGCACTACGCCCAGATCAAGGGCAACGAGATCTACCTGCACGCCGTCCGGTTCACCGTGGGCTCGCTACGTCGCACGCTCGAGTCGGCGAACCTCGGCCCCGACGACATCGACCACCTGCTGCCGCACCAGGCGAACCTGCGCATCATCGACTCGATCGTCGAGCGCAGTGGGGTGCCTCGGGACCGACTGATCACCAACATCGAGCACTACGGCAACACCGGGGCGGCGTCGATGCCGATCGCCCTGGCCGAGGCGCTCGACGCCGGGCGCATCCAGCGGGGCGACCGTGTGATGTTCGCGGCGTTCGGTGCCGGCATGGTGTGGGTCACCGCCCTGATCGAATGGGGCGCGGGCGAGCCGACGGGGTGGCGGTCGTGACCGCCCCCGCAGGTGCCCGCCCGCTGTCGGCGCAGCGCCCGGAGAAGCCGGTCGCTCTGGTCACCGGTGCGTCCGGCGGCTTCGGTGCCGCCGTGGCGGTCGAGCTCGACCGGCTCGGCTGCCGCGTCGCGCTGCACTACAACCGTGCCGCCGACGGTGCCCGCGAGGTCAGCGAGCGCCTCGGGAACGACTCCGTCGTCGTCCAAGCCGACGTCAGCGACTGGGACTCGGTCAACGCCCTCCACCATCAGGTCGTCGAGAGTCTCGGCGAGGTCGACATCCTGGTCAACAACGCCGCCGTCCGCAAGGACTCGCTGCTGATGAGCCAGTCGCCCGAGGTATGGGGCGAGGTCATCCAGACGAATCTGATGGGCACCTTCCACATGTGTCGCGCCGCACTGCCGTCCATGATCAAACGACGGTGGGGGCGGATCATCAACGTGGTCTCGCCGTCGGCCCTGGTCGCCACACCCGGCCAGACCGCCTACGCCGCTTCCAAGTCCGGGGTGATCGCGCTGACCCGCACGCTGGCCACCGAGTGCGGCCGGCGCGGGGTGACGGTCAACGCCATATCGCCGGGGTTCATGGAGACCCGGATGACGGCGAGCGCCACCGAGAAATTTCGGCAGAACCTCGCCGCCAACCTGCCGGTCCCCCGGCTGACCACCCCCGAGGAGGTCGCTCCGGCCATCGGCGTCTTCCTCGACAACGGTTACCTGACCGGACAGGTGCTCAGTGTCGACGGTGGGATCTCGCTCACCTGAGACATTTCAACCACTGTGGAGGACAGCGATGTGACGGCCACCGACGTGGCGCACGGTACAGCGCTGCTGCTGTGCTGGGCGGGGGCAGATCCGGCCGGTGAACGCGTCGCCCGGGCCAGGGTCGCCGAGGCGCTGCGGGCCGGGGCTCCGCTGCCCGGTCCGGGCCCGGGGGCGGTACGCGGGGCAGTGGTCACGACGGGGGCCCAAGCCCTCGACCACCTCGCGGCCGCCCCGGTACGGCGGGTTCCGGCCGGTGGCCCCCGGCCGGTCGCCCTGCTGCTGCCGGGACACGGGTCCCAGCACCACGCGATGGCGACCGGCCTGTACCGCGACGAACCCGTGTTCCGGGCGGCCGTCGACGACGTCCTCCTGGCATGGCGGGCCGAGGGCGAGGCGATCCGCGCCGACTGGCTCGGCACCGGTGCGGGTGCCGGGATTCCGATCGACGACGTACGTCGTGCCCAGCCGCTGCTGTTCGCCGTCGGCTACGGGCTGGGCCGGCTCCTGATGAGCTGGGGCGTCACGCCGACCGAGGCGCTGGGACACAGCGCCGGTGAGGTCGTGGCGGCCACGCTGGCCGGGGTGTTCACCGTCGCGGAGGCCGTGGCACTGGTACGTGGACGGGTCGGCGCGGCCACGGCGATTCCGCCCGGCGGGATGCTCGCCGTGGCCGCGTCCGTCGACCGGCTGGGCCCGTACCTGTCTGGACAGGTCGCGGTGGCGGCGGTGAATGCCGACCGTCGGACGACGCTGGCCGGGCCGGGCGCCGAACTGGCCGCAGTGGCGGCCCGGCTCGCAGCCGACGGGGTGTCCGTCCGGGCTATTCCGGGCACCACCCCGTTTCACAGCCCGGCGATGGAACCGGCTGTCGCAGCCGCCGAGCTGGCCTTCGTCGCCGTGCCCGGCCCGGCCCGGTTTCCCGTCCGATCCGGCTACACCGGGCAGCTTCTGACGCCCGAGCAGGCAGGCTCCGCGCGGTTCTGGGCCCGGCAGGTCGTCGACACCGTCCACTTCGGGTCCGCGTTGACGGCGCTGCTCGGCGGCGGGGACCGCCTGCTCGTCGAGTGCGGACCGGGCCGGACCCTGTCCGCGTTCGCCTCCCGGCAGCACGCGGTACGCGCCGGTGGCAGCGCGGTACTGTCCATGCTGCCCGGCGGCCGGTCGGACCGTCGCGCCGTTCTCGAGACCGCAGCGGCCCTCTGGTGTGAGGGCCACCAGCTCGCTCTTGACGGCCGTTGGTGAGTCGTCCGGGCCCGTGCGATCCTGCCGTTCTCGCACCCGCTGGGACGCACTGTGTGCTCGCCGGCCCCCGCTCCGCCGCGCCGGCCCGACTTCACGGCGCCGGCCGCCGACCCCACCGGATCGCCCCCCGAGTCAACCGCGCCGGCCGCCGACCCCACCGGATCGCCCCCCGAGTCGACCGCGCCGGCACCGCTGGGACCAGGCAAGATACCGTCCGCGGCGAACGAGCTTGCGTTCTCCTTGCGATTCCAGGCGTACCAACGAGGTATGAATAGCGACCTCACCCGCCGGAAGGTCCTCTCCGGTCTTGCTGTCGGCGTGGGCGCGGCGGTCCTCGGATGGAACCCCACCACCCGGGCGTGGGCCACCGCCCCTGATCCGACAGCTCGCATCAAGCATGTTCCCGCCCTCGACGGCACGCTCGTTCTCCCCGCCGACACGTCGGCGTTCAGCGAGGACTTCGGCCACCTCTTCACCCGACAGCCGCAGGCTGTCCTCACCCCCGGCTCGGTGTACGACATCCAGAAAACCGTCCGCTACGCCCGCATCAACCGGATTCCCGTCGCGGTCAACGGGCAGAGCGGGACCGGCAACGACGACCGCGAGTCGCACTCTCACTACGGTCAGGCGCTGGTCGAGGGTGGCATCGCCATCGACCCGAAACCCCTCGGCTCGATCCACTGGATCTCGCGGGGCATCGCCGACGTCGATGCCGGCGTCACCTGGTCGACGCTGGCGCTGCGGGCGTTGGAGTCCGGCCAGTCGCTGCCCGTCTACAACGACTTCGCCCACCTGTCGATCGGCGGCACGCTGAGCGTCGGCGGCCTCGGCGGCACCAGCCAGCGTTACGGCTCCCAGGCCGACAACGTGGAGTGGCTTCTGGTGGTCACCGGCACCGGCCGGCTGGTCAAGTGCTCCCGCTACCACAACCGTGACCTGTTCGAAGCGGTCCTCGTCGGCGGCGGGCAGTACGGCATCATCGTGCGGGTCGGTGTCAAGCTGATCCCGGCGAAGACGACCGTCCGCTCGCTCGAGTTCACCTACACCGACCGGGCCGCCTTCCTCCGGGACTCGTTGGCCGTCATGCGGGCCGGCGTGGTCAGCGACCAGAACGGTTACGCGGAGCCTCGGGCCGATGGCGGCGGCTGGACCTACCGGTTGGCGCTCGGCATGTTCTTCTCGGAACCCGACCAGCCCGACGTCGCCGCGCTGCAGGCCGTGCTCTCACCCGAGGCGACCGCCGGCCCGACTGCCGACATGCCGTACCGCGACTGGCTGCTGCGCTTCGACCCGAACTGGGCGGCGCTCAAGGCGGCCGGGTTCTGGGGCAGCAAGAAGCCGTGGCTCATGATGTTCGTCGGCGTGGAGAACACCCCTGCCTATCTCGACACCGTCCTCGGCGAACTGACGGCCACCCAGATGGGTCCCGGACCGGTCCGGATCTCACCGATGAGCGCCCGGCCCCTGACCCGGCCCAATTTCATCCTTCCCTACCACCAGTCGGAGGAATTCTTCGAGGTCAGCCTCATCCGGATCCCGGCGCCGAATCACCCGGACGTGGCGGGCCTGCTGTCGCAGAACCGTCGCTTCTACGACCGGGCCGTCGACCTCGGGGCCAAGCGCTACCTGGTGGGCTCGGTGCCCTCGATGACCCAGTCCGACTGGCAGGCCCACTACGGGTCGCGGTGGAACCAGCTCGTCGCCCTCAAACGCCAGTACGACCCGGCCGGGATCCTCACCCCGGGTCAGGGCATCTTCGCCTGACCCGGCCGACGGCCTTCTCCACCCACCGGTCGACGGCCCACCCGACCCCTCAAGCCCAGCAAGGAGACCATGCCATGCCGGCACACCGCCCGGAAGACATCCCCGGCCTCATCGCAGCGGCCTTCAACAACAACGACATGCAGGCCATGCTCGACATCTACGAGCCGGACGGCATCCTCGTCACGCCGCCGGACGGCGCCCAAGAGGTGGGGCTCGAGGCCGTGACCGAAGCCCTCAAACCGATGTTCGCCGCCATCACGGCGGCGGAGATCACGATGACCAGCGTGATGCGGGCCGGCGACATCGCCATGACCCACGCCGACTGGCACCTCATGGGCAAGGACGAGGCCGGAGAACTGATCGACCTCCGTGGCAAGGGTACGGTCGTGTCCCGCCAGCAGCCCGACGGCACGTGGCGGATCCTCTTCGACGATCCGGTCGGGGTCTGAGGGCGGCCTGGCATGCGAACCCCGTTCAGCGTCCGCATCCAGACCCGCGGCTACGAGCTCGATCGACAGGGCCATCTCAACCAGGCCGTGTACATGCAGTACGCGGAGCACGCCCGCTGGCGGTTCTTCCACGCCGCCGGCCTCACCCAGGACGTCCTGGGTGAGGCCGGCATCGGCCCCGTACTGCTCAAGGCGACCGTCCGGTTCCAGCGCGAGCTGCAGTCCGGGGACGAGGTCGACGTGGGCTGTGTCGTCAGCGGCGGGCAAGGCAAGCTCGTCGAACTCATGCAGCGCTTCGAGCGGCCGGACGGGACCTCGGTGGCCCGGATCGAAGCCGTGATCGGGCTGCTCGACCTGACCACTCGCCAGCTGCTGCGGGATCCACGCGCCACCATGCGTGAGCTGGCCACGAAGCCTGACGTACTCGGTCTCCACGCGGCGCCGAGCATGGCCGGGGCCTGACGACGCCGTCAGGTTCCCGGTGCGACGGCACCGACAACGGCGTACTGGTCCGGTGTGGTCCCCACGTCACCGGACTCGGCGCGAGGCGGCCACCGCTGAGCGGTCCTCCAGTTGTTCCCGACCGGGGAACGGAGACCGCGGGCGGTGGCCGCTGCCACGAGGGCGCTCAGCGCCGCATGGCCTGCCGGATCCAGCCACGGATGTTGTCGATCCGGGAGGTCGTCTCGACATCCGCGTGCGGGCAGCCCGGTCCGAAGCTTTCCACCGAGACCAGCTGCGGCGGCCCGTACCCGGGCTCCAGGAAGTACGGCGGGTCCGAGTCACGGAGATGGACGCGGGCCGGTCCGCGACACCCAACCGCTCCGGGGGCCTTGCACCAACAGCAGCACCGCCGTCCCTGCCAGGCCGGCCGCCCCGGCGGCGGACGGCCCGAGGCCGACTCGAGGAGGCCGGTCGCGACAGTGGCACGACCAGCCTCCTCCCGACCCCGGTGCGCTGAGCCGGTGGCGTCGGCGGGTCAGCCCGGCAGGGCTACCTGCGCGGGAGTCAGCCGATGGGTGGTGGTGCCGTCGCCGAGCTGCCCGTGCGTGTTGTCACCCCAGCACCACAGCGTGCCGTCGGTGCGCGTCGCGCAGGCGTGATAGGTCACGCCAAGGCCGCCCGTCCAGGCGATGGCGGTGCCGACCTGGGTCGGGCTCGACCGGTGGGTGGTGGTGCCGTCCCCCAGCTGTCCCGACGCGTTCCGGCCCCAGCACCACAGGCTGCCATCGGTACGCGCCGCGCACGACGAGTCGACGCTCGCCTCGACATTCGCCCAGGTGGTGCCGGTCCCGACCCGCAGCGGGGTGGTCTGGGAGCTGGAGCCCTCGCCCAACTGGCCGTAGCCGTTCTCGCCCCAGCACCACAGCGTGCCGTCGACACGCACCGCGCAGGTGTGTACGTAGCCGGCCGTCGCGCCGGCCCACGTGGCGGTGGTACCGACCTGTGTCGGTGTCGCCCGATAGCTCAGAATCCCAAGGCCGAGCTGCCCGTCCGAACTACTGCCCCAACACCACAGGGTGCCGTCGGTCTGCACGGCACAGGTGTGGGCGTAACCGGTCGTGACGCTCGCCCACGTGGTCGCCGTACCGACTTGTACCGGGGTGGTCGCCTTGGAGGGAGACAGGCCGACACCGAGCTGAGCGTGGCGGTTCGTGCCCCAGCACCACAGGGTGCCGGTGGTCTGAACGGCGCAGGTGTGACTGTTGCCGGCGCTGACGGTCACCCAGGTGGTGCCGGTGCCGACCTGCACGGGGGTGTTCCGCTTGGTGGTCGTGCCGTCGCCGAGCTGCCCCTTGGCGTTGTTGCCCCAGCACCACAGTGTTCCGTCGGTACGTACCGCGCAAGCGTGCCCGCCTCCGGCGTCGACGCTCGCCCAGGTGGTCACGGTACCGGCCTGCACCGGACTGGTCCGGTTGGTGTTGGTCCCGTCGCCGAGCTGGCCGTAGAAGTTGTTGCCCCAGCACCACAGCGTTCCATTTGTACGGATCACACAGGTGTGCAGGTCGCCGGCGGCGACCTGAGACCCCGACGCGGCGGTGATCGAGGCGTCCGTGCTCCGGTCGGCGGGGCCGACGCCCGCCGACGCCGCGCCTGCGGTGAACCCGATCGCCAGTACGGCGATCCCGGCGGAGGCCACCGCTGCCACGGCGGTACGGGCCACCCGCCGCCATCGCGTCCGCAGCCAGCCCTCCTGATGTTCGTTCATGTCCTGATCTCCCAAAGATCGTCGTTGCGCGTCGTGGACGCAGTGCTGCCCCGGCAGGTCACCAGTGACCCACCATTACATAGACGAAACTCTACATTGATGCGTATCAACCTTAGCGATGACCTGCCGGACCCGCCGTTACCGCTTGCGGTACACCACCAGCGTCACGGGCGAGACCGTGCGGTAACACCACAAAAGCCAAGACGACCCGGACCACTGCCACCGACCGGCGATCGTCCCGGGTCGGGCAGCGGTGGTCGGTTACGCTCGCTTCGAGACCGTTATAGATTAGTTACTTCAATTTGTGGCTACTGTAAGCTCGCAACGACGGCCTTCGATGACGACGCGGGGACCTGGAGCCGGCACCGTCTTCGCGCGGACGAAGGTGTGAGCAGGGTCTGAGCAGGGTCGCCTGGCGAGCCCGCGCGTGGCTCGCGCGTGCCAGCCGGCGCCCTCCACGTGCTCGACTACGGCACCGGCTGGGGTAGCGGTGACGCCAGCTCGGCGGTGTACCGGATCGAGTACGACGCCGGCGGCGGCCGGGCGCCGATCGCGGCCGCGACCGCCGATCCGACCACCGGCAACGCGCCGCTGACCGTACAGTTCAGCTCGGCCGGAACCATTGATCCGGACGGGGACGCCATCACGTACGCGTGGGACTTCACCACGAACGGCAGCACCGACTTCGCGCTGTGCGGATCGATCCGGCTTGCGGGCGGTGACCTTCGGCACCTGTCGAAGGTCACCGCCTGCGGGTTTCCCCGAAGGTCGACGGGGTAGTCGACCGCGGCATCCCGCCGGCCGACGAGGAGCTGCTGTGAGACTGGCACCCAACTGGAGCACCATGGCCCGCACCGGTACCCGGGGCGTCGTCGCGGCGATGGCCATGTCCGGGCTGCGGCAGGCCACCACGTCGCTCGACATGCTGGAGAACTCCCCGCCGAAGTCGGTGATGGAGAAGCTCGCACCACAGCTGCTCGATCGGCTGCACCCGAGTCGGCACCCGGCTCTGCTGGCGGCCGCGCACTGGAGTTACGGCCTCGGTGCCGGGATCGTCTTCGGAGCACTCCCGGCCCACCTGCGTCATCGGCTGTGGGTCGGTCCGGCGTACGGGCTGGTCCTGCTGGCCGCCTTCCACCTCGGTGTCGCTCCGGCGCTGCGGATCGAGCGGCGGTTCACCGACGTGCACGAGCAACTGTCCCTGATCGCCGACCATCTCCTGTACGGCATTGTGGTGGCCGGCGTCCCCATGCCGCACCGCGACTGAACCGCGCGCGTCGCGACTGGACCGAAGTTGGTTGCCGGCCTGAGCGCTATCGGCTCTCACGGGCGTCCGCCGGGGCAGCGATCGCCGCCTCGGCGGCCGGCGGCACGGGTTCGACCGACGGTACCGGTTCGGCCGCCGGCACGGCCTCGATCGGCGGGTCGGTCTGCTTCGCCCGATTAGCGAGGTAGACACCGACCAGGACGACCAGCCCGCCGACGATCTGCGCGGCGCTCGGAGTCTCCCGCAGCAGTGCGATGGCGGCGACGATGGTGATCACCGGGACCAGGTTGATGAAGCTGGACGCCTTGGACGCCCCGATCTGCTCGATGCCGTGGTTGAAGAAGACGTAGGCGAGCACCGACGAGCCCACACACATGAAAACGGCCGCGAACAGCAGATCGGCCGGCAGGCCGGGCAGCCGGCCGAGATCCCGGACAGCCCCGTCGGAGAGCAACAGCCAGGGCAGGAGAGCCAGACTGCCGTACGCGAAGATGTAGTAGGTCTGCACCATGGACGTGGCCCGGGGCGCGAACCAGCGCAGCAGGAAGTTGTACAGGCCGAAGCAGAGCGTACTGGCGATCAGTAGCAGGTCACCGACGTTGTAGCGGGACTCCGCGACCACCCGCCAGTCCATCCGCGTGATGATGAGCACGACCCCCAGGTAGGAGACGACGAATCCGGCGGTCTGCCACCGGTTGGACCGTTCCCGCCTGGCCAGCACGCTCAGGCCGAGGGTGACCAGCGGGATCGTGGCCTCGGCCAGCGCCGCGTTGATCGCGGTACTGCGGGCGAGCCCTTCGAAGTAGAAGTAATAGCAGAGGGTCACCCCCACCACGCCGAGGATCGCGAACTGACCGTGTTCACGGAGGGTGACACGCAGCCGCAGCCGCATCGCCAGGCAGACGGCGAGCAGCGCGACGGCGGCGACGGCGAACCGGCTGAAGGTCACCGACGCGGGCAGCAGCGAGTCCAGCAGCAACTTGCCGGCGATCGCCGAACCACCCCAGAAGAACGCCGCCGCCACCAGCGCGGCATAGGTCAGACTCCGCAACCGCTTCTCCTACGACGCTTCGCCGCCATCGGCGCTCAGGCCAGCACCGGCTCGAGCGTGCCGTTGGGCGCCAGCGTCGTGAGGAACGTCGCTTGCAGGGCACCCAGCGCGCGCATCTGGCCGTCGACGAACGATAGCAGTTCACCGTGTGCCGGCCCGGCCCATCGTGGATCCGCGTCGAGTCGGGTGAGAAGTCCGTCCATGAAGGCGTACGTCTGTTGTTGAATCCTGCTGATTCCGGCTTCCAGTTGTGCTTCGGTCGTGGCCCACGCCGCTGGTCCGTCATAGAAGCACTTGATCCGTACCAGGTCACGCAGTCGACGGGTGAGGTGGTCCTCGAATCTGGGCAGCAGGTAGTTGGTGTTGAGATCGGTGAGGATCCGCAGCAGTGTGGTGGCGGCCGGGTCGTCGAGGTCGTAGTTGGCGACGTCCCAGACCGACCGGCGCGGCTTCACCGACATTTCATCACCGAGCCGGATTCCGGGCAGCGTCTCCACCCTGGAAGTCAGGTTCCACACCGTGCAGAGTCCGACCTGCCGGAGAAACCTGAGTGTGTTGCGGATCTGCGGCAGAGTAACCTGCTGATGAAAGGTGATCACGCCGTTGGTGGAGCCCCACACGCCCAGCTTGCGTAGCTCGGTGAACGCCCTGAGCGAGGCGTTGGTGTGGACCTTCTTGTTGTAGATGTCCAGCGTCTCGTCGTCGCCCGCCTCCAGACCGAGGTAGGTGCTGACCATCCCGACGCCGCGCAATCGACGGATCAGGGCGAGGTCACCCGGGTTGTCGAAGTCGAAGCTGTCCGCCCGTACGAAGACGTCGAACGGTATGCGCAACTGACGCTCCTCCAGCTCGGCGCAGAGTCCGAGGATCCAGCTGCGACTGTTGAGCGACCGAGTCACGAACGTGGCGTCGTAGAACCGGAGCAGGAGGTTGCGCTCCGCGAAGAACGGTAGAAGCGACTCCATCTCGTCCACCAGGTTCTTGGGTGAACGGTATCGAAGGCTCATGGTGTCGTTGCCGAGGAACCGGTTGGCGTTGCAGAAGGAGCAGGGAAACGGGCATCCCCGCTGGCCGAGGATGCCGATCTCGATCGGGACCCCGCGATCCCTGCACCGCTGGGCCACGTCCCGCGCCGCGAACGGCAGCACGTCCAGCGACGGCATCGGGGTACGGTTGGGGTTGCGCACGACCCGCTGCTGGTCCTCGGCGAAGTAGGAAACGCCCCGCAGCGCGTACGGATCGTCGCCGCTCTCGATGGCCCCCGCCAGGTCGACCAGCCCGTCCTCCCCTTCTCCCCGGATGACGAAGTCGACGCACCGGTATTCACCGAGCAACTTCTCGTCGAGATAGGTGGCGTGTTCGCCACCGAAGACGATGGTGGCCGGACCGGACATCTTGACGAGCTGTGCGAGTTTCAACGCGGACGGCAGGGTGGCGTAGTTGACACTGACACCGATCAGCCCGAATTCGGATTCGGTGATCTCTCGGCTCGCCTCCCGCTCGTTCTTGCGGTCCGCCCGGAGATCGATGATGGAGACGTCGTGTCCGTTGTGCCGGAGGAGCGCGGCGGCGAGGCCGAGAGCCAGGTTCTCGTGATAGACGTACATTTCCCGCATGTCGTCGTTGTCGGTTTGCGGGTTCACCAGAGCGATCTTCACCGATACCCCCCGTAGCTCAGCGCCGGGCCACAGTCCCCGGCTCGGTCGGCGAGGCGGCGTTCCGGGTATGCCGGCACACCACTGTCGACCGCCGACATGGGCAGGATTCTATATAGATGGTGGCGCGCGGTCCAGGTCTGGTCGAACCGATCCTCGAGTTTGCACTGTCCGTGACCGACAGTGTTGATCATCGAAATGGCCGGACCGCCAGCGGACGTATCCGCATGGCAGGCCGGACAAGAGTAACGCCCCTAACCCGCACGAGTAGGACAATCGCCGGCATGGACGGCCGCGCTGACGTGTTCCGATCCACGAGATCGCCGGTTGCCGTGCGTCGATCTACCCAACGGCCGCCCTCAGCCTAAAACGTCCGAGGTCATACCTAATTACGTTGATCGGTCATTGTAAATTGTCGATGAAGAGGCTGTTTCAGTGGTATCGCCCCAGAGCTCGTCTGCTCCGGCACCGTACCCCCGGCGGAGAGCCGGAAGCCGCCTGGCTGCCAGCCGCAGCCGCAGGCGCGTGAGGCGGCCGACGGTCCGGGCGCGCGGCGGTGCCCCGGTCGGGCCCCGCCGCGCAAGCCAGACCGGACTACTCCGCGGTGACGTCGTCCGCCGCCGCGTCGGTGTCGACGGGCTGGTCCGCCTGGCTGGCCGGTCCGGCGGCCTGCTTCGGGTTCGTCCAAGAGAACTCGATCTCGATCGCGAACTCGTCGGTGTCCTCCTGTTCGATCTCCAACTCGCACCGCACCTGGTCGGCGACGGAGATCGCGCCGCCTGCTCCGTAGAAGACCTGTCCGTTGTCGTCCAGCTGACTGGCCAGCTGGCGCAGCCACGCGGCCAGATCGGCTCGGGAAACGGTCCGGGTGTCTTCGTAGATGTCCACGTCGCCATCCTTACATTCCACTCACGACTGACTGCGGGCCGGGTGGGTACGGAGCCGGCGGAAAGCGGGACAGGGGTCGACGCGAATCAGGCTGACGACGAGCGTGACCAGCCCTGCGGGCCGTCGGCGACGTCGGTGGCCACGTCGGTGGCGGCGTCCGCGGCCTGGGCGTCCCATCGAGACACCCTGGCCCGCTTCCCCCACGGAGGTGCCGGAGCCGGCCGGGGACGCGGTACGGTCAGGTCGGCGATCGGCACGTACACCTGGGCGTCCACCGCGTCGGCCCAGAGCAGGGCGGCGGCCACGCTGCTCGGCCGCAGCCGGGGATCCCGGGCCATCGAGCGGAGGCACAGGTCGACCACGTCGGCGGGCAGTCCGTCGATCGGCGGCAGTGGTTCTGGCGCGATGTGCCGGGGCGGCCGTCGCATGCCGGGTTTCAGCGGCCACGGCAGCCGGCCCGCCAGGCAGAGGTAGAGCAGCACGCCGGTCGCGTAGCTGTCGCTGGCCGGGGTGGCCGCGCCACCGTCCCACCGCTCGGGTGCGACGAACGCCGGCGTACCTTGCAGGCTGCCGTCGGGATCGGTCTCCGCCCAGCCGGCCGCCTTGGCGATGCCGAAGTCGAGTACCTTGGCCCCGGACGGCGTGAGCACGACGTTGGCCGGCTTGATGTCGCGGTGCACGATTCCTTGGGCGTGGGCGGCGGCGAGCGCGGCGCTGACCTCGGCGCAGATCCGGACCGCTATCCGCCAGTCGAGCGCTCCGGTCGCCAGGTGCGCGGAGAGTGTCAAGCCTTGGACCAGTTCCATCACGATGTACGGGCCCGGTTCCCCGTTCGGGCCGTCGGCCAGGCCGAAGTCGTGGACGCTGGCGACGTTGGGGTGGGCCAACCGTGCCGCCGCCCTGGCCTCCCACCGGACCTTTTCCAGCAGCGTCTCGCGGTCGGCGCGGTCGGCGCGGTCGGCCGCGATCATCTTGACCGCCACGGGCCGGTCGAGCACTTCGTCGTGCGCCTGCCACACCTGTGACATGCCGCCCACGCCGACCAGCAGGTCAAGGCGGTACCGGCCACCCAACGTCCGCATGACCTTCCCCACGCCGCCGTTGCACGGATCGACGACGTTCGTCGCCGCTTCCCTCTTCTCGTCGTCCCGGTGGTCGGAGACCACCAGCTTCATCCGTACCCCTTGATCAGGAGAGGGAAACGCCGCCGGGTGGTGACCCGGGCCGGGTCGCCCGGAGTGGTGACCGGCCGGTGCCGGCACCGGCCCTGGCGGGTTCGATGCCGGCACCGGCCGGTCGGCGTGAGCGAAACGGACAGTCAGCCCACCGGGCTGGTGAACGCCGGCTGCGGGGTCACGACGCGCTTCATGGCGGCCCGCACGGTGTCCGCCACGTCGGCGTCAGCGCGGGCTGGTGCGTCGTAGAGGTGTTCGAAGGTGCCGGAGACGTCGACGATCACGTGGGTGGAGCCCGCGTGGTTGTAGATGTTGAATCGGAAGTCTGGTCCGATCCAGGCGAGCGCGGCGTTCGGCACGGTCTCCCCCGCGTACGGGTTGAGGGTGCTGGCGAGCGGCTGCCCGACTCCGGGCATCTGCGGCCAGATGGTGAGGTGGGTGTTGGCGGTCGGGTTCACCGCGGTGACGTTCGCCGACAGGACCCACGTGTTCTGTGTACCGACCGTGCCGGGGCTGGTGATCGTCGCCGTGGCCGCCGGGCCGAGCGCGCCGGGGGCACCGAGGCCGATCCGGGTGTCGGTGATCCGGGTGGGGGTCACCGGACGGAACCGCATCCCGTAGCCGTCGAAGCTGACGTCGAAGGCACCGACGAGGTCGACCACGACGTGCGTACCCATGGCGGACCCGTTGTGGATCGCGATCGACGGCAGCTCGGGGCAGGGGTAGTGCACCGGGCAGCGAGCGACCGGCACGATCGCCAGGTTGGGCACGGTCCGGCCGGCGGTGAAGTTGAGCGTCGACGCGGTCGGCACGTCACCGATGCCGTTCCAGGTGGTCAGGTGCCCGTTCGCCAGCGGGCTGACGGCGGTCACGTTGACGACGACGGCTCGGGCGGCCGGGTTGTAGAAGTCACCGAAGTCGATCGGGATGGTGACGACGTGACCGCCTTCGAGTCGACCGCCGAAGCTGGGATCACGGGTGTCCAGGATCCGGAGAGGTTCGAACGGGTAGTACTCGCTGCCGGTCACGGCCTCGGCGGCGGAGATGTAGTAGCCGGTCACGTCGGCGATGACCTGGGTGCTGCCGCCTCGGTGCAGGATGGATACCCGGCCGCCGGTGCCGACCGGCACGGTCACGGAGTTGGCGATGGTCTTGCCGGCGGTGAAGTTCAGGTTGGAGGTCGCGGGCTGGGACCCGCCGGTCGGGAAGACCGTCAGGTGCCCGGCTGCGGTCGGCGCGGTGACGGTGACGTTGAGCACGACCGCGGACACACCAGTGGCCGGTACGGCATGCAGCCCGGCGACCTGCACGTTGGTCACCTGGTTGTCGGTGACCGCGCCGGCCGGGGCACCGAGTCCGATACGGGTGTCGAGCAGCCGCGCCGGCCCGACGGAGTTGAACGTGCCGACCGCACCCGTCGGAGCGGCGTTGGCCGACGTGGTGGCCGATGTGGTGGCCGACGCGATGGCCGGCTCGGCGTGGGCGGGACTCGGACTGGCTGCGAGGGCAGTCAGCAGTGCGACGGCGCTGGCACTGGCGCCAGCGACGCGGATTGCGCGCAAGGTGGAACCCCCATGTCGAGGACCGGGATCAGCGGTCTGGTGGATGCCAGCAGCAACCGTCCAAAGTGGCCCATCGCGGCGGCTGGGATCCACACCCTACCGGCTCCGGGTGACATCGACGTGCCCTGTGGGCAGAACATCCTCGTCGGCCGGTACAGCAGGCCGGCGAACTGGGCCGGGCCGAGCATGGAGGACGCGGCGCGGGCCGCCGCCGCCCACGACATGATCCTCGACCTGCCGTACGGCTACGACACCCTGCTCGACCGCGAGTTCAAGAACGGTCACGACCTGTCCGGTGGCCAGTGGCAGCGGCTGGTCGCCGCCCGCAGCCTCTACCGGGTCGCCCGGCTGCTGGTCTGCGACGAGCCCTCCGCCGCGCTCGACGCCCCTGCAGGCCAGCGGATACCTGCCGGACGACACCCCGGCGTCGGCTCAGTAGCCCCGCCATGCCTCCCGGCTGTATTCCAACACCCGGGGCTGCAGCAGCGTCGACGCCTCGACCGGCATCCGGTCCCGGTCCGGCGGGAAGACCTCGGCGGCCCGCAGCACCCGCTGGCCGAGGAAACGCAGCGTCGGCGCGTCACCCGGCAGGGTCAGCGTCGGCGCGCGGGCCGCGTCGGCGGTCGAGGCCGCGAGCACGAATCCCCAGTCGCCGAAGGACGGCACGTCGACGTGGTACGGCGTACCGACGTATCCGGCCCGCAGGATCGACGCCTCGATGCTCCAAAACGCGCGCGGGGCGAAGTACGGCGACCCGGCCTGCACCACCAGCCGTGCCTGCGGGGCGAGGACGTTGCGGATCAGCGCGTAGAACTCCACCGAGTACAGCTTGGCGGTGGCCGTCTGGTCCGGATCGGGCAGGTCGACGATGACCGCGTCGAAGCGGTCCCCGGCGGTCCGCAACCAGGTGAAGGCGTCGGTGTGCACCAGCCGTACCCGAGGGTCGTCGAAGGATCCACCGTTGAGCGCCCGGATGTCCGGGTCGGTACGCGCCAGCGCCACCACCGCCGGATCCAGTTCGACGAGCGTCACCGACGCCACGTCCGGGTAACGCAGCACCTCCCGCAGTGCCATCCCGTCACCGCCGCCGAGCACCAGTACCCGGCCGCGCGGGCCGGCCAGCGCCGGATGGACCAGCGCCTCGTGGTAGCGGTATTCGTCGACCGAGCTGAACTGCAGGTCGCCGTCGAGGTAGAGGCGCAGATCGGGTCGTTCGGAGACCGCCGACAGCGACCGGGTCAGCACGATTTCCTGGTAGCGGCTGCGTTCGGCGTGCAC
Source organism: Solwaraspora sp. WMMD406 (assembly GCF_029626025.1). NCBI lineage: Bacteria > Bacillati > Actinomycetota > Actinomycetes > Micromonosporales > Micromonosporaceae > Solwaraspora > Solwaraspora sp. WMMD406. The sequence continues at coordinate 223,039 of NZ_JARUBF010000001.1, forward strand.
CACCGGATCGCGGTAGAGCTGCTGGCGGGTGGTCACCTCGAAGTCCTCGGCGATCAGGAACGCGCCACCGAGCAGGACACCGACTCCTACGGTGGCCACGCTGACCGCCACCCGGCCACGGGCGGTCAGATCGCGGCGGAACACGGTGGCGACGAGCAGGATGCCAGCCAGGGCGTTGACCAGGCCGACCACCAGAGCGCCGCGCAGTTGACCGAACATCGGGATCAGCAGTAGCGGGAACGCCAACGCGCCGAGCAGCGCGCCGACGTAGTCGGCGGCGAACAGGTCGGCGACCGCGCTGCCGGCCGCCTGTTTGCGAATTCGCTGCAGCAGGACCATCAGCAGCGGGATCTCCGCCCCGATCAGCAAACCGAGAACGAAGGCGGTCGCCACCAACGCGGGAACGTACAGGTTCAGCCAGGCGAACGCGGCGTACAGCCCGAACACCGACAGCCCGCCGAGCAGGGCCAGGGTGAGTTCCACCGCGGCGAACGCGGCGACGGCGTGCCCCTGCAGCGGCTTGGCGGCCAGCGCGCCGACGCCCATGGCGAAGACCATCACCCCGAGCACGATCGACGCCTGCCCGACGGTGTCACCGATCAGGTAGCTGCCGAGGGCGACCAACGCGAGTTCGTACACCAGGCCGCAGGCGGCGCAGACGAAGACCGCCGCGAGGACGGCGGGCCGCGCCAGGCGGCCGAACAGGCCGGCACGAGCCGCCGGACCGGGATGACCGGGACCGGTGTCGCCGTGGCCGGCAGGGTCGGGACCGCCCGGTACGGCGGCCACGACGCTCGACATCAGCTGATCGCCGCCGCGACGATGGCCCCGGTGGCGAGGTGGATCACGGCGGTGACCCAGACGGCGGGGTGCGCCTCGGCGTCGACCAGGATGTCGCCGAGCTTGCCGGGGGTGACGGCGTCGAGCAGCACGAACGACAGCGCCATCACGGCCAGACCGAGGAGGCCGTACGCGCTGGTGCCGAGCAGGCCGACGACGAAGTCGTTCTCTCCGGCGGCGATCGCGGCGACCACGATGGTGCCGACCGCGAGGAGGTTGGAGGCCAGCACCACGGTGGCGTTGCGGTTGCGGTCGACCCAGATCTGGTCCCGCAGCCGGCCCGGAGTGATCACGTCGACCAGTACGTAGCCGATGGCCATCAGGACCAGGCCGACGCCGCCGTAGGCGAGGGTGAGCAGCAAATCGACGAAGAGTGTACGCAGCATGAGGGGCTCCAGATGGTTAAGGGATCACTTGCCGGTGCCGGGACCGCCGCCGCGGGTGGTGCTGCCACGGGTCCAGCTCCAGGAGTTGCCGACTGTGGACCGGTACCGGGGGTAGGCCGTCGTCATCCGTTCGACGAGGATCAGCGTCCCCAACGCGTACGGCAGGATCACCACCGAATCGTCGCCGTACCGCAGGTAGTAGCGGTCCGCCTGGGTGTGCTGGTCGTCGGGCCGGAACGTACGGGTGAGTTCCTGCATCACCTGCCGGGGCGCGCGGTCGGACCGAAAGCCCTTGGCGTCGGAGCCGATGTCGTCGACGACCGAACGGGTGTAGGTGCGTTCGACGTAGCTCCGTGGGGAGAACGTCCCGAACGCCAGGCCGGAGCAGGAGACGACGACGCCGACCAGGGCGGTCAGCACGCCTCCGATGATCCATTTACGGGAAGTCACGAGATCGTCACCACCGTTTCGGTCTCGACGAGTTCGGCGGTCTGGGGATAGGCGTGCCAGGTTCGCCAGGTCACCGCGTCCTCGCCGAACCGGGCGTACAGGGCGGTCACCGCGTCCGGGCTGCCGGCGAAGACGCCGACCAAGCCGTGTGGATCGTCGGCGAGGCGGTCCCGCAGGTCGGCGACCTCGCGGGTGAGTTCGGCCGCGTCGAGGACGCGGATCCGGGCGGCGAAGCGGTAGCCGGCGCCGTCGTCGACGCGCGGCGGCAGATCCCGGCGCGGACCGGGCAGGCAGGCCACGGTTTCGATCAGGTCACCGGCGGGACCGGAGAACACCACCTGGTGTGACGCGCCGAGTAGCCGCAGCCGCAGCCCGGCCGGCCGAGCCGGTGGCAGCGGTATTTGGAGAACGTGCAGCGCGGGCTGTTCGGGCAGACCCAGCGCGAAGCTGAGATCGGCGGCGGTGGTGTCGGCGTACGGTGCGTCGAGCGTGACCAGCATGTCAAGCGGTCCGTCCGGTCGACGGCTGACCACCGCTGGGATAGATCATCAGCTCGGCCCGGTGCAGGACCTCACCGAGTCCGACCTCCCACCGCGGCGAGTCGCCGTACCCCTCGAAGGACAGCCGGGCGTTGTCGGGTGCGGTGTAGTCGTGGTAGCGCACCGTCCCGCTGGGCGCGAGCCCGGTCGCGCCGACACTGGTGAACCGGGCCTGGCCGGATTCGTCGAGCCGGTAGCGCCGACCGGCGTGGTCGATCGAGGGCGCTCCGGGGCGCAGGCCCGGGTCGGGCGCGGCCTCGGTCCAGAGCACGACTTCGAGGTCCGGGTCGGATTCGACGGACAGCCACACCTTGGCGCCCCGGGCGTCGTCGAGGAAGTGCTCGCTCCAGGTCCAGCTGCCTTCGGCGAAGTGCAGACTGCCCCGTACGGCGTACGACTGGCCTCGGATTTCCACGATGTCACCGGGAGCGAGCCGGCGTGGATCGCCGCGCAGCGCGTCGGTGTCCCCGCTGTGGAACGGGTCCACCGGTCCTCGCCCGGACGACTTCGTCGCGCTGGAACGCACCCGCGTACGCCACACGACGATCAGCACCGTCACTGTCCCGGCGACCGCGATCACGCATCCGAGTCCGGTGACCAGGTAGGCCATGGTCCCGTTCATCGCCGCCCCCCATTCCTCGTTTCCTCGCACTGGTCGAAGACCGTAGCAAGGACGTGCACGTCGACCCATGGGAGGCTTTTGGGTAATCGATTGACCACGATGCGCGACTGACTCGATGTGTCATTGACGCGGGTCCGGGTATCCGCGCTGTCATCGAGTGTTGGGATGAGAAATGGACTTCGAGCCGACGATCAGGACGGTCGGGACAGCAATCGACACGGCCGGCGTGGGAATCATCTTGATCGGAGCCGTCGTCGGTACCGTCCGCTTCTTGTCCGGCACATTTCGTAAACACAATCCGACTATGGCCTACCGCCGTTATCGGCAGGGCCTCGGCCGCGCGGTCCTGCTCGGTCTGGAGTTCCTCGTCGCCGGGGACATCATCCGCACCGTCGCCATTTCACCTACCTTCAGCAGTGTTGGGGTGCTAGCGCTCATTGTTGCCGTACGTACCTTTTTGAGCTTTTCACTCGAAGTCGAACTTACCGGTCGCTGGCCCTGGCAGGACTCCCGGGCGCAGCGCCAGCCAGCAGGCCGGACGACCGAGTCCCGACTAGAAGGGACCGGTCAGCCGCGCCCCGGCGGGGATGATCCGGCTGTTCACGGGTAGTCGACGGCGACCAGGAGTCAGGCGAGCGTCACCGTCGGGAGGCGTCATGTCAGGCAAACGTCCAGGCAGCAAGGGATACGACACACAGCGTGCCCGGCTACGCAAGGAGCTGGAGAACTCCGGGCAGGCCAACGACGCGGGGGCCGACGAACGAGCCAACGAGATCCTGCAGACCGAACGCGGTCGCGAAGGTGTCCTGCGTACCGAGCGTGGTCTGGGGCCCAAGGGTGAGCGGTAACCGTCGGCCGGAGTGAGTGGCGACGCCGGCGGTCGCGCCCGCGCTGCTGCTGGTCGCGCTGCTACCGGTGGCCGCCGCGATGCCGGCGCTCGTCGCGCTCGCGGTCCTGGCCGTCGTCACGGTCACCGGAGTGATCCTCGGAAACGTGCATGCCCGGCCGCAACGTCAGGCGATCCGCGACATCCGCCTCGCCGAGCAACAGTCCCTGGAGAGTACGGAGACCGACTGGCGGCGCCGACAGGACTGACACCCCGCCCACGATGTCGCCCGACACCTGCACTGTGGATCCGGCAGGTCTGGAGCGGCGTGAAAAGCTGGGACGGTGACAACAGTGGCCCGCCCGGCGCGGACGCACCGGCCCGGCCGGATCTGGCGAACGTTGGCCCCGCTGTGGATCGCGCTCACCGTCGGGGCCGCGTACGCGATCGGTTCCGGCTGCGCCTGGCTGCTGTTCCACGCCTCGGCGGTCGGGGCGGTCTTCTTCCCACCCGCCGGGGTGACGCTCGGCGCGCTGATCCTGGTCCGGCGCAGGCACTGGGTCTGGGTGCTGGGCGCGGCCGGCACGGTCGAATTCGGGATTAACCTCTGGCAAGGGCTCGACCCGATGGCCGCCGCCGGATTCGTGCTGACCAACGTCGCCGAACCGTTGGTCGGCGCCACCCTGCTGCGGCACTTCCGGCCAGACCGGATCGATCTGACCCGCTACCGCGACGCGGTCGCGTTCCTCGGCTGCGCGGTCGGCGCGGGACCGCTGTTCGGCGCGGTGATCGGCGCCTCGACCAGCGTGCTGTCGATGGAGGCCGGCTGGTGGGCGGCGTTCGGACGGTTCTGGGCCGGCGACGGTCTGGCCGTGCTGACGCTCGGCGCGGCGCTGGTCGGCCTCGACTCGGCACGCGGCCGGTTCCGGCTCGGCCGAGCCCTGCGTGGGGTGGCCGCGCTGGGCACCACCGCCGCGCTGACCGTCGTCGGGTTCTGGCCCCGGGAGGTTCCGCTGGCCTACCTGCCGGTGCCGGTGCTGCTCGCGGTCGGGTTCCGCGGGCGGGTGGCGACCGTCGGCGCCTCCGGCTTCGTGATGGCCTTCTTCGCCAACCTGCTCAGCGCCGCCGGCCGTGGACCGTGGTCCGGGCTGGCCAGCCAGCCCCGGCTGGAGGCGGCCACCCTGCAGGTCTATCTGGCCGTCGTGGTGCTCGGCGCGTGGGCACTGTCGGTCGCGGTCGCGCAACGCGACCGGGCGCAGGCCGAGTCCCGCCGGGAGGTGGCCGCCCGCCGACGACTGCAGGCGCTGCAGGACGTGACCGCCGGGCTGGCCACCGCCGCCACCTCCGATCAGGTGGTCCGGGTCCTGGTCGAGCAGGGCGTCAGTCTGGTCGCCGACCACGGCGCGGTGGCGTTGACCGACGGCGGCGGTCGACGCCTGCGGACCTGGACGACGGACGCCGTACCGGAGAAGGTCGCCGATCGCTTCGCCGAACTCCCGCTCGACGCGGGCGGCCGGGTGCCGATCGTGGACGCCGTACGGACGGCCCGGCCGATCCGGCTCCCGTCGCTGGCCGCGTTGACCGCCCGTTATCCGGAGTTGGCCGCGACCCAGGCCGAGCCCGGCATCCGGAGTCTGCTGGTGCTGCCGATCCGGGCTGGCGACCGCTGCCTGGGTGCCTTGGCGTTCGCGTTCCACCACGACGACGCGATCTCCCCGGAGGTGGCGTCCATCGCGCAGACCCTGGCCGAACTCGCCGGGCAGGCGGTGGAACGCGCGCAACTGTACGAGGCCGAGCACGCGGCGGCCCACGAACTGCAGCGGTCGCTGCTGCCGGACATCTCCGACGACCTCCCCGGGGTGACCGCCGGCGTCTGCTACCAGCCGGCGGAACGGGGCCGCGACGTCGGCGGTGACTGGTACGACGTGTTCGAACTGCCCGGAAACCGGGTCGCTATCGCTGTCGGGGACGTGGTCGGCCACGGCCTGTCGGCGGCAATCACCATGGGCCGGCTGCAGCAGACGTTACGGTCGGTGGCGCGGACCGGGGCCGCACCAGTCGAGGTGTTGGAGGCGCTGGACACGGCCTGCGGCACGATCGCCGGGGCCGACTACACCACCGTCGGCTACGCCGAGTACAGCCCGACCGACCGGCTGTTGACCTACGCCTGCGCGGGACATCCACCGCCGCTGCTGGTCGCCGACGGCGTCGCCACTTACCTGACCGGCGCCCGGTCCCTACCGTTACGGCTCGTTCCCTGGACGCGCCGGCAGGCACAGCTGCGCGTTCCGGACGGCGCGCTGTTGGTGTGGTACTCCGACGGCCTGATCGAGCGCCGGGACCAAGTGATCGACACCGGGCTGGGTCGGCTGAGCACGATCGCCGCCGGTCTACCCGGTGACGAGCCGCAGCAATGGTGCGACCGGTTGCTCACGGACATGACCGCCGGCCAGGCGATCACCGACGACATCGTGGTGGTCTGTGTACGCCTGGGCGGGCTGCCGACCGATGGAGAACAGGCGACGGTGCTGCGGGCTACCTTGTCGTCGCCGGCGGATCTGGCGGCAACCCGCCAGGCGCTGCGGAGATGGTCGGCCGGGCACGAGATGTCCGCCGACCAGACCGACGCGCTCCTCGCCACCTGCAACGAGGCGTTGATCAACGCGCTGGAGCACGCCTACCACGGTCGGCCGGCCGGCCCGGTCGCGCTGCAGGTGGTGCTGCTCGATCGACAACAGGTACGGGTCGAGGTCACCGATCGGGGTGCGTGGCGGGGGCATTCGTACGGCGACGGCGACCGGGGCCGGGGACTGGACCTGATCAACCGGTTGTCCCGACGGGCGGTGCTGGATCTCAGCGAGGCGGGTACCCGCGTCACCATCACCCTGCCCGGACGGTGAACCGGCCGGGGACACCCCACAGCGGGACGGCCGAGAACATGGACGGCCGCTGCGGTGCGCGAAACGCCGGATCGATCCAGTTCGGCAAACGCTTTCCGGGCCAGAAGGGACGCGCGAGGCCAGCTCACCCACCGCCACCAGACCGCATGATCACCGCCACGGTGGGTAGCCGGTGTGATGGCCGACATCGCCAGCCACGGACTGCTCAGTGACTGTCAGGGCGCAGCCCTGGTCTCCCAGGCAGGATCCGTCGACTGGTGGTGCCCCGCCCGGTTCGACGCGCCGAGCGTCTTTGCCCGGCTGCTCGATCCCCAGGCCGGACACTGGTCGATCGCCCCGGCCGACGAGCACACGACGACCCGGCGGTACCTGGACGGCACCATGGTGCTGCGGACCGACTTCCAGACCACGACCGGGCGACTACGGGTCACCGACGCCCTCGCGCTCGGCCCCGGCGAACGCGGCCACCGCATCGGGCTCGGCTCACCACACCAACTACTCCGTCAGGTGGAGGCGACCGCCGGGACCGTCGACGTGGCCGTCGAGGTGGCGGCCCGACCCGGCTACGGACTGGTCATGCCGACCGCCACCAGCATCGGTACCGACGGTGTCGAACTGACCGGCGGCGGCGACCGACTCACCCTGACCTGCGGCGCCGACCTGCCGCTGACCGTCACCGACGGCACGATCCGCGCGCGCCTCACCCTCACCGAGGGCGACACGGTCCGCTTCGCGCTCCGCCACCGGCCCGCCAACGACCAGCGCGGTGGCCCGGACCCGTCGGCGTCCGTCGACGACACCATCGCCGCCTGGCGGTCCTGGGCGGAACTGCACCACGGCTACCAGGGCCCCTACCTCGACCAGGTACGCCGCAGCGCGTTGGTGTTGCAGGCGTTGACCTACCAACCGACCGGGGCGGTGGTCGCCGCCCCCACCACCTCCCTGCCCGAGGAGGTCGGCGGCACCGCCAACTGGGACTACCGGTACGGCTGGCTGCGCGACGGCGCCTTCACCATGCAGGCGCTGTGGGTCGCCGCCTGCCCGGACGAGGCGCACCGCTTCTTCGACTGGACGGCCGGCTCGGCCGGCACGCCCGTCAACGGCCACGGGCTACCAGCCGGACAACCCGTACCGATCATGTTCGGGGTGGGCGGCGAGCGCGACCTGACCGAACACACCCTCGACCACCTCGCCGGATACCGGGACTCGCGGCCGGTGCGGGTCGGCAACGACGCCTGGCGACAGCGGCAGCTCGACGTACTCGGCGAGGTGCTGCAGGGGGCCTGGATCATGCGCGACCACCTCGCCGACATCTCCCCCGGTACGGCACGATTCCTGCGCGCGCTGGCCGATCGGGCGGCGACCGGCTGGACCGAACCGGACGCCGGGATCTGGGAAGGCCGCGAGGGCCACCGGCACTACGTCACCTCGAAAGTGATGTGCTGGGTGGCACTCGACCGGGGGATCCGGTTGGCACGACTGATCGACGCCGACCCCGACACCGAGGTAGGCCGCTGGCGACGGGCCCGCGAAGACGTCCGAGCCGCGATCCTCGCCCACGGCTGGGACGCCCGGCGGCAGGCGTTCGTCGGCGCGTTCGGCTCGCCACACCTCGACGCCGGCGTACTGATCATGCCGATGGTGGGCTTCCTGCCCGGGACCGATCCTCGGATGGCGTCGACGATCGACGTCATCGAGCAGGAGCTGGGCCATGACGGACTGGTGCAACGCTGGACCGGCGCCGGCGACGAGGGAGCCTTCCTGATCTGCTCGTACTGGCTGGCCGAGGCGCATGCCCTGGCCGGCCGGCCGGACCGGGCACGGGCGGTGTTCGACCGGGCCACCCGGTGCGCCAACGACCTGGGTCTGCTGGCCGAGGAAGTCGACCGCCGCGACGACAGCCCGATCGGCAACTTCCCCCAGGGGCTGTCGCACATCGGGCTGATCAACGCGGCGTGGACCATCTCCGAAGCCGAGCTGGCCGTCGGCGTCCACCCCGCTCACACCGGCAGCGGCGCGGCCGACAACCGCAGCCCGGCCAGCGAGTCCCGGTAGGACCCGTCGTCGAGGACCCGGGCCACCGCATCGGCGATCCGGTCCGCGCAGCCGACGTCGAGCAACCGGTACGGCGCGTCCCGGTCGGTGCCCGCGCCCGCGTCGAGGTCGATCCCGATCCCCAACCGCCGCACCTGACGGGCGACCAACGGCTGGTCGCCGAAGAACGGTACGACGACCATCGGCACCCGGGCCAGGATCGCCTCGTGAAAGCTGTTGCCACCGCCGTGGGTGACGAACACGTCCGCCCGGCTGAGCACCCGCTGCTGGTCGACGGCGTGACAGACGGTCCAGTTGGCCGGATAACGGTCGAGGATCCGCCGCCCTCTGGTGGGAAACACGACGGTGACCTCGCCGCCACCCCAGCGCTCGGCCAGGCCGGCGACGCAGCGACGCAGCGCCCCGACCAGCCGTGGCTCGGCCTGCCACAGGTTGTCCAGCACCTCGGTGCCGAACGACAGGTAGATCAGCGGCCGACCGCCGCGCCCGGCCGGGCGTCGCCAACCATCGGAGAGGTAGCCGGCGAACTGGTACCGCCCGGTGGCCGCCCGGTTGGTCCGGAAGTCGGCCGGGGTCACCGACGGATACGACCAGAGGACGTCGAGGTCGCCGGGCAGGTGCAGGCTGTTGGAGACGAGTTCGACACCGGCCGGGTCGACACCGAGCCCGTACCGCCGGTCCAGCCGCTCGATCGCCGCCATGTTGGTCGCTGACCGCACACAGCGGAGCAGGTAGTCGGTGTCGACCAGCGGCCCGACCAGGCCCGGTATCGAACTCCACGCCGGCACGCCCAGATACCGGGCGACCAAGTGCCCCTCGACCGCGCAGAAGTCGTACAGGACCAGGTCGGGGTCGAAACCACGGGCCGCTGTCAGGCACTCGTCGAACAGCCGGTACGCCCGGTCGAACACCCGGTCGGCCGGGGTGTTGACGAAGTCGCGGCAGCCGGGCACCGAGACCGTCAGTCCGGCGAGGTCACCGAGGCGGGGCACGGTGGTCTGCCGGTCGACGAGCACGATCCGGAAGCTGTGCTCGGCCCGGTGGGCGCGGACCAGCCGCTTGAGGATGTTGAGATGCCCCTCGTTGGGAATACTGACGACCAGCACCCGTCGTCGTCGCGACATCGCGCCTCCCCGCACCCACCGCGCGGCCGCCGACCAGGCACGGCGCGCCTCAGCCCGGCTAGCGACTTCCCCGACGCGGGTCACCCAAACCGGCGGTCGCCGACGAGGCACCCGCCCACGACCCTGCCGGCCCGCTAACGTCGGCCGGGTGCCCCGCCAGCCGACCATCACCCAGCGACCGTGGCGGGTGGCCGAACTGTTGGGGCGGATGAGCCTGCCGGAAAAGGCGGGGCTGCTGTTCCACCCGATGATCGGCATCGGTCCGGGCGGAACGCTGGCCACCGCCGACCCGGACGCCGGCCTGCACGCCGCCGAGGAACTCGTCGCGCACCAGCACATCAGCCACGTCAACCTGGTCGGCTCCGCGTCGGCCGGGGAGCTGGCCCGTTGGCACAACCGGCTGCAGGAGCTGGCCGCGTCGACCCGGCTCGGCGTACCGGTGACGGTGTCCACCGACCCCCGGCACGCCCGATCGGCCAACCCCAACACAGCGGCGTTGGCCGGCCCGTTCTCCACCTGGCCGGAGCCGCTGGGGCTGGCCGCGATCGGCGACCCGGAGCTGGTCCGGCGACACGCCGACACCGTCCGACGCGAATACCTGGCGGTCGGCATCCGGGTCGCGCTGCACCCGCAGGCCGACGTCGCGACCGAGCCGCGCTGGCCACGCGTACTGGGCACGTTCGGTGAGGACCCGGAGCTGGTCAGCCGGCTCACCGTGGCGTACCTCGCGGGGTTGCAGGGCCCGACGCTCGGACCCGGCAGCGTCGCCGCGCTGGTCAAGCACTTCCCCGGCGGCGGCCCGGTCCGCACCGGCGAGGACCCCCATTTCCGGTACGGCGCCGAGCAGGCCTACCCGGGTGGCCGCCTCGCCGCTCACCTGGCGCCGTTCGTGGCCGCCGTACGGGCCGGCGCCGCGCAGGTGATGGTCGGCTACGGGCTGCCGGTCGGCACCGAGCTGCCGCCGGTCGCGTTCGCGTTCAACCACGAGGTGGTGACCGGCCTGCTGCGCCGCCGGCTCGGCTTCGACGGGGTGATCTGCGCCGACTGGGGGGTGCTGACCGACGCCTGCTTCCGGGGCGAGCACCGGCCGGCCCGCGCCTGGGGCGTCGAGCATCTCGACCCGGGGCAGCGGCTACGGACCGCGTTGCACGCCGGGGTCGACCAGTTCGGCGGTGAGGCCCGCCCGGACCTGGTGGTCGGCCTGGTCCGCGCCGGTCAGGTCACCGAGGAGCGGATCGACGCGTCGGCCGGCCGGGTGCTGCGGGACAAGCTCCGGCTCGGGTTGTTCGACCAGCGGTACGTCGATCCGGAGCGCGCCGAGGCCGAGGTCGGCAACGCGGCGGCCCGCGCCGACGGATTGGCCGCCCAGCGGGCCTGCGTGACGTTGCTGCGCAACGCCGCGCCGGGTGCCCATGCCCGGCTGCCGCTCGCCGCCGGCCTGCGGGTGTATGCCGAAGGGCCGTTGCGGGCCGCCTTGTCGCCCCGCTGGACGGTGGTGTCGCGGCCGGACCTGGCGGACGTGGCGGTGCTCCGGCTGGCCGCGCCGTACGAGCGGCGGGCCGGCCAGATCGAGGCGTACTTCCACGCCGGGCCGCTGGAGTTCCCGCCCGGCGCGCTGGACCGGGTGCTGGCAATCGCGGCGACCGTACCGACCGTGGTCGACGTCTACCTGGACCGGCCGGCGGTGCTGACCGAACTCGCCGCTCGGGTCGCGGCGCTGCTGGTCAGCTTCGGCGTCGACGACGCGGCCCTGGTCGACGTGCTCGCCGGGCAGGCGGCGCCGGCCGGCCGGCTGCCGTTCGACCTGCCCCGCAGTCAGCGGGCGGTGCTGGCCGGGCAACCGGACGCGCCGTTCGACGATCCTGACCCGGTGTTCCGCTACGGCCACGGACTGACGTACTGACCGGCGAGGTCCGTCGTCGATCTGCCCGGCACCCGTCAGCGGCGCGGTTCCCACGCGAAGAGTCGGGCGGCCAGCACGAGGGCGACGACGACCCAGCCCAGGGTGGGGGCCAGCAGGACCAGCGAGTCCGTCACGGCGACGCCGCCGTTCCAGGCGTCGACGACCAGTTCGGTGGCCGCGCCGCCGGGAAGTAGGCGCTTGAGCAGGGTGAAATCCTCGGTGCCGGTGATTCCCACCCAGCTCGTCACGGCGATCACCCCGAGGCTGACCGGCAGGGTCGTCACCTGGGCGTGCTCGGGTGAGTTCGTCAGCCCGGCGGTGGCCAACCCCAGGCCGATCAACATGATCAGCGTCGCGACGACCGCCGCCGCGAGCAGCGGCACGTTCGCCGGCTGGCCGGCCACCACCCCGAGTACGGTCAGGATCGCGGTGACCTGGACCAGGGCGATGACGGTCGCCGGGGTGAGCAGGCCGGCGAGGATCGTGGTGTCGCTCGCCGTGGTGGAACGCAGCCGTTTGAGGAAGAGGTTCTGCCGGCGGGAGGCGAGCGTGGTCACCGTGGTGGCGTACAACCCGAACGCGCCCACGGTGAACACCACCACCCCCGCGATGTAGCCGAGGCTGCCCAGCGTCGCGAAGGCGTCGTGCCGGTAGACGAAGAACCCGCTGACCACCACGGGCATGACGAAACTCGTGACCAGCACGAGCCGGTTCCGGAGGATCTGGGTCAGTTCACTGACAGCGATGGAGTGCATGGCGGCGCGGTCCGTCCTTGTTGTCATGGGGTTGTCACGGGTTCGGGGAGGTTCATTCGGTGCCGATGGTGCGAAACACGTCGTCGAGTCGGGTCGGCCCGGCTTCGAGGCCACGCAACTCCACGGTGTGCTCCTGCGCCCAGCGCAGCAGGATGTGCAGATCCCGCTGCAGGTCGAGGGTCTCGATGCGTACCGTGCCGCCGTCGCCCGGTTCGGCCGGCAGCGGCAGCGCCGGGGCGGATGCCGCCGGCAGCGAGAAGCTGATCACGGCCGGCAGGGACCGGGTCAGTTCCGCGACGGTTCCCTCCCGGCGCAGCGTGCCCTGGTGCATCAGACCGATCCGGTCGGCGCGCTGCTGGGCTTCTTCCAGGTAGTGCGTGGTGAGCACGACGGTCGAGCCGTCCTCGCGCAGCCTGTCGATGACGTCCCACAGACCGTCGCGGGACTGGATGTCCAGGCCGGTGGTCGGCTCGTCCAGGAAGATCAACTCCGGGGCACCGTACGCGGCGGTGGCGAAATCCAATCGCCGTTTCTCCCCGCCGGAGAGCTGGGCGACCAGGGTGCCGGACTTGCGGGTGAGGTCGACCATGCCGAGCACCCGGTCGACGTGGTCGACCCGCTGGCTGAGTCTGCCGATCAGCCGGACCGTCTCCCGCACGGTGAGATCCGGGGAGAACCCGCTCTCCTGCAGCATGATGCCCATCCGTGGTCGCACGGCCGCCCGGTCACGGGGGCTCTGCCCGAAGACCCGCACGACCCCCGAGGTCGCCGTACGGTGGCCTTCGACGGTTTCCAGCGCCGAGGTCTTGCCGGCTCCGTTCGTACCGAGCAGGGCGTAGAGCTCACCCTTGCGTATCTGGAGGGAAAGGTCCTTGACGGCGTGGAAATCACCGTAGGAGACGTTGAGGCGTTGGACGTCGATGACTGGTGTCGTGGACATGCCGTCAATTTCAGCGCTCAGCGCGCCCGCCGGTCAGTGCGACCACGTCACCACTTCGCGATGACATTCCCGCCGGTGCACCCGTGACGTAGTGTCACTGGTGGCCAGCCCGGAACCGGACGAATACTCAGGAGATGCCCGAGCACACCGAGCCCACGCGGCGGCGGCTACGCAAGCTCAACCTCGTCATGCTGGTCCCGCCGCTCGCGGTCGGCGGGGCTGCCGTGGTGGTGGCCGACTCCCGCACCTGGTGGGACGCGGTCATCCTGGCCTCGAGCGTGATCGGGGCGCTGGTGGCCTTCGAACGGTGGACTGCACGTGACTTGACCCGGTTCGCCCCGTTCTGTGTGATCGTCACCGCCGCCGTCTGGCCCCTCGGCGTACTGGTGATCGACAGCCCGAGAGCGTCGTACGGCCTGGCCCTCGCCGGCTCCCTCGTCGTCCCCCACCTGAAGCGGTACCGGGCCGCGGCGGCCGTGGGTCTCGTCGGCTACGTCGCCGTGGTGGGCGCCACACGGCTGCTGGTGTCGTCCGAGGACGTCTCCGATGTCCTCCTGCAGTACGTCGTCCTTCCCGCCGGTGCGGTCGCGGTGATCACCGGCCTGATGTTCCCGAACAAGCGGTTCTACGACGTCGTCGAGGAGTTGCAGGAGTCCCGCAGACGGGAAGCGGAGCTGGCCGTCTTCCGGGAACGGGTCCGGTTCGCCAGCGACCTACACGACATCCAGGGCCACACCTTGCACGTGGTGAAGCTCAAGATCGCGCTAACCCGCAAACTGGTCCGCAGCGACCCCGACCGGGTCGACAACGAACTGCGGGAGATCTACTCCCTGGTCAGCGACACGATCAAGCAGACCAAGGAGCTCGCCTACGCGCAGCGGCGGCTCAACCTCTCCGCCGAGTTGGAAAACGCCAAGAACCTCTTCGAAGCCGCCGGCATCCGGGTCCGCGTGGACCGCGAGGCCGAGGTCGACACCCGTGCGGACGAACTGCTCGGCCAGGTGCTGCGCGAGACGACGACCAACATCCTGCGGCACGCGCAGGCCACCCAGGTGAAAATCACTGTGTCCGGCTCGGGAATCAGCGTGGTCAACGACGGCGCGCCACCGAGTCCGCTGCCCGAGCTTCGCGGCCTGGCAACGCTGCGAGAACGGGTGGCCGACAGCGCCGGTGAGCTCACCGTGGAGCAGACCGACGGGCGCTTCCTGACCGCAGCGACCTTCCCGCGCCCGAGCTCTGGCGCCGGTGCCGGCCCCAGTGCCGAATCCCGTGTGGAGGACCGATGACGCAGGCCGCCGCCCCACCGACCACCGTGGTGCTCGCCGACGACGAAGTCCTGCTCCGCAAGGCGATGGCCGCACTGCTCCCACTCGAAGGCGACATCACCGTGCTCGCCGAAGCGGCCGACGGCGCGGCGGCCATCCAGGCGACCCTGCAGCACCGGCCCGACGTGCTCGTCATCGACTTGGAGATGCCCGGCGTGGACGGGCTCGCCGCCGTCGCGGAGATCCGCCGGACCCGGCCCGAGCAGGTCATCCTGATGCTGACCCGGCACGCCCGGCCGGGCGTGCTCCGCCGGGCTCTCCGACTCGGTGTCCAGGGCTTCGTCAGCAAGTCGGCCGAGCCGGCACACATCGCCTCGGTCATCGGCGCCCTGCACACGGGCAAGCGGTGGATCGATCCGGATGTCTCGGCGCTCGCCGTCATCGACGACTGCCCGCTGACCGACCGGGAGATCGACGTGCTGCGGGCGACCGGCGACGGGTATTCGGTAGCCGACATCGCCGCCCGGCTCCACCTCGCCGAAGGCACCGTCCGCAACTATCTGTCCAACGCGATGCAGAAGACCCAGACTCGGACCCGGCACGACGCCGCCCGCTACGCCCGCGAGCACGACTGGCTCTGAACCTGGTGGTACGCCGTGCACCGGCGCGGCGTCCGTGCTCAGTCTCGGGCGTGGACCTTGTGCAGCACAGCGGCGGCAACCAGACCGTACGCCAGATGCGGCACGACGTCCGACGCCCAGTCGGCGGCGCTCCACTGACGCGGATCGGACACCTTGAGCACGGTCATCGGGGCGTCGGAACCGGCCATCGCCAGCGCCGCGAGCAACCCGGTGGCCGCCCAGATCGGGACCCGCCGGGGGCCGACCACGGCGTAGAGCGCGGCTGCGCCGAGACCGGTGACGTAGCCGAGCAGCGGCCCGAGGCCGGCTCGCCGGTTGCTCGCCGTTTCCTCGTCACCGAGCGGTACGTGCAGCGTCTCGGCCAGCCGGCCGACACTGCGTTCCGGCGTGCTGCTCGCCGGCCTGGCCCGGCCGGCCATGTCGAGGTAGGTGACCATGTTGAGGGCGCTGGTGCCGGCCGCACCGGCCAGCAGCCCGCTCCAGATTCGCCGCATGCCGCCCGGGTACCCGGCCGTGCGGCGAGCTAACGCGCGCCCTGCTCCTCTGATGTCTGGACGCCTCTGATGTCTGGACGCCTGGAGTCGTCGGCCGCCGGCCCGGGCCGAGCCGGCCGGCCCTGGTACCCGTACTCCGTTTGGCGCTGATCCCCCTGCGGGATCATGATCCCGCAGGGGGATCACGGCGGAACACACAATTGTTCCCGCCCGGACTGCGCGGGGTGGCCGGCGGTCATGCGACGCCCCGCCTGGTCAGCCGTAGCCAGTCGATCGACGACAGCAGGTGAGGGTCAGGTGGTGAGGCGGGCGGCGAGGGCGGCGAGGTCGTCGACGAACCAGATCTGGTTGCCCCGGTTCGACTCGACGATCAGCTCACGCAGGGCCGTACTGGCGGCTGTCTGGGCGGTGAGGTCGCCGATCACGACCAGCCGCAGTCGGTAGTTGACGAACTTCTGCATGATCTCCCCGGCCACCCCGGTACGCAGCGTGAAGAACCGTTCGTCCAGTCGGCTCACCGGGACCGCCACGATCTCGGCGGCGGCGTACGCCAGGCCGATCACGTCGAGGGCGTCCTGGTCGCTGGCGATCAGCGGTCCGGCCGGGTCACAGACCAGCACCGGTACGCCGGACACCTCGACGATCTCGTCAGCCATCGCTGCCCGCTCCCTTGTTCGAACCGGTCTGGAACATGCCGCTGCCCGAGCGGGTCACCGTGTCGATCACCGACAGGATCTCGGTGACGGACGCCAGGCCACCGAACAGGATGATCTTGAGCCGCTGCCGGGTCGGGTCGTACGCGGTCTGTAGCCGCAGCGGCGGTTCGGTGGACTCCCGGACCCCGCCCTGCGATCCGGCGACGAGCAGGGTGCTCAACCGGTCGGCGTCACCGGCGCTCACCGCGTCCACGTCGACGATCGCCGAAACCTCGATGCCGGTCCGCGCCTCGCTCGCCGCAGCCACGGCACCCGCCGGTCGACCGGTGAACGCGTCGAGGTCGGCCGGCGCGATCCGGTACTGCTTGCCGATCCGTACGGCTGGTAGCCGGCCGTCTCGGATGTAGCCACGGACGGTACGCACGTGCAGGTCGAGGCGATCCGCCACCTGCTCGACCGACAACCAGGAACTACTCATTACTTCCCTATCCGCTCCGGCCAAGCTGACGATAGGTGAGCATAGCGGCGTCTTCCCTGCCGGTCCAAGATCCGGACGGTCCGCCGCCCGTACCCCAGGTTTGTCGCACCGGTTCGATACAACTTCTCGCGTAACGGATCACCGAAACACCCCTGGAGGGCAACTCAGTGGAAGCGGACGACGTCGCCTGGCAGCGGCGCAGCACGGTACGGGTGGTGCCCGCGACACGACCCCGCAAGCTGACGAAGGTCCCCTTCGTCGAGATGGCGGACGGACGGCTACAGGGCGTGGTGTCCAGCGGGTCGGACATCCAGCGGGTCTACGTCTCCTCGATCGCCGCCGGCACCCACGAGTTGAGCTGCGGCACCAACAACAACCGGCCCTGCGGCGGGCTGCACGGCGCGGCCTGCAACCACATCACCCTGCTGGCCGCGGAGGCGATCGTGCAGTACGGCGCCGACCAGGTCCTGCGCTTCCTCCGGCTGGAGACCGACGGCGAGATCACCTACGGTCACGAACTCATCTGGTTGCTCGACCGCTCCGTCACGATAGCGGCGACCTCGCCGGCACCGGCCGTGTTCAGCCGGTTCCTCCGCCATCTGTCCTACCTGGAACTTCCCGGCAGCAGCGACGCGCTGCCCGAGATGCACTGGTTCCCGGCCGGGGCGGTGAACCGCTGATGCGCGGCGCACAGCTCGCCGAACTCACCGGCGGTACGCCGGCCGGCGTACCGGAGGCGCTCGCCGTGGTCGACGGCTTCGACCAGGTCCTGGTCGGCGGCCTGGGCCGGCTCGCCCCGCAGCAGGCGGCGGCGCTGGCCGAGTTGGCCGGGGCGGTGGCGAGCACCCCGCTCGGTGCCGCCGTCGCCGAAGCGGTCGACAAGGTGGCCGCCGGATCGATCGGCGACGAACAGTTGCTGCGGCTGGCCGGTGCCCGTACGGCGATCCTCGGTGCCACCCACGACGCGCTACGCGACCGGCTCGACACCGCCCTCGGCCGGACGCGCGACGCGTGGACGGCGACGACGACCCCCGCCGGTACGGTGGACGGACGGCTGCTCGCCGCCCGGTCCTGGCTGGCCGAACTGGTCATCACCGGGTGGCGCAACGTCGACCACGACCTGGTGTCGACCAGCCAGCAGGCGCTGCACGCGCTGCTGGCCGAGCCGGCGCTGCGCCGCTGCGCGGTGCTACTCGACGGGTTCGCCGCCGAGTTGGCCTACGCCAGCCCGGTGGCGACCATGGATCGGCTGCCGGTACGCCGCTGGGCCGACCTGTGGACCCGCAGCATGCTGGCGACCAGCCCACCGGACCAACCGGCCGCGCCGGAGCCGGTCTCCGGTCGACTGCTGCCGCTCGGCGTCGACGTACACGAGCATTCGACCGCCGTACAGCTGCAGGTCCACGCCCTGCTGGAGACGGACGGCGGACCGGCCGGCGACGCCGCCGCGCGACTGGTCCGGGTCAACGTCTCCGCCGCCAAAGTCGACACGATCGTCGGCCCGGCGCTGTGGCAGTTGTTCGCCGAGCATCCGGTGCTGCTGGCCGCGTTGGCCGGGCGACTCAGCCTGGACGTCACCGACCTGCCCTTGCATCCCGGCGGTGACCTGGTGTGGCGCGACGACCAAGCCCGGCCCGGTACGCCAGCCGATCCGTTCGCGGCGGCCCGGGTGCGGCTCGGCGACGCACTCGCCCCGGCGGTGCCGCCACTGGACCGGCATCCGGCCACGATCGCCGAGCCGGTGCTGCTGGACGGCTACACGGTGGACACCGAGGGCGGGTTGACCTTCGACCTCGACGGCACCCGGATCGCGGTCGACGTCGACCGGCTGCCGGGCTGCGGCCCGCTCACCGCCGACCTGGTCGCCGCCTCGACGGCCTGCGTCGGGCTGCTGCGCTGGGACGATGCCGGCGGCGGCACCGCCGCCGCGACCGACACCGCGACCGCCGGCACCGCCGTCGGCGGCGGCTGGTCGGTGCAGCCGACCGGCGTACAGACGACGGTAAAGCGCAAGAAGGTCGACGTCCACACCGGAGACTGGGCGCAGGGACCGACCGACCCCAAGGTGGCCAAGGCGGTGGCCCGCTCCGGCGACACCATCGCGGTGCTGCGGGAACGGGCAGGACGGTTGTTGCGAAAATGACCCATTCGGTGAATCACCACGAGAACCGGCGGCAAGTGCTCTACTGGCGGCTGCTGGCCCGGCTGTTCGACGGGCAGGAGCAGGCCGCGTTGGAGCGGGCCAGCACGGCGGTGGTCGACGACGTCGGCCTGCCGGCCGCGCTGCTCGACCCGTCGGTCTCGGTCGACACCGTCGTGCAGCGGTTCCCGGAACTGGCCGACGAGCTGCCCGGCCTGCTCGCACCGAAGCCAGGGGACGAACCCGACGACGACGGAGCCGACGAGGTCGCAGCCGGCGACGTCGCGGACCAGGTCGGGGCCGATGAGGTACGCCGGGCCGCGCTGGCGTCGAAGCTGCTGCTCAACATCTTCGCCACCGGAAGCGGGGACGTGTCCGCGACCCAGTTGGCCACCTGGCAGGCCGACGCCGGCTGGTACCAGCAGGCCTGTGGGGTCACACCGGGCCGCCGCGACGGGGTGCTCGGCGCCATCGAAGGTGACCTGGTGCGCCGGATGCGACTGCGGGAGGTGCTGGCCGACCCGGCGTTGGCCCGTCAGCTCACGCCGAGCATGTCGCTGATCGAGCAGTTGCTGCGGGACAAGTCGAACCTGTCCGGGGTGGCGTTGGCCAACGCCAAAGCACTGATCCGGCGCTTCGTCGACGAGGTCGCCGAGGTGCTCAAGACGCAGGTGCAGCAGACCAGCGTCGGCACCATCGACCGGTCGATCCCGCCGAAGCGGGTGTTCCGCAACCTCGACCTGGACCGGACCATCTGGAAGAACCTGCCCAACTGGAGCCCCACCGACGAACGGCTCTACGTCGACCGGCTGTTCTACAAGCAGACCGCCAAGCGGACCACGCCGGCCCGGCTGATCGTCGTCGTCGACCAGTCGGGGTCGATGGTGGACGCCATGGTCAACTGCACGATCCTGGCGTCGATCTTCGCCGGGCTGCCCAAGGTGGACGTCCATCTGGTCGCCTACGACACCCGGGCGCTGGACCTGACGCCGTGGGTGCACGACCCGTTCGAGGTGCTGCTGCGTACCCAGCTCGGCGGCGGAACGGACGGCTCGGCGGCACTGGAACTGGCCCGACCCAAGATCGTCGACCCGCGCAACACCGTCATGGTGTGGATCTCCGACTTCTACGAGTGGAAGTCGCAGGAGGTCTTCGACGGGCTGCAGGCGGTGCACCGCAGCGGCGCCAAGCTGATCCCGGTCGGCTCGGTCTCCAGCGGCGGCCAGCAGAGCGTCAATCCGTGGTTCCGGCAGCGGCTCAAGGACCAAGGCACCCCCGTGCTCTCCGGGCACGTCCGCAAGCTCGTCGCCGAGCTCAAGAACTTCCTCACCTGAGACACCGAAGACACCGACCTCGCCGTACCGCCCGATCATTCCGATGAGGAGAAAACCGAGTCATGTCCGCAGAAATGCTGCGCGCCCCCGCCGAGATCAAGTACGCCGAGGAACTCGACTGGCTCGAATCGGTCGACGACGGCCCGAAGCCGTTCTCCTGGCGGCTCAGCCCCAAGATGGTGCGGCTGTTCATCCTCGGTTCGGAACGCGCCGACGGCTTGGACCGGACCATCGACCAGAAGTGGTTCGGTGACCGCAGCTTCGTTGAGCGCAGCATCGTCACCCTGGCCTCCGACCGGGGTCTGCTGCTGATCGGCGACCCGGGCACCGGCAAGAGCTGGCTGGCCGAGCTGCTGGCGGCGGCGCTCAGCCGCAACTCGACCCTGGTGGTGCAGGGCACCGCCGGCACCACCGAGGATCACATCAAGTATTCGTGGAACGTGTCGATGGTGATCGCCAAGGGACAGTCCCGGCAGTCGATGATCCCGTCGCCGATCATGACCGCGATGGAGCAGGGCGTGATCGGCCGGTTCGAGGAGCTGACCCGCTCCACCAGCGACGTGCAGGACGCGCTGATCTCGATCCTGTCGGAGAAGTACGTCTCGATCCCGGAGCTGGACTCGGACAACATCGTCTTCGCCCAGCCCGGCTTCTCGATCATCGCCACCGCCAACAGCCGCGACCGGGGCGTCAACGATTTGTCGTCGGCGCTCAAGCGGCGGTTCAACTTCGTGCGGATCCCGGTGGTGACCAACAAGCGCAGCGAGGCGGAGATCGTCAAGTTCCGCACCGCCGAGCTGCTGCGCCGCCACCAGATCGACCTGGAGGTGCCGCCGACCCTGCTCGACGTGCTGCTACAGAGCTTCGCCGACCTGCGTACCGCCGCCGCGTCGGCGACCAGCGACGACGAGAAGCTGGAGTCGGCGCTGTCCACCGCCGAGCAGATCGGGGTGTTGGAGGACGCGATCCTGCACAGCCAGTTCTTCGGCGACCGGACCCTGCGTGCCGAGACCCTGGCCGGCTCGATGGTCGGTTCGCTGGCCCGGCGCAGCCCGGAGGACCTGGCCATCCTCAACAAGTTCTGGCACGGGGTGATCGAGCCGCGTAGCAAGGCCGACGGCGGCGAGTGGCCGGCCTTCCTCGAAGGCGGCCGGCAGAGCATCGCGACCCTGTCGTGAGTACGCCGGCTGTGCACTCTGCCGCGGTCGGCGAGCCGGCACCCGGCCGGTTCGAGGCGCTGCGGGAGCAGTTGGCGAACGCCGCGACCACGTTCGCCGGCTCCCCGGACGCGCTGACCGGCATCCTCGCCGGCATGGTCGACGACGTCGACCGGGCGCTCGCCGAGGAGCTGGAGATCTTCCCGGTCTGTCACCACTCGCCGTCGTCGGCGTTGGCGATGGTCCGCCGGCTGCACCAGAAGCAGCCCAAGGTGATCTACCTGGAGCTCTGCGAGGACCTGCAGCCGCTGCTGACCGAACTACGCAACTGCGAGTTGCCGGTGGCGTTGCAGGCGTTCGCCAGCGACCTCGACGGGTTTCCGGCCGGGGCGGGACCGTTGAGTGTGATCGCGCCGATCACCGAGGCGTCCGCCGAGTACCAGGCGATCGCGTACGCCCTGGAGACGCCGGGGGTGGAGTTGCTGCTGGTGGACCGCTCCACCGACCACGTCTTCCAGTGGCAGTCCCCACCCGACGACGGGCCGGCGGCGACCCCGGCGACGGACGCCGACGACGCGGGTGACCCGACTCAGGAAGACGACAAGGCGCTGCACGGTGACGCGGTCGGGGTCGAGATCGGCGATCTGCGGCCGGGTTTCGCCGAACTGGAGGCGTACCTGCTGCACCACGGCAAGGTGCGGCACTGGTCGGAATGGTGGGACCAGTACGTCGAGCAGCCGCTGATCGGCGCCGACCACGACACGTACCGGCAGGTCATGGTCATGATCGGCAGCCTGTTCCGGCGGCTGCGGCCGGCGGACGCGCGGCGCACCGACCGCGACGAGGACCGGGAACGCTACATGTGGACCCGAATGCGCGAGCACCTGGCCGCCTCCGGCGTCGACCCGGCCGACTGCCTGTACGTCTGCGGCGCGTTCCACGCGGCGAGCCGGGTCGAGCAGTTCGGCGTACGGTCGACCGCGTCCTTCGAGATCACCCCGCGCACCGGCACCGAGTGGCGGTACGGGCTGATCCCGTCCAGCCACTCGGCGATCGAGGCGCAGTTCGGGCTGGCCGGCGGCGCGGTGTCGATCGCCGCCGCCACCTGGCAGAAGGCGCTGACCGCCAGCAAGGTCACCCCGTACCGGTTAGCGGGGCAGGCCGGTGGCCGCAAGCGTACGGCCCGCAAGTCGAAGGCGGCGGCCGTGGCGACGGCCGGAGCCACCGCCGGCGCGGCGGGCGGCGGCGCCGACCGGCTCACCAGCTTCCTGGCCACCCCGTCGCGGCCCGGTGAGCTCGACGAGACCGAACTGCTCGGCTGGTGTGTCGACATCGTGCGGCTGGCCCGGCGCAACAGCTACCTGGCCAGTACGGCCGACGCGATCGCCATCTTCGAGACGGCGGTGTTGCTGGCCGGGATGCGCAACCGGCGGCGGCCCACCCCGTACGACTTCGCCGACGCCGCCGTCACCTGTATCGAAAAGGACGTGGTGCCGGGGCGGCGCGACGTCCGCCGGCTCTGCGAGATCATGTTCGGTGGGGACCGGATCGGCCGGGTCGGCTACGACGCGTTGCCGCCGCTGGCCCGCGACGTCTACGACCGGCTGGCCCCGCTCGGGCTGGACCTGCGGAAACGGACCGTGCAGCGGGCGCTGCTGGATCTGCGTGGCGAGCCCACGTTGCGGGCCTGCTCCGATCTGCTGTGGATGCTGCGTCGGCTGCTACCGCCGGACGCGGTGCGCCCGATCATGGGCGAACGGCGGCTCGGGGAGCAGTCCGTACAGGAGAGCTGGGACGTGGCGATCGGCCGTCACCAGCGGTCGATCATCGAGCTCGGCTACGAGGGCGTCAGCATCGAGCAGGTCTTGGAGCTGCGGCTGCGCAAGGCCGCCTGGGATTCGCAGGCGACGGCGTCGACGGCGCTCGCGGCGGTCGAGGATTCGCTGCTCTATCTGCGCAACCGGCGGTTCACCGACGAGTTGGGTGCCCGCGCGGTGCAGTTGCTGGCCGCCGAACGTACCGTCGACCACGCCCCGGAGGTGCTGCGCCGGATCCGGTCACTGCTGTCGTATTACCGGACCACCGGCGGCGGTGAGCTGCCGGCCTGGTGTCAGGCGTTCGTCACCACCGGGTACGCCCACTACTGCACGCTGCTGCCGACCGCGTTCGTCGACGACGAGACCGGGTTGCGTCAGGTCGCCGCGATGTTGGGCTTCCTGATGAGCATGGAGAGCCTGGCGATGGCGCTCGGCTGCGACCGGGCACAGCTGGAGTTGGCGGTACGCCAGTCCCATCCGCAGGCCCCGGCGAAGGTGGCGCTGCTGTGGGCGGCGCAGTCCCAGCTTGGTCAGTTGCCGCTGGCCGAGTTGCGGGCCCGCTGTGCGGAGCTGCTGGCCAGCCCGTTGACCGTTGGGGCGTTTCCGCGTTACCTGAGTGGCTTCGTGCAAGCGTTGGAGCCTGTGCCGACGTTGGCACCGTTCGTCGTGGAGGTGTTGTCGGCGGCGTTCGGTCAGCTGCCCGATCGGGTGCTGCTGCCCTGGCTGCCGACGCTGCTGACCACGCTGCGCGATCAGGCCGGCGAGTTGTTGCCGGTGCTGGTCCGGGAGGCGGGTCGGACCTTCCCGGCGACGCTGCCGGCGTTGGACGCCTGGGCGCCGCCGTGGACGCCGGTTTCGGCGGCGGGCGGGTCGGCGGCGACCTCGCCGGCGGCGGGCGGATCGTCCGGCGGGCGGATCGCGCGGTACGCGATGGCTGGTCCGGTGCCGGAGTTGCTGGCCGGCTTTCCGCTGACCGGCGTCGCGGTGGCCGACCTGCTCGACTGCGCGGCCGAGCCGATCGGTACGGCGACCTCAGGGCACCGACCGGCCGCGCTGTCCGGTGATGTCGACCCGGCCGGCCCGCATCCGGCCGTGACCGACCTGCTGGAACGGTTCCCGGCGAGCGCGGTCGGGGCGGCGGCCCGGCTCGGACTGGTCGGCACCGCCGGTTGACCGGTCGGGGTGGGCTGGCCGACGCCAGCTGCCCGGTCGGGGTGGGCTGGCCGACGCTGGTCAGCCCACCCGACGGGTACGGATCACCCGACGGCGGCGATGGTGAGCAGGACCGCGAGGACGGCCGACAGTAGCGAGATCCCGAACGACCATCGTTGGAAACCGGCGTATCGGGTCGACAGTTCGGACGGCTCCGCGCCGACGACCGTCCCGTCCGTCCAGTCGTCCCGCGCCAGCTCCGGTTCGGCCCCGCGCCGGCGCACCACGCCGGCCACCGTCACCGGCCGGTCCGCCACGACGACGTACTCGTGCAACCGGTAGGTGATGCTCTTTCCCGGACGCGTGCCGCCGTCGCGGTCTGCCACCGACTGTCGGATCATCGGCGACCGGCTGGCCAACAGGCTCTGCCGACCGAGCGTGACGGTGACCGGAATGCGGGTCGGAGCGTCGCCATCGTCGGTGTAGAGGTGGCGGTCGCCCCATTCCTGCTCGACGGTCTCGGTCGTCTCGGTGGCCTCCGAGCTGATCTCGCGGGTCGCCCGTCGGACGATCTGATACCAGACACACGGCTCGCCGGAGAAGGGACCGTACCCGAGCCGGCCGTTGCCCGTCCGACCGGTGACGATCACCTTGGTGCCCGGCCGTGCGGCTGCCACCTGCGCGAAGGTGAGGACCGGTCGGCTCCGTAGCCGTCGCCACCGCAGCTGGCCGCGCCGGAACAGCACGGCGCTGAGCACCGCCACCACGTACAGCAGAAACGCGCTGAAGCCCACGACATCAGGATCGCCGAGTCGGGCAAGCGCACTGGCGCTCCAAGACCCCCTCGGCATGCTAGGTTTGCCGGGTTGCAGTTGATTTCCACATGGCACCGGAGCAACCGGGTGTCAGAACCGTCGGGCATTGGCAGACTCTGCCGGTCTCACCGGATGGATTGATGAGTGCGGCAGCAGGGGATCCGCACGTCGCGGATCCGCCACCCGGCAAGGAGCAGACATGGCAACTGGCACCGTCAAGTGGTTCAACGCCGACAAGGGCTTCGGCTTCATCACCCAGGACGGCGGAGAGCCCGACGTCTTCGCCCACTTCTCGGCGATCGCGTCCAGCGGCTTCCGCACTCTCGAGGAGAACCAGCGGGTCGAGTTCGACGTCGAACAGGGACAGAAGGGCCTGCAGGCCGCCAACATCCGGGTGATCTGAGGTTGTCCCCGTCCCTCGGGACGCGGCCGACGCCAGCGTCACCCAAGGGCGGGCACCTCTCCCCCGACGCCCTTCGTCGTCATTCGGATGCCCTGCAGCGTCAGCTCTTCGCCGACGCCGCCGGCTCGGGCGACGCTGGCGCCGATCAGCTCAGGCTGACCCGGGTCCCGCTCGCCCCGGAGATCCGGCTGTACCTCGCCGAGGACCCGACGCTGCTCTGGGCCCGGCTCGAAGC
This sequence comes from Solwaraspora sp. WMMD406, assembly GCF_029626025.1. NCBI lineage: Bacteria > Bacillati > Actinomycetota > Actinomycetes > Micromonosporales > Micromonosporaceae > Solwaraspora > Solwaraspora sp. WMMD406. The sequence continues at coordinate 248,966 of NZ_JARUBF010000001.1, forward strand.
AGCGGCCGGTCGCCGACTACCACCGCCGTTCTGGGCTTCGGCCTGGGCCGGCGGTCAGGCGTTGGCCCGGTATCTGTTCGACCACCCGGAGGTCGTCGCCGGCCGGCGGGTGCTCGACCTCGCCTCCGGATCCGGCCTGGTCGCCATCGCGGCGGCCATGGCCGGTGCGGCCACCGTCGCCGCCAACGACATCGACCCGTACGCGACGACCGCGATCAGTCTCAACGCCATCGCCAACGAGGTGCGCGTCACCATCACGCGCGACGATCTGCTCGACGAGGGCCTCGTCGACGTCGACGTGGTGCTGGCCGGTGACGCCCTCTACAGCGGCGAGTTGGCGGCCCAGGTACTGCCGTTTCTCAGTCGGCACACCGACCAGGGCGTACGGGTGCTGGTCGGTGATCCGGGCCGGGGACACTGCACCGTCGACCGGCTCGAACCGGTGGCCAGGTACCGGCGCGCGACGCTCGGTGTCGCCGAGGATTCCTTGATCGACCGCGTTCAGGTGTTGGCGATGTCGCCGCGCCCCTGATTCGCATCGGGCGCGGGTCGCTGGGGCGCGGGTCGCTGGTCGCTGATGTCGGTCACCGATCGGGTCACCCCGGCCCCGGCGACCGGCTCGGCTCGGACGAGCCGGGCGGCCCGACGAGGCCGGCGTCGCGGGCCAGCAGCGCAGCCTGCACCCGGTCACCGACACCCAGTTTGGCGAAGACGGCCGAAAGCTGGTTACGGATGGTCTTGGCGCTCAGGCCGAACCGGCGGGCGATCTGCGTGTTGCCCTCCCCCGCCGCCAGATACCGCAGGATCTCCCGCTCGCGCGGGGTGAGCTGGTCGAACGGCGGGGGCAGCGCGGCCGGTCGCCGTGCTTCGCCGGCCAGCGCGGCCAGCCGGATGCCCGGCCCCAACACCAAACCTCCACCCGCGACGGTACGCAGTGCGTCGACCACCACGTCAGGATCGGTGTCCTTGAGCAGATAGCCCCGGGCGCCGGCCCGCATCGCGCGCGCCACCAACTCGTCGTCGTCGGCCATGGTCAACATCAGCACGGCGGTTCGCGGCCGGTGCCGCAGGATCCGCTCGGTGGCCGACACCCCGTCCCCGTCCGGCAGGGCGATGTCCATCGCGACCACGGTCACCTGCTCGTGGGCGACCGCGGCTATCGCCTCGGCGCAGGAGGCCGCCTCCAGCACCTGCCCCACCCACGACTCGCCGTCGAGCATCGTGCGCAGACCACGGCGTACCACCGGGTGATCATCCACGATCAACACTCGCGCCTGGTCCGGCATGCCCGCCCCTTCACCGTCCACCAGCTACCTCACTGTCCACCGGCTACCTCACCGGCCATCTTGCGGCACCGGCAGCGTCACCCGTACCACGGTCCCGCCGTCCGGTCCGTCGCCGATCTCGCTGCCGCCGCCGAGTTCGGCGGCCCGCTGCCGGATCGAGTCCAGCCCGACTCCGCCGGGCCGGGGCCGGGCAGCGCCGACGCCGTCGTCGGCCACTTCCAACGACAGTGTCCGGCCGACGCGGCGGACCCGGACCTCGCAGCGGTCGGCCTGGGCGTGCCGGGCCACGTTCGACAGGGCCTCGGTGACGATCCGGTACGCCGCCACCTCCACCGCCGCCGGCAGTTCCCGCAAGTCGTCGCCGACGGTCAGCCGTACCCGCAGGCCGGGGCCGTCGAAGCGCTGGCATTCGGCCCGTAGCCCGGATTCCAGCCCCTGGTCGAGGGCGGCCGGCCGGAGCTGGTCGACCAGGCGACGGACCTCGGCGGTGCAGGTACGCAGATCATCGGCGAGCCCGTCGAGGATCGGCCCGAGCCGTCCGGCACCGCTGGCGAGTTTGCTGGCCGCCCGTACCTGCATCGACATGCCGGCGAACGTCGGACCGAGACCGTCGTGCAGGTCCCGGCGGAGCCGGCGGCGTTCTTCCTCCCGGGCCAGGACCAGCCGTTCGCGGGAGTCCCGCAGTTCGCGGATCAGCCGGGCGGTGGACACCGCCACCGAGGCGTGCCGGGCGACGTCGGCGAGTAGTCGCCGTTCCACCGGGGTGAACCGGTCTCCGGGGCGGCGGTGCGCGACCACGAGCTGACCGATCCGTTCGCCGTGGGTCACCATGTCGAAGCGTTCGACCGATCCGGTCTGCTGGCCGTGGACCGCCGCGACGAGGTCGGCCCCGGCCGAGTCGGTGCCGGGCCGCTGGTCGACTTCGACGGCGACGTACGGCACCTGCAGCGACCGGGCGATGGTGCCGGTCAACAGCGCCGGTACGGCGTGTGGCTGCACGGTGTTGGCCAGCAGCCCGCCGAGGCGGGTCAACACCCCGTACGGGTCGTCGCGGTCGCCGTACAGCAGCCGGTTGACGCCGCGTTGCACCCGGTGCCGCAGCGGTTCGAAGGTGACCGCGATCAGTCCGGTCGCGACCAGCGACGCGTTGGAGGTGTCGCCGCCGAGGACCAGGTCACGCAGCACCGCGACCGTGGCCACGAAACCGACGATCACCAGCAGGCTCATCACCATCCAGACCAGGGTCCGGTTGATTACCTGTTCCAGCTGGTAGAGCCGGTAGCGCAGGACCGCCAGGGTGAGCCCGCCGGGGATGGCGACGACCATCAGCACCCAGGCGCCGGCCAGGTTGAGCCCGTCGAGGACCAGTCCGAGCAGGAACAGCGCGCCGGCGATCAGCAGGCAGGCGAGCTGCTGACGGGTCTCGCCGAGCGCCCGCCGCCACCGGCTGGCCAGGGCTGCCAGGACCGCGCCGACGGCGAGCAGTTCGACGGCGACCGCCACCAGGGCGATCTGGACGAACAGCCGGGCTCGGCCGGTGGCGGCCAGTTCGCCGGTCAGTAGCAGACCACGGGGGTCGTCGACGGCGGCGACCGCGAACCCGACGGTGGCGGTCACCGCGCCGCCGACGAGCACCCCGGCCACCGCCCGCCACCGCGCCCCGCCGGGCAGCCGCCCGTCCGGGAAGACCAGCAGGGCCAGGAACACCAGGGTGTACGGCGGCCACCACAGCCACTGCGCCAGCCAGGCCAGCGGCAGCCACGTCAGCCAGCTCAACGCCACCACCTCGACGGTGGCGAGCAGACCGGCGGCGAGCATCAACCGGCCGACCCGGTGGCCGGGCACCCCGGCCAGCACCAGGCCGCCGAGGGCGGTGAACGCGGCGGCGAAGACGGCGGTGAGCGCGATCGGGCCGAACAGCAGGTCGGCGCGTTGGTGGAGCTGGCCGGCGAACACGCCCAGCGCGACCGTCATCGTCGCCACGATCAACGGCCATCGGTACGGCCGGCGCCGGGCGGCGCCGCTCAATGGGTGGCCCAGCCGGCGGCGTGCATCGCGTTGTGCAGGAAGTTGCCCGAGTTGCCCTTGTTGTGCCAGGGCATCAGCTCGATGTCGTCGGTCAGGGTGCCGCCGCCCAGGTGTGGCAGGCTGCCGACGGCTTCGGCGACGCTCAGCCGGGCCTGTTCGGCGTAGTCCGGGTAGGTGGTGAGGAACCATTCGACGTGGTCGCGGACGGCCTGCAGCCGTAGTTGGATGGCGGCCGGGTCGGCCGGGTCGCCACCGGGCCGCAGGTCGGTCAGCTGCCACTGTGGGTCGAACACCGGTGCGAGTCGCCGCCCGGTGACATCGAAGAATTCGACGGCGCCGCCGAACTTGTCGCCGTCGGCCGGTTCGGCGAGCAGTTCGGCGAGGTCGGCGTAGGTGTGGGCGAAGGTGTTGTCGCTGGCGATCAGCAGGATTCGGCTGTCGGGGCCGCCGCCGAGGTCCAGACTCATCGGTTGTCCTCTCTCACGTGCTGGGTGTGTCGATTGTGCTGGTGCGGGGTGGGTCGGGACGCCCCCCGGTCGTCCCGACCCACCCCGGTCGACCGCCTGATCCGTGCGGGCTGGCCGGCGCTGACGCTCAGTGCAGGCTGGCGTTGACCGCGCGGGTGTAGTCGACCGACGCGGTCACCTTCGGCAGTCCTTCGACGTGACCGCCGGCGGCGATCCGCCCCGACCAGTACGCGTACCGGTCGGCGAGCAGCCCGACCCGGATGCTGCCGACGCTGACCAGGCACGATCCGATCGGATCCCGTGGTCTGCCCGGCACGTCCGCCACCGGGCAGGCGAAACCGTACTGCGGTTGATCCGTCCGGGGGTCGAACCCGGACCGGTCGTCGGCGCACGGGTCCCACGGCTCCGGTTGTACGCAGCCGTCGTAGTTGACCAGCGCCTGCCGGAACGTGTTCTGGAAGTGCTGGTTGACCGTCTGGTCGACGTCGGTGCGCGGTCGCGCCCAGTCGCCGGGCAGCGAACGGGTGCCGAACAGCATGCCGCTCATCTCGTCGTCGGACTCCAACGCCTTGGCCCAGCCCAGCTCCGAGTACGCCTGCAGCAGGCGAACCGCGTCGGTGACCTTCTTGCCGCGCTCCCACAGGATCCGGGAGTTGTCGTAGCCGAACCCGCCGGCCGGTGGGTTGACTCCGCTGCCGTCGAGCAGCACCCGGTAGAAGAAGCGTTGCCGGCCGGTGAGCATCGCGGCGGCCTTGGCCCGAGCGGCGTCGGTCGCGGCGGCCACCGGGGCGACCGGTGCCGACTCGAACGCCGGCCGGTACGTGTTGTTCCACCGCTGGTTGAGGTAGTGGATCTCGTCGTAGCAGTAGCCGTTCGGCTCGTGCGACCGTACGTCCCACGAGCAGTAGACGCCGATCGGGAGGACCCGCGTGGCGGTCTGCGCGACCTGCCAGTCACCGCCGTGCCACTTGACCCGCGACCGTACGGTGACCTGCAGGTCGCCGCTGGTGGTGTGGAAGCGTGGTCCCTCGTTCTCCACGACGTTGACGAAGCGTGCCTCGTAGCAGGTGTTGAACTGGGGACGTTTGGCGGTCGGCAGGCCGTGGTCGGCCAGGTGGTAGGCGTTGGGCAGAGTGGCCCGCAGCAGGGTGGACGGAATCGCGCGGGAACCCTGGGTGCCGACGCACGACGACATCGTGGACGCTTCCGGAATCCGGGCGGAGACCGCCTGGTCGGCGGTGCCCCACAGGTCGTACTGCGGCATCGGCACGTCGTGGCCGTTCCACAGCACGGCCTGCCGGATCTCCTCGACCTGGGCCGCCCAGCCGCTCATCGCGTCGCGGTAGTCCTGCACGAGTCTGGTGAACAGGGCGTTGGTGCCGCTGCCGGCCGGGGCGCTGAATCGGCGTACCTGGTTGTTGATCCGGTCTCCGGCGGCGGCGACCGCTTCGGCGCGGGCGGGGTTGACCTGGGCGGCGTACTGCGGGTTCTCCAGTTGCAGGACGTTGTAGGTGCGGGCGGCGGTGGTCCACGCGGCCGGGTTGGCGACCCGTTCGTTGGGCCAGCTGCCGCCGACCCGGCCGGCGGCCCAGCTGGTCAGATAGTTGATTGATCCTTCCGGCAGGTAGGTGTCGAGCACCGAGACCGGGTTGGTCAGGCTGGCACCGGCCGGTGCCGTGTAGGTCCCCTGGTTCGCCGCGTCGATGGTGGCGAACTTGAACGTGGGTGATTCCGCCAACGGGTAGTAGACGGTGGCGTAGTCCGGGATCGGCACGCCGGCGATCTCGTCGTGGTGCACGTACGTGGTGATCACCGTGTTGAGGTCGCCCTGTTCGATGCTCTGCAGTGCGACGTGGATCGCCAACGCCATCGAGTCGATCTTGCTTTCGATGGTCTGCAGTTGGGTGGCGATGTGCCCGAGTCGGGCGCGGACCTCGGCCACCGAGCGGGTCAGGTCGGTGAGCAGGCCGACCAGGTCGGCGTACATGGTGTTGAGCGCGGATTCGATCCGGTCGAACCGGTGGTGCATCCCGGTCGCGAGCCGGTTGATCTGCTCCCGCAGCTTGGCGATCTCACCGAGAATCAGCGCGTTGGGGTCCGGACCGCCGCCGGTGAACAGAGTCACCAGGCTCATCGCCGCGCCGAGCAGGTTGCCGGTGAGCACCGCAGTGCCCATCGCGGTCGCCGCCGCCGTCAGCCCCTGGTTGAGCACGGTGGTCAGGTACGAGTTGATCGCGGTCACCGAGGTGACGACCGCTTTGCCGACGGTCTGCAGCTGCTTGCCGAACCGTGGATCGGCGAAGCCCATCAGGGTGGACAGCACGTTGACCGTCTCCCCGAGACCTTCGAAGATCTTCTTGTTGCTCTCGGTCTTGATCCGCTCGGCTTCGCGGGTGGCGGCGTCCGGCTTCGGATCCTGGTTGAGCACGTACGTGGTCGAGTAGGCGATCACTTCGGTGAGCCGGGTGTTGCCGTCGGACTGCAGCACCGTCAGCACCCGAGTGGCCTGCTGTTCGACCAGCTCCCGGTATCCGACCCGGTCGCTGCTTTCGGCCCGCAGCGCGGCCAGCGGTACGTAGTGGCCGAGTGTGCCCGGGTTGTCGGGGCGGGCCGGGTGCACCCGCACCGCCAGCAGTCTGGTCTCGCTGGTCCGCACGCTGGTGCCGGTCCGGGTGGCGAACGCCGCGTCCCAGCCGGCGGCCAGGGCGTCGTCGGTGGCCGCCTGCTCGTGCAGGGTCCGCCAGGTCGTGCCGGTAACGTCGCGGACCCGGGCGTTCCATGCCGCGTCCTGGTAGCCGCCCCGGACCAGATCGAGGGCGTCCTCGACGACGTTGGCACCCTCCGCACCGACCGTGCTGGCCAGGAAGGCCCGGGTCGCCGCGCCGTCGGCCGTGGCCGGGCTACCCGGCTCGGCCAGCTTGGCCAGCACCGCCGAGGCGAACGCGAACCGGGACAGTTCGTCGCCCCGGCCCTCGGGCACGGCCTGGTCGGCTTGTGTCCGTACGGCTGCCGCGTGGGCGGCCACGTCGCCGCTGGACGCGGCCGGGTTGGCCGCCCGCCAGTCCAGCAGTTCGGCGGTGAGCAGGGCATTCTTGAGGCCGGCGGAATCCGGCCCGGTCAGCGCCACGGCGGCGGCGAACAGCGCCGCCCGCGCCTGGGCGTCGTCGAACGTCACCGGGTCGTTGGCCCGTACCGGCGTCTGGTGGGCGGTCGCCACGATCAGTCCGGCCAGGATGGTGGCGCAGCCCCGCCACCACGGGCCAGGGCCGGTCCGTCGCCGGCCGCGCGGTCTTTCTCTGGTACGCACGTGTGCTCCTCGTGCCAGGCGGGCCGCTACCTGGCCCGCTCACTGTCGAGCACGGTGCCGGGACGACTGTCCCGACCGACAGGGACACCTGTCCCGCCCTGTCGAATCCGGGCCGTCGGATTCCGGGCCGTCGAATCCGGTCCGTCAGATTTCGATACGCACCTCGTCCGGTCACGATCGAGAGGCCAGGGGCTGACGTTGACAATCCTCCCCGCCCTAAAGGACGGGGATTCCCTGGGTCGCCCCAGGGGGTTCCTGCTTCACCGACGACCGCCCCGTCCGAGAGGAGGACTCCCGGTGAGGTCTTACACCGCCTCCACAGGCAATCACGGAGAGCCCCTCCGCGAGAAGGTTGCGGGCCGCGTTCACGTCCCGGTCGTGGGCCTGCCCGCCATTGGGGATTTCGCAGCCCACGCCGACGTGCCGGAGACCCCGTTCTCCGGGTACAGCGGGTTGAGCTTGGAGCAGCGGATCCGGCGACGCCGCCTTCTCCCCCTGGTGGGCATCGCCACTCTGGTCACGCTGATGTTCATCGGGCCGGCCTGCTCCCAGTTGTTCTCCAGCGCCGATGGTCGTCCGGACGCGACGACAAGCGGTTGGCCCGCCGGCGACGGCACGACCGACGGCTGGCCCGCCGACACGACCGGCGGCGACGCAGCCACACCAACGGTGTTCAAGCCGTCCACGGTCGACCGGACCAGCGCGCCGCCGACGGTCACGTGGCCGGCGACGGACCCGCAGACGGTTGCGCTGGCCGAACTCGGCCGGATCCGGTCAGACGACCTGACCTGGCTGTACCCGCACGGACAGTACGTGGCGCAGCTGGCGTCCAAGAGCGTCGGCATCGTCGATCCACAGCAGGTCGCGGAGAACGGCTCGCACGTCTTCTATGCCAGCGACATCCTGGCCGAGCACGAGCGGCTTCGGCGCGAACACGAGGCGAGCGCGCCGGTCGCCCTGCTGCTGAGCACCGACTACGGCAAACGGCAGCTCTACGCCGGGCAGCCGCTGTGGATCACCATCGCGGTCGGCGACTTCACATCGGCTGACGAGGTCACCTCCTGGTGCGCCGACCGGTTCCCGTATCTGTCCGCCGCCGCGCTCGACAACCAGTGCGTGGCCCGCAAGCTGGAGCCGCCCCGTGACTAGCCAGCCGCCCGGACCGATGCCGCCGCCCGGACCCAAGCCGCATTCGGGGGCGGTGCCGCCGTACCAGCCGGGCTGGCTCGCCACGCCGACCCCGCCGCCGTTGGGACCGGGCGGTCCGTCGGTGCGCAAAAGCGGCGAGTTCGTCGGTACGGTGACCGGCGGCACCACCGTCGACGCCGTCACCCGTCACTTCCTCGGCGTACCGGTGCTGGTCGTCACGTCCCTGCTCGCCGGCGGCCTCCTGGCGGTCGACACCCTGACCGACGGCGGTCTGCTGGCCGCGCTGGTCTGGTCGGCCGTGGTGCTGGCCGCCCTGCTGCTGATCTACCGGATCACGCTGGGCCGCTGGTTCGGCCGGGCGCTCGGCGCGCTGGGCCGGCTGGCCGCCAGCGCGTTTCGGACCGTCGCCAGGATCGCGGCCCGCCTGGTGGCGTCCACCGTACGGACCGGTGTGGCCGTGCCCCGGCAGGGCACCCAGCTGCCGGTACGGCGGTTCCGGGTGCAGAGCCTCAGCGGCGAGATGGTGTCCTGTGTGTTGACCGGCGAGCTTGTCGGTGACGAGCCCCGCCACGGCGACGTCGTCCGGATCAGCGGTCACCAACGGCGCGACGGCCGGTACGCCGTACACCGGCTGTCCCGGCTGGCCCACCCGGCCGGCGCGGTGCTGGGCCGCGCCCATGCGCGGCCGTCGGTCGGTTACCGGCTGCAGCAGGTGGCCAGCGTCGCGGGTTTCGGGCTGTCCGCGCTGGTGCTGGCCGGAGCCGCCGCACTGATCGCCGGACTGATCGGCTGATCAGCCCGGCGACCATCCGGCCCGCCGGCTCCCGGCCCGGCAACCCGCCGGTCACCCGGTCAGTCGCCCAGCAGGACCATCCGCCGGCCGGCATGGGCGGTTCCGGCCATCGGGGTGGCCACCACCCGACCAGCCGGTACGGCGCGTTCCCGACCCCAGGACCGGATCTCGTCGATCTGCTCCGGGTTGGTCCGGCTCAACGGGAACGTGTTGGCGAACGTCTCGACGATGAACTCTGCCGAAATCTGGTCTGCCCCGCCCTTGATCAGCGCTTCCGCGCCGACGTCGTGCAGCGCCGACTCGATGTCCGAGCCGGCGAACCCCTCGGACAGCGAGACCAGCTTGTCCAGCAGTTCCGGTACCGCCGGCTGGTCCTGCCGGACGTACCGGCGGTAGTAGAGCTCGATGATCTCGCGCCGGTCGTCGGCGTCGGGCAGGTCGACGAAGAACAGCTCGTCGAATCGGCCCTTGCGCAGCAGCTCCGGCGGCAGGGCCTGGACGTCGTTGGCGGTCGCCACCACGAACACCCGGGCCCGGGATTCCTGCAGCCAGAACAGGAACTGGCCGACGAGTCGCCGCCCGATGCCGGTGCTGTCGGACTGGCCGGCCAGCCCTTTTTCGATCTCGTCGATCCACAGGACGCACGGGGCGACCCGGTCGGCGGTTTCCAGTGCCTCGCGGAGCCGGCCTTCGGACTGGCCGACGTACTGGCCGAGGGTGGCGGCCAGGTCCAGTCGGTACAGCGGCAGCCGCCATTCGGCGGCGATGGTTTTGGCCGACAGCGACTTGCCGCAGCCGGGCACCCCGACCAGCAGGACACCGCGCGGCGGGCGCAGCTGTGTGTTCCGCAGGTCGGCCACCATGATCTTGTGCTTGCGGTGGAGCCAGGACCGCAGGCTGGTCAGCCCGCCGACCGCGTAATCGGCCTCCCGGAGCCGGATTCGTTCCAGCCCGGCCAGGTCGCCGAAGTGCTTGTCCTTGAACTCGGCGAGGATCTCGACGTCCTCGCGCTCCACCGAGCCCTTGGTGACCATGGTCGCCAACACGTTGATCGCGGTCCCCTCGGGTACGCCGACCAGGAACTCGGCGGCCCGCCGGGCGTCACTGTCCGACCAGGCGATCGGCACCACCCCGTGGTGGTCCCGCAGGAACTCGGTGATCACCTCGTACATCTCGTTGGAGTCGGGCAGGTCGAGGCCGACACTCATGCCGAGCCGCTGCAGTCCGCTCCACAGTGGGGTGTCGGTGATCAGGATGATGCTGCCCGAGTTGCTTTCGGCGAGCCGGGCCAGCTCGGCGACGTGCCGGCTGGCGGTGTTGTCGTCGCTGAGATCTTCCGGGTCGACGAACACCATGGTGGCCTGGGCGCGGCTGGTGAACTGCGACGCGGCGAAGTCCATCGCCCCGGCCAGCGACCGGTCCTCGTACGCGGCACCGTTGGTCCGCAGGTCACGGACACCGGTGGCACGGGTGTAGATCCAGAACGGCAGGTTGGCCCGCTTGGGGGCGGTGGCCACCTGCTTGACCAGCCGCAGCGCCCGCATCTGCTCGATGGTGCGGACACCGATCAGCGGTACGCGGGCGGCGATGTAGCTTTCGAGGTCCCGGCGGGACTCGGCGTAGTTGGGCATGAGGTGCTCCTCGGCTGGTGGTCTTGCCCGGTGTTCAATCGACGATCCGGCGACGCGGCCGTACGGACAGGTCGGTCGACCACGCCGCCTCCGCCGCCGGAGCCGGTGTCGGAGCCGACACCGGCGGCGGGGTCGTCGGCCGTACGGTCAAAGGGTTGTCGCGCAGGGTCCGCAGCCGGGTTTCGACCAGGCGGCGGTCGACACCGTCGCGGCGGAGCCGGTCGACCTGTTCTTCCAGGGACTGCTGGGCGGAGCGGACCTGACGGTCGACCATGTCCACCAGCCGGTCCCGCAGCCCGACCGGCAGCCCGTGGTGTCCGGCCACCGCCCGGATCGACTCCAGCTCCCACCGGGCGTGGCCGAGGCTGCGGGCGACGGTGAACTCGTCGCGGGCCTGCCCCATCGCCCGGGTCAGCGCGGCGGCCCAGCTCTCCAGCCGCTGTGAGATCGCCCCGGTGATCCGGTTGGTGAGCCGCTCCCACGAGTCACCGGTGAAGTCCGTCTCGGCCAGCTGCGGCAGCTGACCGGGGTCGGCCGGCTCGGACCGGCCCCACCGGTCGAGGAACTCGGCCCACGCCCGGTAGTGGCCTCCTGTCCCGTACATGGTCAGTCGTCCCGGTGCTGGCCGCGCCGGACGATGATCTCGCCCGGCGGCAGCGGTTCCCAGTCGGGCAACGATTCGACGACCTTGCGGTGGCGTTCGGTGTGCCGTACGGACTGCGACCCGTTGACGGCGGGCGGCGAGTTGGCGGCCCGCAGCGAGTTGGCTGCCTGCGCCCACGGCGGGGTCGGTTCGGCTGGTCTGGTCATTCCTGGGTCACCGTCCTGTCTGCTGGTCGTCGTCGGCGGCGTCCGGGCGGGCGACCCGGCGCTCGTACGGTGCCGATGCCTGCCCGGCGGCGGCGAAGTCCGCGATCATCGCCCGGACCTGCTGCTCGCCGGAGTCGGCCTCGCGGAACGCGGTGTTCCAGTCGACGAGTTCGGCTCCGGCGGCCCGCAGCTGGACGATCGAGTCGTGGCGGGCGCGTTCGACGAGCTCCCGGGCCTCCTGCTGGCGTCGGGCGGCGGCGTCGGCCTTGCCGTACACGATCGCCGCCCCGACGCCGACGGCTACCACACCGGACAGCAGCGCGGCGGCGGCACTGCCGGTGCAGCCACCGAACACCGCCGCGACGACGGCGGCGGCGACCGCCACCATCACGTACCAGCCACCGGCGCGGAAGGCGAAGCCGTCGATGAACGGTTTGCCGTGCCGGTCCCAGTGCTGGCTGAGCGAGTCCTCCAGCGTCTCCATCGGCTGCTGGAACGAGCCCGTCCAGCGGGGCAGCTTGAAGGCGATCGCGCCGGCGTTGTGGTCGCCTTCGAAGACCGCCTGCACGTCGGTGGGCAGGGACCGCCGGTAGTCGAGGGTGAAGCTGGCGTGCGCCCGGCCGAACCATTCGTGGCAGGCGGCGATGGACAGTTGCTGGGTCGCCTTCGACACGCCGGCGGCCTGCGGGTCCAGCGCCGACGTGGTCTGGATGGTGAGGAAGTCCTGGACCGCGTCGAGCGCGGCGGACCGCGAGTCGTGTTCCCGCTGCGCGGCGGCCAGGTCACCCTTGTTGCGGACCACCGCTTCGTGGTGGGCCAGTTCGCGGCGCAGCGGCAGTTCCTCGGTGTCGTACTCGCCGACCAGCCGGTCCAGGATGTCGTCGACCGCGTCTTCGAGCCGATCGCTGCGGGGAGTCTCCTCCGCCATCAGGGCGCGGTACTTCGTCACCAGTGCTTCGTGCACGCCGGCGCTGGACAGCACCGAGTCCATCGCCAGCCATTGCGGGGACACCTTGGCCAGGCGGGGGAAACGGGTCACCGCCGAGGGTGACCGGTACCGCTCCACTTCGAACCGCCACCGCGCCACCTGGGCCTGCTGCTTGGCGTCGTCGTCGAGCAGCTTCCGCTGCCAGCCGTCGATGGTGGTCCGGACCAGATCGACGCCGGCCGGACCGAACGCGCCCTGTGCGACGGCCTCCAGGATCACCGCGAAGTCCCGGCCGAGGGCGCTCGGGTCCTGGGCGGCCAGGTAGTGCCGCAGCCACCGTACGGCGCTGGGGTTGCGGTCCTGTCGGCGCAGCACCAGGGCCATGAACAGCGAGGTACGGTCGGCGGAGCGCCGGAACGCCTCAGTGATCGCCCGGTCGCAGAGTTCCCGGTCGTCGCCGGCCCAGGCGGCCAGGGCGACCAGCACCGGGGCGAGCCAATAGCGAGGCGTCTGGATCATCAGGTGTTCGCCGATGGTCTGGACGGATTCCGGTGACACCAGGCCGACGTCGAACGCCTGCAGCATGCCGACGGAGCTGCGCCGTACCTGGTCGTGGTGGCGGAACTCGTGGTCGAGCTGATCCTGCACGATGCCGATCCGGGAGGTGGCGAGCTGAACGTTGTCGCGCAGTTCGCTCTGCCGGATGAACGCCAGGAAGTCTGCGCGCAGCAGGGTGAGCTCGGTGCGGGTCTCGCGGGTCTCCGCACCTACCTGGTCGACTTGCTCGCTGACATCTTGGACGCGCTGTCCGGTCTGCACGACCAGGGAGGCCAGGTTGTCCACCTTGTTGCGAAGTGCGTAATCGATTTCTGCCATGGTCGTCCAATCGGCTAGTCGACGACGGTGCCGTCAGGAAGGACCGGGCGCAGCGTGCCGCTGGCGTACACCTCGATGAAGGCGTATCCGCCGGTGCGGACCAGCGTCCGGGCCTGGGCGAAGGGTTCCGGCATCGGGTCCGCCGGGGCGAAGTGGTCGAGAATCGACTGGAACAGGTCCAGTCGGTGATCCACATAGGGTGGGCCGAGGAAGCATTCGGAGACGAAACCGAGCGGTACGTCGCCGTACTCCTGCTCGTATTCCTGGCGGACCCAGGCGGCGAGTTCGGCGCGGGCGGCGGTGTCGAGGCCGGCGTCGAGTCGCCGGACCGCCTCGAACAGGCCGGCGTGCCGGGGCCGCCGTTTCGCCCGTACGCCGGGGGTCACCGATTGTCGCGACCCCGTCTGTTGGCCGATGGTGGGCCGCAGCTCCACCCGGCGACGGTGTGTGAAGTCCATGCCAGTCCCCAGCCGAGTCCCGTGGTCCCGTAGTCCCGTGGTCCGTACGGTGCCGACCGGTCGGTCGCACCAGCACTGGGATCTGACGGACAGCATGTGGCGAGACTGGGCGACGGAGCAGGCTCCGCCGGGAAGGGGTAACTCGTTCGGCGGTGATCCTCCTGCGGGATCATGATCCCGCAGGAGGATCACCGCCAGACGGATATGGTGTCCGGCGCCGTCGTGAGCGGCGCCGCAGAGGGCTACGGTACGGCGACCGCCGCCTCGGAGCCCCTCGCCGCGGAGCCCGGCATCCGGGTCACGCTGGGCAGCAGCGGGGCGGCCTCGGCCGACCGGCTGTTCACGGCCGCGTCCGGGCACATCGCGGTGAGCAGGAACGTCTGCCAGGCGATGTCGATCGGGTGGGTGTCCGGCAGGCCGAGCTGGTAGTGGCTGAGGTTGATACCGGTAGACACCTGTCGGTTGCCGTCGCGGCTGTGCATCGAGTACGCCAGGTGGCCGAACACCGCGCCGTCGTGTCCCCAGAACACGCCGCACGGAGTCGGCAGCGAGTAGATTCCGAGCCCGTAGCCGCCGGCCTCGGGAACGTCCGGCAGGAACGGCACCGTGGTGAGCATCTCGTCGAGGGTGCCGTCGCTGAGCAGCTCGCCGTCGAGCAGCGCCCGGAAGAACGTGTTCAGGTCGGCGGTGGTGGCGATCATCTCGCCAGCGGTCCACGCCCAGCTCATGTTGAACTCGCTGAGGTCGCGGGTACCGAACGGGGCGAAGTAGGCACCGCCGTGCGGGCCACGGATGCTCGGGTCGGTGCCGGGCAAGTAGGTGTCGGTGAGCCGCAGCGGACGCAGGATCCGCCGCTGTACCTCGTCGGCGGCGTCGTTGCCGGTGACGGCTTCGATCAGCAGTCCGGCGAGGACGTAGTTGGTGTTGGAGTAGCTGAACGCGGCCCCCGGCGGGTTGGTCACCGGCATCGCCAGACCGATCGCCACCAGGTCGGCCGGCGCGTACGTGGTGACCTGCATCTGGTTGATCGCCGCGTACGAGTTGATCATGGCATTGGTGTAGTTGCCGATGCCGCTGGTGTGGTTGAGCAGCATCCGTACGGTGACCTGCTCGCCGACCTCTCCGGGTACCGTTTCGGGCAGCCACTGCCCGATCGGGTCGTCGAGGTCGAGCCGGCCTTCGTCGACGAGTTGCAGCACGGTGGTGGCGACGAACGACTTGGTGATGCTACCGACGCGGTGGCGCATCTGCGGGCGCATCGGTCGGGGCGTGGTCAGGTACGCCTGGCCGGCGGCGTCACGCCATTCGTGTCGGCCGTCGCGTACGGCGGCCAGGGCGCCGGGGACGCCGGCCTCGGGTACGGCGGCGAGCGCTTCGCGCAGTTGCGCCCGGTCGAGCGCGCCGGAGGACGGACCGCCGGCGGTGTCAGGTCCAGCGGTAGCTGGCCCGGCGGACGGTCCGGGCTGCGCCGTGGCGGACGTGGGTACGACAGCGATCGTGGCCACCAGCGCCGCACTGGTGGCCACGATCTTCAGTGTCCGAAGAATACTAGACATATTTACATGTTCGTCGCACCTCCGGATGAACGCATCCTGCTCAGGCGCGAGATTTGACTCCACGTCGACGGGCACCGACGACGAGCAGCACACCGAGCAGCACCGTCGCGCCGCCGACGGCGGCGATCAGCCCGGTCGAGGAACCGGTGATCGGCAGTTCGTCGTCTCCGCCACCGCCAGCACCGCCGCCGGCGGTCGTGAAGACGATAGGCACCGTGTTGTCCGACGGGTCGGACTCGGTCGACGGCCCAGAGCTGCCGGCGGTGATCGTGCCGTCGTCGCCGGGCGTCGAGATGACCTTCAACCGTACGGTGTGGGTGATCCGCCCGGCACCGGACGCGGTGGCCGGGAAGAGGCTCTCGAAGTTGCACCGCAGTGCGGGCGACTCGGGCAGCTGCGTACCCGGCTCACCCTCCGTGTAGCACCACTCGGCCGGCAGCAGGACGGTGCCGGTCGGCGCTGTGATCGTGACCCCCGGGCCGCCACCGTCGGACGGACCGTTGTTCACCACCGTGTACGTCAGGTCCACGGTGTCACCGGGCTCGCCGGTCACCGGCGCGGCCGTCACCTCGATGTCCAACGTGTTCGGCTTCGTGTATACGGCGAAGTAGGCGACGTTGTCGTCGGTGTCGATCTCGTCAGGGGTCGACGCCGCCCGGCCCGCCGATTCCTGGGCCTTCGCCAGTGCCTCGTTGATCGACTTACCGCTGGCCGCCGACGCCCGTGCCTGCGACGGTTCGCCAGCGCCGAGCCAGGTCTCGAACGATCCGCTGGTCTCCTGCGGGCCGGCCAGGTTGGTGCCGAAGTACAGGTCGAACAGGGACTCGCCCTGCTCGTCGACGAGATACAGCACGTCGCCCGGGGCCAGCGGCAGGGTCAGCGCACAGGTGACCCGGCTCGGGCCGTACGCGTACCCGTCCAGTTTGGGGTCGTTCGGCCAGTAGGTGGTGTACTCGCAGTCGTCGTACTGGTCGACGAAGCCGACACCGGTCGGCAGGTTCAGTGCGATCGTGTAGCTGTCGGCGGTGCTGTCGCCTTCGTTAGCCACGGCTGCGTGGAGCGGGGCGGTGTCGCCGGGTCCGACCGGATCCGCTTCGGTGTTGATGTCGTCGACCACGGCCACGAGGTCAGGGCCGGAGGTCAGCACGGTCACCGGGAAGGTGACCGTGTTGTCGCTCGGGTTGGCGTCCTCCTGCGCCGAGCTGATCGTCACGCTCATGGTGCCGGCGTCACCGGGCGGTGCGCCGGCCCGGCTCGCCAGCCGGGCCGGGTGGATGTGGTCGGTGAAGCCGGCGTCGAGTACGCCGTACGCGCAGGTCACGGTCCGACCGGTGAGCTCGCATCCGGGGTGGTCGCCCTCCGTCAGCTCCACGCTGTCGTCGACCCCGGTGGCGTCGAGGACGATCGTGACGTCGCTCGCGGGGGCCTCCCCGTAGTTGTAGACGTACATGCCG
This sequence comes from Solwaraspora sp. WMMD406, assembly GCF_029626025.1. Classification (NCBI taxonomy): domain Bacteria; kingdom Bacillati; phylum Actinomycetota; class Actinomycetes; order Micromonosporales; family Micromonosporaceae; genus Solwaraspora; species Solwaraspora sp. WMMD406. The sequence continues at coordinate 265,709 of NZ_JARUBF010000001.1, forward strand.
AGGGTGACGCCGGAGTTGTCCACTTCGGCGACTGGGTCCCGGTCGAACGAGACGAACAAGTCCGGCTTCGGCTCCTGGGCGGCCGCCGGCGCGGCGATCGCGACGACGACGGTGCCGGCGATCATCGCGCCGGCACCGATCCGGGCCCAGCTTGCAGTGTTCAGCTTCATGCTGCTCCTGAGTACGGGGGAAGTCGCGACTATAGCGACAGTGCACATAGGCACACTGCCCCATTGCACTCGGGAACCAGGACGCTACCGGAGGTTCATCTGGGCGTTGAATCCGTTCGTAGCTGTGCGAAGTCGGTGGTCAGGGCGAACGGGTCGGCGACCTGGGTCGGCTCGCGGCGGTGCATTTCGGCGGCCAGCTCCCGGCTGGCCCGGATCACCCGGCCGCGTAGCCCGGCACCGTCCTCGCCAGCACCGTCGATGGTGCCGCTCTGGCCGGACCAGTCCTCCGGTGCGGCGAAGATCGCTGTGGGCACGACCGCCGCCCGCAGGTAGGCGAACATCGGCCGTACGGCGAACTCCAGGGCGAGCGAGTGCCGGGCGGTGCCGCCGGTGGCCCCGATCAGCACCGGCTTGTCGGTCAACGCTCCTTCGGCGAGCACGTCGAAGAACGACTTGAACAGTCCGCTGTAGGAGGCGTTGAAGATCGGGCCGACCGCGATCAGCCCGTCCGCGCCGGCGACGGCGTCCAGCGCGGTCCGCAGGGCCGGTGCCGGAAAGCCGGTGAGGGTGTGGTCGACCACCTCGTGTGCGTGGTCACGGAGTTCGATCACCGTGCTGTCCAGGTCGACGCCCCGGCCGGCCAGCTCGGCGTGGACGGCCGCGGCGAGCTGGTCGGCGAGCAGCCGGCTGGTGGACGGCTGGCTGAGGCCGGCGGTGACGACGGCCAGGGAACGTCGGGTCATCGTCGTCACACCCGGGCGGCGGCCTGGCCGGCGTCGGCGGCAGCGTCGGCGGTCTGCTGGTTGGCGTCGACGGCCGACCGGCTGGCGGCGACGAGCGAGGCGTGGGTGGGCGCGTCCGGCACGTGCGCCGGCCGGCCGATGGCGAACTCGCGCCGCAGCACCGGTACGACCTCCTCGCCGAGCATGTCGAGCTGCTCCAGCACCGTCTTCAACGGCAGTCCGGCGTGGTCGACGAGGAACAGTTGCCGCTGGTAGTCGCCGACGTACTCGCGGAAGGTCAGCGTACGGTCGATGACCTGCTGCGGGCTGCCGACCGTGAGCGGCGTCTGCGAGCTGAAGTCTTCCAACGACGGACCGTGACCATAGACTGGGGCGTTGTCGAAGTACGGTCGGAACTCGCGGATCGCGTCCTGCGAGTTGCGGCGCATGAACACCTGCCCGCCGAGGCCGACGATCGCCTGGTCGGCGCTGCCGTGGCCGTAGTGGGCATACCGTTCCCGGTAGAGGCCGACCATCCGCTGGGTGTGCTCCTTGGGCCAGAAGATGTGGTTGGCGAAGAAGCCGTCACCGTAGTAGGCGGCCTGTTCGGCGATTTCCGGGCTGCGGATCGAGCCGTGCCAGACGAACGGCGGTACGCCGTCGAGCGGGCGCGGCGTCGAGGTGAAGCTCTGCAGCGGCGTACGGAACTTGCCCTTCCAGTCGACGACGTCCTCGCGCCACAGTCGGCGCAGCAGGTCGTAGTTTTCGATGGTGAGCGGGATACCGTTGCGGATGTCCTGGCCGAACCACGGGTAGACGGGGCCGGTGTTGCCGCGTCCCATCATCAGGTCGATCCGACCGTCGGCCAGGTGCTGCAGCATCGCGTAGTCCTCGGCGATCTTGACCGGGTCGTTGGTGGTGATCAGCGTGGTCGCGGTGGAGAGCAGCAGCCGCTCGGTCTTGGCCGCGATGTAGCCGAGCATCGTGGTGGGCGAGGACGGCACGAAGGGTGGGTTGTGGTGTTCGCCGCTGGCGAAGACGTCGAGGCCGACCTCTTCGGCCTTGAGCGCGATGGCGACCATGGCCTTGATCCGCTCGCGCTCGGTCGGTTCCCGTCCGTTGGTCGGGTCGGGGGTGACGTCACCGACGGTGAAGACGCCGAACTGCATGGTCTGCTCCTCTTCAGCGGCGAGGGCCGCTTGGTTCCCTCGGACTACCCGACCAAACATAGTTGCTTCGTCAACTATTCCGTCGGTCGGGGCGTGGGGAAGGCCGCGTCGACCAGGCACCCTTCCAAGGTGCGAAGAAACCGTTCGATGTCGTCGAGGGTGAAGTAGGTGGTGTCGGCGGTCAACGCCAGCCCGAGCCCGTCCGGTTTGTCAAGGATCTCGATCCGCGTCCGCCAGGTGAAATGCTCGAACCGCTCGGCGAGGACGAACGACGTACGGGACATGGCGTCGCGGACCTCGGATTCGGTCACCGGCCGGCCGAACAGGTCGACATCGGGCGCGAGGCGGATGTCGTTGAGGTAGCAGTGCGGGTTGACCCCGGTCGCGTACGGCAGGCCGGCAGCTTCGAACGCGGCGGCGAGTTCCAGCGGGTCGTAGTAGGCGTGCCGGTAGCCGTCGAGCGCCGCCTGCCACACCCTCGGCATCAACTCGGCCAGGCCCAGACGACCGGTCAGATCGGGTCGGCGGTCTGGCCCCGCTGGGCCGGCGGTCAGGTCGACCGGCACCAGGGCGAGCTGGTTGAGCTTGGCGATCGCCTCCGGATAGCCGGCGAGCATCCGGTTGTTGACCATCGTGTGCATCCCGACGACGGGCTGCCCGGACCACGCGCCGACGACGATCGCCGCCGCGCCGAGCAGCACGGTCGAGCTGGTCGTCTGGTGCCGTTCGGCGAGCAGCCGTACGGCAGTGTCGGCCGCTTGCGAGACCAGCACGCCACGGCGGAACCGGGGCGTCAGCGGGGCGAGTTCGGGCAGCCGGGTCTGCCGGGACAGCTGGCGGGTCACGTCGACCCAGTAGGCCGCCGCTCGGGCGGAACGGCGCTGGTGCCGGTCCTGCTGTTCGAGTTGGGCGACGTCGGCGGATTGCAGGCCGGGCGGGGTGTCGATCGCGCCTCGGGACAGCAGCAGCCGCAGGTCGCGCAGCACCAGTTCGGCCGCCCGGAAGTCGACGGTGGTGTGGCTGAAGACGACGACGATCTGGCGTACGGCATCGTCGACGGTGACCAGCGCGAACCGTTGTGGCCACTCGTCGGCGTGGGCGAACGGCGTCGCGGCCAGCCGTTCGGCGACCGTACGGCCGATGACCGTGGCGTCACCAGCGGAGTCGGTGACCATTGACACCGGGATCTCGCCCTGGTCGGCGACGAGCTGCCGGGGTTCGTCGCCGGTCAGGTCCAGTCGGGTACGCAGCGAGGCGTGCCGGCTGACCAGGGCGGCGACGGCGGCCAGCACCCGGTCGGGGTCATGCTGGTGCCGCCGGGGCACCGGGACGGCGCGACGCAGGGTGAACATCACCTGGCCGGGTCCGTGTCGGCGGATCGCCATCCACAGCGCCCGCTGGCCCCAGGTGATCGGGGCGGTCCTGGCCGTGCCGGGGGCGGCGAACCGGACCGTACGGATCTGCCAGTCGCCGGACGGCAGGTCGCCCGTGATGTCGGAGCCGGCCGGGGCCACCACCGATGCACACCTCCACGGTCGGTGAGGGGCGGCGCGCCACCAGTGGGCGCGGTACAGATGGCGTCAGTATCGATGACGATCTGGTTGTCGTACGAGGTCCGAGTAAGCGCTTTCCTTTGCCCGATCGGCTACTGGACAACCCCACCGACCCGGCCGGGTTGGCCGCGACCGGTACTCTGCGTCACGTGTGTCCCGCCTCCCTCGACGCCGACGCCGTCCCCGGTGCCGGCAACGCTGACCGTGCAGACCACGCAGACGACGCCGCTCTCGGGCCGGCGGCGGATCTCGTCGCGCCGGTAGCGGGACTGGACGACGACGGACACCAGCGTCTGCACCAGTCGACCGCCGTCTGTCAGGTCCGGGACCGGGTCCGGCTGCTGTTCGTCAACGCGCAGGAGACCGCGCCGCTGACGGCGATGGGACTGACCAGCTATCCACGGTGGATCGCCGAGGCGACCGGCTTGGCGCCGGAGCAGATCGTCACGATCGACGTGGCCGATGGTGCGCCGCTGCCGGCGACGATCGAGGCGGACGCGGTCGTCGGCGGCGGCTCCGGCCATTCGTCGTACGAGCCGTTGCCGTGGATCGCCAAGACCAAGGAGTTCTTCCGGGCCGCCGGTCGGGCGGGCCTGCCGGAGCTGCACATCTGCTGGTCGCATCAGGCCAGGTCGGAGTCGGTCGGCGGGCGGTCGGCGGGCGGCCCGCGCGGGCGACGGTTCGGCGTCGACACGGTACGGCTGACTCCGGCCGGCCGGCGTGACCCGCTGTTCGCCGGCCTGCCGGACGAGTTCGACCTGTTCACGTCGCATGTCGACGTGGTGGAGCGGCTGCCGGCGCGCGCCGACGAGGGGGCGGTCACCGAGTTGGCGTACAGCCGGATCTATCGCAACGAGGCGTTGGCGATCGGGCCGACCGTACGGACGATCCAGGCCCACCCCGAGATCACCGCGACCATCGTCGCGGCGCTGGCCCGCAGCCGGCGCGGCGCCCTGGTCCGCGAAGGCTGGCTCGGCCCGGACGACGCCGACCTCGACGCCTTCACCGCCACGCTGTACGCCCGGGAGGCGCGGATCGTGGCCACATCGCGGCAGCTGCTGGGCAACTGGCTGCGACACTACGTCCGGCCGGGCCGGCTGGACTGGTCGGCGACGATCGGCGCTGGTCAGCCTGGCGTCGACGACCGGGTACGGGTGCCCGCCGCTGTCGGCGGTGTGCTGTGACGGGTGTGCTGCCGGTGCCGCGCAGCAGCGCCGAGGCCCGGCTCTACGTCGAGCTGCACCCGTGCGACTGTGGCGAGGTCCGGTTCGCGCCGCAGGTCGACGTGGTGGCGCTCGACGACGGCGACCTGGCGACCCGCTACCACGGCGACTGTCCCCGCTGCGGATCCGCCCGTGAGTTCTTGTTCCGGCTGCCGGCCGAGCCGGTAGCCACGCCGGCCGGCGCCGGCTTCGCCTACGGCGGCCCGGAACCGTCGCAGCTGATCGACCCGGGCCAGTGGCTCGCCACCGCCGACCGGTACGCCGACCTGGTCCCCGCCGACATCACCGGACTCGACCCCGACCAGCAACGCCACGCCCGAGCGGCACTGACCCAGGCGGTCGCCGCCCTCGACGAAGTCCTCAAGTTCGCCCCGGCCGACGCCGCCGAGGTCCCGGCGGCAGCGTTCACCAGCGACACCGGACGACAGACACGGGTACGGGAACCGGGCCGCTTCCGCCGCGACCGCCTCACCGCCCTCCGCACCACGTACGCCACCCTCCTCACCGGTTCGCCGGCTGAACCGCCAGAACGAGCGCAGTAGCCAAGGACCTACAAGTCGCCGACCGCGATCTGCCCACCAGGGCCCACGGCAGCAGATCCAGGAAGCCGCCGTACCGCTATCCAGTGCGAAGTTGTCCCTTCGGTCGAAGCCACAGGAAACGCCCGGGAACGATCTCATCGCCGCTTGACTCGAACCGATTGCACATGGGGTAAGGAAGCCGGCATCTCGTCCCCAACCCAAGCTAGTTCGAGGGAAGAAAGCCGCCCACCAGAAAGCCATAGCACCAGTTCACCAACATATTCTCCAGCTATATCATAAATACGGGCATCAACCGGGTAGACGCCGTCAGCAACAGAAGCAGCAGGTATCTTTTCCGGAACGACTAGGTCGATGCTCGGCGACCCGAACGGCTGCCAGTGACCCGATACATACGCTGCACCGAGCTGGACCCTTAGTTCAACCACTCCAGGAGCACCGCCGACCAGAATTGCAAGGATAAGCCCATATTCATTAGGAGCAAGATCTCGCAGGCAACCGCCACCTCCATCGACTGGGTGCCGGCTACCTATCATGACACTGAGCCTTTCCGGGTAACGGCATGTGACTGCGCGTAGTGTCCGTTTCACGTGGTTCGGTTGTGTTCGATGTGGAGGATGACCAGGGCTGCCGCGACGATGTCGCCGATCTTCCATGGGCAGAGGGTCACGTTGCGCAGGGCTTTGAAGGTCATCTTGAGGAGGCTGTTGCCGCGTTCACCGACCGCGCGGAGCCGGTTGTGGGCTCGGTTGAACTGCTGCTGGATGTCGGTGAGTTCTCCGTTGGGTGGTGTCTTGAAGGCGACGGCGATGGTGTCGGCTTCTCCTTCGTATCCCAGGTCGGCGAGGGTGCGCACGTCGTCGCGGATCTCGGTGAGAGTGGTCAGCATGCCGGGGTGGGTACGCAGGCATCTGGTGTCGTGTTCTCTGCCGGGTCGGACCGGGGAGGTCCACAGCGGCCAGCCGTCCGGGGCGCTGACGACCTGGATGTTGCCGCCGTGGTTCTTGTGCTTCTTCGACCACCACAGGTCCACGCCGGGGGTGGGGCCGGGCGTGGAGATGCGGTCGGTCTCGATCAGGGTGCCGTCGAGGAGGATGTAGTCGTAGCCGGCCGTCTTGGCGGCCAGTAGGGCCGCGTGCAGGCCGGGAGCCTGGGCCGCCAGCACCTGGATGCCTTCGTGCGGGTTGTCGTAGCCGGTGGAGTTGCTGATCGTGTTGTCGCGGGCCAGCTGGGTCATGCGGGTGCCGTCGAGGAGCCAGCGCAGGACCAGGACGGCCTGCCGGAAGCAGGTCAGTGCCCTGCGGCCTTGGCGGGTGCCACGGCGTAGGCGTTCGGCGTGCAGCAGCGCCGACACGCGCAGCACGGTCTCGTCCCGGACGGGCAGGGCGGCGGTGTACGTGATACTCATAGGTGCGCGGGACTCCGGTGGCGGGTGATCGGTGAGAGGACCACTTCGTATCGGAGTTCCGCGTCTTCGCGTCGCGATCAGCCAGGAACGGGCGTTTCCCGCACACTTCGGACAGTCACTTTCTGCACCCGCAGCCTTACCCGGAATGGCTCACTCCAGGGAATTTAGATGAAATAAACGCCGTCCCGAGTCTAGAAACACCGAGGGTTATTCAGGCTAACGTCGAGCATAAGCTTGACCTGCGGCGATGTACACGCCTGAATAACCCTCACCATTAACCATGTACTTTGGTGCCGAGACGAAGTTATTTCTGCAGCTCGAACCGCTACCTATTCGCCACCACTATCAGCAAAACTGTCACATGCCACCAGGAGCTCAAGAAATTCCCCGAAAGAGCCGGCAATCCGCCGAGGGATGCGCTCCTCATCGACGTAGACGACGGCAGGCTCGCCTTGAGGTCCAGATTCAGAATAATCAAGCATAACCGCATCATGACCAGCCGAAGGCATATCACAAATGACAACACCGACGTCTGGGTAGCCCCACTCAGCAATCATGTCAGCGCTTCCGATACCGGAGCTTTCCTCGATTCCCCACTCTCCACCGATTCCACGAATTGCGCTGATCTGAATGTGGTCGGGCGCCCACGTGGTCTCGAATGCAGTCGGGCAGCACCTGTCCCTTGGAACCCCACCGTTCCTGCGGTACAGCAGGTCAATGTAAGCCGGAGGAAGACGCACACCCAGGAGATGCTCGGCCCGCTGAACCATCGAGGGCACCAATTGTGGGCCAGTATAGTAGTCGTCTTCCTCGAAAAGTGTGTCCATATCCCACCCGCTACTTGAAGCCACCAGTATGTCCCGTCTTTGCGTGGACGGTTCGATCAACGAGCTGCATGAGCCCTTTGTCTTGATGATGATGCCACGTGTACCCAGTCGGCGTACTGGAGAGCCCAGCTGCCCGATTAGCGCGGGCGAAATCAGTCGAACGATTACCCGAAAGCGTGATTCGAACATCTGGCACAGATGGATGCCGTACGGACGAAAAATCGGGAAAACCATTCCTATCGAATGGGATACCAGTGACGGGATGCGCGCTTCCCGCCAATGCCCCGTTGCGAACCTGCGGCACGCCTCCCGACGCGCATGCACACGTCGATGGATGCCCTTGGACCGAACCACCACAATTGTGCACCAGTACCGGCGTGTCGCCGGACATCACATAGTACGTGTGGATGTCGGCGATGGTGAGGTTGTGGACGGTGCGGGTTTCGTTCCAGGCTCGGATGGCGGTTATCTGCACATGGGTGCCGGCGGCGGTTCGCAGAAGCTGGCCGACTACGAGGTCGGCGGCGTCGACCCATTCGTTGAGCTCGGGGATCCAGAAGGGGTGTTTGTCGGTTGCGACGATCGTGGCGGTTGGTTCGTTGTCCTGGATGGTGATGGCGACGAGGTTCTTTTCACCGTTTCCGGTGATGGTGTCTGTGACTTGTTTGGGGGCGGTTTCTCCGGTTTCGGGGTCGGTGGCGAGGACGGTGTCGCCAACTTCGACCTGCTCGATGGGTTTGGTGGTCCCGTCGGCCATGAGAACCGGCGTACCGGGGATGAAGCTGTTTTTGCATGCACTCAGCTGGAGCCGGTGGCCGGTGCCTGCCCCGAATCCGCTGCCTCTTCTTTTGCCGCCGCCGCTGACGACGCCGACCCCGTCGAACATGCCGTACACGATTCCGATTAGAAAAATGTTGTCGTCAGCCACCTTCATGCGGAAGTCGTTGCTGCAGTAGCCCTTCTCGCAGATCTGCAGCAGGACAATGGTAGCTTCGACGTCGGTTTGAGCCGGATCACAGTTTAGGGTGTTTCCGCAGTAGAAATCGCCGTAACACCATTGGTCGCCATGGCAGTGCTCAGCCAGATACCCCACCAGCGCGGCGGCGTCGGGCCCACCCGGTGGGACCGGATAGCCGTTCAGGAGGACTTGACCAAATCCGTCGGCCTCGACCTCATATCTCTCATTCTCGACGATCGTTTTCGGGACGAACTTGTCAGGTGACGCGTATTTGGGCGGGTTACCGTGCACTTTGTTTTTGTCGTAGGACCTCAGGTGTCCGTCGTTGTCGGCTGTCGGGTACAGGCCGGTCGGGTCGGAGAAGGTGGTGGGGTTGTTGTTGGCGTAGGCGTAGCCGTTCATCTGCTGCGGGTCCGTCAGGTCCATGAGGGGGTCGACGGTGGTGAAGCGGCCGTGTGCGGGGTCGTAGAGGCGGGCGCCGATGTGGGTGAGGCCGGTGGGGTCTTGGGTGCCGCCGAGGAAGCCTTTGTCGCCGGGCCAGCCGGCCGGGGGTGGGGTGGTGCGGGGGTTGCCGAAGGGGAGGGTGCGGCGGTGGGTGAGGTCGAGGGTGGTGGGGTCGATGGCGATCTGGTGGGTGCCGTGGTGGTCGGGCACGAGCCAGGTGAGGCCGGTGACGGTGCGGACGGCGACGGTGGCACCGTTGTGGTGGTAGTAGCGGGTGCCGTCGATCTGGCCGTTGGCGTTGGTGCGGCGGAGTTCGGTGTGGCCGAGGTAGAGGGTGGTGCCGGTGTCGTCGCGGCGGAGGAGCCGGTTGCCTGAGGTGTCGTAGACGTAGGTGGTGTCGAGGCCGGTCTGCGTGGTGGCGGCGAGACGGCCTTCCGGATTGTAGGTGTGGGTTTGGGTGACGCCGTCGACGGTCCGTTCGTCGGTGTGTCCGCCGGTCGTGTAGGTGAAGGTGTCGGTGCGGGTGGTCTCACCGATGTAGTCGACCTCGGTGACGGCGTGCGGCTGAGGATTGGTGGGGGTGGGGTAGGTGTAGGTGGCGGTGGTGGACCCGGTCGCCGTCCAGGTGGTTTCGGTTTCCCGGTTGCCGGTGGCGTCGTCGTATTCCCATTGCTGCCGGTAGGGGTCGGCGCCGGTGCGTTGGGGGTTGGTGCAGGGGGTGGTGGTCTGGGTCCAGGCGTCGGTGAGGCGGCGGAAGTTGTCGTAGGTGAAGCATTCGGTCTGGTCCGCGACACCGGCTGTTTCGCCGGCCATGGAGGTGATGTTGCCGGCGGGGTCGTAGGTGTAGGTGGTGGTGGCCGCGTCGTCCCAGGTGTTCGGGGTTGTTTGGTGTTCGGTGTCGATCTGGGAGGCGGCGAGGCGGCGGGTGCCGGGCTCGACTGGTGAGGAGACCCGTACCCGGTCGGCGCCGGTGCCGAGGATGCGTTGGGCGATCTGGCCGTCGTAGTGGTAGCTGGTCGCGGCGACGTAGGTGTCGTTTTCGGTGGTGAGGGTGGTGGGCAGGCCGGAGGCGGTGTGGTAGCCGTATTCGATTGTTTCGGCGGGGAGACCGCCGACGGCGGGGATGGTGGTGGTTTCCGGGGCGCCGTTGTCGTGGTAGCTGTGGCTGGTGGTGTAGGTGCCGGCGAGTCCGGTCTCGGCGGCGGGGATGGTGACGGTGGTGCCGAGGGGTCGGTAGCCGTCGTCGTAGGCGGTGACCGTACTGGTGTAGGTGTCGGCGCCGACATGCCGGCTGGACGAGGTCAGCAGACCGGCTCCCAAGGTGTCGTACAGCCAGGAGGCCCGTAGGGTGCCGGTGGGGTTGTCGTCGCGGAGTTCGGTGGGGCGGCCGAGGGTGTCGTAGCCGTACCAGAGGGTTTCGCCCCGGCCGTCGGTGGTGGTGACCAGCTGCCCGGCGTTGTCGTAGACGCTGGTCGAGGTGCCCGCGTCCGGGTCGATGGTCTGCCAGCGGCGGCCGAGCAGGTCGTAGTCGTAGGTCCATTGGTTGTCGGCGGGGTCGGTGACCGAGGTCAGTTCGTCGCGCAGGTTGTAGCCGTAGCTGGTTTCCTGGAACGCGCTGGCCGTGGTGGCGCCGTCGTGCTGGCGTAGGTGGGTCAGCCGGCCCCGGACATCCGTCAGGGTGGTGGTGGGGGTGCCGCCGGCGGGTGGGGTGACGGTGACCCGGTCACCGCCGTAGCCGGTGATCGTTTCCCACTGGAGGCTGTCAGCCGACCAGAACTGGTCCCGGATGGGTCGCCCGGCGCCGTCGTACACGGTGCGGGTCTGGGTGTCGACAGCGGTGTCGGCGAAACCGACCAGCGTCCCGGTGGGTGCGGAGGCGTTGTTGTAGAACGTCGACGTCTTGACCGGCAGGCCCCGGCCGTCGTACCGGGTGTCGACGATGGTCCGTTTGCCGTCCGGGGCGGTCGCCTGGGTCTGGCGGGGGCGGAGCAGCCCGTCGGAGATGTCGAACGCGGACACCACACCGCCCGTGGGGCTCAACGTTTTGGTCTGGATCGTCGCCGGCGCCGTCAGGGAGACGGTGTACACGTATTCGGTGTCCGGGGTGTCGGTGGGGCCGCGTTCGGGTGCCCACACGTGGGTGAGCCGGCCGAGAGCGTCGAGCCACGCCGTGGTCGTCTTGTCGTTCGCGTCGACCGCGCTGGTCGGCAGCCCACGGGTGGTGTCCAGGGTGACCGTCGTCTCGTGGCCGGCCGGGTTCGTCGTGATCACGGTGCCGAGCAGGTCGTTGTTGTTGTGGACGTAGGTCGTGGTCGTCTCCCGGCCCAGGGCGTCACCCGCCACCTCGATCCGGCCCCACGTGTCGTAGTCGGCGGTGGCGACCATCACCCAGTCCGGACTCCCACCGGTGAAGTCGGCGACCTGCTCGACACGGGTCACCTCCCCCCTTCGTCGGGGCCGCGCCGTGGGTGGTGGCGTGGTCGTGGAACACCCGCGACTCCGACAACACCTGCCCGGACGTCGGCGCCACCTTGCAGGGACCCTCCGCGAGCTGGGTCCGGTTCGCCACCCCCACCAGATACAGGTTGGTGTTGATGTTGCTGCTGTACCAGGTACGGGTACAGCGGTCATCAGTGGTGACGGTCGGGTCACCGAGATCGGACAGTTCGGTGCGGTAGCCGAACGTCTGATGCCACGAATGCTCCGTCTCGGACCGCCGCCAACTCGCCGTGTCGGTCACCCACGTGAAATGCCGCTCCACCCCGACCCGGACGAGCACCGAATGGTGCACCGTCGGCACCGCCCAATGCGCCGGGTAGGTCCGTGCCCCGGTCTGCCAGCCCTCGACCGTGTACACCGACTTCGACAGCGGGATACCGCCGGCCCCGTCGAAGACGATCTCCTCCAACAGCTGACCCCGCCGCCACAGGTCGTCCCGGATCGCCTCGGACAGCGAGTTGCTCACCGTCGACACCCGGTCCTCACCCGTGTCCGTGAGGTCGAAGCTCAGCCCCCGGAAGTAGACCCGTCGCGTCTGCGACCGCATGCCGCCGCTCGTCGGGCCGACCGTCGTCGTCACGTCGGTGTAACCCCGCCAATCCGACCACGACCGGTACGGCAACGAACTCGCGTAGACCGCCGCCCCGTTCTCGTGCCCCCACAACACCTGCGCCGACCCCGACGCCGAGCCCAACGTGTACTGGTAGTCGTGCACCACCGGCGGTGACCCACCCACCAGATCGTTCTCCACCACCTGGGTCACGATGTACTTGTTCCACCACCCGAACCCCGCGCTGTTGTCCTCCGGCTTCCAATACTTCGGGAAACAGCGGTGGATGTTGTTGTCCGGATCCGGGAACGCCCCGCCGAACTGGCACCCCGACCCCGGACTCAGATACGTGACGTCGATCCGGCCACCCGTCTCGGTGAACACCTGCGACACCCGATACTTCCGCGGCTGCGCCATCCCCGCGTTCGGATCGTAGTCGGCCCGCTGATCCCGCCGTGTTCCCCCGAACCGCACCTGCGGCAACACCACCGCCGGCGTCCGCGACGACCCCGTCCGGGTGATCGACTGCAACCACAACGCCGCCGACGTGCTGTTCCCCGTCGCCGGGAACAACTGCTCCAACACCCACGAATCCACCACCGTCCGGTTCGCCCCCGGCCCCGTCCGCACCGACGTCGACACCGACGTCAACCGCTTGTCCGACCAGAACGACGGCGCCGGATTCGACGGACACGACGACGCCGACACCCCGCAATACAGATCCCACGGCGTGTCCGGCCAGTTCGCCGCCGCAGGCGACGACGGCGCGCTCCCGCACGACGACACACACCGGTCCGACCAGGTGAACTCCACCCGCGCCGGCGGATCACCCGCGAACCCCGTCGACGCCGTCACCCCGTAATCGATCCGCGTCAACCGGACCGCCCGGTCATACGACTGCGTCCCACCCGCGCCGAACCCCGACCGCTGCACCTCCTTCTCATAGAAATACGCCATCGCGTTCCCGTGCACATCCACCACATACGACAGAGACCACCGCCACGCCTGCCAACACGACGACACCGCGAACCCACCCAGGTCGAAACACGGCTCACCCTGATTGTTCGCCCGCACCCGCACCGTCGCCGTCGAATTCGTCTGCACATTGCCCGGCACCGTCTCCAACCCGAAGTAATACTGGGTGCCGTCCTGCGTCGTCAACCGCCAATACTCACCCGTGTTCGACGGCAAGTCGCCCTGATCCCCGTTGTTCGACCCCGCGAACGCCTGCACCATCTCCCCGTCATCATCCGCCAACCGCCACCTGTTCGACCCGTCCCGCACCAACTCCGTCGACTTCCCACCCCACACCAGGCGCAGATTCGGCAACCGCCAACACAAATCCCCGTTCGCCTCCGTATAGTGCGCCGGATTCTCCAGATCATCCGCACACGACCGATACGCCCGCTCGATATAACCACCCGCCCGCAGATCCCACCCCTCACCCACCGCACCCGCCTGCACATTCCGACCCGCCGTCTGCCCGTCCACCCCACCCGAGCTGTACCCCAACCCCACCCCCGGCTCCAACCCACCCGGCACCGGCGGCACACCCATCCCGTACGACCACCCGAAATCCCCCGACGACCCACCCGACGACCACTCCGCCGACACCGACAACGGCGTCTTCGTGAAATCCCCCGTCTCCCCCGACTGCACCCCCGTCACCGCGAACACCACCGCACCACCCGACGACAACGTCGACGACTCCCCCAACCCCGAAAACACCCCACCCCGCCGCACCTGATCCACCCCCGGCGCCGCCTCCACCACCGCCGACACCACACCCGACCCGTTGTCCAACCGCGACGACACCACCGGCCGCCCCACCCCACACCCCACACCCTCCGGCGACGTCACCACACACCCCGGAAACGCCACCACCCCCAACCGCGCACCCCAATCCCCACCAAACGCCCCCGAAAACCCCGACGTGTCCACCTCCACACCCACCCGACCCGCCCGCCACCAACCCACCATCCGCCCGCACCACCCGGAACAACACACCCGACACACCCGCCGACACCGCCACCGACCGATCCAACACCTCCACACCCACCCGCGACACCGACCCCGAACCATCCCCAGACCCCGGCCGGCCCACCGAACCACCCTCGACCGACGGCGCCGGACCCACCGCGAAACCCGACTCACCCACCGGCACCGAATCGACCGCCGGCACATCCACCACATCCGACACCGCCACCGGCCACACCGGCTCACGCGGCACGAACCCCGGCAACCCCGGCTCATCCCCAGCCCCAGCCGCGACCTTCGCCTCCGACACCGGCACCGACCGCTGCCCCACCCCCGGATCCCCGCCGACCCCACCGGAGCCGCCACCACCCCCGGCGCCGCCAACAACGACGCCGACACCACCACCACCATCACCACCGCCACCCGACCACGAACCCCGACCCACCACCCGAACCCACCACCACTACCAGCACGAAGACCACGACGACCCGACATCAACACACCCCCGTGAACACGACCGGCAACGTCCCGCCGACCCTAAACACCCCACCAGAAAGCTGTAAACACACCAACACAACCAGCCACCACAAACCCACCACCCAACCAGAAAACACCCCCAAAACTCACCAACAGCAACCGGCCACAGTGGATGATCGACAGAACCACCGGAACCCTGAACCAATCAACGGCAGCGCCGGCACAGGCTGAGAACCGAGCCAAACCAAGACGACAACCACATCACCCGGACAACGAAGCGCCGGCCCTGCCACGAGGCAGGGCCGGCGGTGGGGCGGTCAGGCGTCGAACGTACCGGCCTTGATCTCCTGGACGAAGCCGGTCCACTGGGCCGGAGTGAACGACAGCACCGGACCGGCCTGGTCCTTGCTGTCGCGTACCTGGGCGGTGCGGTCGGCGTACCGGCCTTCCACGCAGGCGCCGTTGTGGCCGCTGCGGCTGCTCGTCCGCCACTGGTTGTCGAGTGTCTTCATGCTGCCTCCCTGTCCCGAAGCGCCTTGATCATCTCGGCCGACGCCGCGGGCAACAGAGCCGACGCCCACAGCATGCCGAAGACCTTGGCGCGCCACGTCGAAGCCGACCACAGAAGGAAGAGGCTGATCAAGACAACTTGAGCAAAACATTTGGCAACGTCTATTCTTAGACACTTCGACCGGTTGACTCAAGGTGCTTCTCACATTACGTTCGGTACCCGTCACGTCATTGACACACGGGAGGAATGACCTTGACCAGGAGTATGCGTGCATCGAGCTTGGCTATCGCCCTGGCCGTCGCCTTGCTGTCGACCGGAGCGAGCGCCGTAGCCTCTCCACCGGCATCGGACCCGTCGCGGGCAGCGGCTCGGCCAGGGCTGGCGCCCGCCGGCGCGGAGGGCACGTACCTCGACGAGGAGGGCAACGTCCTGTCGATGCGGGGGCAGGACGCCGACCTGGTAGCAGGCAGTGCCCTGCTCCTTGGCTGCACACCGGGCAACGGAGCTGACTATCCGCACTACACGGCGCCTGACGTCTCGGGTCATGGAACCTACGTCAAGGGAACGTGCACCAACAACACGGCCAAGGTCTACAACTGCTTGTACGAGTGGTACACCGACGGCACCTGGCGCCGAAAGTCGTGTTCGAGCACGGTGACGGTGACGGCCGGCGGCGGGGCCGGGAACAGGTCCAACGCTCGGCATGTCTGTCACTCGACCAGCCAACTTATCTCCTGGCGCAATCACGAGGACGTTGACGTCATCGGCGAGATCGACGACAGCAACCGACCCTACAGGCAGGCCAACGTCTACTGCGTAGTGAACTAGCCGTAGCGTTTACGGTGGGTTATAAAGGCTTCCGGTAGGTATGGGCGTCAGCACCTCACACCTCGCCGAGGGCGTCCCCATGGATCAAGCCGACACGCCGCCAAAGACGCTCATGGCCACTACAACTAGCGGTTTATCATCCGACGATGACACTGCAGCCCACTGACGAGCTCTCTGCTGCGGCATGGCTGTATGCGACCGATGTCGACCCGACGCGGTTGATCACGTTCGGGCCGGCCTCATTCCCCGCGTACGCACGCCTTCGCTACCTGCCCGATCCGGACTTTCCGGGTATGCGCGAGTCGGACGTGCGGCTGCCATCTCGCCGATCCACTGAGATCGACATGGCCCGAACAGCGTTGGAGGCCCTCGCCGACTACGGCTCCTCCACGCGCGACTGCTATGTCTGCGTGTGGGAGGGCGGCGCGACGTTCCGGAATCCCGCACTGACTAGCGGACCCATGCTGGACCTTCCGCACCGGCGATACGTCCTGTTCACCGGCACCCTGGACGACTTGATGGAGTGGAGCGACTTGTTCGACTCCGAGGTTTACTCAGCGCCGGCATTTGTCTGGCCGGCGGATCATGCATGGTGTTTCGCCAGCGACGTCGACCCTCATTGGGCCGGCATCGGAGCCGACCGTGAGGTTGTCGACCGCCTCGTCGCGGACAGGAACCTCGATGTGGTGCGTGCGGACCCGGAAGAGCGGCAGCCGACGTACTACTGACAGCCATTTCATCGTGCGCGTAGATCACTGAAGGGTGAACGCCGACCCTGCTGAGGCGGGGTCGGCGTTCGTCGGCGGTCTCGCCGGGGTTGACGTCAGGTGGTCAGTGGTGCTGCTTGGCCAGCTCGACGAAGGAGCGCCACGCGTGCGGGGCGAAGGCCAGGGTGCCGCCGTCGCGGTTCTTGGTGTCCCGGACCAGGACACGGCCGGGAAGGTTGTCGGCAACCTCGACGCAGTCGCCGCTGTTGCCGTTGCTGCGGGTGCTCTTGCGCCACGTCGGTTCGCTGCTCATGTCATACCACCCTCAGGACTAGATCGCGGCCTTGCTCACGAGTCACTGGTTAACACGGAGAAGTGCCGACCCTGCCGAGGCAGGGCCGGCGGTGGGGCGGTGTCAGGCGTCGAACGCACCGGCCTTGATCTCCTGGACGAAGCCGGTCCACTGGGCCGGAGTGAACGACAGCACCGGACCGGCCTGGTCCTTGCTGTCGCGTACCTGGGCGGTGCGGTCGGCGTACCGGGCCTCCACGCAGGCGCCGTTGCCGCCGCTGCGGCTGCTCGTCCGCCACTGGTTGTCGAGTGTCTTCATGCCGTCTCCCTATCCCGGAGGTTCCTGATCATCTCGGCCGATGCTGTGGGCGACAGAGCCGATGCCCTGAGCATGCCGAAAACCTTGGCACACCGCTGCACGTCGTCACCCTCAGCGTAGAGGTCTCCGGTGGGTCCTTCGATGTAGACGACCCCCGGTCCCTCGTCGAAGCTGAGGATGTGGAAGCTCGACAACATCGAGGCGTATGCACCTTCTTGGGATGGGATGACCTGAATAGCGACGTTCCACTACTCCTGGGCATTTCCAGTAGTGCGGTGAGCTGCTCGGTCATGACCTCCGGACCGCCGATCTGGCGGTGCAGGACCGCCTCGTCGATAACCGCGACCAAGCGCAGCTTCTCCTCGGTGAGCAGCTTCTGCCGCCCCACCCGGACGGCGACGTTGGGCCGGCGACTGACGGAGATGATTCGGTGGAGCTGCTCGGCGTCGACGTCGTGCCGGAGCACGTTCATCGGGGGTCAGCGGTTGAACTGGCCGATCTTGATCCCGTGGACGAAGCCGGTCCAGGTGCTGGCGTTAAACGACAGTACCGGTCCGGCCTGGTCCTTGCTGTCGCGCACCTGGGCGGCGTGGTCGACGTACCGGGCTTCCACACAGTCACCGGAGGAACCAGACCGGGTGCTCTTGCGCCACGCTGAATCCACGTCATGCTCCTTTGCTAGGTTGCCAGATCGCTGGCGATCCTAGCCAAGGTATCGCGGGAGGCCGTTGGCGACAGAGCCTCGGCAGCGAGCTGCTCAAACGCGGCCGAGTAAGCGGCGACCTCGGCCGGTTGCTCCAGGTAGAGCGCAGCGGTGAGGGTGCCAACGTAGACCAAGCGATCTTCGGCCGCTTCAGGAAAGGGCTCGGGCATCGGCGGGAAGTCAAGGATGGCGAAGCTGCCGTCGAAACCAGCACCGGCCCCGAACGGCAGGATCTGAATCTGCACTCGGGTCCGGTCGCAGTCCGCGATCAAGCGGTCGAGCTGCGCGCGCAGCACCTTCGGTCCGCCAACCACTCGCCGTACCGCAGCCTCGTCGAGGATCATCCGCAGAACCGGCTGATCGTCTGTGCCGAGGACGGCCTGCCGGTCCATCCGGAGGGCGACCTGTTGTTCGAGCTCACTGTCGCGCATCGGAATCGGCGCGCCCCGGAAGGCTGCCCGCGCATACTCCTCGGTCTGCAGAAGGCCCGGGACCATCTGGCATTGGTACGACCGGATGACCGACGCTTCGGATTCCATACCGACGTAGGTCACGAACCACTCGGGTAGCACCTCGCTGTAGCGCTGCCACCAGCCGCGCTGCCGGGCTTGTCGTGCGACAGCGATGACCGC
Organism: Solwaraspora sp. WMMD406; assembly: GCF_029626025.1. Lineage (NCBI taxonomy): Bacteria > Bacillati > Actinomycetota > Actinomycetes > Micromonosporales > Micromonosporaceae > Solwaraspora > Solwaraspora sp. WMMD406. The sequence goes on from NZ_JARUBF010000001.1 coordinate 284,216, forward strand.
CTCAGCCTGCTTGCCAGCGACGCCGTAGAGCCCAAGGAGCGCCCGCACGTCGTTCGGATGCGGCCGGACCTCTGCGGTTTCGATACGGGACAGCCAGCTCCCGTCGTGATCGACCTGCCGGGCAGCCTCGGTCGATGAGAGACCTGCCTGCTCCCGCAGCCGTCGGAGCGTCATCGCCAGCCGTCGCCGTTTGACTGTTGGGCTTTGTCGTGATGGCACACACGCATCCTGCACTTCACCCAGCTGCCGATCAAGGCCTCTGCCTAGCGCAAGTTGATCAAGCGACTTCTGCGATACGCATATTGCGGATTTCATTGGCGCCTGTCATGGTGGTGGGGCACATGTGGACGCCGACCGCATCACCGGTACGGCGGCCAGCGCGGTGCGACTGACGCGGCACCGACGCTCTCGTCCTGCAGCGAGGAGACAGCCCGATGGTCACCTACGAGGCGTACGTCGTCGCCGTGGCAATGACCCTGGCCAGGCGACACCGGCCGGTGTGGTCCTGGAACAAGTGGCAGCAGGTCTGCCGGTGCGGATCGACGTTGCCCTGCCGGGCACGGCACCGCATACCGATCAACCGGGGCCACTGGCCGGACCAGGGGTGCTCGCCCCCGCCGCCAAGCGGTCGATCGAACAGGAGAGCGAATCAATGATTGAAGTGGGAGCGGTGTGCGGGGCGGCCCTGCTCGGCTTCTGCGCCGGACTGTTCTCGTTCCGGGTGAAGTCCAGGTGGTGTCCCCAGTGCGGGCTCACCACCTGGCCGACCGAACGAGGCGCCGACGGCGTCGAACGACCACGCCGCGACGCACGACTCGGTGAATAGCCGACTGCTCCGCACGCCAGAGCCCAACCCCGGCGACGTACTACTGATCGGCCGAGAAGCGAGCGTGCAGTTCGCCGGCGACCGACGACTCACGTTCCGCGTCATCTCCGTCGACCAGAAGCCGACCTACCACGGCTGGATCTGGCTCACCGGCTACGTCATCGACGAACGCGGATTGGCTGCCGAACGGCGAGAGATCTTCGTCCAACGACGCGGACTCTACCGACTACCCAAACGACAGACGACCTGACAACCGATCAAGGAGAGAAGAAATGATAATCCTCGACATGCTGCGGGACTGGTGGCTGCGCTGGCTCGACTGGCGCTCCGGCCGCTCCACCGCCTCCCGGCGACTCCACGCCCTCCGACTCCGACAGACGATAACCGCCCGACACCGCCGACTCGACAACAACCGAGGACGCCACTGGCGCTCCGAACCCACCACCCTCCTGCCGACCCTGCGCCCACTGATGACCTACGGCCAACAACTCGGCTACCGACTACCAACCACCGCCACACGGTGACCAGACGGTCGACGTACAAGATCAACCGCCGCAGGCGTCAGCGATGTGAGGCTGGGATACCTATCGAGTCGCGGGTTAGGTATCCCAGCCTCACATCGTGACAGCGACCGTCCCGAGCAGCAGTCAGCAGTGCGGCCGGCACGGCAGGCGGGGACGAGCCGGGCTGCAGACCCGCCGACTCCGTACCCGTGTTGGACAACTTCTTGTACGTGAAGTTGGGAGCCGCCATGCGTACCGTCACCTACTCGGAGGCCCGGCAGAACCTGGCCAAGCTGCTCGACCACGTTGTCGACGACGCCGAGGAAGTCGTGGTCACCCGCTCCGGCCGCGAGGCAGCGGTGATCATCTCCCTGCGCGAGTACGAATCCCTGAAAGAGACGGCATACCTGATGGCCAGCCCCGCCAACGCGCGTCGGCTCAACGAAGCCGTCGAAGAGCTGCGCAACGGCGGCGGCGAGCTACGCGACTGGATTGTCGACCAGTGAGCGGGCGGTGCAGCGTCGCGGCCGCGCTGGGTGACACCGGCAGCATCGCTGCAGCGTGCAGGTCCCGGTCCGCTAGCCTTGTCCGCGTAGACCCCGGTCGCCCCTACCCCTCGTGGGTACGCCGCCGGGGTTTTGTCTTGTCCGCATCCGGTTGCTCCAGACAGTTCGACGCGGCCGTTCCGGTACCGGCGGGCAGGCTCCAGATCGTCCGGCCGGCATCGCCGAGGTGAGGCCTATCCACCTCAAAAATTGAAAATAACGTGGATAGGCCTCACCTCAGCCTGCTCCGTCGGCGGATCGGGGTGCGGCCAATATGCCGGCGGCGGTCAGCCGCACCTGGTTGGCGGGTGACTGTCCCGGGGCGGCCGGGTCAGGGGTGCGGCGGCGGGTCGAGCGGGGTCAGGCTGCCGAGGAAATGGCCGATCGACTGGCCCACCCCGATCATCTGCCGCTCCCGCTGCGCGACCGCCTCCGGCGTACCCGGCCCGGCCAGCAGATCCTGCGGCAAAAAGGAGACGGAGTCGGCGTACGGGTCGGCCACCCGCACCACCAGCAAGCCTTCCATCGGCAGCGCGATCACCACGTACGCCTCGGACAGCTTGCCCACCCGCCACTGCCGGTCGGCCGCGACCAGGTCGTACGGCGGATAGTCCGGATGCACCCCGAGCAGCGGGCGCTGCGAAAACAGCGTGAACGGCGCACCCGGCACATGCTGCGGCTGCACCGGCTGCATGCCGTTGGTCTGCGACAGCCAATGCCGGTAATCCCCCGGCAGCCGCCGCCCCAACGCCTGTTCGAGCGACTGCAACTGCGCCTCGTCCAGCTGCCCGTACGGCTGGCGCTGCGCCGGCCGCCACCCCGTGACCGACGTCGACTCGTCCACGAACGGCGGTGCCGCCCCCGGTGCCAGCCGCCGCACCGTCACCCAATACCGGCTGGCGCTCTCGAAACGCACACCGGCGAAATACCAGGTCTCGGTGCCCACCGGGAACGTCTCACCCAGCCGCAACCGGTGCTTCGCCGACTCGGCCGACCCGGGAAACGCCACCGCCAGCAGCGCGGACACCGGCTGACCCGGGTCGACCCCCAGCACACCGATGCTGCACGTCCCGGTGTTGACCTGGGCGTTGCTCGGGATGACCTCGACGTCCTCGTACGACTGCACCGACTCGACCCGCTTCCTCTACTGGTCGTCAACCACCGAGCATCTCATGCAGCGTCGGCTCGTCCGGCAACTCGAAGCCCAGCTCGCTGCGGGCGGCCCGTTCCGCCTCGGCCCGGCTGACCGGCGCACGCCCCGCCCCGGCGGCCGGCGGCGGCACCACACCAGCCGTACCGGCCGATGGCGATGGCGACGACGGCGACATCCCGCCCGCGTCGGGCGGAACCGAGCCAGCGACCCACGTTATCGACCGCTGCTGCCCGTCCGGACCCAACTCGACCGCGAGCAACTGGACCAGTTCCCCGGCCGGACCCCGGTCGACGTAGTAGACGAGGTATCCGTCGCGCCGGTCGAGCACCGTACGGCCCGGTGCCGACGCCGCCGCCAGCCCGGCGGCCGCCACCCCCGCCGACGCGCCGACCCGCGCATCGACAAGGGTCCGCCCGTCGACAGCGGCCCGCCCCTGGAAGACGGCCCGCCCGCCGGTCCGGGACGCCTGCCGGGGAACAGCCGGCACCGGCGGCGGAGGCGGCACCACCGGCGTACGGTCCAGGTGGGCGTAACCGTCACTCATCAGGTCCAGGAACGCCCGCACCGGCATCGGCTGCGGATGGCTGTGGTTCCACGGGTTACGCAGCCAGATGTGCCCGTCCCGCGCCGCCACCACCTCGTACGCGTGCCCGGCCCGCAGATCGTACGGCGGCATCCCGTACGGCAGATGCTGGTAGCTGTCCGGTGACCTGGTGCTGGCGATCACCGGATTGCCCCGGGCCAGCAGCCGCGCCACCGTCGCCTCGACCACCGGCTCGCTGCCCGGCGCCGTGGGGAACCGCCCGGTACGGGCCGGCTCGCCGGTGAGCTGCGTCAGCAGCTCCGCCCACAGATCCGGGGTGCTGCCCGGATCCATCCGCGCGTACCCCAGCGGCGCCGCCTGATGCGGGTCGGACCGGCCCTGCCAGCCCTGCCACTGCTGCTGCCAGTGGACCTGCCGGGCCGCGCCCCAGGTCCGGTCGACGGCGGCCAGCGCCTTCTCCAGGATGCTCACCCACGCCGCGCCCACCCCGGCCTGGTCGGCGTAGGCGGCGCGCGGCGGCGGCGCGCCACGCACCGGAACGTCAGGAGTCACCGTGATCCGCAGCCGCCGACCCGTCGGGGTGGTGTGGCCACCCGGCAGGCTGCTCTCGTGCAACAGGACGTCGACGGTGCCGTCCGGGTTCGGATGCATCAGCGCGCCGATCGCCTGCGGCTGGTGCCCGGCGACCGCGCCGACCGAGGCCAGCAGGCCGCAGTCGCCGAGCCGGCCCTGCTGTACCTGCTCCCGGCGGGGCAGCCCACCCCACAGCGGCACCGGTGCACCCGAGTGCGGATCCACGGGTCGGCCGTACTCGATCGATTGGTCCGACGCGGACTCGGGCAACGTGGCCCGGTCGGCGTACACGTGGGTTTCGGTCGCAGTGACGGCGACCGGCCCGCCCTCGGCGGCCGAGGTCGCGACGCCCAGGGCCGGCGGTGCGGTGGGGGCCAGGTCGCGTAGCGCCTGGGTGAGCGCGTCCGGGACCAGCACCATCGACCGGGTCCCGGCCACGTAGTGAAAGCCGTGCGTGCCGAGTATCCGGGTCACCGCCGGGCTGTCGCCGTACGCGCCGACGATCGTCGCGTACGCCCGCCGGGTGTCCTCGGCGAGCAACGCCCGCCGGCCCGCCTCCGTCGCCAGATCAGACCCCGGGTGTACGCCACCCACGTTGACCTGCGGCGCGCCGGCCAACGCGTACGGGGTCAGATCCGGCTGGCCGGACAGGTCGACGTACACGCCGTCGCGGGCGACCCGCTCGGCCAGCGCCGGGTCGACGGCCCGCACCGCGTCGAGCTGGTCCGGCCGCAGGCCGATCACCTGACCGGCCGACACCGGCAGGTACGGCAGGCTGCGCTGGCCGTGTTCGGCGTCGACCGCCAGCCGCTGCAGCCGCTCGGTCAGCTGTGGAGCGGCGGGTACGTGTCCGTCGTGGACGAGGCGGTCCCAGTGGTCGCGTTGCTGGGCCCGCTGCGGCTCGCTCAACGTGGTCGGGTCCGCGCCGAGGATCGCCAGCACACTGTCCGGTGTGATCGCCGGTACGGTCAGCCGCAGCAGGTCGTTGGCGACGTCAGGCGGCAGCTGCGCCCAGCGGGCGTAGGCGTCGGCGGTGCCGTCGACGAGGCCGAGCGCCTGCGCCCGTACGGCGATCTCGGCCCGCAGCGCCAGCCTGGTCGCGTCGCCGCCAGCGACGCTGTAGCGGGTCGTCAGGTCCCGCAACTCGCTCAGCTCACGCGGCTCAGCCAGCGGCGGCTGCGGTGGCGGCGTCGATACGCTGCTGTCATGCCCAGCGCCAGCATCGGTGACAGCAGCCGCGCCAGTGACAGCCCGGCTGTCCGCGACCTCTACGCCGCCATCATCGCCGACCCCGACGACATGGACCTGCGGCTGCGCTACGCCGACGCCGTCGAACCCACCGACGGAGACCATGCCGAGCTGATCCGACTCCAGCTCGAATACGACCGGGCCAGGATCGCCGGCACCCCGAGCGCGCCCGAGCTGTCCCGGCGGATGCACGGACTCGCGGTCAGACTCGAACCCCGACTCTGCGCGGACATCGCCGGGCTCGTCGACGACTGCGGGGTACGGCGTGGCTTCCCCGAGCTGATCGAGCTTCCCGGTGCCGACTTCCTCGACCGGGGCGCGGAGATCTACCGCCGGGTTCCGGTCCGCCACGTCCTGCTCACCGACGTCGGCCCGGACCTGGTCGGTGCGATCGCGGCGAGCCCGCTGCTGGCCCGACTCACCAGCCTCGGACTGGACGGCAACCCGATCGGCGACGACGGGCTGCGCGTCCTGCTGGCCTCGCCGCACCTGCGGCGGCTCCGCTGGCTGGGGTTGGCCAACTGCGGTATCACCACGGTCGGTGCCGAACTGTTCGCCGAACTCGCCCCTCGGGTTTTGCCTGACCTGCGATTCGTCGACTTCGCGCGTAACGACGCCGAGCTGGTCCCCCACGGTGAGGGCTTCGACGCCGTCGGCGGGCAGGACCCGATCGACGTCTACGTTCCGGCTATCGCCGAGCGGATCACCGCCGCGCACGGGCCGCTGCCCTGGCTCGACCCCGCCATCGCCTGGCGGGGTGGGTTCGTCGATTTCGGGGCGGTGTGATCGCGGGGGTGTCGGGTTCCGGTTCGCCTCGGCGATCCGTTGCGCGTGGAACCGGATACTCGGCGGGATCTTGTACGAGTCGTCGGGCAGCGCGGCGGCCTGATTCGAGAACTGACTCTCCAGGTAGTCCTTGAACCGGCCGAGCGACCGGCCGAGTTGCCGCGCCACGGCGGCTGCCCCGAGGACGCGCAGCTGCCCGGACTGGTCGGTGAGCCCGACGACGTCCGATGTCGACCGGTCGAGGGCCGGCGGCCCGTGCAGCGGGCGCAGCTTCAGTGAGCCGGCCAGGGCGGCGACCCCGCCCGGATATTCGGGAGCCAGGCCGATCGAGAAGACCACCCGGTCGTACTCCTGCCGGGTGCCGTCGTCGAACTCCACCAGGAACGTGCCGTTCACAGTGTGCCGCGCGGAGACGATCGTCCGCAGCGTCTGGTCGATCCGGGGATCGGCGGCGGCCACGTCGTAGGCGCCGAGCCCCGGCACCGTGTTGCGGCGGTTGTAGCCGCCGGCGAAGCTCGACGTGAGCTCCAGCTCGGCGTCCCGGGCCGGGTCCCCGGTCCGGTTCTCCGGCAGCAGCGGGACTCTGCGCGCCGACCAGTCGATCGTCGCCGCCGGTGAGGCGGCGGCCTGCTCGACGTCCCACGCGCCGGAGGCGCCCGCCCCGAACACCAGCACCCGGTCACCCGCCCGGTAGGCGTCGGCCAGGTTCTGCCCGCCGAAGTCGACGCGCCGCCGATCTGACCGAGGATCACCGAGCCGGCCGTCGGCGTCGAACCGGCCAACGGCGTCGAAGCGGCCAACGGCGTCGAAGCCGAGTCGGCGCGCGACGTCGGCCGGCAACGCGGCCACCTCGACCGGCCGCCCGTCCGGACCGTACGGCTGCCCGGTCGTCGAGTCGACAGCGTAGCCACTACCCGGATCGACCAGCAGCGGATCGGTGAGCCGACCATCAGTGTCGGCCAGCAGCGGCAGGTCGGCGCGGATCGGGCGGGTGCCGCCGAGCACCGTACGCACCGACTCGGGCAGCGCCGCCGGGTCGACGACGGCCCCGCTCCGATCCCGGAACACCGGCACCGAACCGGAGCGGTCCACCTGGAAACCGGTCGCCGGGTCGACGTACCGGCCGGAAGTCTCCTCCGGCGCGGCCGGCACCCGCGCCGGACCCGGACCGGCGGCGATGTCCACAGTAGTCGTGTAAAAGTCGCGGCCACCGACCGTGACCCGGTAGTTGGCCCCGGCCGGCCAGCCGGCGGCGGCGGCCGCGTCGCCGGCCGGGCGCGGGGTGATCGCGGTCGCGACACCCTGATAGCTGGGCATCCCGGTGTACGCACGGCCCGCGCCGACCGCCGCCGCGAAGTCACTGGAGCGCGCGAACTGGGTGCCCTGGTCGGCGAAATCGGCCGGCTGGAACGACAACCCCGGGATCTCCAGCTCGCTCGGGACCTGCCCCATCAGCAAATCCTGTCGGTCGGCCCACGGGTCGTGGCCCTGCGACACCACCATCACCGGCGGCACCCCGACGCCGGTGTCCGGCGGCGCGCCGAGCGTGGCGAAGTCGGCGGTCGCCGCCCAGCCACCACCGATCACCAGCCGTTCGAAGACGTGCCCCGGTTCGGCGTCCAACACGGCGTCCACCCGCTCGGTCAACGCCACGTCCGCCTGGTCCCGCGCCGCGGCCGCCTGCCGCGCCCACTGGCGGGCCTCCGCCCGTACCTCCGCCTGGGCGGCCCGGACCCGCTCGACCAGGCCGGGCGTGTCCCGGGCCACGTCCAGCAGACCGGACAGGTCGGCGAAGGCCGGTCCGAGCTGGTCGCGCACCACGTCCAGGCGGGCGTCGGCGGCGGCCGGACCGACCAGCGGTACGTTCGGCTTCTTGGCCCACACCGAGTGGGGCGGATCCTGCTCCAGCAGTCCGCTGGAGATCAACAGGCTGATCGCGTCGGCGTGCAGTTGGGCGACCTGGGCCGGATCGGCGTGCCGGCCGGCACCGGCGTCGCGCAGCTGATGCGCGACCGTCCGCAGCTCCGCGAGCCGGCCCATGTCGCGGGCGGTCAGGTGGCGCTGCCCGTCGCCTTCCGGCCGGGCACCCTCGGCCAGCGCGGTGGTGGCATCGGTACGCATCCCGTCGGCCCGTTCCCGGGCGATCGCGTCGACTTCGGCCAACGCGGCGGCCACCGCGCGGCGCACGTGGTCGGCCGAGGCCCGGTCGGACACTCGTACGGTGGCCCGGTCGGCGTCGACGGCGACACTGGCGACCGGGGCGACGGCCACGTCCGACGGCACCGGGACAACGGTGACCGTGACGGTCAACAGCGTAGCCGCCCGGTCCGGCCCGGACGCGGCATCGGGCGCTGTCGCCGGGTCCAACGTGACGGTGCCAGTGTCCGGGTCGGCCACCGCCCCCGCCGGCAACAGGCCGACCGTCAACGCCTCCCGTACGGCTGCGGCCGCGACGCCCGGGTCGGCGTCGGCCAGCGCGCCGCCGAAGACGGTGCCGGCGGCGGCGCTGCGCAGATCCGGCCCGTCCGGCCCGTCCGGCGTTACCGGCCCCTCGGGTCCGGGTCGTCCGTCGGCGGCCAGACCTGGCGGCCCGCTGTCCGGCCCGCCCGCCGCGCCGCCGCGTACTCCTCCTTGATCACCGACGGCGGCATGCTCCGGTGCGCGGTCACCACCCCGCTGTGATCGATCACCCAGCTGCCCTGGCCCAGCCCCATCCCCTGCGTCTGCTCCCGCCCGGACAGGATCTCCCTCGCCACCCAGCCGAACTCGAACTCGTGCAGCGCCATCTGATTCGGCGTGCCGACCAGCCGCTGGATCAGCTCCTGCGCTTCGTCCCGGGTCACCGTTGATCCCTCCCGCTGCCGACGGTGCGTCCATCGACCACAACGCGTGCGTGGCCGCCACGTAGTCGGCGGGCGGCCGGGTCGACGTCGTACCGTACTGCGGATCCCACCACACCGGCCCATCCGCACCGTACGGGTAGACGATCACGAAGGCGTGCGAACCGGCCGGCTGCACCTCACCGTTGGCGTCCAGCAGCAGCCGCCGGCTGGTTCCGTCGAAGCTCAGCCAGTCGGCGACGACCAGCGCCGCGCTGCCCGGACCCCCCGCCGCCACCCGCGCCTGCAGATCCGCGTACTGCCGCGCCACCGCCACCGACCGCCGCTGCGGATCACCCGGCAGGTCCGCCGGCGGCGCCACCCACTCGCCACCCAACCACGCCTCGGCCCGACCAACCCCGTCCGATTCCCCCGTCAGCCGGTCGATGCTGCCGTCCGGCAACCTGTCGGCCCAACGCGGCAACGACACCATCGGCCGACCAAGAAAAGTCGACAAACCCGCCAACGAACAATCCATACAATTGTTACCCCGACCCGGCCGGGACGGCCCACCATCATTCACCAACCCACCAAAAGGATGCGACGACGGATCCGCACCCACCACAAAACCCTCACCCGACCACAACACCGACTCGACATCCGCCTGAAAACCCACCTCCTCCAACGGCGCCAACTCCAACGGACCCACCGGACGCGGACCCGACAACCCGGCCGCGTTCGCTGATCCGGCACCGACCGGAGTTGCTAATCCGGCACCGGCCACACCTGCCGACCCGACATCCGACCCGCCCGCCGCGCCGTCGAATACTGGTTGATCGTCACCGGTACGGGCAGACTCCCCTGCGCCGTCACCGTCCCGTCCCGATCGATGATGTAGCTCCCCAGGCCCACGTGCATCCCCTGGTCCCGCTGCGGCGACGTCAGGATCTCCTGGGCCAGCCAGCCGAACTCGAACTCGTGCAGCGCCATCTGATTCGGCGTGCCGACCAGCCGCTGGATCAACTCCTGCGCTTCGTCCCGGGTCAATCCTGGTCCCTTCTGTTGCGGATGGCGCGTCCATCGACCACAACGTGTGCGTGGCGGCGACGATGTGCGCCGGCGGTGCGGTCCACGTCCGACCGTCCTGCGGATCCCACCACACCGGCCCGTCCGCGCCGTACGGGTAGACGATCGTGAAGGCGTGCGAGCCGTCCGCCACAGCGTTACCGGCCGCGTCGACCTCGACCTGTCCCGTGCGCTGGTCCAGACTCAGCCAATCGGCGACGACCAACGCGGCACTGCCCGGACCCGCCGCCGCCACCCGCGCCTGCAGATCCGCGTACTGCCGGGCCACCGCCACCGCCCGTTGCGGGGGCGGCCCCGGGATGTCGGCCGGCGGTGCCACCCACTGGCCGCCCAGCCACGCCTCGGCCCGGTCGATGCCATGCGATTCGCCGGTCTGCCGGTCGATGCTGCCGTCCGGCAACCTGTCGGCCCAACGCGGCAACGACACCATCGGCCGACCAAGAAAAGTCGACAAACCCGCCAACGAACAATCCATACAATTGTTACCCCGACCCGGCTGGGACGGCCCACCATCATTCACCAACCCACCAAAAGGATGCGACGACGGATCCGCACCCACCACAAAACCCTCACCCGACCACAACACCGACTCGACATCCGCCTGAAAACCCACCTCCTCCAACGGCGCCAACTCCAACGGACCCACCGGACGCGGACCCGACAACCCGGCCGCGTTCGCTGATCCGGCACCGACCGGAGTTGCTAATCCGGCACCGGCCACACCTGCCGACCCGACATCCGACCCGCCCGCCGCGCCGTCACGTACTCCTCGACCACCACCGTCGCCGGCAGGCTCGGCTGGGCGGTCACCACGCCCGTCAGGTCCACGATGAAGCTCCCCTGACCGATGTGCATCCCGTCTCGCCGTTCCTGGCTCGACAGGTCCTCCTGGACCAGCCAGCCGAACTCGAACGGATACATCTCGATCGGATTCCCGCTGCCCAGGAGCCGACTGATCAGCGCGCGGGCCTCGTCCTCGGTCATCTCCCCGGTCATTGATGTCCCTCCCCTGCTCCGGCAACGCCATCGACCACAGACCACGGCTGCCGCGTACGTAGTCGGTGGGCGGCTGGGACCATGTCCGACCCTGCTGCGGATCCCACCACACCGGCCCGTCCGCGTCGTACGGATAGACGACCACGAAGGCATGCGAGCCAGCCGGCATCGAGTTGCCTTCTGCGTCGGTGACCGGTGCACCGGTGACCGGATTGACCTTCATCCACTCCGCGATCACCAAAGCAGCCGCGCCCGGCCCGGCGGCGGCGATCTCCTGGTGCAGCTCCGCGTACGCCGCCGCGACCAACGGCGACCGCAGCTCGGGCGATTGCGGCAGGTCGGGAGGGGTGCCCAGCCATTCCCCACCGATCCAGGCCGCAGCCCGCAACGATCCGTCACTCTCCCCCGACTGACGGTCGATCCCACCGCCGCCGGCCGGATCAGGCCACCGGGGCAACGACACCTCGGGTCGGCCGAGAAAACCGGACAGCGCGGCGAGCGAGCTGTCCAGACAGTTGTTTCCCCGCCCCGGCTGGGTCGGTCCGCCGTCGTTGACCAGCGTGCCGTACGGGTGGGTCGACGGATTCGCGCCGGCGACGAAGCCGTCACCGGACGACAGGCTCTCCACCACCGCCGCCCGATGCCTGGCGTCCTCGAGCGGTGCCAGCTTGGTCGGCCCGATCGTCCGGGTGTCCCCCAGCGGTGGCCGGCTCCCCCTCAGGTCTGGCCGGCCGCCTGGCAGATCCGGGTCAGTTCCGCCTCGTTCGGCAGCGGCACCGTCGTGAAGTGACGGGTCACCGATTCCGCCGTCGCCCGGTCGATCCGGCGGAAGGTGTGGCGTTCCTGATTCGCGTACAGGATCGACACCGCCACGTCCGGTCGGAAGTTCCACCGGTCCGTCCGACGGTCCCAGATCACCGCCCGGGTCGGCCCGGGGAGGTCCGCCAGCGCTATCACGTTCACCGGCGTCTCCGTCTGGTCGATCAGGCGGTACAGCAGGTAGTACTGGAACATCGGTTCGCCCATCGGTCACCGTCGTCTCGTCGCGGTCGGGACGTTGCCCGGCGGTCGTCTCCGTAGGTGGCGACGGATCTGCTGCCGGCGATGACGCGGCATCGTCCGACCTCGTGGTCAGCGCTGGGTCGCCGCCTGGCAGATCCGGGTCAGTTCCGCCTCGTTCGGCAGCGGCACCGTCGTGAAGTGACGGGTCACCGATTCCGCCGTCGCCCGGTCGACCAGCTGGGTCTGCTCCCGGTCCGGCGTGGCGTACAGGAACGTCGCCGCCACGTCCGGTCGGAAGCCCCACCTCGACGTCGGCCGGTCCCAGATCACCGCCTGCGTCGGCCCGGTCCCGCGCGCCACCGCGATCACGTTCACCGGCTGGCGATCCGGATCGTTCGGGCGGTGCAGCAGGTAGTAGTGGAACGTCAGGGGGTCCATCGGCTCTCCCTAGCAGGTCCGGATCGAAGCCCGGCAGGTCGGACAGGTCCAATCCTCGCTCAGCGAGGACGTCTCGGAAGTCACGTCCCTGTTCGGCGAGCCACGCGGCGTACTCCTGACGCAGCGGGAGCCGGTCCGCGCTGCTGATCCACGTGGCGAAGCTGGTGTTCTTCGGCACGCCGAACCGTTCGACGAGCTGCGCCATTCCGCCCGGCATCGCTCCTGCGGCACCTTCGACCTTGTTCGTCGCCAGGATGTCCAACAGCGCGTGCATCCGATCGGCTGCCGAATACGCCGGATCCCGCATCCTTTCGTACAGCACGTGGGTTTGATGGCCGATGCGGTAACTCGTCGCGGTCGGGAACTGCAACTCGTACGTCCGACCGTTTGGTGCCACCAGGGTGACGTTCAGTCCGAAAAACCGGTTACCGGGTGCCCAGAAGTTCTTGACATCCGTGACCTGATGGCCGTCGGCCACCAGCGCGTCCAGCACGCCGAGCACCGCCGGACCGTACGCCTCGGTTTCCGGTCCCCGGACGGAGAACCGCACCAGGTCGTTGACCTCGTCCAGGGCTTGCGACATGTCGTAGCCGACCGGCGCGAACTCGGCGGTGAACTTACGGGCCATCGACTCGGCACCCTTGACCCGGTGTTCGGTGCCCACCGGGGTGAGCGTGTCCGTCCCGGTCAGCCCGAGTTCGGCGGTGATCCGTCCGCCGACAGCGTCGAGCTCGGCCAGGATGGCGTCGGCGTCGACCTGGGCGGCGGCCAGCGCGGCGAGCAGGGTCGAGCGGTCCTGTTCGGTCAACCCGTCCAGGTACGCCGGCTCCGAGCCCACCGGGTCCGACGCTGCGGGATCGGTCGGCCCGGTGGCGTCAGTCGGCCCGGTGGCGTCAGTCGGCCCGGTGGCGTCAGTCGGCCCGGTGGCGTCAGTCGGCCCGGTGTTGGCAGCCGTGGTGGTCGCCGGTGTGGTGGTCGCCGTCGCCGGGCCGGGGACGATCGGGTTACCGTCGGCGTCGAGCACGATCGACCACACGCCGTCGACCGCGGTGGTGTGGATCGGACCGGTGTCGGAGACGGTACGGGTCTGCGCGTCGATCCAGACGATGTCGCCGTTGTGGTTGACCGCGTTCCAGGTGTGTGAGCCGCCACCGACGGCCGCTGTCCAGCTGGTGATGATGACGGCGGCGGCACCCGGACCGGCCCGCCGGAGCTGATCGGCGATCGCGTCGAGACCGCTGAGGCCGGTGCCCTGGTGGGCGTAGGTGGCTCCCAGCCACTGTTCCTGCCGCCGGGTGTTGTTGCCCTCCGGACCGTTCGGATCGGCGACGCTGGCGGCGACCTGCGGGTCGCCGTACCAGGTCGACAGGACCGACAGCCCGACGTCGCCGCAGTTGGTGGCCCGCCCGGAGACCTGATGCCCGCCGTCGTTGACCAGCCCGGCCCACGATCCGGTCCGGGGGTCCGGGTGCCGCTGCGGCCGGCCGTCCGGATCCTGCGGCACCGCGTCCGCCAACGCCTGCTGGTCGGTTGCGGACGGTGGCACCACACCCTGGGGTTGCCCGTACGGTCGGGTGTCGGTCAACGGCCGGCCGTTGCCGAGCGCACCCGGCTCGGTCGGCGGGGTGGTCGGCACGTCGCCGGTACGGCCGGGGTCGGCGACCGGTTCGACGTTGAGCGCAGGCAGGAATTCCGCACACGACGCGCATGGTGGACGGTAACTGCCCTGCCGGTATTCGACACCGCCGCTGACGGCCCGGCCGATCTGGTGAGTGACGATCTTCGACCCGTCGAGGCGGCTGAGGGCGTAGTCGCTCAGGTCGCCCGGCATGCCCGCGTCGCGCCACTGCCGCTCCAGCTTGTAGAGCTGGTCGGACACGAGGGCGACCTCGCTGCACTTGCCGTGCCCCGCGCCGGTCCTGGTCCGCCCGGCGATCTGGTCGAGCACGGCCTGGGCCAGCGGGTGTACGGACGGTTGCGTCGCCGGGGTGGTGCTCTTGTCGGCGGTCATGCTGGTGTGGGTGGTGATTTCCCCGTCCGGGGTCATCAGCGCTCCACCGACGCCCGGTTTCCTGCCCCTGGAGATGTCACCGCCGACAGCGGCCTGGACGGCGTCGGCGAGGCTGCGGGACGCGTCGATGAGCGCCAGCTCGGCGTCCGGGCTGTTGGGGTCGCCCGGAACATCGACCGGGTCGAGTTGCCAACTGTGGGTGCCGTTGGCGGTCGGGCCGGTGGATCGGCGCAGCGTGTCCGGGTCGACTCCGCCGGCCGGGGTCGGCCGCCCGGCCGAGGTGTCGCCCGCATCGGACGGTGCCGGGCCGGCGGGGGTCGGGCCGGCGGGGGTCGGGCCGGCGGGTGCTCCGGTGTTCACTGGCACGACGCCGACCACCGGCGGGCCGGTCGTCACCGGCGATCCGCTGGTGACCGACCCTGCGGCGGTGTCGGCCGGCGGGGTCAGCGGCCCGGGTACGGCGGGTCCGAAGGTCACCGAACCGGCCGAGTTCGCGGCTGCCGGGTTGACGACCCGACCGCCGGCAGCTGGGGCGGTCGACGCTGGCGCGCTGGCCGGAATCGACGCGGCCGGAGTGGTCGCCGTAGCCGGAGTCGACGCGGCCGCAGTGGTCGCCGTTGCGGGATTCACCGGCCCGGCAGCCGCAGCAGGAGCCGCCGCAGGGGTGCTGGTCGCGGGTCCGATAGGCACCGCCGCAGGCGCGGCCGGTGCCGACGTGGTGGGCGCGGCGGCCGCGACCGGCGGCGGGTTCGTCGCGGCCGGGGTCACGATCCCCGGCGGTACGCCCGCCGGAGCGACCACCGGATCGGCCACAGCGCTGTCCAGATCCGTCTGCCGTACGGCGACCGGTACGGCACGCTCCGAAGAAGAGGCGTCCGCCATCGCCGCGTCGGCGCTGTCGTCGCGCTGATCGGCACCCGTCTCCACCCCCGGCCGCTGACCAGACGTACCGTCGCCGCCGATCTCCGGCCCGGTCGTCGCCGCAGGTCCGGCCGCGAACCCGTCCGAGGCCGCGACCGGGTCCGAGGGGGCGACCGATCCCGAGGCCGCAACTGGATCCGGCACCGTCACCGACTCGGGCACGGAGACCGGGTCCGACGGTGTCATCGTGCCGGACGCGGTGCCGGCAGGTGGTGCCGCGCCGTCGGGTGTGGTCCCCGCAGCGGGTGGCGCCACCTCATCCGGGGCGGTGACGGCGCTGGGGGCGGCTGGCGGAGGGACCTGCACCGAACCGGAACCGGTCGACGGTGCGGTGCTCACCTGACCGTTCGCGCTCTCGGTCTCGCTCGTGGCGCCGGGCCCCGCCGGGGTGCCGGCCGGAGCGGAGGTCGAGGTGTCGGATGCGGCACCGGAGTCCGGGCCGGCTCCCGTGTCCGGGCCGGCACCAGCAGCGGTGTTGCCGCCGGCACCGTTCGGCGTACCGGTTCCACCAGCGGCGCCGCTGCCATTCGGCGTACCGGTTCCGGCGTCACCGCCCTGACCTTGGCCGAGTCCGCCCAGATCCGCCGTACCGACCGGGCCCGGCGTCGGGCCACCGAGACCGGCACCGCCGGAGCCTGGCGCGTTGACGCCCAGGTCCGCACCAAGCTGGTTGGTCAGACCGGCCATGCCGCCGCCGACCGAGGCGCCGGCCATGGTGAGGCCGCCCCGGCCGGCACCACTGGTGAACCCGCCGAGCACACCCTGCCAGCCCGGATTGGTCCACTGCTGGTTGACCGCGAGGTTCGCCGCGACGCTCGCCGCCGGTGACACGATGGCGTTCTGCAGTCCGGCACCGACCGATCGTCCACCCCAGCGGACCACCCCGGCACCCGGGAAGCTGAACGTGGACGGATTGAACCGGACCGGGACCCTGGGGGCGACCGTGTTGCGCATCCACCGGTTGCCGGCGACCCCGAGCACCCCGCCGAACGCGCCGCCGACCCCGGCGGTCGCGGTCCGCCGCAGATCCCACTCGGAACGGGACCCGGTCTGCATCTGGTACGCCTGGGCACCCACGTCGATGATCAGCTCTTCACCGATCTCCTGGGTGAGCTCGATCGCCACCCGCCGGGCCAGCCGCTCGGTGCCGGCCCGGGTCACCTGCGTCACGGCCTGCCGGCCGGCGTTCTGGATCATCGCCCGCAGGCCGGCCCGGGTGAACATCTGACGGCCGAGTTGGGCGAGCAGCCGCCGGAAGGCGACCGTCACGGCCTGACGGCCGGCGGCGAGGATGCCCGGGATGGTGCCGGCGGAGACACCACCGAGCCAGGCCATCAGCAGCGCCACGAAGACCGCGATGACGGTGACGATCACTGCGATGAGGACGGTCAGTTTGGCGTACTCGATCTCCAAGGCGGCGTTGTCGCAGCTGGCGGCGAACGACGCCGCTGCTTCCTGGATCACCGGCAGGCCGGTGTTGCGTCCCGCGCCGTAGGTGCTCCACGCCGTCTGGAACGCCTGGCCGGCGTCGCCGCCGAGGTTCTGCAGCACCACCATGGCGGCATGGTCGCCGTCGACGACGGCGTCGGTCAGCGCCTCGGCCAGCTCGGTCCAGGCCGCGGCGAGCTCCCGCATCTTGTCCTCGTCACCGCTGGGCCACGCCTCGCCGGCGCTGACCCAGCAGATGGCGTCCCACACCCAGCCGTACTCGCCGAGGGTGGCCTTGGGATTGGCGATCGCCAACTCGCGCGCCTCTCTACCCCGGGAGGTCCCCTTGGCTGCGGGCGGTCGTCTCGTCGCCGCCGCCGAACCAGGTGGCCACGGCCTCGTCGACGTCGACCGTACCGTCGACGACCTCCACGACGGACGGCCCGAGCTGATGCATCCACGTCACGAGCTCACCGCCGCTTTTCATGGTGGCGCCCACCGGGGCGTCCTCGCCTTCGGCGAGGTAGTGCTCGTTGAAGGCCCGGCCCGGCTCGTCGTCGCCCCAGGGCGTTTCGCTGTTGAGGCTGTTGATGGTGCCGGCCAGCCGCTCCCAACGGGCCGCCAGGTCGTCACCGACGCCGGTGAGTTCGACCCCTCCGGTGCGGGCCGCGCCCGGGTTGAGAGCGGTCTCGTTAGGTTCGGTCACGTCCGATCATCTCCCGGTAGGTCCGCGTCGAGCTGACGAAAGATGCCCTCCAGGTCGTGATCCATGTGTGCCTGGAACTGGGCGTCGGGAAGCAACGGCCGGCACAGCTCCTCGACCTGCGCCATCGCCTTGTCGGTCGCCCGCCGGATCGTCTCGGTCACGGTGGCGGACAGTTCCTTCGAGTTGGGACGCCGGTAGATCCTCGGATCGAACTCGACCTTGATCACCTGCCCGCGCGGCCCGACCGTGGCCGTGACCAGCCCGTCGTCGGAGGTGACCGTGGCCGACACCGACCTGAGCTTCTGCTGCAACTCGCCGACTCCGGAACGCATCCGCTCGAACTGCGCCATCAGCTCGTCGGCCCGGGCCCGCAACGACTGCGTGTCCACGATGTCCTCCCCGGAGCCGCCTCGCCGCCAGCACACGTACGGTCGAGTGATACTCGTCGACCAGGTATCGCCTCGACGATACTGAACACCCGCCATCGCCACGAGCCCGTAGGCCGCCGACAGCCACGCCGGCCAGGGTGTGACGGCCCTCGTTAGGATGCGACGACCGCGCGGCGGCAAGGAGGTACGCCATGCCAACCGGATGTCACGGTCGGCTGGCCGCTGTACGGGCGGTGCTGTCGATCGCGTTGTTCACCGTCGCCGGCACCACCATGGCGCTGGCCGCCCCCGGCACCGCGCTGGCCGGCACCGCGCTGGCCGGCACCGCGCTGGCCGGCACCGCGCTGGCCGCCCCCGGTTCCTGCCGGTCACCGGTCGATCCGGGCCAGCCGATCCCCCAGCTCCCCTGGCACCAGCGGTGGCTCAACGCGGAACGGGTATGGCCGTTCAGCACCGGCGCCGGGGTACGGGTAGCGGTCGTCGACTCCGGAGTCGACGACGACCATCCGCAGCTCGCCGGGCAGGTGGCGACCGGTTTCGACGCGCTCGGCGACGAGCCGGGCGGCAATGTCGACTGTGTGTCCCACGGCACGGCGGTGGCCAGTGTCATCGCCGCCCGGCCGGTGGACGGCATCGGCTTCCACGGGCTGGCCCCGGACGTGGAGATCCTGCCGGTACGGGTCAGCGAACGGGTCAGCCAGCAGTCCGGCGACGACAGCCGCGACGGCGGTCCGACCGTGACCGCCGCCCGGTTCGCCCAGGCGATCCGCTGGGCGGTCGACAACGACGCCGACGTGATCAACATGTCGGTCACCCAGTACCTGCCGGACTCGCGGGTACGGGACGCGATCACGTACGCCCTCGCCGAGGACGTCGTGGTGGTCGCCGCCGCCGGTAACCTGCACCAGTCCGGGGAGCGCCCCGACCCGCCACCGTTCCCGGCCGCGTACGACGGGGTGCTCGGCGTGGGCGCGATCGACCAGCAGGGACTGCGGGTGGACAACTCCCAGATCGGCCCGTACGTCGACCTCGTCGCTCCGGGTGGTGCCGTGGTGGCCGCCACCCGACGGTCCGGGCACGACGTCTGGAGCGGGACCAGTTTCGCCACGCCGATGGTGGCCGCGACCGCGGCGCTGGTCCGAGCCGCCCAGCCGGAACTGACCGCGGCCGAGGTGGTGCATCGAATTCTCGCCACGGTGGATCCGGCCGCTGGCGCGCCGGAGGCGGGCTACGGGATCGGCGTGGTCAACCCATACCGGGCGGTGACGGAACGGCTCACGGGGCAGCCGCCGGTGGCGATCGCCCCGATGCCGGACATACCGCAGGATCCGGCGGCGATCGCCCGAGCGGAGCACTGGTCGCGGCTGAGTCAGCTGGCGGTCGGTGGCGCGGCGGGCATGGCGGGCGTCGTGGCCGTGGTGACGGTGGCGGTCCTGATGTTGCCGCGTGGTCGGCGGCGTCGGTGGCGGTCGACGCGGCACGTGCCGGCACCGGTGGCCGCTGTGGACGTCGACGAGCCCGACGAGGCGTTCTTCCGGGTCCCGGGTCCACCCCGACCAGACTGACCGACGCTGACGGCCACGACCGACCCGTACGCGCGCCGGCCGCCGACCGCCGACCGCCCCTTACGGGCGCCGACCGACCCCCGCGTTACTCGAACTTGGTGCGGTTAGCGGCCTCGCGCGCCTGCATCCGGATCGCGGACTCGCGCAGCGCGTTCTCGATCCGGCCGAGCAGGTCCTTGAGGCTGTCCGCCGCCGCCTCCCATTCGGTCTGCCGGCGCAGGTACGCCTCCTGGGCGTCGCCTTCCCACGTCGCGACCAGTGGCTGGATTCCGGTCTTGAGGTTGTCCAGCTCGGCCACCATGTTGCCGGAGGCGTTCTTGCAGTTGTCGGCCGCGCCGTTGAGCGCGGCGAAGTTGTACCTGATCTCCATGTCGTCTCTCCGGTCCGGCTCAGAGCTTCAGGGCTGCGGTGATCTGACCGGCGCTGGCGCCGGCGGAGTCCATCTCGGACCTGGTTTCCTCGTCGCTGACCTCGTAGTCCTTACCGGCCGACCCGACCGCTTCGGCGATCGACCGCAGCGCCACGTTCAGCCGGGCCATGTCCTGGTCGAACCGGTCCCGGACCTGCTGGAACGACCCGGCGCCGGCGCCTTTCCACTGGTCGTAGAGCGGGGCCAACTGGTCCATCAGCCGGTTCAGGTTGCCGGTCAGCCGGTCCGCGACGCCGTCGACGTCCTTCTCGGTCTTCACCATGAGGCCGGTGTCGGTGTTCATTCCCGCCATGGTCGATGTCACCCCGTTCCGCGTCGATGTCGCCCCACCCTGCCCGGGGCGCTGCGTACGGTGCGCCCGCACCGTCTGTCAAGACAGACGGTAACGGGTGCTGTCCAACCACGCCAGGCCCGTCGACTGTGGTGGCCGCTGACGATCATCGACGTCCGCCGCACAGCCGGGGCGCACTGTCCGGCGACGCCCGCCGCGCGGCCGGGGCGTGCTAGCCCGCGACGCTTCGTTTGGCCGCCACCGGGTCCAGGGCGGGACCGCTCGGTAGCCGGACCACCAGACCGGCTGGCAGGGCGACCACCTCGACGTCGCCGTACCCGAGCATCGTCGGCACCGCCGCCGACGCCAGCGGATACCGGTAGCCCTGGTCGGTGACCAGGTGCAACACCCCGGTCGGCGCGTCCGGCGACGGCATCGCCTCGACCAGGGCACCGTACCCGGGTTCGATGACGACCCGGTCGGCCAGCGGCACCCCCTGCGGGGTCGCCTCGGCGGTACGCACCGGGTCGCGTACCGGGTCGACCTGAGCGTCGAGCAGCACCGTCGGCTCGGGCTGGCCGGGTGCGTACCCGGCGCAGACGGCGGGCTGGGCGTCGGCCAGCCGGGCGATCTCCGGCCGACGCTCCGGCGGCTGCGGGCCGCCGGTGCTCGGCGGTGCTTTGGGGGCGGAGACCGCCGCGTCCGCGTCCAGCCCGATCGCGCGGGGACGGCCGTCGCGGTACGCCTGACGGGTGGCCGGATCGGCTAGCAGCACCTCGGCCGTCAACTGGGACAGCGGGGTCAGCCAGGTCCGTTCCACCAGGTAGTACTGGCGGCTACCGGCCTGGCTCTCCACCACGTGGACCTGTCCGACGAGTGCGTCCGGCAACGCCCCGGAGGGCTCTCCCCGACCGGCCACCGGGCGGGCTCCGATCGGTTCTCCCGCCGGCAGGGCGTTCAGCCAGGCACCGCCGACGTCGACCACCGGCTCCGACCGCAGTGTGAGTCCCTCCAGGACGATCGCCTCGTCGGTGATCTCGTGCCGGTGGTCACGCCAGATCAGATACAGCCCCGCTGTGCCGACGTCGCGTACGAGCAGCGCGGTGTCGCCCGGGTCGCGGCCGCCGGCGGGTGGCCGGCCCACGGTCAGCACCGTCGTGGTGACCGGGTCCCCCGCCTCGTCCCGGGCCAGCTGGGAACAGAGGGTCCACCCGCCGTCGAGCATCCGGTCCGGGTCCGGCAGCGCGTCGGGTGCGTTCGGGATGCCGATGCTCGGGCCACGTGCCGCGCCGACCAACGAGTTACGGGAAACGCTGCGGGTGGGTACGGGTGCCTCCATCGCCAGCAGCGCCGAGGCGTAGTTGAGCACCGGGTGCAGCCGCCCGTCGCGGAACAGGTAGCGGGTGCCGGTCTCCTTCTCCAGGATCACCGTGTCGCCGTCTCGCCACGAGGTGGCGCCACCGGGGACGATGAAACCGAACACCCCGACCGCGCCGAGGCAGAGCACGGCGACCATCATGCCGGCGAGCCCGGCCCCGCCGAGCCGGCGAAACGGTGCGACGGCCGGGTCGGGGTCCCTTGCCACCAGCGCGGAGGTCATCCGTTGGACGAGGAACTGGTACGACTGGACCTGGTCGCGCCGCGACGGCATGACAGCCTCTCTCTCCGGTACGGCCCGTACGTGCGCCGCACACGGCCTTGCCGCCTACGATAGGCACCGAGGACACGGCGGCGGCCGGGGACACGGCGAGGAGCGATGATGATCAGCCGAGCCGAGGCGTTGGCGCGGGCCCGTCGATGGGCGGCGCAGGACCGGCCCGGCGCGGAGCCGGAGGTCGGGCTGCACGAGTTCGACGACGGGTACGTGGCCTGGCGGGTCGAACCGGTCCCGCCTGATCCGCAGGTTCCGGTGGCGACCGGGCAGCCACGGGTGGTCATCGATCGGCAGACCGGCGAACTGTCGGTCTGGCCGTCGCTGCCGGCGCCGGTGATCGCCGCGCGCTACCGGGCGGAGCACGACGCGCGGCAGGCGGCCGTCGGGCGGTTCGCGCCGGAGGTACGGCACGTGTTGCAGCAGGCGGGCTGGTTTCCGGGTCGGGACGTGTCCGCTTCGGTGGACCGGTGGCTGGCCTCGTTCGCCGACGAGTTGGCGGGGCTGAGCGTGTTTCCGGCCGCCCGGTCGGCGATGGTCGAGTTCGGTGGCCTGACCGTGCCCCAGTTCGGCCTGCACGGTGAGCCGGGGGGCGGGTTCACCAGCTATCTGCACCCCACCGGAGGCGGCGTGGTCACCGACGCCGCCCGGGTCTTCGCCGAGGAGTACGACGATCCGGTGTTCCCGATCGGCAACCACGCCGACGGTCCGTCCGAGCTGGTCATGGACGCGCAGGGGCGGGTGTTCCTGCTGCACTGGGCGGAGGAGTTCTTCGTCGCCGCCGGCATCGACGCCGCCCTCACCGCGCTGATCCGGGGCGACGACCTGGTCGCGGCCAGCGAACGGACCTGGTGAGCGGCCGACGAACGCACCTGGTGAACCGCCAGCGAGCGCACCAGCTGGTGAACGGTCAGCCGCCCATCGCCCGCATGAAACCGAACAGGCCGAGCACCGCGCAGGCGAGGGGGACGACCGCGAGCTGCGCCACGATGTCGAGTCCGTCGCCGAACCGGGCCAGCCGGGGCGACGGTGCCCGTCGGCTGTAGATCACGCCGGCACCGACGACGAGCCCGGCGACCAGCAGCGCCGCCGGCAGCAGCAGGGCCACCCGGATCACCACGGCGGCGTCGCCGGCTGCGCCGAGCAGCAGCACCGCGAGCCCGACCAGGCCGGCACCCAGCAGCGGCAGCCGGTAGCGGACGGTCGGCACCAGCCGGGCCCGCAGCAGGTACGCGGCGGTGACGACCCCGGCGAGCAGCAGCGCGCCGACCGTACCGGAGTGGACCAGGACGGCGACGGCGACGGCCGTCACCACGGCCGCGCCGAACAGCAGTCCGGTGAGGATCTCGTCGGCGCGGGCGGTGGCCTGGTAGATCGTGTCACGGCTCGGCTGCGGATCGTCCCGCAGCAGATCCTCCGGGGTGCGCGGCAGCGTCGGCATCGGCATCTTGCCCAGCCGTACGGCGAGCAGCGGCATCGCCGGCAGCAGCAGCGTGGTCAGCCCGACGACCACGGCGGCGGACCCGGCCGGGTCGAACGGGCCGAGCGCGCCGAGCGCCGCGACCGCGCCGCCGAGGCCGACGGTGACCGCCGCGACGAAGACCCGGCTGGCGTCGCCGACGCCGATCAGACCGACCACCCCGGCCAGAACCAGGATCATCGCGCCGAGCAGCAGGTGGGGTGCGCCCATGGTGGCGAGCCGTTCACCGGCACCGAGGATCAGGGCGCCGCCGGCGAACGCGTACGGCAGCGCGATCGCGGCGAGCACCGCGCCACCCAGGGAGTCGGCCATCGCCCGGGACATCAGCACCCCGGCGGCGAGCAGCACGGTGGCGGTGGCGAGGGCGGCGGCTCCACTGAGCCAGCCGGGTTCGGCGGCGGTGACCAGGACCGCCAGGCCCAACAGCAGCAGCGCCCCGGCGGTGAGCAGGCCGGTCAGCCGGGTGGCGGCCGGTGTCCACGGCAGCCCGCGCCGGCGGGCCCCGGCGGCGACCGCTTCCATCAGGTCGTCGTACGCCGGTTCGGGCCATTCGGTGCGGGCCGGGACCAGGTGCAGCGTCTCGCCGTCGCGTACCTGCTGGGCGGCGAGGGTACGGGTGATGTCCAGGCTGGAACCGTCGGTGCGGCGCAGCGCCCAGCCGCCGTGCGCGATGCCGTCGGTGGGTTCGGCGTCGACGTGCCGCAGCACCGCCGGCAGCAGGCTGACCAGCGGAAGGTGTTCCGGTAGGGCGAGGTCCAGCCGTCGGTTGGCCGTCACGACGGCGATCCGGGCGAGTCCTGTTCCGGCCTGGGTGACCACTGCTGACTCCTCGGTACGAGGAACGGGCCAGATGCCCGAGGCTGCCATGACGGGTGAAGGCTACCTACCATGTGCCGGTGTCGCCGGTTGCGGTCGTCGCCCGTGACGGAGCGAGGCGGTGTCGGACCGCGGCGGGGTCGGGAAGGATCGATTCGTGGGCACGGTGGTGGTGAAGCGCCCGGCGCGGCAGCCGGAGCCGGAGTATCCGTCCGGCGAGGTGCTGCTCGACGCGCCGCCGGAGTTGCCGGCGCCCACCGGCCGGTCGTGGGGTCAGCTGATGATGCTGCTGCCGATGTTGGCGGGTTCGGTGGCGATGGCGCTGATGTTCGCCGGTCGGGGTGGTTCGACCTTGAGTTACGTCACCGGTGGCCTGTTCGGACTGTCGGCGATCGGGATGCTCGCCTCCCAGTTGACCAACCAGGCGGGTGGGCCGAGCAAGCAGGAAATGCTGCAGCGCCGCCGGGAGTACCTGACCCATCTGTCGCGGCAGCGGCAGCGGGTGCTGCGGACGGTGGAGCGGCAGCGGATGGCCGCCACCTACCGTCACCCGGAACCGGACGCGCTGTGGTCGATTCCCGTCGGGCCCCGGTTGTGGGAACGGCGGCGGGGGGACGCGGATTTCGCGACGGTCCGGGTCGGTCTCGGCGAGCAGGAGTTGGCGACTCCGCTGGTGCCGCCGCCGGGGACGACCTTGGAGAAGTTGGAGCCGATGTGCGCTCTGGCGTTGCGTCGGTTCCTGACCACGTACGCGCGGGTGCCGGATCTGCCGGTGACGATGGCGTTGAACGGGTTCGCCCGGGTGCATCTGCGCGGTGACGCCGCTGCCGCCCGGGGGTTGGCGCGGGCGATCGTCGCCCAGGCGACCGCGTTCCACGCCCCCGACGACCTGCTGGTGGTGGCGTGTGTGGCGGCGGACCGGCGAGCCGACTGGGAGTGGCTGAAGTGGCTGCCGCACGCGCTGCATCCGACCCGGACGGACGCGCTGGGGGCGTTGCGGCTGGTCGCGCCGAAGGTGAGCGGTCTGGAGGCGATGCTCGACGACGTGGTGGCCAACCGGCCGCGGTTCAACCTCTCCGGGTCGGATCCGCAGGGGGTCGCCGGTCCGCATCTGCTGGTGCTGCTCGACGGTGGCGACCCGGCCGGGTCGGATCATCTGATGACCGACGGCGGGGTGGAAGGGGTGACGATCCTGGATCTGTCGCAGCCGCCGCCTCGGATCCTGGACCGGTCGCGGCTGGTGCTGGAGGTGGCGGCGGACGCGACGATGCACAGCGTCACGGTGGACGGGCGGGCGGCCATCGGCCGGGCGGACACGGTCGCGGTGTGTACGGTCGAGGCGTTGGCGATGCAGATGGCGCCGCTGCGGCTGTCCGCCGCGTCCCGGGGCGAGAAGGCGCTCAGTGTCGAACTCGGCCTTGCGGATCTGCTGGGGCTGGGTGACCCGTACGAGTTCGACGTGGAGCGGGCGTGGACGCCGCGCCCGAACCGCAACCGGTTGCGGGTGCCGTTGGGGCTCACGCCGGACGGCGAGCCGGTGGACCTGGACCTGAAGGAGTCGGCGCAGGACGGCATGGGGCCGCACGGCCTGCTGATCGGGGCGACCGGTTCGGGTAAATCGGAGTTGCTGCGGACGCTGGTGTTGGCGCTCGCCGCCACCCACCCGTCGGAGACGTTGAACTTCGTCCTGATCGACTTCAAGGGTGGCGCGACGTTCACCCGGCTCGACAAGTTGCCGCACACCAGCGCGGTGATCACGAACCTCTCCGACGAACTTCCGCTGGTCGACCGGATGACCGACGCGATCAACGGCGAGCTGGTACGGCGGCAGGAGCTGCTGCGCGCGGCCGGCAACTACGCCTCGCAGCGCGACTACGAGAAGGCGCGGGCGGCGGGTGCGCCGCTGGAGCCACTGCCCGCCCTGTTGATCATCTGTGACGAGTTCTCCGAACTGCTCACCGCCAAACCCGACTTCATCGACATGTTCGTCCAGATCGGACGGGTCGGCCGGTCACTCAGCGTCCATCTGCTGCTGGCCTCCCAGCGGCTGGAGGAGGGCCGGCTGCGTGGGCTGGACACCCACCTGTCGTACCGGATCGGGTTGCGGACCTTCTCGGCGATGGAGAGCCGGGTCGTGCTCGGCGCCACCGACGCGTACGAACTGCCCCGCTCACCCGGGCACGGCTACCTGCGCTTCGGCACCGAACCACTGGTCCGGTTCCGGGCCGCGTACGTCTCGGGAACGTACCGCAGCAAGACCGCCGAGGCGGTCGCCGCCGGCGACGGCGACGAACGGGTGCAGGAGTACACCACCGGGTACGTCGCCGCGCGGCTGCCCCGGACCCCCACCCCGGTGGTCGAGGAGGAGTCCCCGGACGTGGTCGGCGAAAGCCTGCTGGACATCCTGGTCGCCCGGCTCACCGGCCGGGGTCGACCGGCCCACCAGGTGTGGTTGCCGCCGCTGGGCGAGCCGATGACCCTCGACCAGTTGCTCTCCCCGCTGGCCGCCGACCCGCAGCGCGGCGTCACCGCCGCCGACCCGGCCGTACAGGGCGCGCTGCGGGCGGCGGTCGGCATCGTCGACAAACCGTTCGAGCAGCGCCGGGACGTGCTGTGGCTGGACCTGGCCGGATCCGCCGGCCACACCATCGTCGTCGGCGGCCCGCAGAGCGGCCGGAGCACCCTGTTGCGGACGATGGTGGCGTCCCTGGCGCTCACCCACACCCCCCGTGAGATCCAGGTCTACTGCCTGGATCTGGGCAGCGGTGCGCTCGCCGCGCTGCGCGACCTGCCCCACGTCGGCGGCATCGCCACCCGGCTCGACACCGGGCAGGTCCGGCGCACCATCGCCGAACTGCAGCTGCTGATGACGCAGCGGGAGCGGCGGTTCGCCGAGCGGGGCATCGACTCGATGGCCACCTACCGGCGGGAACGCGGGCACGGCGGCCACACCGACGACCCGTTCGGCGACGTGTTCCTGGTGATCGACAACTGGGCGACGATCCGGTCCGAGTTCGAGGACCTGGAGCCGGCGATCAACGACATCGCCAACCGGGGCCTGTCCTTCGGTGTCCACCTGGCGGTCACCGCCGCCCGCTGGATGGACCTGCGCCCGGCGATCCGGGACGTCTTCGGCTCCCGGTTGGAGCTGCGCCTGGCCGACGCCAGCGACTCCAACCTGGACCGGCGGGCGGCGATGAACGTGCCGGAGAAGTCCCCCGGTCGGGGCATCACCCCGGACGGGACGCAGTTCCTGTCGGCGCTGCCCCGCGCCGACGGCGTCGCCGAGGTGGAAACCCTGGCCGACGGCACCCGCAAGCTGGTCGGCGACGTCGTCGCCGCCTGGCAGGGTCCCGGTGCCCCGCCGGTACGGCTGCTCCCGGCGATGGTGCCGTACGGTTCGCTGCCGGACACCGGCCGTCCCGGGCTGCCGATCGGGATCGCCGAGATCGACCTGCTGCCGGTGCACCTGGACTTCGCCACCGACCCGCACTTCATCGTCTTCGGCGACGGCGAGTCCGGCAAGAGCACCTTCCTGCGGTCGCTGGCCCGGACGATCACCGACCGGTACGAGCTGACCGAGGCGCGGATCATCATCGTCGACTACCGCCGCAGCCTGCTCGGTGACGTCACCACACCGCACCTGATCGGCTACGGCTCCTCCGCCCAGCTCACCGAGACGATGGTGACCGAGGTGGTCGGGGTGCTGCGGGACCGGTTGCCGCCGGCCGACGTCACCCCGGACCAGCTGCGGGCCCGCAGCTGGTGGCGGGGCCCGGATCTGTACGTGCTGGTCGACGACTACGACCTGGTGACCGGCGGGAGCAGTAACCCGTTGGGTCCGCTGCTGGAGTTCCTGCCCCAGGCCCGCGACATCGGCCTGCACCTGGTCGTCGCGCGCCGCTCGGGCGGGGCCAGCCGGGCACTGTACGAGCCGCTGCTGATGCGCCTGCGGGAGCTGAGCACACCGGGGATCGTGATGAGCGGCAACCGGGACGAAGGGGTGCTGCTCGGCACCGTACGGCCTGGTCCGCTGCCGCCGGGTCGGGGCTGGCTGGTGGCTCGGCGGGGCGGCACCCGGTTGGTGCAGTTGGTCCACCTGCCACCTGCCACCTGAGCCGGTTTCCCCGTCCTGCCCGTACCGGCCGGTCGCCCGTGCGTCGTACGGACGGTTCTCAATGTTGCCGTCAGGGGTTAGTTTTGTCGTGCCGGCCCGGACGTGGGCGCTCGATGGTGGATGGGGTCGGGACCGAGGACGAACGGGGAGACCGATGGGCGACGAGTGGCTCGTCGACGAACAGATCGACGTCGATATTCAAAAGTTGCAGGACTTCGCCACCAGCATCCGGGAGGAGCTGGAAACCAACTTCGCTCCGAGCCTGGCCGCCGGCATCCGGCCGATGCTGACGGAGCCGATCCCCACCGATCCCACCTGGTCGGAGAGCCAGCTCTTCGTGTCCCGCCACGACGAGTCGCGGCAGGCGATCGGACAGCTGCTCGGCGACGTGGCGCGCGGCATGGCCGCGCTGAGCACGGCGGCCATGTCGATCTCCGCCGAATATCTCGCCGGCGACGCGTTCTCCCAAGCCACCAACCAGGACGTGTTGCGGGCGTTCAGCGGCATCGAGGGGCAGCAGACGCTCGACGACTACTGGCAGCAGGAGGACAGTGCCGAGAACGACCCGGCGAACGTGGTCCCGGCGGAGCTGACCGACCCGGAGCACTACTTCGGCGAGAACTCCTCGGGCACCTCCGGTCCTGACGGCGGAACCCCGGCGCTGTACCAGGAAACGGTGATCGCCGAGGGCGAGACGGGTGAGTACGTCATCCCCGCCGATCAGGAGGACATGCACGACTCTCGGTTCGACACCCCGGACTACCAGGCTTGACCACGGTTGACGCAGTGAGGGACGACAATGGGTGACGACTACTTCGGATACCGGTACGTGCCCCTGCCGATGTACGCCGGTGTCTCCGACGACTATCTGGAGATTGACCACTCCGACCCCAACCGGGTCTACGATCCGACGTCGTACGACAACGTCGACATCGAAACGATGTGGCGGTGGGTGCAGAAGCAGAGCGACGAACGTGCCGGCTCCCTGGCCGACATGTGGCGCCGGGCGAGCACCCTGTTGCAGAGCACCCGGGACAATCTGCACCGGCACGCGAACGCGTTGGCCGCCGCGTGGACCTCACCGGCTGGCGAGTTGTTCTTGCACAAGGTCGGCGCCGCGATCTACTCGCTGGATCAGTGGCGGGAGGCCGCGGACAACAACGCCCGTGGCCTGGACCTCATCCGCGACAGGATCAAGTCAACTCAGGAAGAGTTCATCCCGCTCTACGAAAACTACCTCGCCGAGCAGCGCGCACAGGAAGCGAAGCGCAGCGCCGACGAAGGCATCCAGTTGGGCGACCTGTTCGGCATCAACAACGGCAAGACCATCGACGAGGTCAAAGAGGAATTCCACGAACGGGCCAAGAACCTGGTCAAGCCGTTGGGTGACATGTTCGTCGACACCTACCTGGACTACATCTCCCGAGGCACCACCTACCAGGGTCCGACCAACGCGGTCGTCACCTACCCGGGCGACGTGCCGACTCCGGTGCCGCCGCTGGCCGGACCGGGCGCGCCCCCCGGACTGCCGGGCGGCCTCGGCGGCGGTGCCGGGCCGGCACCCACCCGCCCGGACCTGACCGGCTCCGAGCTGACCGGGCCGCCGCGCCCGCCCGGGTCACCGCCCCCGCTGCCCGACGGAGTGGGACTGGCCGGCGGCACCGTCGCCCCGCCGGCGCCGGGGCCGGCACCCGCCGCCCCGCAGGTGACCCCGCCGGCCGCGGCACCGCCCCCGAGCCCGGTGGTGCCGCCGGTGCCACCGCCGGCCGCTCGACCGGGCACCCCGCTCACCCCGCAGGCCACCCGGCCGACCGCGCCCGGGACACGACCGGCCACCCGACCAGCGGCACCACCTCGACCGACCCTGCCCGGAGTCAGCGGACCCGGCGGTGGAGCCGGTCCCGCCGCACCCGGCTCGGCGCGGCGAGGTACGCCGCCCGCCCGCCCGACTCTGCCCGGCACCAGCGGGGCACCGGGAACACCAGGCCGGCCGGCCGCCCCCGGCTCCGGCCGAGCGGCCGGCCGGGGTGCCACACCCGGCGCGCCGCAACTGCCGGGCAGCACCGCCGGTCGACCCGCCCGTCCCGGCGGCCGGGTCGGGCGGAGTCCCGTCCCGCCGCCCAGCCTCGGCGGCTCGTCCGGCGCGGTCCCGCCCGGCGGTGCCGCCCGACCCGGTACCGGTGGCCGGCCGACCAGCCCGGGGCAACCGGGCCGTCCCGGCACCCCCGGCACCGGAACACCCACCCCGGGTGGTCGGGGCACCGGGCGGGCCAGTCTCCCCGGCCGGGGCGGGCCGGGAGCCCAACCACCCGGCCGGAGTGCCGGTCCGGCACCCGCTCTCGGCGGTCGGCGCGGCGAAACCCCTCGGACCCGGCCGACCCGGACCGGTGACACCGAGCCGGACACCTGGCGGTACGGCGACGGCGACGACGAGCTGTGGCAGACCGACCAGGCGCCCAAGGGCAGCATCGACACGCCGGACGAACACCGGCCCAAGGATCAGGGACGGACGCTCGGCCAGAGCTGACGACACGGCACCCGGTCGCCCCGTCGCGGGTGTCCGGGTCCGTACCATGCGATGAGAGACACCCGGCGACGAGCGACCACCGTCGACGGTGGCGGTGCCGGTCGTCAACGGTGGCGGTGCCGATGGAGCCCTCGGCGGGCCGACCCGACCCCGGACGCGGAGCCGGCGACGGACGGAAGGTGAGACTGGATGCGTGGCCTGCGAGGCGCGGTGGCGCTGCTGTCGACACTCGCGGTCGGCCAGCTCGCCGCGATCGCCGTGCTGCCCGCGTCGGCCCGGGCCGACGCGATCCGCGAGCAGGCCTGGCACCTGACCGCCCTCGAACTCGCCGAGCTTCACCAGCTCACCCAGGGTGAGGGCATCACGGTCGCGGTCGTCGACACCGGAGTCGACGCCAACCATCCCGACCTGGTCGGCAACGTCCTACCCGGTGTCGACCTGCACGACGACACCACCCAGGGACAGGTCGACCGGCAGATCCACGGCACCGGCATGGCCTCCCTCATCGCCGGCCACGGTCACGGACCGGGCAACGGCGACGGTGTGCTCGGGATCGCCCCCAAAGCCAGGATCCTGCCGATCACGGTCGTGCCGGAGCAGGGTCTGACCAGCTCCACGATGATCGCCGCCGGGATCAACTGGGCGGTCGACAAGGGCGCCGACGTCATCAACGTGTCCATGGCCACCGGAGGAGACCCGGATCTCGATGACGCGGTGGAACGCGCCTACCGCAGCGGGGTGGTGGTGGTCGCCTCGGTCGGTAACCGCGAGGACGTCCTGATCGCCGACCCGGCCCGCCATCCGGCGGTGATGGCGGTGACCGGCAGCGACCGGGCGGGCGGACTCGGCCCGGAGTCGATCCCGGCCGACGAAATCGCCCTGGCCGCGCCCTCGGTCGACCTGACGGCGGCCGCCCCGGGCGGCGGGTACGTCACGGTGACCAGCACCAGTGGTGCCACGGCGATCGTGTCGGGGGCGGTGGCGCTGGTCCGGGCCAGGTTCCCCGACCTGTCCCCGTACGACGTGTTCAAGCGGGTGTTGGAGACGACCACCGACGCCGGACCGCCCGGCCGGGACCCCGACTTCGGATGGGGGGTGCTCGATCTGCGCCGGGCACTGACCGGGGAGCCGGACGGCCGCGCCGACGCCGCTGCCTCGCCGACCCCGACCGACAACGAGACCGCGTACGCCTGGGATCCGGGGACCGAGGACGAAAGGTGGTACTCGCTGGTCGTCCTGGTCGGGTTGCTGCTGGTGCTCGCCGTACCGGTGACCGGGGCCGTGCTGCTGCTGCGGTGGCGGCGACGACGCCGACGCGGCCGTTCCGACCAGCGGCCGGGTCCGGGAGGGGCGGCCGCGCCGACGCCGGCCGGATCCGCCCCGGGTAGGCCGGCGGACGACCGGGCATGGCGACGGCCGGCACCATGAGCGGGCCCACCGCCGACCCGCCGCCGGCCGGGGAGCCGGCGCGGCCAGGCCGGCGTCCACTCGCCGTCGTCTTCGCCGTACTGCTGATGGTGCCGGCGGCGGTGGTGTGGCTGATCGCCGGGGTGGGGTTCGTCGTCGCCACCGCCCGCAGCGAAGGCTCCTTCAAATGGCTCCTGTGGATCGTCGGGTTGGGGATCCTCGGCATCTGCCTGCTGGTGGTGGCGATGACCCTGGCGGGGATGTGGCTCGCCTGGGCCGGTGACTCCAACGTGTTGCGGGTACCGGCCGGTTTCACCGTGGGGTTGTTCGTCGTCGTCCTGGTCACCCTGCTGGCGCAGGGGCGGCTCGACTACCAACCGACGATGACGACCCCGCTGGTGATCGGCACCCTCGCCGGGATCTCGCTGGTGCTGCTGCACACCCCGGCGGCCCGACGCTGGTTGGCCGCGCCATCGACCTGACCGGTCGTCACGAGTCGGCCTGCGGCGGTGGCTCGGCACCTGGCGGGTCGGGCGGTAGCCAACGCCGTTCGGCGGCGTCGAACCGGGCGAGCGGCTCGTCCCCACCATCGCGGTCGATCTTGTGCAGGCCGGCACCGTCGGGCACCACGAACGATTCCATCCGCGGCGGCCCGTCCCACCAGCCCTGCTCGGTGGCGTCGGCGGGTGGCCAGCGCAGCACCACCGCCCAGTCGTCGTCGGCCCGGAACGGCGACCCGTCCCCGAGCAGGTCGAGTCGCTCGTAGAGCCGTCGCGGCGTCTCCCGCCCGGTCCCCCACCAGCGGTGCACCAGGCCAGCGACCCGGTCGTACCCCTGGTCGAGATAGGACCGGACGTAGCGGTGCGGGACCACCACCTGCAGCATCGGCGGCGCCGCCGGGTCCGGTCCGGCGGCGGCCGGCTCGCCGTCGGTGCCAGCGCCCGGCGCGCCCGGCGCGAGTGTCGTCTCCGGCGGCCCGTCGGCGAGCAGCCGCTGGCGCTCCTCGTCGACCGCCTCGGTCAACGCGGTCCGCAACCCGTCCAGCCATCCGTGCAGCGCCTGAACGGACTCACCCGGGATGCTCGCGGCCAGCGGGGTTCCGGGGTTGAGCATCAGCTGCCAGCTCGGATCCGGCCACGCCCCCGCGAGCTGCACACTGCTGAGGACGACGAAGTCATGATCGCCGAGCACCTGCCGCAGCCGCTGCTCGGAGGTGAACACCGGCAGACTCGGCTCGCCGGCCGCGTCCGGCAGGCACCACCAGGGAAAATCCGGATCGGTGACGTCGCGCGAAGCGGAACCGTCCGGGGCCAGCGGGACCACCAGCTCCGAGCGCAGCAGCGCGGCTGTCAGCGCGTCCGGGTCCTGCCCGTCGATCGCCGCGCGCAGTTCCTCCTCGCCGGGCACCGGGCCGGTCGCCGCGCCGACCGTCGGGCCGGTCGCCGCGAGCCGGGCCAGTTCCGCGCCGGAGACCCGGGCACCGATCGGCAGACCCGGATCGACCGCCAACCACCACTGTGGGTCTTGCCACCAGGAAGCGAGGTCGGTGATGCTGACCAGCCGGTATTCGACCCGCTGCCCCGGCAGACAGGCCGCGATCGCCTCCGGCGAGGTGAACGCCAGCACATGGGTCTCGCCGTCGAGCCGCGCGGTAGGCCAGGCCGCCGGAGACACCCCGCCGTCGGTCTCCGGTGGCGGCACCGGGAGCAGCAGCGGACCCGAGGCCAGGGCGGTGAGGTACGCCTGCCGGTCGTCGCCGCAGGCCAGCATCGCCCGCTCCGGGTCGGTGACCGGCTGCCAGTGATCGGTCACCCGGATGCCGTCCTGGCCGGTCACCAGGTGCCGTCCGACGCGACACGGGCCGGCTGGACGCCGAGCACCAACGCGGTGATCGCCTGGTCCAGGTCGTCGCCGAAAAACCAGTCCCCGCCGTGGTCGAGAACGAAGACCCGCCCGGTGGCGTCGATCGCCAGGATGCCGGTGTCCGCGCCCTCCACCCCCAGTGGACTCAGCGGTACGCCCACCGCGTCGGCCAGCCCGGCCAAGGTGGCCACCGAATGGACCGCCCGAAACGGATCGAAGTCGACATCGCCGGGGGCGATCTGCTCGCCCTCGCCGGCG
Organism: Solwaraspora sp. WMMD406; assembly: GCF_029626025.1. Classification (NCBI taxonomy): domain Bacteria; kingdom Bacillati; phylum Actinomycetota; class Actinomycetes; order Micromonosporales; family Micromonosporaceae; genus Solwaraspora; species Solwaraspora sp. WMMD406. The sequence goes on from NZ_JARUBF010000001.1 coordinate 318,575, forward strand.
GGCCGCAGCCGCAGGCCACCGAACTCGGCGTACGCCCGGATCGCGGCCGGTCCCACCAGGTGGTGGCGGCCGTCCGCGCCGACGTACGCGGCGATCCGCACCGCCCAGTCCCGGCCCCGCTCGTCGTCGCGGTAGCCCGGATGCCACCCGGCGGCGACCAGGGCCTCGACGACTACTGTCGGAAAACGGTCGGTCATTCCAGCACCTCGACTCCGAACCACTCCAGCAGAGCGGCACAGGACCGGCACGGCACCAGCGCGGTGCCGTGGACCGGGTCGCCGGGCTCCCGGATCCGGGTGAGGCGCACTCGTGCTCCCCACAGTGCCGCGCGGGCGGCGGTGGGAGTGAGTGCGGCCGCGCCCCCGTCGGACTCGGCCGCGTACAGCCGATCGGACAGCAGCACCGGTTCGGCGCACCATCCGGTGAACCGCTCCCGCTGCCCGTTCGGCAGGTCGTCCAGGAACCGTGCCACCAGGGGATGCAACCGGGGCCGCTGATCGCCACGGACGGAGGTGTGGGTGTGGACCGTCCCCCCGATCAGCAACGCGCCCGCCGCCAGCGGCAGCATCCTGGCCTCGGTCACGCCCGCCCCCTCCAGGTCCGATGCCGACGGGGCAAGACTAGTCGGGCAGGCTCACACCGGTGGGCCGCTGCTGCACGTGACGTTGACGGTCTGGCTGTTTCGGGCACCACCGGCGTTTCCCGCGACCAGATGGATCGGATAGCTTTGACCGACGACGCACCCGAAGTACAGCGGGTTCGTCGACTCCGCCGGGAGGCCGGACACGAACCAGCCGGAGATGGTGACCGTACGCGAGACGGTCGCCGAACACCGGATCGAACTCGCGAACGATTCGCAGGAGATCGACGGCTGCTCGGGCGGGCTGGGGAACGGCGCGAGCCACGCCGTCCGCATGACGTTGGGCGAGCCAGGCCCTGGGTCGACGACCTGCCCCGTGGCGGCCCCTGCCATGACACCCGCCCGCACCTGGGCGGGGGTGGCGGTCCGATTGCTGGACAGATACATCGCGGCGAGCGCCGCGATGTGCGGCGCGGCCATCGAGGTGCCGCTGAGCGCCATGGTCGCGGTGGTGCTCGTGTGCCAGGCGGAGCGTACGGACACGCCTTGCGAGAAGATGTCGAGGCAGCTGCCGTAGTTGGAGAAGAACGCGCGCTGACCGTTGCCGTGCGTCGCGCCGACGGTGATGGCGGCGGGAACCCGGGCGGGCGACTGCGCGCACGCGTCGATGGCGTCGTTGCCGGCGGCGACGACGTAGGTGATGCCACTCGCGATCGAGTTCTGCACCGCCTGGTCGATGGCGGGGCTGGCAGGGCCGCCCAGGCTCATGTTGGCGATCGCCGGGCCGCTGCGATGGGCGGTCACCCAGTCGACACCGGCCACGACGCTGGCCGTGGTGCCGAAACCGGCACAGTCCAGGACCTTCACCGCCACCAGTTGAGTCCGGGAGGCACTCCGCCGCTCGCTGAAGTCGCCGCCGACGATGCCCGCGACGTGTGTCCCGTGGCCGTCACAGTCGGTGTTCGCGCCGCCGATGGTGTTGGTGCCCCAGATCGGCGTGGGACCGCCCAGTGCGGAATGGGTGGTCAGGATGCCGGTGTCGAGGACGTAGGTGGTCACCCCCAGACCCAACGGCGGCACCGGAAGACCGGGTCGGTTGGGGCCGGCCACCCCTCCCACAGCCGGCGTCAGCCGCTGCGGGCGGGGGCCCGAAGGACGGGAACGCCCTGAATCGACGCCACGGAAGCGTCGGTTCTGTTCCACGAACGCCACGTCCGGGTGCGCCGCGAGCTGGCGCGCCTGCCGCTCGTCCATCCTGGCGGCGAATCCGCGTACGGTGGATCGGAAGGTGTGGGAGATGGCGAGAGACGCCGAACGGGCCAGGTCGACCTTTCGCGAAGCTGACGGCTTGTAGACGACCAGGTAACTGTCGTCGATCGCGTCCGCCGCGCCGAGTCCGTGGATGGCACCGGTCAGCTCGGCCGCCGCGGGTCGCCCGACCGCGCCCACCAGACTGGCCGCGACGGCTCCCGCGAGGAGGACACTCAACGTACGTCTCATGCTGGATTTCCTTGTCGGTCGGTCCTGGACACGTTGATCGTTCCTGGACACGAAGACGCACGCGGATCCGGACGTCATCATCAGACGGGACCATACTGAACAGCGGCCCGGTACCGGTAGCGCCCCCGAGTCGGACACCCCAGCGCCGGCGTCGCGACGGCGTAGGCGTACGGGGATCCGCAGGCTGGTGACGCTGAGATATCGTCGGATTGTCCTGTCCCGCTGCCGTCCGAAGCCGGAGCCAATGACGCGCACCCTCTCGGTCTCACCGCAGCAGCCCGGCGCCTATCCGTCGATCGGTGACGCCCTGGCGACCGCGCCGGACGACGCCGTGGTCTCCGTCGCCCCCGGCACCTACTACGAGGCCCTGTTCGTCAACGACCGCCGGGTGACGATCGTGGCCGCCCAGGGGCAGGGAACGGTCACCGTGGACGCCTCCGGTGGCGCCTATCCGACCGTCTCCTGCACCGGCGGCCGGGTCGAATTGCGGGATCTGGTGCTGCGCTCCGCGGACGCGCCGACCGTGTCGGTGGATCGGGGCCGCCTGACCATGACCGGCTGCGAGGTGAGCGCCGGGTTCGGTGCCGCGATCAACGTGGGCGGCCGGTCGGAGTTCACCCTCGACCGGTGCCGGGTCACCGCCGGCCGGTACGGCCTGGTGGTCGAGGACGCCGACGGCACGGTCGACGGATGCGAGTTCACCGATCTGGCCGAAGACGGGATGATCGTCCGGATCGGCGCGGCGCCGACCATCCGGTCCACGACGATCACCCGGTGCGGCAACCGGGGCGTCTACGTCTACCAGTACGGCAAGCCGACTCTGGAGACGTGCGACATCTCCCAGACCGGCGGTGCCGGTGTGGCAGCCGCCCACCAGAGCGCCCCGGTGCTGCGACGCTGCCGGATCCGCGACACCCGTGGACCGGCGGTGTCGTTCGGGCGCGGCTGCCGGGGCAGCGTCGAGGAGTGCAGCACCGAGAACACCGCCGTACCGGCCATCGAGGTGGCCGAGGGCGCCGAGCCGACGATCGTCACCGGTACGGCCGGCAAGCGGGCCGTGTTCGGTACGGCGGCCGCCCAGGTCGGTGGCGAACAGGACACCGCCCGTGCCGAGGAGCTGCTGGCCGAACTGGACGCGATGGTCGGGTTGGAGTCCGTCAAGGACGAGGTCCGGGCGCTGATCGACGAGATCCAGGTCAACGAGTGGCGACGCAGCGCCGGGCTGCCGGTGAGCGCCGTCAGCCACCATCTGATCTTCGCTGGCGCGCCGGGCACCGGTAAGACGACCGTCGCCCGGATCTACGGCGAGTTGCTGGCGGCGCTCGGCGCGTTGCCGGGCGGGCCGTTCCGGGAGGTGTCCCGGCGGGATCTGGTCGGCCAATATCTCGGCCACACGGCGGAAAAGACGGCGGCGGTCTTCGAGCAGTCCCGGGGCGGTGTGCTGTTCATCGACGAGGCGTACACGCTGTCGCGGTCGTTCGGCAGCGGCGGCGACTTCGGCCAGGAGGCGATCGACACCCTGGTCAAGTTGATGGAGGACCACCGGGACGAGATCGCGGTGATCGCCGCCGGCTACACCGGGGAGATGTTGACCTTTCTGGACGCCAACCCCGGTCTGGCGTCCCGGTTCGCCAAGACGGTCGAGTTCGGCAACTATTCGCCGCGGCAACTGGTGGTGATCGTCGAGCGGATGGCGGCCGGCGACGAATACCTGCTGGCCGACGGGGTGGCCGACGTCCTGCTCGACCATTTCTCGCTGGTCGAGCGGGACCAGAACTTCGGCAACGCCCGCGAGGCGCGCAGGCTCTTCGAGGGGGTACGCAAGGCGCAGGCGCAGCGCCTGCGCCAGTCGGGCCGGCGGCCCAGCCTCGACGAGCTGCGTACGGTCGCGGTGGCCGATGTGCGCACGGCGGCCGGCCGATGAACGCGGAGACCGGCAGATGAGCCATGACCACTGAGCCTCAGCCGGGGACCGAACCGCACCGTCCGGCGGCCGAACCCTGGCAGCCGGGGCCGACGGCGCGGCCGGCCGCCGTTCCGGTGGCACCGCCGCCCACTGTGAGCACGACCGGTCCCGCGTTGCGCGCCACGGCGCGGCCGGTCTCCGGGCCGCCTGGCTGGTCGGCCGGCCAACCCACCTCCGGTGCGGTGGCGGGATCGGGCGCCGCCACGGCCAGCGGCAGTTCGGTGGTGGCGCGGGCAGCCGTACCGCCGCCGCCCGGCACCGCCGGCCCGGGATCCGCCGCCGGATTCGGCGGTGGTCTCGCCGCCACCGCCGCTGCCACCGGGGCGACCGGGGCGACCGGGACAGCAGCGGCGGCCGGCCGGATCCGACCTCGGCGACCCCGGCCGCACACCGGTCCGTTCACCCTGGGACAACTGGTCTGCTGGCAACTGGCGGCCGCCACGATCCTGGCCGCCGCCGGGCGGGGCACGATGACGCTACTGGTGACCGCGACGATCGCCGTCGCGGTGGTGGCACCGACGGTGATCCGGCTGCGCGGGCGATGGCTCTACCGGTGGATCGCGATCTGGCTGCGCTACCGGACACGGTCCCGACGGCTACCCGCCGGTGGCGGAAACCCGGCCGCCGACCTGCTGCGGTTCGTCGAGGACAGCGCCGAGTTGACCGACGTCGAGTTCGACGGGCGGCCGGCGGCGGCGATCAGCCATCGCGGTGGGCTGTGCGCGGTGTTCGAGCTGGACCCGTCCGACGGTTCGGTGTTCGTCGGGTCGGCGCTGCACCTGCCGTCACCGGCGGCGCTGCTGCCGGCCGCCGACCCGGCGGCGCATCCGGTCACGGTGCAACTGCTGGTACAGGTGACACCGGCACCGTGGGCGAGCACCGGGCGTGGGCTGGTGGAACGGTCGTACCGTGAGCTCACCGGCGGGGACGTTCCCACGCATCGACGCGCCTGGCTGGTGGTGCAGGCACCGCGTACGCCGGACGTGTACTCGGACGGGGCGTTGCGGCCGGTGCTGGCGTCGGCGCTGCGGCGGACCGGCCGGCAGTTGAAACAGGACCGGCTACCGGCCCGGACGCTGGGCCGCGACGAACTGCTCGCCGCGATCGGCTATCTCGCCCAGCTGCCGAGCGATCTTGCCGGTGCCAACCTGTACGGCACGGCCAGCAACCGTACGGCCGCTCAGGAGACCTGGCAGACCTGGTGGAGCGGCGAGACGCCCCAGGTGTGCCGGCGGTTGACCCGCTGGCCCGAGCTGCCGTGGCACCTCGACGACGTACTCCGGCAGCTGCCGATGGTCGCCACGGTGGTGTCGATCGCGGTGGCCAGGGAGTCGACCGGCCGGCCGACCACCGTCGCCGACGACGACGCGGAGATCATGGTCACCGCGGCCGTCCGGCTCAGCGCGCCGGACCTGGCGACGCTGGCGGCGGGCGACCGGGCGCTGACCGACACGATACGCGAACGTGGCGGGTCGGCGGAACGGATCGACGGGGAGCACAAGTACGGGCTCGCCCTCACGCTTCCCCTCGGGGGGTTTCCACGGTGACCGGCCCACTGTCCATGGTGGCGCGACCCGGGCTGCACGCCGGCGCTCCGGCGGCGGTCGGTGCGGTACGGCTACAGGCCGGCGGCGATGGTCTGGTGATGGGCCGCAACCGGCAGGGCGACCTGGTCGCCGTACGGTTGTTCCGCCCGGAGCCGACCAGGTTGCTGCTGTTCGGCGGGCTGCGCTGCGCGCAGCTACTGGCGCTGCGGGCGCTGGCGCTCGGCGCGCATCTGTTCGTCCAGAGCGCTCGTGAACCGGACTGGCACGGGTTTCTGCACCAGTGCGGCCTGGGTCGGAAGTCGGCGTCGTTCCTGCCGCCGGGGACGCAGCCGCCGGTGCCACGGTCACCGGCGCATCCGCAGTTGCTCCTGGTGGACACCGGTCCGTCGATGGGTCCGGCGCCGGACGGCGGGGTGCCGTGGCGGGCGACGCTGCGGGTCCGTAACGACCTGGGCAGTTGGGATCTCGATCCGCTGGTCCGCAGCGACCTGGTGATCTTTCAACGGTTGTCCGAGGCGGAGGCCACACTGGCCGCCACCACGTTGGGTTTCACCGAGGCGCAGAGTTGGCTGTCCCGGATCCACCCGGAGATGGTGGGGCTGGTCAGTCAGGGCAGGCTGCAGTGGGTGCTGCTGCAGCCGACCTCGATGGAGACCGCGCTGTTCGGCCCGGTCAGCCGGGCCTGACGACCCGGCGGCCCGGTCGGTCGGGCCTGACACCCCGACCGGCTGGTCAGCCGGACCGTAGTTCCGCCAGGTCGGTGGTGCCGCGCAGGAACAGCAGGCCGAATCCGGCGGTCGCGAGAGCGGCCAGCAGACCCACTCCGCCGAGTACGGCCAGATCGGCGAACGGGATCGGCACGCCGAGAGTCACCCCAGGTGTTTCGAGGATCCGGCCGTACTGCTCCCAGTCGGCTGCCGTCCGGCAGGCGTCCGCCGGTTCGCAGTAGCCCAGGCTGCGGGCGCCGGATGAGACCTCGGTGCCGAGGCCCCGGGCCATCGTCACCCCGGAAGCGAGCGCGAGCAGGCTCGCCGGGACCAGCGGGGCGAGGGCTTGGATCAGGATCGAGCGGGCCAGCACAGATCTCGGCACCCCGGTGGCGACCAGCGCGGCGTGCGCCCGGCGACGACTGACCACGCTCTCGGCGACCGCGACGGCGAGCCCACCGGCGGCGACGATCAGCCCGAGCAGCACCGCCAGCTGGACCAGGGTGACCGCGTTGAGATAGAAGTCGTACTCGGTCGGATAGTAGGGCTGGCCCGCCTGTTCGGCGAGTTGCCGGTCGGCCTGTTCCCAGGCGTCGAACTCGGTCGTCATGTAGGCGCCGTAGCCGGCCGTACCGGCCCCGAACAGGATGCAGACCAGCAGCCCGGCGAAGGTACGCGCACCGTGCCACGGGTCGGTGAGCAGCCGCCGGGCGGCCAGCAGGGTGGCGGGTCCTCGGCCGGCCCGCAGCAGTAGCCGTCCGGTGGCGTACGAGATCCAGCCGGTGCCGCCGGCGACTCCGATCGCGGTCGCCAGTGCTCCGGTGAAGGCGAGCACCGCGACGACCCAGAGCGGGATGCCCAGCTGCTGCCGGTGAATCCACTCGACGAGCGGCCGGATCAGGAAGCTGACCACCACGCCGCCGACGATCAGCAGGCCGGGCCAGATGCCGGGTCGGCGTTCCCGTACCCGCCGGTGCACACCGTACGGCGAGATGGTGACCTGCCGCAGCATCGCGGCGGCGACGACGGTGGCGAGCAGCGGGATGCCGGCGACGATGGCGAGCAGTGCCCAGACCGGGGGCAGCACGTCGGTGGGCAGCGGCAGCAGGCCGTTGGCGTCGGGCCGGTGCAGCAGTTCGCGCCCGATCAGGTATGCGGCGAGTCCGACCAGCGCGCCGATGCCGGCGGCCAGTCCGGTCTCGGTGGCGGCGATCGCCCGTACCTGGCCGGGGGTGCCGCCGGCCAGCCGGATGGCGGCCAGTCGGCTGTTGCGGGCCGGCGCACCGAGCCGGGCGCACTGTCCGGCCAGGGCGAGCACCGGGATCGCGAGCAGCAGCAGGGTGGCGGCCACTCCGGGGCGTAGGCCGGCTTCGGCGAGCAGCGCGGGCCCGTACTGCGGGGATCGGTTGTTGCGCTGGTCGACGACGGTGGGTACGGCGATGACGGTGGCGGCGGCGAGGAAGGCGAGCGTCGCCAGGGCCGCCGCGAATCCGGTCAGTGCGATCCGGGCGGTGTCGGTGCGGGTGCCGGCGCGGGCCAGCCGCAGCAGGGTGGCCGGGCGGATCACGAGCCGGCGACCAGGGTGACGGCCCGGCCGAGCCCGGCCGGGTCGATCTCGCCGTCGCGCAGGGTGATTTCCCGGTCGGCGTAACCGGCGACCCGGGCCTCGTGGGTGACCAGGACGACGGTCGTACGCTGCTCGCGGGCGAGCCGGACCAGTTGGGTGAGCACCTGTTCACCGGCGAGGGAGTCGAGTGCTCCGGTCGGTTCGTCGGCGAACAGCACCCGTGGTTCGGTGACCATGGCGCGGGCCATGGCGCAGCGCTGCTGCTGTCCGCCGGACATCGCCCCCGGTACGGTGTCGACCAGTTCGGCGACGCCGAGCCGGTCGAGCCAGGTGAGCGCCGCGGTCCGCGCCGCTCGCCGCCCCGTGCCGGCGAGGAGCAGCGGAAGCGCGACGTTCTCCCCGGCGGTCAGCTCGGGGACGAGTTGGCCGAACTGGAACAGCACCCCGAATTCGGTCCGCCGCAGCACCGCGCGCGCCGACTCCGACAGCAGGTCGACGCGCTGGTCGCGGTAGAGCACTTCGCCGGCGTCGGGGCGCAGGATGCCGGCGAGGCAGTGCAGCAGGGTGGACTTTCCGCAGCCGCTGGGTCCGGTGACCGCGACGATCTCGCCTTCGGCGACGTCGAGGGTGACGCCGCGCAGGGCGGGGGTGGATCCGTAGGAGCGGACGATGCCCCGGCCCTGGAGCAGTGGTGTGTTCACTGGTGTGCCTCCCGGTGCAGGTCGGCGACGCGGCCCACGGTGGTGTCCAGCCACCGCAGGTCGGCGTCGAGGTGGTTGATGGCGTAGTCGGCGGCGACGACCTCGCCGAGGGTGGCGTCGGGGGCGGTCTTGGCGCGGGTGAGTTCGCGCAGTCGTTCGGTGTGTGCCTGTCGTTGGGCGGTCAGGTAGCGGCGGGCCCGGTCGGCGTCGGCGGCGAGCAGCGCCACGGTCACCTTGGCCAGCAGGGTGCTGGTGACGTGCGGGGCCGGTGGTTCGACGGCGTCGAGCCACTGGTCGAGTGCGGCGCGGCCGGCGTCGGTGAGGGCGTACGAGGTGCGGTCCGGCCCGCCGGCGCGGTCGCGTTGCGCCTCGGTGACGAGGCCGTCGCGCTGGAGTCGGCCGAGGGTGGCGTAGACCTGGCCGAAGGCCAGCGGTTTGGCGCCGGGTAGTCGCTGGTCGTGGTCGCGTTTCAGCTCGTACCCGTGTCGGGCGCCCTGGGACAGCAGTCCGAGCAGGACGTGGGTGGTGGACACCTGGCAAACTATTCACCCAATGAATAGTCAAGTCAAGTCACCCGGCAAGGGCTCGCCACAGGAGACAGGTACAACCTCGGTGTATACACCTGGGGTAGAGTGGCCGGCATGTCGCTCGGTCAGACAGTCCTGGTCACGGCCGCGAGTCTGCCCGCGCTGTGGCGGCTGATGCGCGCCGACGGACTACGCACCGAGTGAGCATTCTCGGTCAGACGCCGGAGGGAAAGGTCTCCAGTTCGCGCAGGTCGACGTGCGGGGTGCGCAGTGGCCGTACCCCGCGACTGCGGGCGCACCACACGAACGCGTCGTACCGGTCGGCGAGCACGGTCGGCACGTAGTTGCCCCACCGCTCCCGCTGCGGCTGGTAGACCACCCCGATCGCCCGGTGGTCGAGCTCGTCGGTGAGCAGCTGCGCCCGGCTGTCGGGCGGGAACACGAACAAGGCCTGCGGCGGGACGGCCGCCGCCGCCAGTTCGGCCTCCAGGGAGCCGGGCCGGGCCGGCGGTACGGGCATCAGCCGCATCGGCGCTCCCCAGTGTCCGCCGGCCACCACGGTGCCCTGGTAGGTGCCGAAGCCGACCAGCACCACCTGCTCCGGCCCGTACCGCTCGCGGGCCAACTGGCCGATGTTGACCTCACCGAGGTCGACCATGTCGGTGGCCCGGGCGTCACCGACGTGGGTGTTGTGCGCCCAGACCACCGCCTTGGCGGCCGGACCGTAGTGGGTGAGGAGCCGGTCGAGGGTGTCGTCCATGTGCCGGTCGCGGACGTTCCAGGAGAGCCGGCCGCCCGCCGTCAGCGCCCGGTAGTAGCGTTCGGCACCCGCGACGACCTCGGCGTTCTGCCAGGCGGCGAAGCTGCCGGCCCCGTCGGCGGCGGCCTGCCGACGCAGCCGGACCAGCAGGTCGACCACCTCGGCCTCGCAGCCGGCCGGGACCAGCCGCAGCGCCGACGCGTAGTCCTGCGGGTCGGTTCCGTACGGTTCGAAGCAGCGGTACGCGGCCAACGCGGCCGGCACCTGGTCCGGGCGGTGTTCGCGCAGGAAGACCAGGATCTCCCGCAGCGACTCCCACAGGGAGTAGACGTCCAGGCCGTGGAAGCCGACCCGGGCGGACTCGCCGACCGAGTCGTTGTGCCGGCGCAGCCAGCGGCAGAAGTCGACCACCTCGTCGTTGGCCCACATCCAGGTCGGCCACCGCTCGAAGGTGTGCAGCGCCTCGCCGGGGTCGGACGGGGCGTCGGAGCGGCCCCGTACGCTGCGGTCCACCCGGTCGCAGTCGGGCCAGTCGCCCTCGACCGCGACCAGCGAGAAGCCGCGTTCGACGATCAGCCGACGGGTGATCGCCGCCCGCCACGCGTAGAACTCGTGCGTGCCGTGGCTGGCCTCGCCGAGCATCACCACCCGGGCGTCACCGACCCGGTCGATCAGTGGGTCGAGGTCGTCGGGACTGGTCAGCGGGGTCGCCAGGTCGGCGACGTCAGCGGCGTAGCGGGCCACCGGGCCGGCGTACCCGCCGACCGAGATACGAAACGCCGACCGGTGCGGTCACCGCGCGGCGGGGCCAGGGGTGCCAGCGGGGTCAGCGGACGCCAGGTCGGCGAGCCGGTGCGTGATCGGCCGGGTAGCCGGATACAGCTCCCGGTACGCCCAGTAGTACTGCTGGTAGCGGGCCACGGTACCGGGGTCGGGGTGAACCTCGCCGGCCCATCTGGTCCAGTCGTCGGCAGCGGTGGTCAGTCCGACGCCGACTCCGGCCAGGAACGCGTCGCCGTAGCTCGCGCCGATGGTCTGCCGAGGGATCGACTGGGTGCGTCCGGTGACGTCGGAGACGATCTGTGTCCACAGGCTGCGGGCACCACCTCCGACGGCGATCACCCGCCGCGCGGGCTCGGTCGCCTCGGCCATCGTCGCCAGGTTGTGTCGGACGCCGTACGCGGTGGCTTCCAGCAGCGCCCGGTACAGATGGCCGCGACCGTGGTCGAGAGTCAGTCCGGCGATCACTCCCCGCGCCCGGTCGTCGAAGATCGGCGTCCGTTCACCGGCGAAGTACGGCAGGACGAGGAGCCCGTCCGAGCCGGCCGGCACCGCTGCGGCCTGCGCGGTGAGCTGCGCGTACTCCGGTCCACCGGTCAGGTCCCGCAACCACTCGACGGCCGCGCCGGAGGTGGCCATGCCGGCGGCCAGGCAGTGACTGCCCGGCAGTACGCCGGTGGTGGCCCACAGACCCGAATGGCGGACCGGCCGGTCGACGACCCGGATCAGGAACATCGTGGTGCCGTACATCAGCATCAGGTCCCCGGGTCGGGTGGCACCGACGCTGACCGCTTCGGCCCAGGCGTCGATGGTGCCGGCCGTCACCGGGGTGCCGGCCGGCAGCCCCGTTTCCGCCGCCGCCGCGTCACTGACCCGGCCGACCACGTCGGTGGGCCAGGACAGCCGGGGCAGGCGCAGTCCGGGGGCGATCTCGTCGGCCAGGTCGGTGGCCCAGCCGCCGCGATCGATGTCGTAGAGCGGATCGCACTGACTGGCCGAGTGGTGGTCGAGGACGTATTCGCCGGTGAGTCGGTGCACCAGCAACGAGCTGGCCATCATGAATCGCTGGGTCCGCTGCCAGACCTGCGGTTCGTGTCGGCGTAGCCACAGCAGCTTGGGGCCGATCGCCTGGCTGGTCAGCGGGCTGCCGCCGCGCGCCAGCAGGACTTCCGGCCCGTACGCCTGGTTGAGTTCGGCGATTTCGGCGGTGGCCCGGGTGTCGACGCCGTAGAGGATGGCCGGCCGTAGTGGGTCGCCGGCTGCGGTTGTGGGTAGCAGGCACGGGCCGATGCCGCTGACCGCCACGCCGGCGACCGCGCCCGACGGGGCACCGGCCAGCAGTTCCCGGGTGACCGAGACGAACTCGTCCCACCAGATTCGGTCCGGGTCGTGTTCGACCCAGCCAGGTCTGGGCCGGGACACCCCGTGGGGTCGGACGGCGGTCTGTAGCACTTTCCCGTCCGGGGTGGTCAGCGCGCCCTTTGTGGACGACGTCCCGACGTCCACCCCGAGCAGGTACGGGCCGGCGGGGTCAGCGGCCATCGGCAGGTCCGGCGTCGCTGTGCCGCGCGTCGCGCGGGTGCGCGTCGCGCGGGTGCGCGTCGCAGCCGTGCAGCTGGATCTGCGGCAATCCGGTGACGTCCTCGTCGTGCTCGCGGTCGATCCGGATGTCGGCGAGTTCCTGCAGGAAGACCTCGCCCTGGCTCCAGATGGTGGCGCGGAAGACGTGCCCGCCGCGGACGTTGCCGCCGGCCTCGGAGAACAGCGCGTGGCAGTGGGCCCAGAGTTCGCCGTCGAGCCGGCACACGTTGCCCTGCACCGAGAGGATCTCCATCGGGCGTTGCAGCACCACGGTGTCGATCTCGTCGGCGAATTCGTGCTCCTGGCGGATCGGCAGGGTGGTGATGTCCCGGGGGTTACGCAGATAGACCTCGCTTATCGTGCCGATGACCGACAGGATCACGGCCGTCTCCACGCCGTGGTCCCGGCAGGCTTGCTCGATCGCGTCGGTGAGCTGGGTACCGGGCGCGAGGCTGACCGCGATCACCCGACCGTTGTGTCCGGCTCGACTGGTCATCTCCGGGTTGTCGACAACCTTGCTGGTGCCGGCGGTGACGGTACTGGTCATGATCGGTTCCTCCACAGTGGTTGTCGGGTCACTTGACGCTGCCCATGGTCATTCCGGTGACGATGTGGCGCTGCGCGAAGAGGGTCAGGATCAGGACGGGGATCATGATGATGGTGGCGTACGCCATCATCGGCCCCCAGTCCAGCGACGCCTCGTGCACGAAGTTGAAGACGGCGACCGGCAGCGTGCGGCTGTCTCCGTCGGAGAGCACCAGGGCCATCTTGAAGTCGTTCCAGGAGAAGATGAAGGCGAGGATGCCGGCGGTGAGCATGCCCGGCCGGGTCAGTGGCAGGGCGATCCGCCAGAAGGTCTCCAGCCGGCCGCAGCCGTCGACCTCGGCGGCGTCGTAGATCTCGGCGGGCAGACCCGCGAAGAAGTTGACCATGATGAAGACGGTCAGCGGGAACGTGATGATGACGTGGGAGAGGATCAACGCCGGATAGCTGCCGACCATCCGCAACGCGGTGAACGCGACAAAGAACGGCACCAGGTACGCCACCCCGGGCAGCAGCCGGGCGGTCAGCAGCGACAACGACAGTCGGCTCTGCCGGTAGCGAGCGATGCTGTACGCGGCGGGCAGCCCGATCGCCAGGCCGAACAGGCTCGACGCGGTGGCGACCAGCAGGCTGTTCATCATGTATCGGGTGAACGGGGTCTGCTCCAGCGCGCTGCGGTAGTTGTCCAGGGTCGGCGAGAAGCTCACCCACTGCGGCGGGATCGTGTAGATGTCGACCTGTTGTTTGAAGGACGAGGTGACCATCCAGAAGAACACGAACGCCGCCGGTGCCAGCGCGACGACCAGCGTCGCCCAGAAGGCGAGCCGTCGCAGGATCCTCCCGACGTCACGCGCACTGCCTCGGCCGACGCCGCGCGCCCTGCCTCGGCCGGCGTCACGTCGGGGAATTCGACCGACGCGGCGCGGCACGGTGGTCATGCTCATGGCCGGCTCATTTCTCCTCGGTACGGGCACGGACGTAGGTGAAGGCGATCGCGACGCCGAAGACCAGCAGGGTCAGGAAGACCAGCAGTGCCGATCCGTAGCCGAAGTGCAGGTAAGACAGGCCTTGCTTGAACGCGTACAGGTTGAGGGTTTCTGATGCCTGTCCGGGTCCCCCGTCGGTGATCACCTTGATGATGTCGAAGGTCTTGATCGCGTCGATGAGCCGGAAGAGCACCGCGACCAGGATCACCGGCCGCAACAGCGGCAGGGTGACGCTGAAGAAGGTCCGGATCGGTCCCGCTCCGTCGACCTTGGCGGCCTCGAACGGTTCCTGCGGTAGCGCGGCCAGCCCGGCCAGCACGATCAGCATGACCAGCGGCGTCCACATCCAGGTATCCACGATGGCCAGTGCCGGGATGACCAGGTTGGCGTCGGAGGTCCACAGCAGGGTCGGTCCGCCGAAGCTCTGCACCAGGTAGTTGAAGACCCCGATGGTCGGGTCGTACATCATCTTCCAGACCAGGGCGACCGCGGCCGGCGTGGCGATCATCGGGAACATGAAGAACGTGCGGGCGATCCCTCGCCCCGGGAACCGGCGGTGGAACAGCAGCGCCGCGCCGACCCCGATCACGACCTGCAGGCCGACGGAGAGGATCACGAAGTACGCCGTACGCCACAGGCTGCCCCAGAACTGTCTGGCGGTGAGCGCCTCGGTGAAGTTGTCCAGGCCGATCCACTCCGGTGGACGCAGTCCACCCGACCACTGGTGAAAACTCAGGTAGATCGTGTAGACGATCGGGAAGGCGAGCATCGCGACCACGACGACGACTGCCGGTGCCGGCAGGATGTACCGGTCGTACCGGTCCATCCAGTCGAGCAGCGGCCGGCGTCGCGGTGGCATCGATCCGGATCCAGCCGGCGGGGTCTGCGGGGCCGGTGGGGTCGGCGGGGCCGGTGGGGTCGGCGGGGCCGGTGGGGTCGGTGGGGTCGGTGGCGCCGGTGGTGTTTCGGTGAGCTGGGACATCACAGGGTCCTCTCCCGCGCGGGGGCCGGTGACCGGGGTCGGGTGTCCGGACGGGACGCCGTCCCACCCCGGTCACCGGCCGCGCGAGTCAGCTATCGCATGGCGTCCAGGAGTCCCTGGAGCTGTTCGTTCTGCTGGTCGGCGACCTGTCGCAGCTGGTCACCGGTCTGGCCTTCGAGGGCCCGGTGAGCCACCAGCCCGGCGATCTCCCGTGCCTCGACGCCGGGGGTGACCGGCGGGTTCATCTGTGCCCGCGCGTTCTCGGTGCTGTCCAGCACGACCTCGCTGAACTCCGGTGTCGGGTCGCCGGCGGCGAACTCGGGCGACTCCCAGGCCGACGCCCGCGGGCTCGGCCAGCCGGTCAGCTTCAGATCCAGGTTCATCTGCTTGCTGGTGGCCCACTGGATGAAGTACCAGGCGGCGTCGCGCTGCTCGGAGAACGGGTTGATCGCGTATCCCCAGCCGCCGATGAACGGTGCCGGGTCGCAGTCGGCGCGCGGCACCGTGGTGTATCCGACGTTGCCGGCGACCCGCGAGCGGCTCGGGTCCTCCAATTCGCTGACGAACAGGTTGACGTCGAGGAAGGCGAAGACGTTGCCCTGCGCGAACTGCTGCGACGGCACCGGCCAGTCGAATCCGGCGATGCCGGGCGGGCCGTAGTTGTAGCCGAGCTGCCCGTACACCTCGTACGCTTCGAGCGCTTCGGGCGAGTTGATCACTGCCTGGCCGTCGTCGCCGACCCACTGACCGCAATGCGCGTAGAGGAACGACGAGAACGGCGTGGTGGTCTGGTACGGGATGCCGCGTAGCGCGAAGCCGTACAGCCGGTTGTCCGGATCGTGAACGGCCTGCGCCGCCGCCGCCCATTCCTCGAACGTGGTCGGCACCGGCAGACCAGCCTGTTCCAGCAGGTCCTTACGGTAGTAGACCAGGTCGGTCTGCATCTCCCACAGAACGGTGACGGTCTGGTCGTCGACCTTCATCGCTTCCCGGACACCGGTCCGGAAGTCCTCGAAGTCGTATTCGGGGTCGGTGACGCCCGGGTTGTCGATGTACGGGCCGAGGTCGGTGTACCAGCCGTTGCTGGCGAACTGGAGCCCGTCGACCTCCGGGAAGGTGGCCATCACGTCGAAGTCGCTGGCCCGAGAGGTGAGCCGGACTGGCAGGTTCTGCCGGTAGCTGGTCACGTCGGCGGACTCGATGTCCACGGTGATTCCGGTCAGCTCGGTGAACTCGTCGAGGTTGTCGCGCAACGCCTCCACCTGTCCGGTGTCGGCGAGGTAGACCTTGAGGGAGGTCCCGTCGTACCGCTTCCAGTCGAAGGTGTCGCCGTCGAATTCGGGGCCGTCGCCGCCGCCGGTGGAACCACAGGCGGTGACGGCGAGCATGGCGGTCAGGCCGATCGCAAGCGCCCGTACGGCCGGACGCGCGGTGAGCAACATGTCTGATGTCTCCTAACGCGGGAATGTTCTCGCGGGTGCGCCGTCGTCGCGTTCCTGCACGATTTCCTGCGCGACGACGGTGCAGGGCACCTCGCCCACCCCGTGGACGTTGAGGGGGGCGATGGTGAGCCGAACCCGGTCGGCCGGTAGGCCGCCGCATCCGACCAGGCCGACCACGGTCCAGATCCGCGAAGTAAGGGCCAGCGTGGCCGCCCAGTCGCGGCGGACCCGGTCCGGCCGGTAGTGCTCCAGGTAGGTTCGGGCGGCGTCGGAGGGAAATGGTGGACGCAACCACGGGACGAGATCGGTCCACTCGGATCGGGCGTGCGCCCCGCCCGGGGAATCGAGATAGGCGCAATCGGTCAACAGCACATCGCTGTCGAGCTCGGCGAGCAGGTCGGCCAGGGTTTCGGCGGCCGGCTCGGTCAGGTGTGGGGTGTCCAGGTAGTAGTGCGGATCGTCGCGCCAGCGGTCGGTGTCGCCCCAGCCGGTGACCAGCAGGACGGCGTCTCCCTTCGCCGGGGTGGCGGCAGCGAAGGCGGCGCGCAGCAGGTCCGGGTCGATGGCGCCGACCGAACCGGACGGCTCGCGCGGTCCGACCCGTACGACGCTGGCGTCGCGGTTGACCATCCGATCGGGGGCGAGTCGCTCGGTGGTCGCTCCGCCCGGCGTACCGAGGCCGGGTCCGAGCAGGCGGGTCGCGGATCCGCTGCCCATGGTGATGTGGAACAGGTTCGCGCCGTTGGCCGTGAGCGTCACGATGTCCTCGGTGCGGTAAGGCGCTTCCCACGGAAGCAGGGCACCGGCCGGCGTATCGGAGGTGATCGGCCTGGTCAGGTTGATGGTGGTGGGGTGGCTCACCGGATCTCCTCCACGGTGTCGTCGGTCGCCCACACGGTGCAGGGGGCACCGTGCGCGCCGGCCAGAAACAGCGGCAGTACGGTGACCGTGATCCGTTTGCCACGCAGTGCTCCGCAGTTCGCCAACGCGGCCACCGGTGAGGTGGCGGCGTGCAGCACCACTGACGAGGCCCAGTCCGGGGCACCTCCACCGGCTCCCCGTTGCGGCGTGTAGTGACGCAGGTAGATCCGGGCCTGCTGGGAGGGGAACGGCGGCCGGTCCCACGGCTGGCGCGACGACCACTCGGGATACATGTACGCCTCGCCGAGGTTGCCGATGTAGGCGCAGTCGGTCAGCATCAGGTCGCTGTTCTTCTCCTTGAGCAGGGTGGCGAGGCGTTCCGCGCCGGCCAGTGAGAAGTGCGGCGAGGTGCTGGCGTACTCGTCGCCGAGCGTGCGGTAACGCTGGTCGTCCCCCCAGCCGGTACGGAGCAGCACGGCGTCGCCGTCGCGGTAGTCGGGGTCGTCGGCGAGTCGGTCGATGTCAGCGGCGTCGATCTCCGCGCCAGCCTCCTTGGGTACGTCGAAGACGACGGTGGGCCGGTTGACCAGTGGGCCGTAGTCGAGTTCGTCGACGCGGGGCGCGGTGTCGTCGTAGCAGGCACCGAGCATCAGCCGGGTGCCGGCCTCGCTGTGGAAGCTCATCTGATGCACGCTCACGCCGTGCCGTCGGTGGGTCAGGGTGGGGGTCAGTTGAAACGGTGAGTCCCAGGCCCAGACGTTTCCGACCGGCATGAACGGATACAGCGGCAGGGTGAGGTTGACGACCGTCATCGGTCACTCCTTCGAGGGGCGGGGACGTCGTCGGCACCGGATGAGGCGGCACCGGATGAGGCGGCGCCGGTTGACGCGGTACCGCTCGACGCGACGCCCTCGGTGTCCGGGAAGCAGAGCCGGGGCTGAGCCGCGGCCCATTGCCGACGCTGGTCGGCGAGCACCCCGCCGACCAGGTAGACGTGCTCGATCACCTGCTCGGAGATGGCGCGGGCGTCGCCGCCGCGCACGACGTCGAGAAGCACTCGGTGGGTGTCGGCGATGTCCTGGGTGCCGAGGGAGGGACCGACCATGTTGAGCCAGAGTCGGAAGAGGACGTGCTGTTCGTCCCAGAGCTTGCGCACCCGGGGGAGTTCGCAGACCAGGCACAGGGTGCGGTGGAACGCGTAGTCGAGCTGGGCGATCCGCCGGGTGTCGCCGGCCAGACTCGCCTCGTGCATCTCGGCGATGATCTGGTCGAGTTCCGCGAGGTGCTCGTCGCGTAGCAGCGGTGCGGCCTGTTGGTAGGCCAGTGTTTCCAGCACTGCCCGGATCATGTGCAGTTCCTGCACGTCGGATTCGGTCAGTTGGACGACCCGGGTGGTTCGGGTGGACTCCTCGACCAGCAGCCCGTCGCGTTTGAGCAGCCAGATCGCTTCGCGCAGCGGTGCCCGGCTGACGCCCAGTTGGCGAGAGAGAGACTCTTCCACGATCCGGGTGCCGGGGCTGAGCGTGCCGTCGAGGATGGCGGTGCGCAGGACGTCGTAGGTCGACTCGCTGAGTACGACCTTCTGCGGTACTCGAAGCTGGGTGGTCATGGTGCCTGCTTCGACGTTGCCGGTCATCAGGTGCCCTTCTCGATGTGCCCCGTGCTGCGGTGATCCAGCGGCGGGTTGGTCGGTGCAACAACGCTCCCACCAGGGCTTTTACGTTATCGTCGACGGTGTACGGTAGACGGAAACGTAGCCGTAACAATCGGGGATTGTCAAGAGTCAGCAGCTCAGGACGGCGATAACGGTCGCGTAACGCCGCCGTGCCGGTTTCCTGATCGGTACGACTGGCCGTCGCGGACTAGGCTGACTGAGCATGGAGGAGCAGTCGCCGGACGCCCAGCCCGCAGGCGCGGACGCCCAGCCCGCAGGCGCGGACGCCCCGCCGAAGGGCCGGCGCGCCCCACGTGCCCGCACGCCCAAGCCCGACTTCACGCCGCCGGTGGTCGATCCGGCGGAGCAGTCGACCGCCGGCGACAAACCGGACTCCGGCGCGCGACCGCCGTCCCGGCCGGCGCGTCCCCGCCGGGCTCCCGCGACGATCGCTCCGGTCCTGTTCCAGCCACCGACCGCACCGCCGCTGGCGACTCCCCCGGCTGCGCAGCCGCTGGCGACTCCCCCGGCTGCGCAGCCGCCAGCGCCGGAGTCCGTACCGGAGAAGGCCCCGGCCAGAAAGACGACAGCCAAGAAGAGCCCGGTCAAGAAGGCCCCGGTCAAGAAGGCCCCGGCCAAGAAGGCGGCACCGAAGAAAGCGGTACCCAGGAAGACCGCGGCCAAGAAGCCGGAACCCGAGGCTGCGGCCACGACGGCCCCACCCGCCGCCAACGAATCGACAGAGGCACCGCTCGTCAGCCAGCCGCCGCAACCGATCAGCGAGCCGACGCCGTCCGCGAGTGAGCCGCCGATCGCACCGGCCAGCGTCCCGCACCGGACCTTCGTACGGCTGATGGCCCGCCCCGACCACGCCCCGGAACTGCTGGCGCTCGCCGCCGTCGACGCGATCGGCCCGGCGGCCAAGGAGTGGGCGGCCAGGTTGCGACACGAGTATCCGGCCGCGACCGATGACGCGCTGGCGCGCTTGGCGGTCCGCCGGTTCGTCCGGCTCGGTGGCCTCGGGGCGGCGGCGGCCACCGGTGCCGGTCTGCTCGCCCCGGTGGTTGAACTGGCCGCTGTCGGCTGGACCGAGGCCGCCCTGGTGTTGCACGTAGCGGCGGCCTACCAGATGGATCCGACCGAGCCCGAGCGGGCGGTGGAGTTGCTGGTCCTGGCCCTGATCCACCCGGACGACGAGTCGGCTCGGGCAGCGGTGGACCGAGCCAGCCGCACCGTACCCGACTCGGCGGATCTCGCCGTACGGCTGGTCGACGCCGCGCAGCGGATCGTGCAGACGGTGGCCGGTCCGGCCGGGCTGTCCGGCGGGTGGGCGCTGGTGCGCGCCGCCGCCCGGCTGCTGCCCGGGGCGCGGGTGTTGGCCGCTTCGGCCGGTGACATGATGCTGCTGGAACGGCTGGCCGCGCGGGCCACCGCCCACTACCGGCAGGCGGGTACGGCGACCAGCACGCCGGCGGCGGTCACAGCCAGTTGAACCATTCCCGGGGCAGCAGCGCGTAGCCGACGAAGGCCACCACGTCGAGCAGGGTGTGCGCGATGATCAACGGCATCACCCGGCGGGTACGCAGGAAGAACAGCGACAGCACCACGCCCATGACCACGTTGCCGACGAACGCGCCAAGGCCCTGGTAGAGGTGGTAGGTGCCGCGAAGCAGGCAGCTGGTCGCGATCACGGCGCCGATCCGCCAGCCGAGTTGGCGCAGCCGGGTCATCAGATAGCCGACGATGATCACTTCTTCCAGGATGGCGTTCTGGGCGGCGGCGAGGATCAGCACCGGGACGGTCCACCACAGGTCCGGTAGGGCGGCCGGCACCAGGCTGGCGTTGACCCCGAGCGCCGCCGCCGCCCAGAACAGGCCGATCCCCGGCAGTCCGATCCCGGCGGCCAGGGCGGCTCCCCAGGCGACGTCCCACCATGGTCGCCGGGTGTCGAGGCCGAGTCGCGCCCGGGCGTCGCCGGAGTCGCGGTTGAGCAGGTGGATCGCCAACAGCACCGGCACCAGGGCGAAGAAGATGCCGAGCAGCTGGTAGGTCAGGTCCAGCCAGGGACGTGCCGACACCGAGGCGTTCATGGTGGCGGTCTGCTGCGACAGCGGCCGGTCGGCGGTGAGTCGGGCGGTGATGGTGACCAGGGCGTAGATCGCGGACTGGCCCAGCGAGACGCCGAGGACCAGCAGGATCTCCGTACGCAGGACGCGCGGCGCGGGCAGCGGTGCCGCAGGCGTCGGCGGCGGCGCTGGCGGGGTGCCGGCGGGCGGTGCTGCCCCGGCGAGATCGACCGTCACCGGATCACTCTGCCTCAGTCGGGGAGGGAGCAGCAATATCGCACAAATTGTGCGCCGGACCAACACGAAGAGTGTTGATCCTTGAGCACAGCGGTACGGACCCGGTGACGACTCGTTGACCAGAAGGACGCAGATGAGCAACCTCTCGCAACTACTGAAGGAGAGCTGGGTCCTGGTCGAGGAGCGTCACGACGACGTGGCCGCCCACTTCTACGCGCGGATGTTCCTCACCGACCCGGGGTTGCGTCAGCTGTTTCCCGTTCATCTGGACACCCAACGCCGCTGCCTGGTCGAAGCGCTCGTCACCGCGGCGGCGTCCATCGACGACCCGGAGCGGTTCACCGAGTACGTCCAGGGGCTGGGCCGGGCCCACCGCAAGTTCCACGTCCAACCGTCGCAGTTCGCCGCGTTCCATGGTGCCTTGCTGGAGGCGCTGCGCACCGTGGGGGGTGACCGGTGGACCATCGAGTACGACCAAGCCTGGGCCGACGCTCTGGGCCTGCTGACCAGCAACATGATCACCGGCCTCGAACAGGATGCCGACCCGGCGTTCTGGCACGCCGAGGTGCTCGCGCACGAACGCCGCGGTGCCGACATCGCCGTGTTGACCTGCCAGCCGCTGCAGCATCCGCTGCGATACCAGGCCGGCCAGTACGTCAGCGTCGAGGTGCCGCGCTACCAGCCGCGCCTGTGGCGGACGTACTCGATCGCCAACGCGCCCCGCCCGGACGACACGGTGGAGTTCCACGTCCGCGCGGTCGGTGCCGGCTGGGTGTCCAGCGCCCTGGTGCGCCGGGTACGGCCGGGTGATCTGCTCCGAATCGCGGCGCCGATGGGCACGATGGTGCTGGATCGCGAGTCGCCGAGGGACATCGTCTGTCTCGCCGGCGGGGTGGGTTTCGCCCCGATCAAGGCGCTGGTCGACGAGTTGACCCGGTTCAACCGAAGCCGGTGGGTGCACGTCTATCTCGGCGCGCGGCACCGCGACGAGTTGTACGACCTCGACGAGTTGCTACGGCTGGCCGCCACCTATCCGTGGCTCAACGTCGTACCATGCTGCACCGACGATCCGAGCTGGACCGGCGAACACGGCGAGGTGTCGGAGGTGCTTGCCCGCTACGGGCCTTGGCACGAGCACGACTTCTTCGTCTCCGGTTCGGCGCCGATGGTGCGGGCGAGCCTGCGGACGCTCGCCGAGCTGGAGATCCCGGCCGACCGGATCCGCTACGACAGCTTCGGCGACATCTGACCCGTTCGGCCGCTGCCCCGGTACTCCGTCACCGGGACCAGGCTGGAGCCGGGCGGCATCCGGTCCACGTACAGCCGGCCTTCAAGATGGTCGATCTCGTGGGCGACCAGTCGGGCCATCGCCCGGTCGAAAGAGGTGATCACCCGGCTGCCGTCGAATCGGGTGTGTTCGACGTCGATCCGCAGCGGCCGGGGCACCGCCCCTCGGACGTCCAGGAAGGACAGGCAGCCTTCGTACTGTTCGTCGGTCTCCACCGAGGTGTCCACGATCCGGGGGTTGAGCAGCACGAGGGGTTCGGCGTCCAGGTCCGGGGGTCGGATCAGCGCGGCGGCCCAGGGCAGACCGATCTGTGGGGCGGCCAGCGCTACTCCTTTGGTGAACGGGTGCGCGTCGTCGACGTGGGCCAGGACGGCGCGCAGTCGGTCGGCCGCGTCCCGCGCCACCGCCCCGTCCGCGGGCAGCTCGAACGGCTGGGCCGGCTGTCGGAGGATCTCGGCACCGCGCTGCACGATGCCCAGTGCGCGCATCCGATCGCTGGCCGGCTCCGGCCCCGAGACGGGGGCGGATGCCGGCCCCGAGACGGGGGCGGATGCCGATGGCGACGCCGACACGGACTCCGAGGGTGCGGCCCGGAACCGCCACTCCAGCCGGTAGCGGGCGTTGAGCAGCGGAGCCTCGGTGGACCATTCCAGCGTCGTCCGGCCGTCGCTCTGCTGCCGGCGCAGCGGGGTCCGTAGCGGGGCTTCCTCGGCCGACAGCGATGTCTCGACCCCCCAGACCTGCGGGTCGAGCCCGGCCGGGAAATCCAGCCGTACGGTGAGCTGCCGGGTCGGCAACCGGACCGCCCGTTGGAACCAGTGGCCCCATTTCTCCTGGCCGACCCGGTACGTGTATTCGATGGCGACCCGCTGTCCCGGATAGAGCGGGAAGCGTCCTTCGGCGTTCTCGAAGTGCAGCCAGACTTCCTTGAAGGCGTCCCGGTCGTGCTTGGTGTGCCACTGCATCGGCTCGCGCTGCTCCGGTACGCCGCAGTAGGCGTGCAGGTCGAGCTCGGGGAAGGTGAGGGGATGGTCGCGGTGGTGCAGGTTGGAGCGCTCCGGGTCGTCGGGGTAGCGGTCGACGGCGATCCGGACCAGGTAGCGGGTGACCGGTTCGGTGCCGGCGTTGTAGAGCGCGCGGCGGACGGTGCAGTGGTAGTAGCCGTCCTGGTAGCGCAGGGCGGCCACCTCCTGTTCGACGATCAGTCCGGTCCCCGGCGGCATCCACTGCTCCGGCACTGGTGGTTCGCGCAGTGCCGCGCCGGCCCGGCCGTGGCGGAGTTCGTCGTACTCCTGGAATCGCTGCCAGATCGCGCCGCCGGCGCCGAGTACGGCCTCGGCCCGTCGGGCGAAGTCTTCGGTCGGGCGGTGCCGGCGTCCTTCGACGTGACTGATGTACGACGGGTCGAAGCCCATCCGCGCGGCCAACTGCTTCTTGGTCATCGACCGCTCCGCCCGCCATTGGGCGAGCTCGGCCGCGAAGGTGTCGGCGGCGCGGTCGATGGGCGAGCTGGTCATCGGATTCTTCCGTGGATACCCCGGCGTTGCGGCCGGGGAGGAAACGGAACCCCTGCGGAGCAGGACAGGGAAAGCCGATCCGCCGCCGAGGCGGATCGGCGTCCACTCACCCGCCACCCCCCTGGGCTCACGACCGAATCGTTAGACTGTGGACTGTGTCCAGGACCGTGAAGCGGGCGTTCAAGTACCGCTTCCACCCCGCCCCCGGGCAGGCGGCCGAGCTCGCCCGGACGTTCGGTTGTGTCCGGCTGGTCTACAACAAGGCCCTGGCCGCCCGCGCCGAGGCGTGGACCCTGCGGCGGGAACGGGTCACCTACCGGGCGACGTCGGCGATGCTGACCGCGTGGAAGAAGACCGACGAACTCGCCTTCCTCGGCGACGTCTCCTGCGTCCCTCTGCAGCAGGCGCTGCGGCACCTGCAGACCGCGTCCACCAACTTCTGGGCGAAACGGGCCCGGTATCCGACGTTCAAGTCGAGGAAGCGGTCGCGGCGGTCGGCGGAGTACACGACCAGCGCGTTCCGGTGGCGCGACGGCCGGCTGACCCTGGCGAAGATGACCGCACCGTTGGACATCGTGTGGTCGCGTCCGTTGCCGGAGGGTGCGGTGCCGTCGACGGTGACCGTGTCGCAGGACCCGGCGGGCCGCTGGTACGTCTCCCTGCTCTGCGACGACCGGATCGAGCACGTGCCGGCGTCGGGTGCGGTCGGGGTCGACGCCGGCCTCGACAGCCTGTTCACCCTGTCCACCGGGGAGAAGATCGCCAACCCCCGGTATGAACGCCGCGACCACCAGCGGCTGGCCCGCGCCCAGCGCAACCTCGCCCGGAAAGCCCGAGGTTCGGCGAACCGGGCCAAAGCCCGGCTGGCGGTGGCCCGCGTGCATGCCCGGATCGCCGACCGCCGCCGCGACCACCCGCACAAGCTGACCACTCGGCTCGTTCGTGACACCCAAACGATCGTGATCGAGGATTTGACCGTCCGTAACATGGTCGCCAACCACAGTCTGGCCCGCGCGATCTCGGATGCGGGCTGGCGGCAGTTCCGAACCATGCTGGCAAACAAGACCGCCTGGTACGGCCGGGACCTGGTGGTCGTGGACCGCTGGTTCCCGTCGACCCGGCGGTGTTCGGCCTGCGGCGTACTGGCCGAACACCTGCCGTTGGCGGTCCGGTCGTGGACCTGCCGGTGCGGGCGGACCCACGACCGGGACGTCAACGCGGCCCGCAACCTTCTCGCGGAGGGGCTCTCCGTGATTGCCTGTGGAGGCGGTGTAAGACCTCACCGGGAGTCCTCCTCTCGGACGGGGCGGTCGTCGGTGAAGCAGGAACCCCCTGGGGCGACCCAGGGAATCCCCGTCCTTGAGCTTTAGGGCGGGGAGGATTGTCACGGTGAGCGTCCCCTCAGGCCGGAACATCAGTCTGCTTTCCGACTCGGACAGCGGGCTAGCAATGGCGCGTTGCCGACACAAATCTTGACAAGCCGTCAACGAGACTCCGCTCCAGCCCAGCCCGGCAGCCGACCCGGACCCACGCCGGTACGGATGATCAGGATTGCGGACTGTAACCGGTGTCACCCCTTCGGGGGGCGTTCACACCAAAGTCTGGTTAGGCTAGCCTTAGCGCGTTAGGGTGATGCGACAGCGTAAGTCGGAAGGATCGTCACGGTGGCAGCGATGTGGCTGGCAGACAGCCCGCGAAGGGTTCCGGTCGCTCTCACCTGGGCGGACGCGTCGCCGAGCAGCCGACCGCGCACTGGTGCTGCCCCCCGCCCGACCACCCCCCACTCGTCTGGCTACTCACTGTGACCGCCGTCATCAGCCGCCGGGCGCATTCCCCCGCGCCACTGGCCCCAGTGACCGCTACTCTGCGTGCCATGTTCGGCACCGACGACCTGCCGGGTCTGCACCCGGGCCTGCTGGTGTCGAACGAGACGGGCTGGGTGCCGGCGACCACGCTCATCGACGGCGACCAGTTGCCCACCCTGCTCGCCTCGGCCGCCCGTCGGTGGCAGGCCAAGCGGCACGCCGCAGCCGCCCTGGCGTGGAAGGCGTACAGCTACTGGGTGGCGCTACCGGCCGCCCTGGGTTGGGCGGCGGCCCGGCGGGTCCCGCTGTTGCGGGCCAGCGACGTACTGCTGCGGATGGACGAGGCCGGGCCGCTGGTCGACATCGGCCTGCGCCCGAGCGTCACCGTCGCGGTGCTGCCCAACGACCCGCTCGCCGTGTCCGGGCTGCCCGAGGTCGTGGTCGTGCCGGACGACGCCGCGCTGCTGGGCCTGCTCCGCGCGTCCTTGCTGGATGAACACCTCAACCCGCTGCTGGACACAATCCACCGCCAGGTCAAGATCGGCCAGCGGACCTTGCTCGGATCGCTGGCGTCCGGCGTCGCGTACGCAATCCTGCAGGCCGCCGACACGCTTCCGGGAACTCCGGCCGAAACGATCGGGACGCTGCTCGACGCGCTCGACGTCGCCGATCTGATCGAGCTGGTGCCCGGCGCGGACGGCGAGCCGACCGTCCAGCGCAAGACCTGCTGCCTGGCGTTCACCCTGCCCGAACCGAAGATCTGCCCGGGTTGCTGCATCCGCCCCAACTGACGTCCGCGCCAGCTGACGGCCGTGATCGGCTGAGCCCCCGCGAAGGTCGATCGCGGGGGCTCAGTCTCGTCACTGTCTCACCTTGCCCGGGTACGGTCAGCCTCAGCCGAGGATCCGATCAGCCGAGGTTCTGGTACGTCGCGGTGAGGGTGGCCCGGGCCAGGGTGTGGAACGTCAGATTGAATCCGACGTACGCCGCCGACGCGTCCGGCCCGACGTCGAGCGTCTCCACGTCGAGGGCGTGTACGGCGAAAATATAGCGGTGCGGCCGGTCGCCGGCCGGCGGGGCGGATCCGTCGTACCGGGGGTTGCCGAAGTCGTTGCGGACGCTGAACGCCCCGGCGGCCACCTGCTCTGGTGCGCTGCCGGCACCCTGGGCCAGTTCGGTCACCGACGCCGGCAGGTTGACCAGCAGCCAGTGCCAGAATCCGCAGCCGGTCGGCGCGTCCGGGTCGTAGCAGGTGACGGTGAACCCTCGGGTCTCGGCCGGAAAGCCGGACCAGGACAGCTGCGGGGAGAGGTTCTCGCCGCCGGCGCCGGTGAAGATGTGCGTCTTGGCGATCGGCTCGCCGTCGGCGATGTCGGCGCTGGTCACGGTGAACGCGCCGACCGGCGGCAACAGGTCGTACGGGCTGGGTGCGACAGGACGGTCCAGGTTCATGCCTGGCATCTTGCCGCACCCGGCACCGGTACGCAGCTCCGCACCGGTGCCGGGACGGTCGTCGTCAGAACCGGTCGGCGCCGGCGGTGACCAGTTCGGCGTCGCGTTCGGCGGCCAGCCGGTGGCGCAGCTGCTCGCCTTCGATGTCGACGTTGGGCAGGATCCGGAGCAGGAAGACCGGCATCCACCAGGCGGCCTTGCCGAGCAGCGACATCACCGCCGGGACGATGGTCATCCGGACCACGAACGCGTCGATCAGTACGCCGATCGCCAGGGCGAAGCCCATGGACTTGATCACCGGGTCGTCGAGGAGCATGAACCCGCCGAAGACCGCGATCATGATCAGCGCGGCGGCGGTCACCACCCGGGCCCCGTGCCCCATGCCGTTGATCGTCGCCTGCACCGCCGTGTCACCGTGCACGAAGTCTTCGCGCATCCGGGACACCAGGAAGACCTCGTAGTCCATGGCGAGGCCGAACAGGATGCCGATCAGCAGGATCGGCAGAAAGCTGACCAACGGTCCGGCGGTGTCCAACCCCACCAGGTTGGACAGCCAACCCCACTGGAAGACCGCGACGGTGATGCCGAACGTCGCACCGACGGTGAGCAGGAAGCCGGCGGCGGCCTTGACCGGCACCAGGATCGACCGGAACACCAGCATCAGCAGCAGCACCGACAGTCCGATCACCAGCAGCAGGTAGACCGGCATCGCGTCGGAGAGCTTGTCGGAGACGTCGATGCCGACGGCGGTGACGCCGGTCAGCGCGACTTCGGCCGGCTGCTCGACGGTGGGCAGCGCGTCGTCGTCCCGGGGCTGCATGCCGAGGTCCGCGATCTCGCCGCGGATCCGCTGCACCAGGTCTTCGGTTTCGGCGTCGGTCGGCCCGGTGGTGGGGATGACCGCCAGGATGGCGGTCTCGCCGTCCTGGCTGGTCTGCGGCGGGGCCACCGCGATCACGCCGTCGAGCCCCCGTACGGCGCCGGTGACCTGGCTGGCAGCGGCCTGGGTGGCGTCGGCCGATTCGCCGGAGACGACCATCAGCAGTCGGCCGTTGAAGCCGGGGCCGAATCCGTCGCTGATCAGGTCGGCGGCGGTCCGTTCGCTGGATCCGATCGGGGCGGCGCTGGTGTCGGGCAGCGAGAGCCGCATGTCGGCGGCCGGGATCGCGAGCGTGCCGAGTCCGACGAGTCCGACGAGGATGACCGGGATCCGCAGCCGCACCATCAGCCGGGCCCAGCGGAAGCCGAAGTTCTCGGTGTCGTCGTGGGCGGCCGGTGCGGTGCCGGACGCGGCGGTGCCGGACGCGGTGGCTGGCACGAGGGCCCGCTTGGCGCGCGGCAGTACCCGGCGTCCGGCGTACCCGAGCAGTGCCGGCTGCAGGGTGATGGCGACCAGGACGGCGACGCTGACCGTAGCGGCGGCGGCCAGACCCATCACGGTGAGGAACGGGATGCCGACGACGGAGAGCCCGGCGAGGGCGATGACGACGGTGGCGCCGGCGAAGACGACGGCGGATCCGGCGGTGCCCACCGCCCGGGCGGCGGCCTCTTCGGGGTCGAGGCCTTCCAGCATGTTCTGCCGGTGCCGGGAGGTGATGAACAGCGAATAGTCGATGCCGACGGCGAGGCCGAGCATCAGCGCCAGCACCGGGGCGGTCGAGGTCAGGCTGACGACGCTGCTGAGCGCGAAGAGCCCGGCCATGCCGGCGCCGACGCCGATCAGCGCGTTGAGCATCGTCATGCCGGCGGCGACCAGCGAGCCGAAGGTGACGATCAGGACGACCAGGGCGATGGCGACACCGATCGCCTCCTGGGAGCCGACGTGCGGTTCGGAGTTCATCACCTCACCGCCGGCGGCCACCTGGTATCCGGCGTCGCGGGCGGCGTCGCCGACCGCCTCGTACGCGGCTCGCTGTTCGTCGGTGACTTCGTCGACGGGTACGGCGAACTGGACGTTGACCAGCGCGTACCGGCCGTCCTGGGAGACCGATCCGGTCTGGAACGGGTTAAGCGCGCCGACCACGCCGGGCAGTTCGTTGGCTTCGGCCACGACGGACAGTACGGCGGCCTGGCCGTCGCCGGTGACCAGCTGTTCGCCTTCGGGGGCGGCGACCACGATGGTCCCGCCGGCACCGCTGGCTTCGGGGAACTGTTCCTGCAGCTGTTCGAGCGCCGCCTGGGATTCGGTGCCGGGGATGCTGAAGTTACTGGCGGTCGGGCCGCGGAAGGCGAGCGCGGCCGAGCCGAGCGCCACCAGGGCGATCAACCAGATCGCGACGACCAGGTGTCGTTTGCGTACGGCGGTCCGGCCGAGCCGGTATAGCAAGGTGGCCATGCGGCATCCTCTGTCGTCGTGTCGGTCGTAACGGAACTGTGGGTGGGTTTCGGCCGGCGCTAAGCGTCGGTGGCGCTAGGCGTCGGTGGGGCCACTGCTCGGCTGGCCGAGGGTCCGGTCGATCACGTGGGCCAGCAGCGGACGGAGTTGGTCGGCGTCGAGGTCGAGGTGTTTGGAGCTGGCGGCGGCGACGCCGGCCAGCACCACCAGGGCGGCGAACCGGTCGTCGAGGCGTCCGGACCGACCGCTGAGGGCGTCGAGCAGCCGGTCGATCTTCTGTTCCAGGTCGCAGAAAGCGGGTTGGTGCAGCATCTGCGGGATCTCGGCGTACAGCACCGCGATCTGCCGCTGGTAGCGCAGGCACAGGTCGATGAAACCGTCGATCGCCGTACGGCGGGCGGTGTCGTCGTCGAGTCCGGCCAGTCGCTGGTCGAGTTGGGCAAGATCGGCGACTGCCGGGTTCATCAGGGCGGCGAGGAGCGCGTCCTTGCTGTCGAAGTGGTAGAGCAGGGATGCCTTGGCGCAGCCCACTTCGGCGGCGATGTCCTGCAGGGAGGTGCCCCGGAAGCCGACCACCGCGAAGCGTTCGGCGGCCACGGCGAGGATCTGCTCGCGTAGCTCGGGTCGGCTTGCGCCGCCCCGCCCGGACTGCGTCACGGGTCTGTCTCCCCTTCCTCGGGTCACCGCTTCCTCAGGTCACTGCCTTCGGGTCACCGCTTCCTCGGGTCACCGTCGGAACCAAGGATGCCGTAGCCATCCCGGGAAACCCTGACCGATCGGTCAGAACGTGAAGCAACTCACTTCCGACGAAACGACCCCACCACGATCCCGACCATTGGATCTCACCCGGCGAAGATGGAATCCCGACGGGAGCTCGATGAGAATTCGCTAAGAACCGGCCGTACGGCCCGGGTCATCGGCCGGGCAGCAGGACCGCGTGTTTCAGCTGGCTGGCCAGCCAGTCCCGGAAGGCGGTTTCGTCCCAGCCGCAGCGCAGCACCAGGCTGCCGTAGTGCGCCGGGTCGTTGTAGAACCAGACGAGATCCACCGACCGGTCGATGTCCGCGCCGTACCGCAGCGGGCCGAGGTCGCGCAGTCGCCCGACCACGCCGGTGGCGCCGATCCGGCGGTTGCGCAGCAGCGTCTCCCAGACCTGCGCGACCTCTTCGGCGTCGTCGGCCGCCTGCCGTACGGTCTCGAAGATCCGCGCGGTCCGGCCGCCGATCAGCCGGCACACTTCCGCGTACGCGTCGAGGACGCCTTCGGCGGTGTCGGCGAGGCGCACCGGCTGGAACCAGGGCCGTTCGACGACCGGCACCGGTTCGTCGTCGCCGGCCAGCGCCTCGTCGAGGACCTGGCGCAGCAGCGCCGGTTTGGAGCCGAAGGCGGCGAAGACGGTGGGGCGGGCGACACCGGCCACGACGGCGACGTCGGCGAGCGAGGCGCCGGCGTAGCCGCGTTCGACGAAGAGGTCCCGGGCGGCGTTGACGATCGCCCGTCGGGTCCGCCGGGCGCTCTCCTCCCGTACCGCTGACCGGTATTTGCGGGTCGGCCTGCCCTCGTTGTCGGCTGCCATAGCTCCGACACCCTACCAAGATATTAACTAGACGTCGTCTCTGGACTAGACCACGTCTATTGAATATTCTCAGAAGCAACCCACCGGGATCGGGTTGCCGCCCGCGACCTCCGGTCGGGCACCTCCCCCGCTGCGACGAAAGGGCCAGCCATGCCAGGACCACGGGTCGGCGCCGCACGCCGCACCTACCGAGTCGGGCCAGCACACCGACTCCTGTTCAGCCTCGCGACGGCGCTGCTGGTCGCGGCGGCCTCCGCCTGCTCGTCGGACGGCACGACGACCCAGCCGGCCGACCCCGGCGGCCAGCCGGCCGGAGCAGCGAGTCAGCCGGCGGACCAGCAGTCCGGCGGCGAGTCGACGCCGCCGGTCGACGCCTGCACGCTGCTCACCGCCGACGAGGTCACCCCGATCATCGGCGCGCACGACGGCGGCGGGCCCGGTGACGGCGTCGGCGAAAGCGTCTGCGTGTGGGAAAACCCGGACACCTATCACTCGGTGACGGTCAGCATCGGCGGTCCGGGCACGGCCGCCTCCGGCCAGCTGCCCGCCGAATCGGCGTACGGCGAGACGGAACCCGGCCCGGACGGCATCCGCTTCGCTCCCGGCGGCATCGCCGAGTTCATCGTCGGCGACCGGGCCAGCGAGGTCCAGGTCGTCGCTCCCGACACCGACCGGGACGTCACCGTCGAACTGATCGGCCTGATCAGAAGCCGGCTGTGACCCGGCGGCCGACCATCGGCCGCCACCGGGTCACCACGTTCGACGGTCCCTACTCGCAGGCGACGCCGTCGCCGTCGCGGTCCAGGTCGTAGACGTCCTGTCCGATGACCCGCACCGGTCCTTGGACGTACGCCGGACCGTTGCCGCTGCCCCCGGCGCAGTCGACGTCGCTGGCGATTGGTACGCAGGCTCCGGTGTAGCTGGGGTGACACTGCTGGGCAACCTTGGTGCCGACCAGCACCACCTTGGTCACCGGCTGCTTGGTCACCTGCTCACTGATCAGCTTCTTCGCGGTCTGCACCCCGTTGGTGTAGGTCACCTGATATGTCAGCTTCTTGACCCCGGCGACGCCGTTGGTCTTGACCTTTGTGGTGCCCTTCGGGAGCGTGGCGTCGTTGACCCGCTTCTCCTGGAACGGGATCTGCTGGGTCTCGGTGACCGTCTTCGTCTCCACCTTCGGCTGGCGGACCGCTGGTGACGGTGGCGGGGCCGGCGACGGTGGCGCGGTAGTCGACGTCGGTGTCGGGGTGGGCGCGGCCGTCGTCGCGCTCGCCGACGGGGTCGGGCTCGGCGTGGCCGATGCCGATGCCGATGGCGTCGTGGTGCCGTCGGCCTGCGACGAGATGCTGCCGTCACCCGTACGCCCGGACAGGCCGGCGGCGTCGAGCGTGGCCGGCGTCGGCTCCGGATCCGGCGCGAAGGCACCGATCACCCCGAGTCCGCCGCAGCAGAACAGGACGAACGTCAGCAGCACGCCGCCGAGGATCGCCCCGGTTTTCTGCCCAGGGCTGAACCGATCACCGCCAGCCTTCGCACCGGCGTATGGCGGCTGACTGTTGTGGTACGGCGAATTGGTCACCGGCGAAGTGTGCCGCCGGGCATCGACCTTGGGCAGTAGTCGAACAGTGGCAGTTCGGCACGACGGGGTCGGTCCGCAGCGGCCGATCGTCCATATTCGCCACCCAATCCGGCTGGTCCAGCTCGGACGGTCGCATCATCCGTTCGGCCAGCGGCATCGGTCCTTCGTCAGCCGGACGATCGGCGTTCATCCACAGACCGGGTATTCCGGTCGGTGGATGTCGGATCGAGCCGCTATGCTGCGCTTCCCGGCGGGCGGTTCGGGCTTCTTCGGCCCGGCACGTCTCGCCGGCGTCCGCGCCAGACCGCTGGCGCAGCCACAACCATGGGGGTTCAACCTTGCGTGTCATTCGCAATGCCCTGCGCGCCGCCGGCTCCGCCGCCGTCGCGCTCACGCTCGTTCTCACCGCTCACCAGGCCCCGGCGCTCGCGGCACCGTCCGCCGAGGCCGTCGAGGCCGCAGCGGCGGGCTCCCTCGGCACCTACGAGCCGGTCGGGCCGGCTCGTCTGCTCGACACCCGGACCGGGCTGGGCGCACCAGCCGGCGCGGTCACCGACAACCAGGTGCTCAACCTGCAGGTCGGCGGGCGAGCCGGCGTACCCGCCACGGGTGTGTCGGCGGTCGTCCTGAACGTCACCGTCACCGGGCCGACGCTGCCCGGCCACCTGACCGTCTACCCGAGCGGTGCCGCCCAGCCGGCGACCTCCAACCTCAACTTCGTCGCCGGACGGACGATCGCCAACTCGGTGACCGTACCGGTCGGCGCCGGGGGTCAGGTAGCGATCCTGCACCGGGGCGGCAGCACCCACGTGATCGCCGACGTGACCGGCTACTACCTCGGCGTGGACGACGCCGCCGCCGGTAGCTACTACTTCGTGACCAGTCCCGACCGGATCCTGGACACCCGTGATCCGAGCTTCGGCGGCCCGCTACCCGGCCACTCCTGGGTGACCCTCTGGCTCAACTTCGATCCCGAGTTCAACGCGAAGATCCGGGCGTACGCCGTCAACGTCACCGCCGTACGGCCGGCGGCCAATGGGCACCTGACCACATGGAACGGCGTCGGCGACCCGCCGAACTCCTCGACCCTCAACTTCGTGACGAACCGGACCGTGCCGAACATGGCCATCGTCCCGGTCGGTCCCTGCCCGCCCGAGTACGGGTGCGGCAACCAGCCGGCGATCGCCGTCTACAACGGTTCGGAACTCGGCACCCACGTCCTGATCGACATCTTCGGGGTGTACGCGGAAGAGGACTACGGGATGCGGTTCCAGCCAATCGATCCGACCCGGATCGCCGACACCCGCGTCGGTCTCGGTGCCCCGGCTCCGCTCGGCCCGACGACCACGGCGACGATCACTGCCCCCGAATCGGTGACCACGAACGACACGTACGCGCTGTCGATGAACGTCACGGCGGTCAAGCCGACCGCGAACACCCACGTCAGCGTCTGGCCGGACGAGGAGGGCCTGCCGCAGCCGACGGTCAGCACGCTCAACCCGTACGCGGGCGAGACGGTGCCCAACGCCGCCATCGCCGAGATCGGTGTGGAGAGTTTCGCGTTCAACGTCTACAACCACGCCGGCACGATCAACCTGGTCGTCGACGTCGCCGGCCGGTTCGACTTCGTCGCGCCTCCGCTCGCCAGCGGGGACGTGGCTCGGGCCGGTGCCCAGCAGGCGGCCGGGCCGGTTGCGCCACGGGTCACCGTCGGCGGTCACCAGACGCACGCCGCCTCGGTCAACTGACGCTCCACCCAGCTCCACCCTGGCCGGTTGATCCGGTCGGCTTGAGGTGACTCCGGCGGGTCCGGTTCCGTGTGATGACGCGGGACCGGACCCGTCGGCGTTTCCGGCAGTCAGCGCCGGGTTTCACGGTCGTTTGTCGCGTCGGGCCAGTCGGTAGAGCCCGCGCCGTTGGACGAATATCTCCCGCCGCTCGGCGGCGTCTCCGGAACTGTCGATCACATAGCCGATGACCCAAATCCAGCCGTGGTACGTCGGCTTGGGGTCCACCGAGATCACCCGGAACCGCAGCCGACGCTCACCGGCGAACTGCACGCTGGCCTCGCGGCCGACCACCAGGACGTCGCCCGGCTTCGGCTCGGGCGTGTGGAGCAGCCGACTACCCACCACGCCGATCCGCCAACGGGTACGTCGTCCGCCCACAGGACGGACACCATCTCGACTTCACCTTGAACGACCACAACCCGGCGCAGAAGCCGAGCAACGCCGCCCCGAACAGTGCCCCGATGTTCCACATCGATGTCTTTCCTCTCTGCAAGAACGACGGATCCGGGCGGTCACGGATCGTCGAGCGACACCGGCTCACCGCCGTTGGCCTCCCACCGGGCCAGGATCTCGGCGAGAATCCGCCGCGCACCGGCCTCACCGTGCTCAGCCTTCAAGTCCTCGAAACTCCACCGCAGCGTCAGCACCATCTCGCCGGCCTCGTCGGTCGCGCACTCACGGGTGACGGCGTCGTCGTCGGCATCGCCGTCGGCGCTTGGCTCCGACTCTCCCGCGCTGTCGTCGGCCAAGATCACAACCCCGCTGGTACGCGGTAGCCGAGCAGCTGCCCGTACGTCAGCAGCGGACGCAACGTCGGTACGAGTGTCGTCGGCTGCGACGACCAGCGATGCCCCCGGTTGCCATCCAACCGCCGATGCCGGGCCGCCGACCGTTCCTGGTCGAGCCGGGCCAGCCGCTTCGACGCCACCGACCGCCCGTCCCGCCACTCCCGCCACCGCACCACCAGCTCACGCACCATCTCGACGATCACTGCTTCACTCCTTTTCAAGATCGTTTTCGTGTACGCAATCGATCAAGCCCACGCGGCAGAACCGCGATGACGCCGCTTGTGTATCGCCTCGACAGCATCCATGACCGTCCACAGGCAACCTTGCAACTGTCAACGTTCACGGGGTGCCGTTGCCTACGTTCAGCTCGTGAGAGTCGTCGCGTTATCCGACGTCGCCGAGATGCTCGGTGGCGTATCGCGCACCCGCGCCACCGAGATCACCAACCGATCGAGCTTCCCTGCGCCGGTCGCGCTGGTCGCCTCCGGCCGGATGCGGATCTGGGACCGCGACGAGGTCGCCGAGTGGATCCGCACCCACCGCCCGACCCAGCAAGAAGACTGAATTGCACTATCCGCACCATGTGCACCGTCGTGGCCGCCTAGCACCGAACTACTGAGCTGTACACCAGCCACCTATCGCGGCCCGATCAACGTGGCTGACGTACAGCTCAGCAACGAGTTCATGTCCTCGATGCGATGGGACCAACCGCCGATTCACGCTCCACCTCTCGCTGCCGCGACCGAGTATCACTCTGTCCTGACCAAATGCTCAACTATTGACTACGCGCAGTGAACGCATCCGGCGTACGGCTTCTTTGATGGATCGGACGGCAATTGGTACGCGACGTACGACTTCGCTCGACGCCGGCAAATGCAATCGGCGAAGAATGCTCAGGAACCCGCACCGAGCAGGTCGGCCAGCGCCGCCAGCTCCTGGCTCACTGGCCGACGGCGGCGGGTCAGGATCGTGGTGACGATGTCCCGGGCGTACCGCTGGTGTCTCAACCAGGTCGGCGACTTCGCGCGGAGCCCGGACAGGATGCGCGTCGCTTCGACCAGGTCGCCGCGTTCGGCGTTGGCCCAGGCACGGTCGAGTTGGTGGCGATTACGGTTATCCGACGTCGCCCGACCGCTGCCCGGCGGTACGCGCTCCGCCAACGCGAGCGCCGTGACGGGATCGCCGGCCACGACCGACATCTCGACTCGCTTCATCTCCACGGTCACCGGGCAGAAGGCACCCATGGTCACCGGCATGCGGATAGCCGCGTCGGCGGGAAGATGCTCGCCGATCCGGGCCGCTGCCGCGCTCGCGGCGTCGAGCATTTCTCCGGCGTCGTCGGCGCGACCATCGCGGATGGCGGCGGCCGACCCGCGCAGCATGAGCCAGCCCCAGACCGCGAGCCGGGTCGGGTCCGTACGGGAAAAGCGTGGCTCCACCGCGTCCGCCGTGGCGACAGCCAACCGCTCTGCCTCGTCGAACCGCCCCTGCCGGAGCAACAGCCAGCACATCGTGGTGACGACTGACGCGGCGACCAGTTCGTTGCCGGACTCGTCCGCGACGTCGAGCGCGAGACTCAGCGCAAGGTAGGCAAGGTCGAAACGCCGGAGCTGGATCAAGGTCGTCCCGGCGATCTGGTACGCCTGAGCGAGCTGCCCCGCGCTGGCGACCTGCTCATCGCCGCCACTCGCGTCGACAAGGCTGCGAGCTGCACTGATCAGCACCGGCAACCGGGCCAGCGCGCTGGCGTAATCGTCACCATGGTAGATCCGATCGATCTCGGCAATCGATGTCTGCAGCTCACGCACTGTCGGCGGATCTGCCGAGACTGCACTGACGGTCATCCCGCTCAAGCCACGGGCCGGAGTCAGCGCCCGTCGTAGCAGGCCAACCGCGATCTCGTCGTAATCGGAGCCGACCCCGGCTGCCGTACCAGCGCCGGCAGGCCCGACTAGTACGGATGTCGGTACGGCAAGCGCAGCGGCGATTGCCCGCAAGGTCGACATCCGTGGTGACTCCGGCTTGTTCTGCTCCAGCTTCTGGATCGTCTCGACCGCAAGCCCGGCAGCCTCCGCCAACTGCTCCTGAGTGAGTCCCCTGAGTCGACGTAGCCGCCCTACGTTGTCGCCCACCGTCGAGCTCATCGCGCCGCCTCCCGAAACCGCGCCCCCGGCCGTACGGAATCCGGCACCGCCGCAACGACCGCCGCTGCCAACCGTACCGTGGGGTATTGATCATCTGTCGCTCCTGATTCGGTACGTCGGGGGGCGATGACCTCAGGCAATGAGCGACTATTTACAGGTGTCGACCGCAGTCGAGACGCGCGATGCGGCAGTAGCCCTTGCCCGATCGGCAGTGGGTGCTCGCCTGGCCGCCAACGCGCAGGTGGTCGGTCCGGTGATCAGCGTCTTCTGGCACCTGGGCAGTCAAGGTGAGGGCGAAGAGTGGCAGGTGCTACTCAATACCACGGCAGCCCGCTACGAAGACCTGGAGCGCCACCTACTCGCACATCATCCCTGGCAGAATCCGCAAATCACGGCTACCGCAATCGTGGCAGGATCGGCAGCGTGTCTGGAGTGGCTTCGATCGTCGACAGGCGACGCCGCGCCGGGCTGAGCTGTGGTTCCCGGAGGCGGCGGCAAGCGCAGCGGTGGTAGCGGCGGCGCGGGCGGAGGCAAGAAGAAGTGATCAAGCAGCAAACTCGCCTACTCGACGAGTTGGCGGCCGCCGGGCGGCTTTCGGAAGCCTGGCGGCCCCACTTCGAACGGGTTCCGCGTCATGAGTTCGTACCCGAGATCGCTTGGTTCGGCTGGGACAACCGGGTGATCTCCCGCGCCGACGAGCCGGACGCATGGTTCGACGCCGCGTACGCAGATGGGCCGATCGTGACGCAGTTCGATGACGGGAAGGTGTTGCCCGGCAGCGTACCCGGGCTGTCGCCGTCAAGTTCCCTGTCTATGCCGAGGATCGTCGCGCGCATGCTGGACGCCGCGATGATCGTCGACGGCATGCGCGTACTGGAGATCGGCACAGGTAGCGGCTGGAGCGCGGCCCTGCTCGCCGACCGGCTCGGCGACGCGAACGTGACAACCGTCGAGATCGACACGACGATCTTGCGTGCGGCGCAGCAGGCGTTACGACAGGCGGGCTACGCACCGACCACGGTCGCGGCCGATGGCACCGGGGGTTACGCCGCTCACGCTCCCTATGACCGCGTGCTCGCCACCTGTTCCGTGTACCGCGTCCCGCCCGCGTGGATCGCTCAAACGCGGCCGGGCGGGTACATCGTGACGCCGTGGCGTCTCGCGATGCCGAGCGGCCTGCTCGTTCGCCTTCAGGTCGACGAGGACGGTGCGGCTTCGGGTTCGTTCGTCTGCCCGGCGTGGTTCATGGTGACGCGCAACCAGCGCCGGTCAACCGACCAGGTGCCGATGACCAGCCCGGCGCTTGACGGTCGTACCAGTCTCCGGCGCGGCGAGGTCTTCCAGAACGAGTCGGCTCAGTTCGCTGTCGCCGTGCTCGTGCCGAACTGCGACCAATGGACCGACAGTGACGACGCCGGTGTGACCGTACGGCTTGACGATGTCGCCTCGGGCTCGTGGGCGGCGGTCACCTACGGCGACGAATCCGGTGACGACTTCGCCGTCCGCCAAGGCGGTCCACGACGGCTCTGGGACGAGGTCGAGGCAGCCTACGCCTGGTGGCAGGATGCCGGTCGGCCCGAGTACACCCGGTTCGGCTTGACAGTCGACGGCACGACACAGCGCCTCTGGATCGATGAGCCAGCAACCGTAGTCGCCAACGTGTGAAGCCCAAAGACCGCTCATCACCGCCGCCGCTGGTGGTGCCGCCGAGGCGACGATGCAGCGTTATGCCAATGCCGGTACGGGCTCGCCAACCAACGTACGGAGCGCCTGATACGCCTCGTCCGCTGCTGGCAGGTTTTCGGCGTCGTGCTCATCGCCGGGAGACCGGCTGCAATAGGCGGCAAGAGCTACGACGATCGCTTCGGCACTTGCTGGATGCTGACGAGCAAGCGCAACCAGAGTACGCCCCACTTCGGCTCGCAACGATCGGTCTTCTTCCGCGAATAGCGGCACCAACCTGTCGATGGCGTCGTCCGTAGGCGGACCTTGCCGCAGTGCCCCCACCGCCCGCGCCCGCGCCCGCGGATCGACGCCAGGGTCCACCACGATCCCCACCGCCGCCTCCACCACCTCCGACGACCACAACCCGCCCGCCTGCAACGCCCCCGCCGCGCATGCACGCATCGGCACCCTGAAACCAGCATCTGCGAGGGCTGCCAGTGCCGTGGCGACGTACGGGGAATGTGGCCCGGGGGATGCCGTGACAGCGGCGAGTTCGACGAACGCTTTGGGCAGCGTCTCGGCGAGTGTGGAAGCCTGCTGATCCAGGATTACGCGGAAACGGTCGCCGGCCTTGGTACCGGCGAGGCCGCGCAGTCGCTCGGACAAGACCTCGCGGTAGCCACGAAAACGGCATCGGCTGGTCTCGGGGGTCAGCCATTCGTCAATCGCGTGGTGTAGCACCGTGTCGATGGTCGCCGTCTGTAGCGGGGTGTCGTCGGCGAGGACGCGAAGCATGAACAGGAAGTCACGGCCCAGCAGGTCTTCGTACCGGCTCGGGGCGGCGGTCGCGGGCCAGATCGCCTCCGCCACGACGGTCTCGATCTGCTCGGTGTAGTCGGTGCCGATCAGTCCCAGCGCGAGCAGGATCGGCTCGTCGTAGCGGGGGTCGTGCAGCCGGCTGCGGATCGCTGCGATCCGCTCCTCGGCGGTGCCGCGAAACGCCAAGGCGCGGCCGGCGTAGTACTCCTCGAACGTCAGGTGCGGAAACCCGTACCGGCCGGGTGCCCGCTCGATGAGCAGCCCGGTGTGCCGGTCGGCCTTGTCGACGAACTCGATGACCCCGACGCCGGCATCCGTACTCAGTGGATCGGCGGCCTCCACCACGGTCGGGTCCCACTCGACGCCGTGATGCTTAGCCCACAGTGGACCCAGCACCGTCAGCAGTTCCAGCTGGCTGGCCGCACCCTCGGGCCGATGCTCGTGCATCCAGAAACCCAACTCGGTCAGCCAGCGGGTCAGCATCCGCTCGTCCGGCAGGTCGGCCGCGGCGACGCCTTGCGCGGTGCGCCAGGTCCGGCCCAGCGCGTTGCACACCTCGATATAGGCCTCGACCCGCCGGTGCGGCAGCCGGCCGCTGGCCCGATGCACCAGCACCAACGCGGTCAGCAGCAGCGGGTTCGCCGCCAATCGCCGTACCCCCGGGTTGGTTGCCAACGCCTCGCGGATCGCTGCGGCTTCCTGCTGCCCGGCCTGGACGATCGCCGGGTCGCTCTTGTCCGGAGTCTCGGCCCGCTCCACCTCCCGGCAATACACCTCCAGGAACCTGTCGATCGTCTCCTGGTCCATGTCCTGCAACCGCACCGCCACGAACGGCTCCGGCAGCGGCGCGGCCGAATAGCCGGCGATCCGGCTGGTCACCACGAACCGGTTGCCGTGCCGCGCGTACGCGGTGACGAACCGGGTCACCGCCTCCACCACACCCCGGCGCAGCTCGGCCGAGGCGATCTCGTCCAGGCCGTCGAGCAGGACCAGGCACCGGCCGGCGTCCAACTCCCGCCGCAACAGATCGGCAAGACCAGCGGTACGGCACTCCAACCGGTTGAGGTAGCCCGGCAGGAACTCGCCGATGCCCTGCTCCGGGTAGCCCTGCCGGGCGTAGTCGCCGATCCGCAGATAGATCGGGAAACGCGCCGGTTTCCCCTGCACCGGATTGCCCGAGGCCAGCGCCAGTGCGTGCGTGAGCGCGAGGTGCTTCAGCAGGGTCGTCTTGCCGGTCCCCGGATCCCCCAGGACCAGCGACTGGGCGTTGGTGCGGACCGCGTCCAACACCGGTGCCGGCTGCGCGCGGTCTGGCTCGTCCGCGACGTCGAACCGGCGGCCGGCCTGCAGGTGCAACCGGTCCAGGGCCGCCTCGAACCCGGTGGCGTCGAGCCGCCCCGACTCGACCATCGCGGCCAGCTTGTCGCGTTCCTGCTCGAACCAGAGCCTGGCCCGATCGCCGGGGTGCTTTTCCGGCCGGGCACTCAATCCGACGAACACCTCGGCCAGCGGCAACTGCACTGTCGTATTGCGCACCACGCCCACGGTCCGCAGATAGCGGTGCTGGTCGGCCAGCCAGCGCAGGTAGGCGATCAGGTCGTCCTCGTCGGCCGCGCCGGCCCCCGCGTGCCTGGCCAGCTGGGTCGCCGCCCGCGCGGTGTCCGCGGCGTCCGTCCGCCCCAACACCTCCTGCAGTACGGCCTCCGCCCGCACCTCGACCG
Organism: Solwaraspora sp. WMMD406; assembly: GCF_029626025.1. Classification (NCBI taxonomy): domain Bacteria; kingdom Bacillati; phylum Actinomycetota; class Actinomycetes; order Micromonosporales; family Micromonosporaceae; genus Solwaraspora; species Solwaraspora sp. WMMD406. The sequence goes on from NZ_JARUBF010000001.1 coordinate 360,041, forward strand.
ACAGCTCGTCCAGCAGTGTCGTGAACACCGGCCGCAGCAGGACGATTCGGTCGAGCCGCTCGTCCTCCGACGCCTGCGGTCCCAACGAGTCGACGGCCCGCCGCGCCAGTGCGGCGGCGGAGGCTGCCGTACCCGGGACCAGGACCTTCGCCAGCTCCTCCGCGCCCTCGTGCGTCCAGAAGCCCGCGTTGACATCGAAGTCGGCCAGCCGGCGGCCATGACGTTTCTCGACGGTCGCGAACGCCCGCGCCAACGCCCGCGCCAGGGCCTTCTGCTCCGGGTCACCGAAGATCCGCGCCCGCACCCCCTGCGTCGCGGAACCGGCCAGCTGCTTGGCCGCTGACGTAATGATCGACTCTGCCACCGGCACCAGCATCGACACAGGATCCACGACCGGCGAGTATAGGCAGCACCGTCCACTGTCACTATCGTGAGGCGTTCTCGTATTCGTTGCCTACCTGCGGCCAAGCTGACCGTTGACGCCCATTCCGGTGGCGGGTCGGCGCTGGGGTCGGCAGGATCATGGGCATGAGCACCGAACCGGACCGGTACGCCGTCGGCTCACTGCGGGCCGTGGCGCTCGACGCCCCCGACATCGAGCGCCTGGCCACCTTCTACGAACAGCTCGCCGGCTGGCAACGCCTCCCCACCGACGACGATGACGCCGACTGGATCACGCTCGTCACCGACGACGGCTGGCGGATCGGCCTGCAACAGGCACTCGACCACGTACCGCCGAACTGGCCCGGCCAGGACCGGCCGCAACAGGCCCACCTCGACTTCCAGGTGTCGGACATCGACGCGGCGGCCGAACGCGCCCGGCAGCTCGGTGCCAGACTGCTCCGCCGCAACGAACAGTGGCACACCCTCGCCGACCCGGCCGGCCACCCGTTCGACCTGTGCGTCAAAGCCGACGAGCCACGCACCCTCCTCGCGGGTGTCATGCTCGACTGCCCCGACGCCAAGACGCTGAGCCACTTCTACGCCGAACTACTCGGCAAACCGGTCACCTACGAAGCCGACGGGATCGCCATGATCGGCGAAGAAGGCGGGCAGCCCGTCCTGTTCCAGCAAGTCGAGCAGTACGCCGCACCCCGCTGGCCGGATCCGGCGTACCCGCAGCAGCTGCACCTCGACGTCCTGGTCCAGGACGTCGACGCCGCCGAACGGGCCGCCCTCGACCTCGGCGCCACCCGGCTCGACGGCGCCGGCCCCGACTGGCGCGTCTACGCCGACCCCGCCGGCCACCCCTTCTGCCTGGTCTGGTCGGCCTGAACCAGCGCGCGATCCGACCACGAGCTCTCCCAACGGGACACCCACGGCGACGCCGCGAAACGGCCAGGTCGCCAACAGTAAGGCCAGGTCACCGGCGGTACGGCCGGGAGCGGTCGCCGATATACTCCAGCCCACCGCTCGACACATCACCCCAGCTCGTGGGAGCCCATATGCGTGTCACCCGTGCCGTCACCGCCGGCACAGTCGCCCTTCTCGCCGCGACCTTCGCCCTGCATCCAGCCCAGGCCCAGGCCCAGAGCGCCGCACCGACCGCGCCGTACACCGCGTTGACGATCAACGGAGCGTTCGGAAATCACCCGCTCTCGACCGGCACCCGGGTGTACGACAGCGACAACGCCACCATCGAGATCAGCGGGTCCCCCAACGGAATCGGCCTCAGCGTGTCGGCTGCCGACGGCAGCCTCTGGCACGCTCGGGTCCAGCCCCCTGTCGGCAGCGAGTTGATCGCCGGCACCCGCTACTTGACCCATGATCTTCTTCCGAACACCACCCACGGCGTTTTCGACATCTCCGGTGAAGGTCGGGGTTGCAGCATGTCCGGCTGGTTCGACGTCAAGGAGTTCGTCCGCGACGCCGAGACAGGGCTCCCGAGCGCCGTCGCCATCACCTACCAGGTCACCTGCTCGAACAACACAGTCCCGATGCAGGGCGAGATACGGTTCAGCTCGACCGTGCCGTACGGGGCGACCGCGCTCGACGCCCGGTCGCTCGACTTCGGTCAGCGCTACGTCGGACTCGAACGGCAGATCCGTACGGTCACCGTGACCTCGGCCGGTCCGCTTCCCGTCACCCTGGCCGACTTCGCGATCGAAGGGCCACAGCCGCCGCACTTCGAGATCGCGGCCACCACCTGCGACGGGGTCAGCCTCGACTACGGCGAAAGCTGCGAGATCGACGTCGAGATGAGCCGGAGAGCCCGTGGCCAGCTGTGGGCACGCCTGACGTTCGCCGAAGCCGGCGACCCGGACGCGCGCCGGGAGGTCGCCCTGTCCGGCATTGCCCTGGTCAATCCGGTCGGCACGTACCACCCGGTCGGCCCGCAACGGGTGCTCGACACTCGGACCGGGCTCGGCGCACCGAAGGCCGCTGTCACCGACCAAAAGGTCGTCGGACTGTCGGTGGGCGGGCGGGGCGGCGTAGCCGTCAGCGGGGTTTCCGCCGTCGTGCTCAACGTCACCGTGACCGGCCCGACCGCGGCCGGACACCTGACGCTCTACCCCTCAGATAGTGCCGCGCCGACCTCGTCCAACCTGAACTTCATCAAGGGGCGGACCATCGCGAACTCGGTGACCGTACCGGTCGGCCCGGACGGCAAAGTAGCGATCCTGCACCGGGGCGGCAGCACCCACATCATCGCCGACGTCGTCGGCTACTACGTCGGCACCGACATCAGGCCGGGCTGGAATGAGGTCGGCGACGAGTACTACATGACGACCAACGAACGGCTCCTGGACACCCGCGATGCCTACTTCGGCGGCCCGCTGCCCGGCGACTGGATCGTCTACATCCCCGTCGACTACGGAGACGATACGAACGACAGGATCTCGGCGGTCGCGGTCAACGTCACCGCCGTCAAGCCCGTCGGCAGCGGCCACCTGACCAGCTGGGACGGCGTCCAAGACCTGCCGACGGCGTCGACGCTCAACTTCACGCCCGGCCGGACCGTGCCGAACATGGCCATCGTGCCCCTCGGCACCTGCCCGGACGATCTCGGCTGCGCCGGAATGCCGTCGATCGCCATCCACAACGGATCCGCCGATCCCACCCACATCCTGGTGGACATCTTCGGCCTCTACATGGACACGGATCTCGCCGACGGGACCCGGTTCCGGCCCGTCGACCCGACCCGGATCGTCGACACCCGTACCGCGCTCGGCGCGCCGACCGCCCTCGGGCCGACCACCACCGCCACCATCGCCACCCCGGCGTCCGTCATCACCGACGACACCGAAGCCGTGTCGATGAACATCACCGCGGTCCGACCGACCGCCAACACCCACGTCAGCGTCTGGCCCGCCTACTTCGGCACCGAGCCGCCGAACGTCAGCACCCTCAACCCCTACCAGGGCGAGACGGTCCCCAACGCCGCCATCACCGGCATCTTCAACGACGGCGACTTCAACATCTACAACCACGCCGGCGACACCCACGTGGTCGTCGACATCGCCGGCACCTTCGAGTACCTCTACGACTACGCCGAATTCCTCCCCGGCCCGGCACGCGCGGCAGGTGCCACCGCCAGGTCCGACAGCGGAATCCGTACGCCGCCGCTGCGATTGAGGGCCACCGAGGCGTACGCCACCCCGGCCCGCTGACCGGGTCCCGCCGAGCGTGACCAGCCGAGCTGGTCACGCTCGGCGGGCGGCCCGGGTGTGGACAGGTGCCGGCTACGATCGGACCGCTGATCGGGGCGCGATGACCAGCACCGGAGTGCTTTGGTGATACCCGTCGGGGCCGGTGCCGAGCTGCCCGTCCCCGTTGTACCCCCAGGCGATCACGGTGTAGTCGGGCTGCAGCGCCAAATTGAAGTGTGCACCTGCCTCCACGGCTCGGATCCGCGAGAGGTACGCCGTACAGGGATAGCTCTGCCCCACCGCACACACCCGACCGGGAGTTGCCCGGTTTTCGAGGATGCCGCCACCAAGATCACCCGAACGACCGTAGCCCCACGCCAGGACTCCACCATCGCGCAGCTGCGCGAGACTGTGAGAACTGCCGCCACTGATGCTTCGCACCCCGGTCAGGAACCGGGCGCACGGTGCGGCTTCACCCACCGCGCACACCCGTACCGGAGTGCTTCTATAACCACCGAAGGTGCCGATCCCGAGCGGCCCGGAGATGTTGCTTCCCCAGGCACCGACACTCCCGTCACCGAGTACCGCCAAGGTGTGGGAGCTACCCCCTGATACCGCCCTGACCCCGGGAAGAGGCCGGTCGCAGGGCGCGACCTGCCCCACCGCACACACCCGCACCGGCGTCAGTCGGTTTGTGGTCGTCCCGTCACCGAGCTGACCGGAATGGTTGGCACCCCAGGCGACGAGCCGCGCCTTGTCGACCACCGCCAGGCTGTGACTCAAGCCAGCCGAGACGGATCTGACCCCGGTCAGCAACCGGGTACACGGCGCGACCTGCCCCACCGCACACACCCGCACCGGAACAGAGCGATCCACAGTGGTCCCGTCGCCGAGCGCACCGGAGTTGAGTCCCCAGGTCACCGCTGTGGTGTCGGCCAGTTGCGCGACGTTGTGATTGAAATGGGTCGCGATGGATCTGACTCCGCGTAGGAACCGACTGCAGGGCGCGACCTGCCCCACCGCACACACCCGCACCGGCGTCAGTCGGTTTGTGGTGGTCCCGTCACCGAGCTGACCGTGGAAGTTGAAACCCCAGGCGACAACCGTACGGTCGCTGAGCACCGCAAGACTGTGGTAGTAGCCCGCCGCGACGGCAATCACGCCGGTGAGAAACCGGGTGCAGGGGGCGGTCTCGCCAACGGCACACACCAGCATCGGAGTCGGCGTGTGCGTGCCGCTCTCCCCGTTGCCGAGCTGACCCATCTCGTTGAAGCCCCAGGCGTAGACGGTGCCGTCCGTCCGCAGAGCGAGGCTATGCGAATTGCCGGCGGCGATCGCCCGCACCGGACCCAGCCCAGCCGGCGCCTGCCGTACCTCGTGACCGGGCGTCGGTGCGGCAGCGGCCCCCCGCCCAGCTGGTATGCCGTTGCCGTTGGCGTGACCGATCGAGCCGTCAGCGAACACCAGAACCGTCGCCAGCAGCACCGCCGCTACAGCAATGGCAGGCCATCGCCGACACACCACGTTCGCGGCGAACCCAAGATCCGGGATCCGCCCCGGCGGGCAACCGTCCATCACGTCCTCCACAGCAGACACCCGTACGCCAACGATCGGCGTTGATGGAACGGACTATAGGGCTTCACGTCCTGGCCGGATATCGGTCGGCGGGCGCAACTCGGTGGTGCCGTCACCGAGCTCGCGACGTGCAGCGGCGGGCTCGGCTGTGTGCCGAGCCCGCCGTGTCAGATGTCGGGTTCTTGTTGCCTGTTGGTCAGCGTTGCAGGGTGAGCAGGCCCGGCCGGTACGGCAGGAGGCCGTAGTCACCGCCGGAGTTGGGCGAGCGGCCCTGGTAGAGCATCTGCAGGTTGCAGGGGTCGATGGTCATGGTCTGGTCGGCGTTGGTGCGGATGAGTTCGCCGTGGCTGATGTCGTTGGTCCAGGTGGCGCCGCTGTTGGCCCGGCCGGCGAAGGGGTGGAATTCGCTGGTGGCGTTCGGGGTCCAGGTGCCGCCGAGGTTGGTGGCGGTGAAGGAGCGGAAGTAGCGGCCCTGGGAGCCGATGGCCTCGACGATCATCAGGGCTGACGTTGCGGGCGGTCACCGCAGAGCCGTTCTGGGTCAGGTCCGTGCTCCACGACTGGGTCACCGTCTGCCCGACCCACGAACGACCAGGTGAGCGCCCGAACACCCCTGCCGGCTCGGAGGGCCGGCTCGGAGATGCGGTCTTAGACCGCAGGCTGGACCGCCGGCTCAGCCTGCGACGGGCAGCGCGCCGAGGGCCCGGCCGGCCTCCTGGGCGGCGCGCCGGGCTTCGACGTGCAGGCGCGCGGCCTGGTCGGTGAAGGCGTCGAGGGCCGGGTTGACGCCGACGAGGGTGAATTCACGCTCGACCACGGTCAGGTCGGCACCCCAGCAATCGGCGATGATTCGACGCAGGTACGGCGTGGAGTGGTCCCAGCCCTCTCGCGGGGTGCCGGCGCCGTACGCGCCACCGCGCACCGTGACCAGCACAACCGGCTTGCCGGCGAGAAACGGTTGTCCGGTCACCCGGGGGTCGGTCGACACCAGGTCGACGTACGCCTTGAAGTGCTGGGACACGCCGTAGTTGTAGAGCGGTACGGCGAACAGGATCGCATCGGCGGCGAGGAGTTCGTCCACCAGGGATACGGCGAGGGCGACGGCGTCGCGCTGTTCGGCGGTGCGCTCGTGGGTCGGGGTCGTGCCGGCGGTCACCGCCGCCGCCCAGGCGGTCGCCGGCAGGGCGTCGACGCCGACGTGGCGACGTTCGACCTGGTCGCCGGGGCGGGTGGCGAGCCATTCCTCCTCGACGATGTCGGCGATCTCGCGACTCGCGGAACCGTGCGTACGGATGCTGGCGTCCAGCCGGAACAGGGACACAGCCACTCCTTGAGGCAGTAGGTTCAAGCTTGAAGTCTGAGCGTAGGGCAAGTCGCTTCAAGGTTGAACCCCTCTGAGAGATGGCTCACTTCAACAGTGAAGTGGGAAGTAGGCTTGCCGCATGTCGGACGAACCCCGATGGCTGACCGACCGCGAACGCGACGCGTGGATGGCCCTGGCCAAGCTCATGTTCAACCTGCCCAGCGCGCTCGACGCCCAGCTCCTGCGGGACAACGACCTCACCCTGTTCGACTACTTCGCGCTAAGCGTCCTGTCCATGACGCCCGGCCGCACCCTACGCCTGAGTGAGCTGGCCGGACAGGTCGCCAGCTCGCTCTCCCGACTGTCGAACGTCGTCAAGCGCCTCGAACGAAGAGGCCTGCTACGCCGCGAGCCCGACCCCGAGAACTCCCGATACACCACCGCCGTACTCACCGACGCCGGATGGGACCTCGTGGTAGCCGCGGCCCCCGGACACGTCGCGGCTGTCCGCCGATACGTCATCGACGGCCTCACCGAACACCAGATCGACGTGCTGCGCGAGGTCGCCTGCCAGGTCGCCCGCAACCTCGCCGACGACGCCGACGACGGTCTCCGCCGTCGATGAAGGCGGGCCGGGTGATTGTCGGAGCGCGGAGGGCGTGGGATTCGAACCCACGAAGACATTGCTGCCTTACCGGTTTTCAAGACCGGCGCCATCGGCCACTAGGCGAGCCCTCCCGGCGCGGCGGAGCCCGAAACACGCGTTGGCCTCCGTGCCGCTGCGCCCTAGTGTGCCACGCTCCCAGAAACGCCGCCGAAGCGCTGGTTAACGCAGCGGTAGCCCAACCGACCCGGTAAGACTTATCCCATGTACGCGATCACCGTGCCCCGACCCGGTGGCCCTGACGCTCTGGTCTGGGCCGAAGTACCCGATCCGACCCCCGGTCCCGACGGCGTGATCATCGACGTCGCCGCCACCGCGGTCAACCGGGCGGACCTGCTCCAACGGCAGGGGCACTACCCACCCCCGCCCGGCGCGTCGCCGTACCTCGGGTTGGAATGCTCCGGAGTGATCAGCGCGGTCGGCGCGGACGTCACCGGGCACCGGGTCGGCGACCAGGTGTGCGCGCTGCTCGCCGGTGGCGGATACGCCCAGCGCGTCGCCGTACCCGCCGGTCAACTGCTGCCGGTGCCGGCCGGGGTGGATCTGGTCGACGCGGCCGCCCTGCCCGAGGTCGCCTGTACGGTCTGGTCCAATGTGGTCAAGCTGGCCGGCCTGCGTGCTGGGGACGTGTTCCTGGTCCACGGCGGTGGCAGTGGAATCGGCACGTTCGCCATCCAGCTCGGCGCGGCGCTCGGTGCCACCGTGATCACCACCGCGCGGGCCGCCAAGCACGACCGGCTGCGCTCACTCGGCGCCCACCACACCATCGACTACCCCACCGAGGACTTCGTCGGCCGCTGCCGGGAACTACTCACCGACGGCCACGACGGAGTCGACGTGATCCTGGACATCGTCGGTGCCGCCTACCTGGCCCGCAACGTCGATGTGCTGGCCACCGGCGGCCGGCTGGCGATCATCGGACTGCAGGGCGGCCGTACGGCCGAACTGGACCTCGGCGCGCTGCTCGCCAAACGCGCCACGATCTTCGCCACTGCCCTGCGGTCCCGACCCGTCGCCGAGAAGGCCGAGATCGTCCGGCGGGTGCACGACCAGGTGTGGCCGCTGATCGGTTCCGGGGCGGTACGGCCGATGATCGACCGCCGGTTGCCGCTGGCCGAGGCGGCGCAAGCACATCGGATCGTGGAAAGCAGTGACCACCTGGGCAAGGTGCTGTTGACCACCGGCTGATGGGGCGCGACCAGGCCGCGGTACGGGAATCAAGATCCCCGCCAGCCGGTGGATTCGCCGCCGCCGCAAGGAACACGAGGCCGCCGCAAGGAACACGAGTTCACCCCGGCAGCCACCATACCCGAGGTATCTCCACGAAGACTCGATCGTGGAGGTCGCGCCCGCGCTGATCACCCCGTTCGAAAGCGACCGATCCGGGCCTGGACGCGCCGAAGGTCTGGACGCGAGGCGCGGTGCACGACGGCAGCGGGGCACCCGTGCCGCGATCACAGCGGTACGGCGGTGTGGCCGGTGACCACGTGGTCGCCGTCGACCCGAGCACACTGTCGCGGTCGCCGACGCGACCGAGACCGCCGGCGCGTGGCTCTACGGTGGTCACTGGATGACCCACTTCGGACAGTCTGTCACCGAGACCCTGCCGACCCTGTGGCCGACCGATCTGACCATCGACGGGATCCTCTGCCACCCGTTCGTCTTCGGCCGCCGCGATCCGGTCGCCACCGAGCTCGACCTGGCAGCCTCGCCGGCTATCCCCAACGGCCGGCGATCATCGACAAGCCCGTGCTGGTGGAGCGCCTGCTGGTGCCGACCCGGCCGTACACGGTCAACGCCGCCGCGACGCCACGGGCGGCGGAGGTGTGGGACCGGATCGCCAAGGCCGCCGGCCCGCCCGCGACGCCGGCCCCCGCGCGCGGCATCTTCGATCTCAAACAGCTCGCGAAGGCGCTCGACGACCTCGACGTCTGACCCCGTCCGCCGGTGACCGCCTACCGGCACCAGCGGTATCGGTAAGCGTGGGCGGTCACCGGCCGGCCGGTGGGTCGCCGAGCAGGATCCGAGGGCCGGGTCCGGCGCCGGCCAGCCGGTCACTGGAATTGCTGAGCCCACAACGTTGCAGCGACAGGCAGCCGCAGCCGATACAGTCGGTCAGTTCGTCCCGCAGTCGGGTCAGCATCGCGATCTTGTCGTCGAGCCGGGCCCGCCAGCGACGGGACAGCCGTGCCCAGTCGGCCCTGGTCGGGGTACGCGACTCCGGCAGCTCGGCCAGCGCGGCGCGGATCTCCTCCAACGGCACACCGACCTGCTGGGCGATCCGGATGAACGCGACTCGGCGCAACTCGCTGCGCTCGTACCGGCGCTGGTTCCCACCGGTACGGTCGGCTCGGATCAGCCCGAGTCGTTCGTAGTAGCGCAGCGCGGACGAGGCGACCCCGGATCTGGCCGACAGTTCGCCGATGGTGAGTGCTTCCCGCATCACAAGACCTTGAGTTGAAGTCAGCTTTAGGTTGCAGGCTAGTCTCATGACCACGACGCTGGCCAACCAACCCGCCGCGACCGGCCGGTCGACGACCCCGACCAGACCATCGACGGCCATCACCGACCCGTCCCTGGTCGCGAGCCACGCGGCGCTGACGCCACTGCTGCGCCGGATCACCGGCGACGAAAAGCACCAGCCCAGCTCACAATCCACCCTGGACGTACTTTGGGTGCTCTACGACCAGATCCTGCGGGTCCGGCCGGACCGACCCGACGCCGTCGACCGGGACCGGTTCCTGCTGTCCAAGGGACACGGACCAGCAGCTTTCTACGCCGTACTGGCCGCCAAGGGATTCCTGCCCGTCGCCTGGCTCGACGACCTCGCCGGGCCGGACAGCCCGCTGGGCCACCACCCGGACCGACTGCTGGTGCCCGGCGTGGAGATCGGCTCCGGCTCCCTCGGGCACGGGCTCGGGCTCGGCGTCGGCACCCTGCTCGGCCTGCGCGCCCAAGGCCTGACGCCCGGTTCCGGTCAGCCGGTCGGTGCCCGCGTCTACGTTCTGGTCGGCGACGCCGAACTCGACGAAGGCTCCAACCACGAAGCGATCGCGTACGCGGGCAGCCGCCAACTCGGTGACCTCACCGTCGTCGTGGTGGACAACGACTCCGCCACCCACGGCTGGCCCGGCGGCGTGGCCAGCCGGTTCACCGTCCACGGCTGGACGTCGACCACGGTCGAGGCCTGCCGACACACCGAACTCGCCGCCGCCCTACGGGCACACGACGGCACCCACCCGCACGTGGTGGTCGCCCGAGTTCCCAGGAAACCTGCCGGACCGGAGACCGCCCGACACATCGCTGAACAGGGAAACGACCATGCGTGAAGCGTTCGTCGCCACCACCACCCGACTGCTCGACGAGGATCCGCGTACCGCGCTGGTGCTCGCCGACATCTCCGCCGAACTGTTCGCCCCGGCGGCTCGGCGCCACCCGGACCGGGTGCTCAACGTCGGCATCCGGGAACAGTTGATGATCGGCGTCGCCGGCGGGTTGGCGTTGACCGGGCTACGTCCGATCGCCCACTCCTACGCGCCGTTCCTGATCGACCGGGCGTACGAGCAGATCAAGCTCGACCTCGACCATCAGGGCGTCGGCGCGGTCCTGGTCAGCGTCGGCGCGTCCTACGACGCGTCGGCCGAGGGACGCACCCACATGTCCCCCGGTGACGTGGCGCTGATCGACACCGCAGGGCAGTGGACCGTGCACGTACCGGGGCATCCGGCCGAGGTGGAGCCGCTGCTGCGGGCCGCGACGGCCCACGACGACGCCGTGTACCTGCGGCTGAGTGCACGCGGCAACGCCGTCGCACCCGATGACGGGGTGTCGGGTCGACTGGTGACGGTGCGTCGGGGCAGCGGGGGAGCCCCGGTCGTCGTCGCCGTCGGCCCGACACTCGACCCGGTGCTGGGCGCGGTCGACGGGCTCGACGCGACAGTGGCGTACACGAACACGCCGCGACCGTTCGACGTGGCCGGGCTGCGCGACCTGACCGACCACGACGCGCCGACGGTCGTCCTGGTCGAGCCCTACCTCGCCGGTACGTCGAGCCATCTCGTCGCCGAGGCGCTGTCCGACCGGCCGCACCGGCTGCTGGCACTCGGCGTCGGGCGGACCGACCTGCACCGGTACGGGACTCCGGCCGACCACGACCGGTGGCATGGTCTGGACCCGGCCGGCCTCCGCCGGTCGATCAGTCGGTTCGTGACCTCCTGATCGCCGCGACTGACTGCGGCGGTGGGTCAGGCGATGGGGCGCTCCTGGCGGCGGGTCCGCTCCCGACCCAGGATCCAGAGCGCCTCGACGCCGTCCTTCCAGGTGATCTTCTTGCCTTCCTCACGGCCCCGCGCCCGATAGGAGATCGGCACCTCGTACGGCCGGATCTTGCGCCGCAGCAGCTTGCCGGTCACCTCGGCTTCCATGCCGAAGCCCCGGGAGCGCACGTCCAGCGACCGGTACAGCGACAGTGGCAACAATTTGAAGCAGGTTTCCAGGTCGCCGATGTAGGAGTTGAACATCACGTTGGCGGCGGTGGTCACCGCCTTGTTGCCCATCACGTACCAGAAGCTGTAGGCGCTGTGACTACCGAAAGTACGGTTGCCGTAGACCACGGTGGCCCGACCATCGAGGACCGGATCGAGCAGCTTCGGGATGTCCTGCGGGTCGTACTCCAGGTCCGCGTCGAGGATGACCATGTAGTCGCCCTCGGCGGAATCGACGGCCGTACGGATCGCCGCGCCCTTACCGGCGTTGCGTGGATGGGTGATCACGCGCAATCGGGCGTCGTCGACCCGGCTGAGGATCTCACCGGTGCCGTCCCGGCTGCCGTCGTCGACGACGAGGAGCTCGATCTCGCACGGGTAGTCTACGGCGAGAGCCTGCTTGAGGGCGTCTCCGACGCGTTCTTCCTCGTTGTAGACCGGCATGAGGATCGAGAGCTTCACGGTGGTCTCCGTACGGCCTGACGACAATCGCCCTAGCGTAGCTTGAGCGCCTGGCTACCACGCGTCCGGCGACACTCCTGGATCGGCTGCCCTGATCCGGGCGTGGATCGTGGCAGCCGGTCCAGCGGGCCACCTCCGCGTGGTGACGGGGTCCGGCCGCTTCGATCGGCAACCGCTATCCGCGAAGGTGGCGGTAAGGTCGCCAACATGGGCGAAAAGCACGACCTACCGGGACCCAGGAGGCGACGGCCACCGATCTGCCCCAAGTGTCTCGGTGCCGGCAAGGCGTTCACCTTTGCCCTGATCGGCGGACGGACCCGGGAAGTGTGGTTGAAGTGCTCGACCTGCTCCGGCTCGATCCAGTCGGCGGTCCCTGGGCCCTGAGCCCAGCTGTTCGGCTACCCAGGGCCTCGACGGTCGGGAGCCGCCGACCGGGATTCGGCGGCTCAGGCGGCGGTGATGGCGGTGGTGGCGGTGGTGGTACGGGCGTCCACCGGCTGGGCCAGGAACGCATAACTCAGTAGTGCTTCGACGTGTGCGGCGTGCTCCCGATCGCCGAGCTTGATCATGAATCGTTCCCGTACGCCGTCGATCGCGGTCACCGCGAGTTCGACGATCGCGGACCTCGGGTCAGCGGTCCAGGTGACGTGGTCGAGGTGGCGGAGCTCGCTGTTGAGATGCAGCCGCAGCCGGCGCAGCAGCAGCGTCTCATGCGTCACGACGAGCCGCCGTTTGGTGAGTAACAGCAGGTAGTCACCCTGCATGTGTTGTTCGGGGCGCTGACACCGGGCGACGAGGACGGTGCGTTCGTTGGGTGAGACACAACGCCGGAACACCGGCATGTGACGGCTGGTAGTCGAGATCGGCACGCTGGTTTCGGCCGCGGCGGGCAGAAACGTGCGTGAGAAGACGTCCATGTCGCGTTAACGACACGTCAACCTACGACGACTCGGCGTAGTGGCGAATTTTCAGCCACAGAAGTTCCACCACCTGTGACTGGACGCCACCCAGGCTAGAGGAGTTCCATGATCGTGGCGTTCGCCATCCCGCCACCCTCACACATCGTCTGCAGCCCGTACCGGATGCCGTTGGCCCGCATGTGGTGCAGCATGGTCGTCATGATCCGGGCGCCACTGGCACCGAGCGGATGCCCGAGGGCGATCGCTCCGCCACGCGGGTTGAGCCGGCCCCGGTCGGCACCGGTCTCGGCGAGCCAGGCCAGCGGCACCGGTGCGAACGCCTCGTTGACCTCGTACACCCCGATGTCGGCCAGGTCGAGCCCGGCGCGGCGCAGCGCCTTGGCGGTGGCCGGTATCGGCGCGGTCAGCATCATCACCGGGTCGTCGCCGGTGACCACGGCGGTGTGCACCCGGGCCAACGGACGCAGCCCGTGCGCCCGCGCCCACTCCGAGGTGGTCACCGCGAGCGCCGCCGCGCCGTCCGAGATCTGCGAGGCGGATCCGGCGGTGACCACGCCGTCGGCCCGGAACGGGGTCGCCAACTCGCCGAGTTTCGCCAGCGAGGTGTCGCGGCGGATCCCCTCGTCGACGCTGAACTTGTCGCCGCCCGACCCGACAGCGGCCGACCCGTCGCCGCCCGACCCGACAGCGCCGGGCACCGGGACCGGGGCGATCTCCGCGTCGAACTCGCCGGCGTCCTGGGCGGCCGCCGCCCGTTCGTGGCTGGACAGCGCGAACTCGTCCAACTCGGTACGGGACAACCCCCACCGCCGGGCGATCAACTCGGCCCCGACGCCCTGGTTGAACGGCACCGGCTCGTCCGCCGCGACGCCGTCGATCCCCCGGTACCGGTCGCGCACCTGGTCGCCGAACGGCCGACCGGTGCCGGTGCTGGCTCCCATCGGCACCCGGGTCATGGATTCCACTCCCCCGGCCACGACCAGGTCGGCCTGGCCGGAGATCACCGACGCGGCGGCGAAGTGCAACGCCTGCTGGCTGGAGCCGCACTGCCGGTCGATAGTGGTGCCCGGTACCGCCTCCGGCCACCCGGCGGCCAGCACCGCGCTCCGCCCGATGTTCCAGCTCTGGTCGCCGGCCTGGAAGACGCAGCCCCAGATCACGTCGTCGACACCGGCCGGGTCCAGACCGGTCCGCTCGGCGAGCGCCCGGAGTACGTGACTGGAGAGGTCCACCGGATGCACCGCCGCCAGGGCACCTTTCCGACGCCCGACTGGAGTCCGTACCGCGCCGACGACGACCGCGTCCCTCATGCCTACTCCCCGGTAACTTGGTGTGCTCCGATCGTACGCGCTACCGGCGGCGGCTGGCATCCTTGACTGCGTGCCCGATTCACCCGACCTGCCGAACACGCCCGACGCGTACCTGGCGAACACGCCCGGTACGCCAGAAATGCCGAGCGGACCGGCAGGCAACCTGAGTGGATCGACCGAGCCGCAGGTGAGCTGGCGGGTGCCCGGCAAGCTTCCGGTGCTCAAGGCGCTCGGCGCGGTGTCAATCGCGGCGCTCGGGCTCCTGCTCGCCGACGGCGACCCGGTACGGCTGGCGCTGGCCGGCCTGACCGGCATCGGATTGCTCGGGTGGGCGATCCGCGACCTGATCGCGCCGGTACGCCTGGCGGCCGGGCCGGACGGAATCACCGTCGTCGAGGGAATCGCCGGCCGGCGGCTGCTGCCCTGGGCCCGGATCGAGGCGATCACCGTCGACCGGCGCGGGCACCGGGGAATCCGTACCGAACTGCTGGAAGTCGACGCCGGAGAGACGTTGCGGCTGTTCGGGGCCAACGAGCTGGGTGCCCCGCCGGCCGACGTCGCCGCGACGCTGCGGGCGATGTGGCTCCGGTTCAGACCGCCTGGGCCAGAGCCATCCGGGCAACGGTGATCAGCACCAGGAAAAGCACCACCGCGCCGCAGCCGACCGCTTGGACCACCGTACGGTTGGTGCGGGGCGCGTACGCCAGGATCGCGCCGATCAGACCACCGGTGATCAGGCCGCCGAGGTGCCCGGCGATGGAGAGACTGGACACGGTGAACGTCAGGATCAGGTTGATCACCAGGATGCCGACCACGGCGGAGGTGTCCCGCTTCAACCGGCGCAGCACGATGAAGAAGGCCGCGAACAGGCCGAAGACCGCCGTGGAGGCACCGGCCGACAGCTTCTCCGGGTCGATCAGGTAGGCGGCCACGTTGCCACCGAGCCCGGCGATCAGGTAGAGCGCCAGGAAGCGCAGTGGTCCGAGCACCGATTCGAGGTTGCGTCCGAGCACCCACAGCGCCCACATGTTGAACGCCAGGTGCAGCAGGCCGTAGTGGATGAACATGGCGGTGACGAGTCGCCAGACACCGCCGCCGTCGATGCCGACGAAGACGTCGCCGTACGCCGGCAACGCCCCGGCCAGCACGTCCCCGTTGGGGCGGACCGTGACGTCCGACCCGATCACCCCTCCGAAGGCGTGCAGCCGGCCGGCGGCGGAGAACAGCCCGAGGCTGAGCCCCTGTCCACCGGCCATGACCAGGCCGATCAGCGCGGCGAGCGCGTTGAGGCCGATCAGGATCTTGGTGATGTGACCCTGCTGGCCGGCGGCACTGCCACCAAAGGCAGTGCGCGCCGACCGCTGGGTGCGCCGGCCGTCGGCGACGCACTCCGGGCACTGGTGCCCGACCGCCGCTTCCTGCATGCAGTCCGGGCAGATGGGCCGATCACACCGGGAGCACCGGACCCAGGTCTCCCGTGACGTGTGCCGGTAGCAGACCGGCACGGTCGGGGCTGGATCACTCATCGCGCCACCTCACTGCGCCGTATCCGGCGATCCCGGTGCTTGCTCATGAGCGCCAAGGTTACCCCGCCGAGGTGTGGACCCCGCCGCTCATGATCAACTCAGCCGGACGTCGTCCCGGGATGACACCAGGTGGTCCCGGGGATGACACCAGGTGGTCCCGGGGATGACACCAGGTGGTACTGGATCAGCCGCCGACCCGTTCGATCTCGACCCGGCTGATCACCACGTCGCTGAGCGGCCGGTCCGCCGGGTTGGTCGGGGTGGTGGCGATGGAGTCGACCACCTTGGCCGAGTCCTGGTCCGCCACCTGTCCGAAGATCGTGTGCCGGTTGTTCAGGTGCGGGGTGGGGCCGACCGTGATGAAGAACTGCGAACCGTTGGTGCCCGGTCCGGCGTTCGCCATCGCGAGCAGGTACGGCCGGTCGAAGCGCAGCTCCGGGTGGAACTCGTCGGCGAAGGTGTAGCCGGGGCCGCCCCGACCGGTGCCAGTCGGGTCGCCCATCTGGACCATGAAACCGCTGATCACGCGGTGGGAAATCGTTCCGTCGTAGTACGGACCGCTACCCGGCTGGCCGGTACGCGGATCGGTGTACTCGCGGGTCCCCTCCGCGAGTTCGATGAAGTTGCGGACCGTCTTCGGTGCGTGGTTGGCGAACAGCTCCAACCGGATCGGTCCGTGATTGGTGTGCAGGGTGGCGTAGACAGCCTCAGCCACGGGTACTCCTCAGTTGTTGGTCAGTTCCATGCGGATCCTCCCATGTGCCCGATCCGGCCGCGCGGAGGCACCCGAAGGTGGAGGATGACGGCGTGACGACAGCACAGGAGGTAGGCGCAGGTGTTGAGGATCTCCAGGCGCAAGACCCGGCGGGCCCTCGTCCGGGCGGAACTCGGTGAAGGACTCGACCATTTCCGGCGGGCCGCGACGCACGCGGCCGGAGGTGTCGGCGCCTCCGTGGGGCCGCGCGTTCTCGCGGCCCGGGACGCCGTGACACCCACCGCCGACCGGGTACGGGACTCCGCCGCGCAGAGCGTGGCCGCGACGATGGCCGCGTTGGCCCCGCTGGCGGTGGCGGCCGCCGACGGTGCCCGTCAGGCCAGCCAGGCAACCAGAAAGGTGAAGGCGAAGAACATGAAGGCAACGAAGCTGACCGGGATGAAGGCGATGGCCGCCAAGACCAAGGCCAGCCGGCTCAAGCCCGGCAAGAGCACGTCGATGAAGAGCAGGCTGATGCCCTCGTCGGGCGGATCCGGACGCCGCCGGTGGCCGATCGTGGTCGGTGTGCTCGCGGCCGGTGCGGCGATCGGCACCATGGTGGTACGCCGTCGGCGCGCCACCCAGTGGGAGGAGTACGACCCGGGTCAGGCGATGGAGTCGGCGGGCTCGACGACCGGCGCCACATCCGGTTCGGTCGGCCCGAAGGCCGCCTCGGACGGCACCATGACCTCCGGCACCGCCGCGACCTCCGGCGCCAAGGTGACCCCACCGGCCGGCAGCAAGCCGCACGGTGACCCGATCGACCAGCTCGGCAACGACCCGGCGGCCGCCATGCGCAACGGCCGCGCCTGAGCCCGGCCGACGACGCCGTACGCCGTACCAGGGCGCGCCGGGGTGACCCGGCGCGCCCTGCGGCGGGTAGCTCGGCTCACAACCAGCCGTTACGCCGGAACGACCGGTAGAGCACCAACGAGATACCGAGCATCAACGCGAGCACGATCGGATAGCCGAACGTCCAGCCGGTCTCCGGCATGAACTCGAAGTTCATCCCGTAGATGCCGGCCAACGCGGTCCACACCGCGGCGATACCCGCCCACGCCGCGATCTTGCGCATGTCGTTGTTCTGCGCCACGGTGACCTGCGCCAACCGGGCCTGCAGGATCGAGTTGAGCAGGTCGTCGTAGGCGTTGACCTGCTCGACGACCCGGCTCAGGTGATCCTGCACGTCCCGGAAGTAGCGCCGGATCTCCACCGGCACCACCTCGTTGATCTCGGCGGTCAGCGTCATCATCGGCCGCTGCAACGGAGCCACCGTCCGCTTGAACTCCACCAGTTCCCGCTTCAACTGGTAGATCTCGTGCACCTTGTCGCTCGCCTCGGGCGAGAACACGTCCGCCTCGACGGTGTCCAGGTCGGTCTCCACCCGGTCGGTCACCTCCAGGTAGAGGTCCACCACCCGGTCGGTCACCGCGTACGCCACCGCCCAGGGGCCCTGCACCATCAGGTCCCGGTTACGTTCCAGATCCGCCCGGACCGGCGCCAACCGACAGGCGTCCCCGTGCCGGACGGTGATCACGAAGCCCTGCCCGATGAAGAGCATCACCTGCCCGGTCTCGACCACCTCCGAGTCCCCGGTGAGCTTCTCGTGGTCGACGTAGCGGGCGGTCCGCAGCACCAGGAAGTGCACCTCGCCGAACTGTTCGAGCTTGGGCCGCTGCTCGGCCTTGACCGCGTCCTCCACCGCGAGCTCGTGCAGCCCGTACGTGTCGGCGATGCCGGCCATCTCGGCCAGGCTCGGCTCGTGCAGACCCAGCCACACGAAGGCGTTGCGCTCGCGGCGGGCGGTCGCCAGCGCCTCCGGATGCTTCCAGCTGCCGGGCTGCCGGATCCCGTCGATGTAGAGGGCACAGTCGACGATCCCGCTGCGCGGCTCGGGCGGTGGCGACGCCTCCGCCACCGGGGTGCCGTCGGCGGAGTGGAGCATCCGGCTGACCGCCCGCACCGGGGCCGTCCAGGCCCGCGACAACGCCCGACCGCTGCCGCCCTCCGGCCACCGCTGCCCACGATCCTGATCCGCCATCGGCCCGTCTCCCTCCCCGTGTCCGCGCGGCAACCGCCCTAGAACAGGAAACCACCACGCGACATGCTCGCGGCACCCTTCCCCCAGCGCCGCGAGCATGATCGGGGATGCCGGCCGGCGAGAATGCCGAACCGACCGGGATGCCGGCCGGCTACGCCGCGCGTACCTCGTCGACCGCCTCGGCCAACCGGCGGACACCCTCGTCGATCTGATCCACCGTGACCGCCGAGTAGGCCAGCCGCAGCGCGTGCTCACCACCGGTCAGCAGGAAGTCGCTGCCCTTGACCACCGCGACGCCGCGCTTCGCGGCCGCCGGCACCAACGCGTCGACCAGCACGTCCTCGGGCAGCTCCACCCAGAGGAAGTAGCCGCCGTCCGGCTCGGTGAACCGTACGCCCGGAATGTGCTTGCGCAGCGACTCGCCCAACACCTGGGCGCGCTCGGACAGCGCGGCCCGGACCGTGGCGATCGACCGGTCCAGGTCACCGGAGACGCAGAACTGGTGCACGATCGCCTGCGCCACCATGCCGGGCGAGATGTACAGGTTGGTGGCCCGCCCGGCGATCGCCTTGATCAGCCCGGCCTCGCCGACAAGGTAGCCGACCCGTACCCCGGGGCAGACCGTCTTGGTGAAACTGGAGGCGTGCACCACGACACCGTCGGTGTCCAGCGACAGCATCGACGGCAGCACTTCGCCCCGGAACCGGATGTCGGCGTACGGGTCGTCCTCGAAGATGGTGAACCCGAACTCGACCGCCAACTCCAGCAACGCCCGCCGCTTCGCCAGCGACAGGGTCACCCCGGCCGGGTTCTGGTAGTTGGGAATGACGTGCGCCAGCTTCGGCCGGACCCCCGACTCCAACAACTTGCGCAGCTCGTCGGTGTCCAGCCCGTCCGGCTGGATGGTCACCGGATGCACCTGCGCGCCGAGCTGGCGCAGGTTGAGCAGCGTACGGTCGTACGTCGGCCGCTCGACGACCACCGCGTCCCCGGGCGTGACCAGGTGGTCGAAGAGAAACGCGTCGGCCTGCAGGGAACCGTTGGTGACCAGCACCTGTTCGGGCGCGACGCCGTGCTTGTCGGCGATCCAGCGACGTAGCGGGAGGTAGCCGACGGAGGTGCCGTACGCGGTCACCCCGGCCGGGTCGGCGTCGAAGGCGCGGCCGGCGGCGGCTTTCAGCCCCTCGATGTCGACGATGTCCAGCGACGGCGCCCCACGGGCGAAGGAGATCAGCTGCTCGGCGCTCATGGGTGCCAGACTACGACCCGCCCGGCCGGTTGCCGCCGGCTGGTGTGGCAGGACACGTCCGGGCTGCCCGGCTTCTCCCCGGGTGCCCGGAGCTGGTCCTGGTTCTTTACCGGGCCCGCTCGCTACTGTCACAGGCGTGTCCGCCCCACCCCCCGGCCGCGACGCACCCGGCGATCCGCTGCGGTGCGTCGGCGCGTTGATCGTCGACGACGACGGCCGGATCTTCTTCCAGCTCCGGTCACCGCACCGGCGGCTGTTCCCCAACACCTGGGACGTCGCCGGCGGACACGTCGAGCCGGGCGAAACGCTGGTCGAAGCCCTGCACCGGGAGGTACACGAAGAGACCGGGTGGACCGTCTCCCACGTCCTTGCCGAGGTCGGCGAGTACGCCTACGTCGGCGACGACGGCATCGCCCGGGTGGAAACCGACTACCTGGTACGGGTCGACGGTGACCTGGCCCACCCCCGACTGGAAGCCGGCAAGCACACCGAGTTCCGCTGGCTCACCGCCGCCGAACTCCACGTCCTGGACGAATCACGCGACGTCAACGACGGACTGATCCGCCAGATCGCCGAAGACGGCTTCGCCGTACTGCGCACCCTGGGCCTGTGAGCGGCACCGACCAGCTGTGGCTGCCGGGCCATCGCTGCGCCACCCTGACCGCGCCCGCCATCGACCGGGTGCACGGCACCGCGATGACCGCCGCCGCGTCCGCCGGCACCGAGCTGCGGCAGCGGTACGGCGGGCCGGCGGCGATCGGGTTCCTGATCGACCTGCGTACCCGGCTCGCCGCCCCCGGTGGCCTGATCAGCGCCGCTGGTTTCGCCGCCGTCACCCGCTACCGCGACCCGGCCGGCTGTCAGCGGGCCCTGGACAAGCAGGTCGCGTACGGCATGGTGGTGCGCCACCCGGACGGGGCGCTGCGGGCCACCGAACGCGGTGCCGCCTTCCTGGCCGATCTGTACGCCCTGCACGCCGAGGTGACCGCGACGATCTGGGGACCGGAACACGCCACTCGGCTGGCCCGGCTGGTCGAGCTCACCGGCCGGTTGCTCGCCGCCGCGCTCGCCGAACCGACCGGCGGCACCGGGCTGCCCGACGACGGCGCGGACCCGACCGGCGCGGGTGGCGCGGGTGGCGCGGGTGGCGCGACCGACGACGGTGGTGGTGGTGGTGCCTTCCGGGCCGTCGCCCCGCCCTACGAGCCGGAAGGGACCCCGCCCGGCGTACTGCTGCTCAACCGGTTGACCGTCCTGCGGCACCACCGCGCGGACGCGCACGCCGCCGCCTGGACCGCCGCCGGGCACACCGCACGCAGCATCGTCGACCTGCCGGTCGGCGCCCAACGGCTGGCCATCGAGCAGGAGACCGACCGCCGGGCCGCGGGGCCGTACCAGGCTCTGGACCCCGACCAACGGGTCACCCTGCTGGCCGACCTGGCGGCCCTGCCCGGCTGAGCGACTATCCTCCTGCGTACCCCCGGGTGCCCGTACACCCGTCCCACCCCCCGCCAGGAGGACCACCTGATGATCGGTCTCGTGCTCGCCGCTGGAGCCGGACGCCGGCTGCGACCACACACCGACAGCCTGCCCAAGGCGTTGGTGCCGGTCGACGGCGACACCACGATCCTGGACATCGGGCTGCGCAACCTGGCCGCCGCCGGGCTCACCGACGTGGTCGTGGTCGTCGGCTACGCCGCCGACGCGGTCCGGACCCGTCAGGCCGCATTGGAGAGCCGACACGGCGTACGGCTGACCCTGGTGCACAACGACCGCGCGGAGGAATGGAACAACGCGTACTCGCTGTGGCTGGCCCGGGACCACTTCGCCGGCGGCGCGTTGCTGGTCAACGGCGACACGGTGCACCCGGTGAGCGTCGAGGAGACGCTGCTGGCCCGGCGCGGGCCGGGCATCCTGCTCGCCGTCGACACCGTCAAGAAGCTCGCCGACGAGGAGATGAAAGTGGTCTTCGCCGACGACGGCCGACTCACCCGGATCACCAAACTGATGGATCCGGCGCAAGCCCACGGCGAATACATCGGCGCCACCCTGATCGAGGCCCCCGCCGCCGCCGGGCTCGCCGACGCGCTGGAGGCGACCTGGCGCCGCGACCCCAACCTCTACTACGAGGACGGCTACCAGGAGTACGCCGACCGTGGCGGTGAGGTACGAGGCGCGCCGATCGGCGACCTGCCGTGGGTCGAGGTCGACAACCACGACGACCTGGCCAAGGCGCGGGACATCGCATGCCGCTACTAGCCCGTACCGTCGCCACTCCGCTCGCGATCGACGTACGCCGCGGCGCGGTCGCCGGCCTGGGCGCGCTGCTGGCCGACCGGCGGATCTCCGGCGGCGGCGAGGTCGCCGTCGTCGTCGGCCCCGGCCAGGGTGAGCGGATCGCCGACCTGATCGCCCCCGGACTCGGCCGGGCCGACGTGTTCACCGTCGCCGGCGGCACCCTGGACGCCGCCCACGACCTCGGTGACAAGCTGCGGCAACGTTCCTACGACGCCGTCGTCGGCATCGGTGGCGGCAAGACCATCGACACCGCCAAGTACGCCGCGTCGCGGTACGCGATCCCGATGGTGAGCGTGGCGACCAGCCTGGCCAACGACGGGATCGCCTCGCCGGTGGCGTCGCTCGACCACGACGGCGGCCGGGGCTCGTACGGCGTCCACATCCCGATCGCGATCGTGGTCGACCTCGACTTCGTCGGCGACGGCCCGGACCGGCAGACCCGTGCCGGAATCGGCGACGCGTTGAGCAACCTCAGCGCGGTCGCCGACTGGGAGCTGGCGCACGCCGTACGGGACGAGCCGATCGACGGGCTGGCGGTGACGCTCGCCCGCACCGGGGCGGAGGCGCTGGTCAACCACGCTGGCGGGATCGGCGACGACGCGTTCCTGACCACGCTCGCCGAAGCGTTGATCCTCGGCGGGATCGCGATGGCGGTGTGCGGGTCGAGCCGGCCGGCCAGCGGTGGCTGCCACGAGATCTCGCACGCCCTGGACCTGCTCTTCCCGGGCGCGGGCTCGCACGGCGAGCAGGTCGGACTCGGCGCGTTGTTCTGCACCTTCCTGCGCGGCGACGAGCCGCGTTTCCGGCAGCTGGCGGCGACGCTGCACCGGCACGGGCTGCCGACCCGCCCGGCCGAGCTGGGGTTGACCGACGAGGATTTCGTGGCCGCCGTCCTGCACGCTCCGCACACCCGGCCGGACCGGTACACCATCCTGGAACACCTGAAACTCGATACAGACGCCGTCCAGGAGCGGCTGGCAGAATACCTGGGTGCCCTTCGCATACCCTCAAGGTGAACAAACGGTAACCGTAGCCCGGCTGGACGACTTCTATCAGGCGAACAGAGGGGGCGGGCTGTTCAGCGAGACGGTCAGCCAGCGCCTCGGTGCCGTGTTCGCGCTCGCCGGGGCCCGGACCGGTTTGGCTCCGACCGTACTGACCGTGACGAACCTGCTGCTCGGGTTGGCCGCGTCGGTCGCGGTCATCGCGTCCGCCGGCGCGGTCGCCGACGGGACCGTCCCGGGCTGGCTGATCGGTCTGGTCGCGCTGGTCGGCTGGCAGGTGGCGTACGCCTTGGACTGTGCCGACGGTCAGTTGGCCCGGGTGACCGGGCAGACCAGTCCGGCTGGTGCCCGCGTCGACGTGCTCTGCGACGTGGCCGCGCAGATCGCCCTGGTGACGGCGTTGTCGGCGGTGGCGGTTGCGCAGGTCCCGGAAACCCCGGTGTGGCTGATCGGGGCGTTCGCCGGCACCTGGATGGTCAACCTGGTGACCTCGGTGATGCAGGCCGGCCCCAACGCGGCCAGCATGGTCACCTCGACCTCGCTACCCGTACGGCTGGTGAAGCTGATCCGCGACTACGGCGCGGTGATCGTCGTCGCCGGGGTGGTGCTGACCGCCGCTCCCGCGCTCACCATCTGGCTGATCGCCGCGTTCACCGTCGTCAACGGCGGTTTCCTGCTGGCCAGCGTCGCCTTCTCCGCCCGCTCCGCCCTGCGCTGACCCACCTGCGGGAGGACTCGCCGAGGCCGAGCCCGTCCGGGGAGACGTTCAGCTGTACGTGAGCCACCTTCGGTGCCCCGGCGACGGTGGCTGACGTACAGCTCAGCCGATCGATGTGCGTTCCGTGATCGCTCGCCGCACCTCCTCGATCAGCTGCGTCGACCGGCGCAGCACGTCGTCGGCGGTGAACCGCAGCACCAGCCAGCCCTCGGCCCGCAACGCGTTGTAGCGACGGACGTCCCGCCGAAACACCGACCGTTCCCGATGATGGTCTCCCTCGTACTCGATGGCGATCCGCCATGGCGGATAGGCAAAGTCGACTCGTGCGACGAAGTAGCGCTGTGCGGTCCTGATCTCGAACTGCGGTACGGGGCGCGGCAGCCCTGCGTCGTGCAACAGCAGTCGCAGCCGGCTTTCCATCGGCGAGGCGCACGACGCGTCGGCGAGCCCGCCGATCTCGCGCAGTTGGCTTATCCCGGGCCAGCCCGGATGCTCATCGACATAGTGGATCAACTGGTCCACTCGGAGGAGCCGACGATGCAGGAAGGCGTCGACAGCAGCGAGTGCATCGGCGCGCGGCAGCAGCCGGCCAAGGTCGAACGCGGTTCGCACCTCACTCGTCACCGGCATCTCGAACAGGCGCGTGGCGTCCCGCGCGGCAAGCGTGAAGTACGTCGCGGACACCCACGGGTGCTTCCGGATCCGCCGTCCGCGTGGCACGACGACGTGCACCGGACTGCGACGAGGCAGCAGATCGACGCCCCACAGGTAGGCGGCGCTGGGGCCGCCGATCGCACCGGAATCGGGGAGATTGAGCGCCACCGCCGCGCACCACATCCGGTGATCGTCGATGTCGAAGGCACCCGCGTACACGTACACGTCGGGCAGCAGCCGGCGCCACGTCGAACCATCCAACATGCGCCTGGTCAGCAACCCGGTGGCCACGGCACGCCTGCCGGAGAACGGCCCGACAGTCAGCTCTCGTGGCACCACAGCGGCAGGCATCGCACCACGATGCGGGTGGATCGGGCCGCGCGCTGCCCCGACGGGCAGTCCGGTCGCTCTTCCGACACGGAATCCGAGATGGACGACATCGCCGAGCTGTACACCAGCCACCTCGGTAGCCCCGTTGTACGTGGCTGACGTACAGCTCAGCGAGGACAGGGCAGACGTCAGCGCCGAGCAGTCACCGCGTCGTAGATGGCGAGGTGCTGCTTCATGACCACGTCGGGGTGGAAGGTGCTCTCATAGCGGGTGCGGGCGACGCCGGCCAAGGCGGTAGCGCCGTCGCGGGCGACCGGCAGGGCGGCGGCCAGCGCGGCCGCCTCCGGCGGCACCACCCAGCCGGCCGGACCACTGGCCCCGCCGGCACCGGCGGAGTCGGCGGCATCGGCGCCGATCAGGTACGGAATGCCGCCGAGCGCGGTACCGAGCACCGGCCGGCCGCTGGCCAGCGCTTCGATCACCACGGTCGGCAGGACGTCGTGCCAGGTGGAGACGGCCAACACCACGGCGGTGGCGCGCAGCGCGTCGCGTACCGCTGATCTGTCCAGCGGGCCGAGGAAGTCGATGTCGGCGCGGTCGGCGGCGGCCGACTCGACGAAGGGCCGCAGTTCGCCGTCGCCGCCGATCCGCAGCGTGCCGAGCGCCCCGTCGGGGTGCCGCCGCCAAGCGTCGAGCAGCAGGCCGATGCCTTTTTCCGGGGTGAGCCGGCCGAGGAACAGGAAGCCGTCGCCGAGCGGGGCGGGCGGTCCGGGGTCCGGGATCGCGTTCGGCTTGACCGTGATCCGCTCGTCGGGAATGCCGTACTCGCGCAGGTGCGCGGCGACGGCGGAGGTGAGCGCGATGAACCGGTCGACCGAACGCCAGGTGGGTCGGTGCAGGGCCAGAGTGGCGGCCATCACCGCGCTCTGCGCCCGGGAGCCCCGGTAGCAGCGGTGCAGCACGCCCGGCAGGCCGATCGCCCGCCCCCGGCAGTCGGTGCAGATCCGGCCGTCGCGAAAGTACAGGCCCGACGAACAGACCTGCCGGTAGTTGTGCACGGTGTGCACCACCGGCACCTGGTGACGGTGGGCGGTGCGGATCGCCCAGGGCGAGATCAACGGGTACGGGTTGTGCAGGTGCAGCACATCGGGTCGGTGCTCGCGGAGCAGGCGGTCCAGGTCGCGCTCGGCGGCCGGGGCATAGCCGGGCGAGATCGGCAGCAGCGCCTTGCCGGCCGCCGACATCGCCGGGATGTCGTCGGAGCTGCGCAGGAACGGGACGACGTCGACTCCGGCGGCGGCGAGTTGGGCGATCTCGCTGTCGACGATGACGTTCTCGCCGGACGGCTGGGCCTGCCGGTAACGGTTGTGCGCCACGACGACTCTCACCGGTCAACCCTCCTGCTCGACGTCGTCAGACGCTACCGTCTGAGGGTGCCCGAGTTGCCGGAGGTCCAGGCGCTCGCGGCCTACCTGCGGGAGCGCGCGGTGGGTCGCCGGGTGCAGCGTGTCGAGGTGTGCGCGATCAACGCGCTCAAGACCTACGATCCGCCGCCGTCGGCGCTGGCCGGCCGTACGGTGACCGATGCCGGCCGGCACGGCAAGTTCCTCGACGTCGAGTTCGGTGACGGCAACGAGGTGCACGGCGTCGACGGCGGCGGCGACGATGGCGAGGTGCACGGCGAACCCGTGCGTCTGGTGGTGCACCTGGCGCGGGCCGGTTGGCTGCACTACCGGGAACGTTTCCCGTCGGCGGCGCCGTTGAAGCCGGGCAAGGGGCCGATAGCGCTGCGGGTACGGCTCGACGACGGTTCCGGCTTCGACCTGACCGAGGCCGGTACGCAGAAGAAGTTGGCCGCCTATCTGGTGACCGATCCGGGTGCCGTGCCGGGGGTGGCCCGGCTGGGTCCGGACGCGCTCACCGCCGATCTGGCGACCTTCAGCGAGCGGTTGCGTGGTCGCCGGGGTCAGGTCAAAGGGGTGTTGACCGATCAGGAGGTGCTGGCCGGGATCGGCAACGCGTACTCGGACGAGATCCTGCACACGGCGCGGTTGTCGCCGTTCGCCCTCACCCACCGGCTGAGCGACGAGCAGCTGGGCGTCCTGCACGCGGCGACCGGCCAGGTGTTGTCGGACGCGGTGCGGCGGTCGGTCGGGCAACGGGCGGCGGAGTTGAAGGGTGAGAAGCGTTCCGGACTCCGGGTGCACGCCCGGACCGGCCTCCCTTGCCCGGTTTGCGGCGATCAAGTGAGAGAAGTCTCTTTTGCAGATTCGAGCCTGCAGTACTGCCCCATCTGCCAGACCGGCGGCAAGCCACTCGCTGACCGACGGTTGTCCCGTCTTGTGCGTTAGGTGACCAATTACGCCCGCAAACGACGAACGCCCCGCGCCACGACGATCTGCACCACAACGGAGTCTTCCTTGGTGACAATCCATCGGTATAGTGGCCCGGTCCCAATGCTTCAACACCACCGGATTCGCCGGTCCCCGCCGTCGCGGCGGGGGGCGTAAAGTCATTCGGGTCACCGTGCGTGCACGGTCATCGTGAAAGACTGAGCTGGTGGGCGAGCCAAGCCTTCACGGAGAGTGGGCGGCACGTGTCACGCGGGAGGACGTGGGTGAGGTGACGACAAGCCTCCAGCGCCCGGTAACCAACACCAGCCGGAGCAACAGGGTGCGCCACGTCGACAGCTTCGAGATCCAACCACCCGTACCGGTGCCGCCGACCAACGGCGTACCCCGGTCCGCTTGGGCACGGGCCCGCCGCCGCGCGTCGCGCTGGCACCGCCCGTACACGGCGATCCTGCTCGGCCTGGACTTCGCCGCCGCCGTGCTGGCCAGCTTCGTGTCGATTTCGCTGTTCGAGAAGGCGACCTCCGGGTTCTCCGACGCGGACGTCGACGCCACCTGGTTCCACACCGTCACCTACCTGCTGCTGCCGCTCGGTTGGATCGTGGTCCTCTGGGCCACCGGCGCGTATGACCGCCGCTACCTCGGGTTGGGAACGGACGAGTTCAAGCGGGTCCTGCGGGGGGCGGTGACCGTCGCGGCGAGCGTTTCCTTTCTCGCCTTCGCCACCAAGACCGACCTTTCTCGACTTTCCGTCGCCACCGCACTACTCGGCGCGCTGGTGTTCATTCTGTTGTTCCGCTTCCTGGCCCGTTACGCCCTGCACGTCCTGCGCCGCCGGATCGGTCACGCGGCGCACCGGATGGTGCTGATCGGCACCCTGCCCGAAGCGCTGGAGGTCTTCACCGCGGTCACCCGCAGCCCGGCGGCCGGGCTGATCCCGGTCGCCATCCACCTCACCGACGGCTACGCGGCGGCCCGGGGGATCGAGACCCCGGTGCCCGTGTACGCCGGCCGCAACGTGCTCGCTCTGGTCCGGGAGGTGGGTGCGGACACCATCGCGGTCTGCGGATCGGCCAGCTCCGAGCCGGGAGAGCTGCGTCGGCTGGCCTGGCAACTCGAAGGCAGCGGGGTCGACCTGGTGGTCGCTCCGCAGCTCACCGACATCGCCGGCCCCCGGGTACACATCCGCCCGATCGAGGGCCTGCCGCTGCTGCACGTCGAGGAACCGACCTTGTCCGGGCTCGGCTGGCTGGCCAAGAACCTGCTCGACCGGGTGGCCGCCGGTCTGGGGCTGCTGGTGCTGGCACCGTTGTTCCTGGCCGTCGCGATCGCCATCCGGGCCTCCGATCGCGGTCCGGTGTTCTTCCGGCAGTCCCGGGTCGGGCACGAGGGCAAGGTCTTCCGGGTCTGGAAGTTCCGCACCATGTACGTCGACGCCGAGGATCGACTCGCCTCCCTGGTCGATCAGAACGAGACCGACGGCATGCTGTTCAAGATCCGCAACGATCCACGGGTCTTCCCGGTCGGCCGCTTCCTACGGGCCAGCTCGATCGACGAACTACCGCAGTTGATCAACGTGCTCAAGGGCGAGATGTCGCTGGTCGGTCCCCGGCCGCTGCCCGCCGACGACGGCGACTTCCTCGGCGACGTCCGGCGGCGGCTGCTGGTCCGGCCGGGCATGACCGGCCTGTGGCAGGTCTCCGGACGCTCCGACCTCTCCTGGGACGAGGCAGTCCGGCTGGACCTCTACTACGTCGACAACTGGTCGCTCACGTACGACCTGGGCATCCTCTGGCGCACCATCGGCGTCGTCCTGGCCCGCAAGGGCGCCTACTGACCGTCCTGGCCCGCAAGGGCGCCTACTGACCGTCCTGGCCCGCAAGGGCGCCTACTGACCGTCCTGGCCCGCAAGGGCGCCCACTGAGCCCTCGCCCGGCAACGGGCGCGGATCCCCGCCGGGCGCTTGGCAGCGCGCCCGGCAGGCGACAAGATCTGTCCGTGGCGGCAAACGTATCCGCGTCGCTCGCGGTCCTGGCCCTGGTGACGGCCCTGGCCGCAGCCGTCTACGCGGTGGTCCGGCTCCGGGCCCGTCGGGGCATCGCCACCGCCACGCAGCGCGCGACCTACCAGGTTCTGCACACCGCCGGCCTGGCCGCCGAGCCACTGCGCAACGGCCTCGACTCCGCCACGGCGGCGAAAGCCGTACGGCAGCTTCGGGCCCTGGTCGGCGCGCCGGGCGCGGCGTTGGCCACCGCCAGCACCGTGCTCGCCTTCGACGGCCGGGGCAGCCACCACGCCGCGCAGCTGACCGCCGCCTCGGCGCGAGCCATCGAGGCCGGCCGGTCGCTGGTGCTCGGCGGTCGCGACCTCGCGTGCGACCGGCCCGACTGCCCGATCCGGGGCGCCGTCGTCGCCCCGCTGACCGGACCGGACGGCACCTCGGCGGTGGTGCTGGTCGCCGTCGTCGACGACGATCCCGCACCCGGCCTGGTGCAGGCGACGCTGGAGACCGCCCGCTGGGCCGCCAGCCAGCTGGCGCTCGCCGAGCTGGACTCGTCGCGGGAACGGCTCGCCCGCGCCGAGGTACGGGCGCTACGTGCCCAGATCAGCCCACATTTCATCTACAACGCGCTGACCGCAATCGCCTCGTTCGTCCGTACCGATCCGGAACGGGCCCGGAATCTGATCCTTGAGTTCGCCGAGTTCACCCGGTACTCCTTCCGGGCGCACGGCGAGTTCACCACACTGGCCGAGGAGCTGCGCTCCATCGATCGCTATCTGACCATCGAACGGGCCCGGTTCGGCGAACGCCTTCAGGTACGGCTGCAGATCGCCCCCGAGGTGCTTCCCGTCAACCTGCCGTTCCTCTGCCTGCAGCCACTGGTCGAGAACGCGGTGCGGCACGGCCTGTCGCGCAAGCCGGGACTGGGTACGGTGAGCATCCAGGCCCGGGACGCGGGCACCGAATGCCACATCACGGTCGAAGACGACGGAGTAGGCATGGATCCCGCCGTACTGTCGGACCGATCCACCGGCGGCGCGGCGACCGGCGGCGCGGACGGTGGCGGCACGGCGACTGGTGGCGGCACGGACGGTGGCGGGCCGGACCGTCGACCCAGTGGCGATCCACTCGACGACGCCGGCCAGCACGTCGGTCTGTCGAACGTCGACGAGCGGCTTCGGTCGGTCTTCGGGGATCAGTTCGGGCTGGTGGTCGAGACGGCGGTGGGAGCGGGTACGAAGGTGAGCATGCGGGTGCCGAAGTTCCACCCCGACGTCCGCACCGGGACGGCCGGGCGCTGGGAGGTGATCCCGTGACACCTTTCCTGCGGGTACTCGCCGTCGACGACGAGCCACCGGCGCTCGACGAATTGGCGTACCTGCTGCGCGCCGACCCCCGGGTGGCGCGGCTGCACACCGCGTCCGACGCCACCGAAGCGCTGCGGGTGTTGCGGGACACCGACGTCGACGCGGTCTTCCTCGACATCCGGATGCCCGGCCTCAACGGGATGGAACTGGCCCGGATCCTGCGCCGGTTCGCCCGTCCACCGGCGATCGTCTTCGTCACCGCCTACGACGACGCGGCGGTGGACGCGTTCGACCTGGGCGTCACCGACTACGTCCGCAAGCCGGTCCGGGCCGAGCGACTCGCCGAATCGGTCCGGCGGGTGCTCACCGCACGGGTCGTGCCGGCGCAGCCGGCCGCGCTGGCCCGTGCCGAGGAGGATCCGGCGATTCCGGTCGAGCTGGCCGGCACCACCCGGATGCTGCCCCGGTCCGCCGTACGGTGGGTGGAGGCGCAGGGCGACTACGCCCGACTGCACACGGCCGAAGGGTCCCATCTGGTCCGGGTGCCGCTCGCCACCCTCGGGGACCGCTGGGCCGACGCCGGGTTCGTCCGCATCCACCGGTCTTTCCTCGTCCAACTACGGCTAATCACCGAACTACGATTGGCCAATTCTGGCTACGTGGTGGTGATCGACGGCACCGAGCTTCCGGTCTCCCGCCGGCATACCCGCGAGTTGAAGGACAAGCTGGTTCGAGCCGCCAAGCACGACTGGAGCAAGTGACCGGAAGCCGGGCCGGCGTGTGGACGACGGCGGGGCGGCTCGGATCAGGCCGCCCGGCGGCGCAGGGTGGCCACCGCCGAACCGGCGAGCGTGAGGAGACACTCCGGCAACTGTCCGTCGGCGAGCGCCGCGCCGAACAGCGCCTCGCCGGTCGAGACGTCCGAATTCGCGTAGGCGCTGAGGAACCGGGCCACCCAGCGGGCGTCGTAGCGGGCTTCGTCGATCCCAGGGAAGTCCAGGGTCCAGGAGCCGACCGGGACGTCCTCCCCGACCATCGTCGCGGCGAGGCGCCAGGCGACGTCGTACGCGCCGGCCACCCCGCTCCGGTCGACCACCGCGTCGAAGGTGCCCACCACGGCCTCGCTGTCCCCGGCGAGAGCGGAGCGCAGCACCTGCGCAGCGTCGTCGAACGCCTCGTCGGCACCATCGCGTCGGTCGGTCATGAGCGGAAGGGTATGCGCCAGGGTCAAGAAGCGACCAGGGAACGCGCCGCCCGGCGCCGCACCCGCTCGGTGAGAACTGGCCGCCGACGTGGCGTTTCCGCCAACCGCCGCCTCCGCTGCCGTCCGACGCCTCCACCAGGCCACGCTGTCGCGTTTACGCGGGTAAGGCGCTATGGTGCCCTGCGGACCTTCGGCCGATGGAGGACGTCCCCATGCTCGTGTCACGCGGCTCCCGCACCGCCGCTCTGGCCGTCTGCGCGACTCTGCTGGTCACCGCCAGCGGCTGTGGCGAGTCGTCAGCCGAGGGCGACGACGACGCCCCGCCCGCCTCCGTCCGGTTGTATGGCACCGACGGCAACATGAGCAACTCGTTCGGCGCCGAGTTCGCCGATCAGGTCGGCCTGCTCGCCGGGATGAAGGGCACCAGCCCGCTCACGCCGCTCTCCGACGACTTCATCGGACGGCTGCGGGCCGTCGACTCGCAACTGACCGGTTTCCTCTACGCCGGGGAAGCGTACGACGCCGTGGTGATCACCGCCCTGGCCGCGCAGCTGGCCGGTAACACCGACCCGGCGGACATCGCCGCCCAGATCAACGGGGTCACCACCGGCGGTGAACCCTGTGACGTCGTCGCGCGCTGCCTCGAACTCGCCCGCGACGGTACGGACATCGAGTATCGCGGCATCTCGCTCAAGCGCGGCGGTTTCACCGACGCCGGGGAACCCTCCACCGCGAGCTACGCCACGTTGCACTTCGGTGAGAACGGTCAGATCAACGACGGCAAGACCGAGTTCGTGGGAGCCGGCGACGAGTCGACAACGACCACGGCCGCGCCGCCGCCGGCCAAGGCGCAGAACGGTTCCGGCCGGGGCAGTGGTGCTCCGCTCAAGCTCGGCGGACTGTTACCCCGTACCGGTGATCTGTCGCTGGCCTATCCGCCGCTGGCCGCCGGTGCCGCGCTCGGCGTCGAGGAGGTCAACGCCGCCGGTGGTGTGCTCGGCGACTCGGTGGAGTGGTTCGACGGCGACGACGGCACCAATCCGGACGTCGCCCGCGCGACGGTCGCCCGGCACGTCGACGAAGGCGTACACGTCATCATCGGCGCCGGCGCCTCCGGCATCTCCCGGGCGGTGTTGCCGGACGTCGTAGCCGCCGGCCTGATCCTCTTCTCCCCGTCCAACACCGACGCCGGGCTCAGCAGCGTCGCCGACGAAGGTCTGTACTTCCGGACCGCGCCGTCGGACCTGCTGCAGGGCCGGGCGCTGGCCGACGTCATCCTGCGGGACGGCCCGCAACGCGTCGCCGTGGTGGCACGCAAGGACTCGTACGGCGAAGGGCTCCAGGAGAACGTCCGGGCCGAGTTGGCCCGGGCCGGGATCGGGCCGGAGCGGATCAAGCTGCTCACCTACGAACTACCGGAGGGCGCGGACGCCCCGCCGATCGACTTCGACAGCGGCGCCGAGGAGGTCAAGGAGTTCGGCGCCGACGCGATCCTCGTCATCGGGTTCGGCGAGTCGGCCGAGGTGATCAAGGCACTGGCCGCGGTGGGGTTGCCGATAGCCGGATAGGCCGGTCCGGGTGGCACTTTCTCGGGATCACGTGGCGGTCGCCGGCTGCGTACGGTTGCCCCAGTCACCAGTGAGAACGATCTCGAAAGAGGAACCGCGATGAGCGAGTACGTCGACCCGACCCTCAGCGACGACACCATCGAGGCGGAGCAGGGTCTCGGCGGCCACGACGACCCGGGGTACGGCGACCCGGGCCACACCGACGCCGGCTACGAGCCGTACGGCGGCGACGCGTACACGGTGGTCCAGCACAACATCGACGGCTCCACCGACGTGGTGATCGACTCCGACGGTGACGGGTACGCCGACACGGTGCTGCACGACCAGGACAGCGACGGGATCGCCGAGGTCGCATACCACGACGTCAACGGCGACGGCCGGCTGGACAGCATGCTGCGGGACTTCGACGGAGATGGTCTGGTGGACCAGGTCAGCGTGGACACCAACGGTGACGGCATGATCGACGTCACCTCGTCGGACACCAACGGTGACGGTCTGATCGACCACGTGGTGGAGGACACCAACTTCGACGGCCAGGCGGACACCTGGACCCAGGACACCAACTTCGACGGTCGGGCCGACCAGGTCCAGGTCGACCTGACCGGTGACGGGGTGGCGGACCAGATCCTGCGGGACATCGACCAGGACGGGATCGCCGACCAGGTCACCTACGTCAACCCCGAGGTCAACCCGTACGCCGCGCGCTGAGTGGGCTCGGGTCGCGGCGAATCGGCCGGCACCCTACTGTCACATCCGGGAAGTCGCGACGTGAGCTATG
This sequence comes from Solwaraspora sp. WMMD406, assembly GCF_029626025.1. Taxonomy (NCBI): domain Bacteria; kingdom Bacillati; phylum Actinomycetota; class Actinomycetes; order Micromonosporales; family Micromonosporaceae; genus Solwaraspora; species Solwaraspora sp. WMMD406. The sequence continues at coordinate 394,133 of NZ_JARUBF010000001.1, forward strand.
GAGGAACAGCGATGAGCGAGACCCAGGAGACGGTCGAGACCCGTGGGGAAGACCGGGTCGACCTGCTCAAGGCGGACACCAACAACGACGGTCAGACCGACGTCTGGGTGGTGGACACCGACGGCGACGGCAAGGCCGACATGTACCAGTTCGACACGGATGGCGATGGCAAAGTGGACATCACCATGGTCGACCTCGACGAGGACGGCACCCCGGACGAGGTGGTGGACGGAGACGGCGGGCACCCGCCGACGAGCTGATCCGTCCCGAGCCGATCCGTCTTGGGCGCGGACAGACTAAGGGGGCGGGAATCTCCGGACGTACCGCAGATTCCCGCCCCCGGCTAGCCGATGTCAGCCCATCTGGAGAGAGGCTTGTCAATCACCCTGACGCTGCTGGGGAATCTGCCCCTGCAGCAGGGCACGAACTTCCGACTCCCGGTAACGGCGGTGCCCACCCAACGTCCGGATGGCGCTGAGCTTGCCGGCTTTCGCCCACCGGGTGACGGTTTTCGGGTCGACTCGGAACATCGACGCCACCTCGGCCGGCGTGAGCAGCGGCTCTGGTTCGTGCGTACGCGATGCCATCAGTCACTCCTCCACAGTGCTATAGACATCGGCCGGGGTCCCGCCGGCCGACGCGTCTCCCATGGTCCGGCTAGTCCCCGATGTCCGACATGGGCCGAACGGCCGAACGTCCTTGGATGGACGGATGAGCAATGACCGATTTTTGTATATTTTTTACACCAGAACATATCTTAATCGGACTCTTGATCACCAGTCGTGAAGGCCTGATTACGAATAAACCTCGGAAACGACGGTTCGGTGCCACTAAGATATGCGTGATTTGGGATGGTATCGACCGATCGTGACTACCGAAGGTCACTAGTTGCAGCGTTCGAGCAACTGCACGGCCCGCCAGCGGGCCACCAGCTTCTCGTACGCCTCGCTGGCCTCATCGGCGTCGCCCCGGGACAATGCCGCGAGCCCCGCCGCGACCAACCCGGGTGAGTCGTCCGACTCCAGCGCCTCGTCCGGCAACAGCTGCACCAACCCGCCGTAGTCGAGCTCGACGACCGAACGCGGATGGAACTCCTCCAACCACCGGGCGCTCTCCTCGACCGCCTCGGTGATCGGGGCGTCACCCACCGACTTGCGCAGCACCGACAGCCCTCGGGAAGCCCGTCGCCGCGCCTTGGAGATCTCGGTCCGGTAGCGCAGCGCGCGACGCGGCCGGGCGGTCACCAGTTCGCGCTCGGTGAGATCGACGAAGACGAACCACCGCAGCGGCACTCCCCACGTCGCCGCCTGTTCATGCACCCTCGGCACGCCCTGCTCCAACACCCGCGCTCCGCTGCGCCAGTCGTCGACCACCGCCCTGGCCTGCCCGGCCAGGATCGGCGGCACGAAGGCGTCGGCCAGCACGGACGGGACGCCGTCCCGGGCGCTCAACGCCGCCTCCGCGACCCGCACCCGAAGGTTCCACGGACAGATCAGCAAGGAGTCGTCGGACTCCAGCACGTACGCCTCGTCCGGCAGGTCGGGCAGCCGCGTCCAGCCCGCCCCGAGCGCCTCGATGACCACGGTGCGCTGCCGGCCCGGACCGTCGAGCGGGCCGACTGCCCGACCGTCACGGACATAGCGACGCCAGTACGCCTGCCGCTCGCGGTCGAAGGCGGTCAGCGGCTCGTAGACCCGCAGGTACGCGGCAAAGAGGGACGGCACGGCGCGATCCTCCCACGAAACCGCTCGGCGTCGCCCCTGGCGGGCACAACCGGTATGTGAGCGCAAGCCGGTACGCGAGCGCAAACCGGTACGTCGGCGAGGTCGCCCACGTCGCGGTCGATACTAGGCTCGATCGCACCGGCTCACCGGCCGGCGCCACGGACCGCACCTCACGAGGGTGCCACCGACCCCAGGAGTAGACATGGGCGTCTTCGCCACCACCGCCGACCCGGCGGCGACCGGGCACGAACAGGTCGTCTTCTGCCAGGACCGACCCACCGGGCTGAGGGCCATCATCGCCATCTATTCGACCGCGCTCGGACCGGCCCTCGGCGGGACCCGGTTCCATCCGTACGCCAGCGAGGCCGACGCCCTCCGCGACGTGCTCGAGCTGTCCCGGGGAATGGCGTACAAGAACGCCATGGCCGGCCTCGACCTCGGCGGCGGCAAGGCGGTGATCTGGGGCGACCCGGAACAGCTCAAGACCGAACCCCTGCTGCGCGCGTACGGGCGCTTCGTCGAATCGCTGGGCGGTCGCTACTACACCGCCTGCGACGTCGGCACCTACGTACCGGACATGGACGTCGTCGCCCGGGAGACCCGCTTCGCCACCGGGCGCAGCCGCGAGTCCGGCGGCGCCGGCGACTCGTCGATCCTCACTGCCTGGGGCGTCTTCCAAGGCATGCGGGCGGCGGCGCAACACCGCTGGGGTACGCCGAGCCTGGCCGGCCGTCGGGTCGGCATCGCCGGGCTCGGCAAGGTCGGCAAGCACCTGACCGGCCATCTGATCGACGAAGGCGCCTCGGTGGTGGCCACCGACGTCGACGAGCAGGCCCTAGCCTGGGCCAAGGCCAGTTACCCACAGGTGGATCTGATCGCCGACGTGGAGGCCCTGATCCGCAGCGACATCGAGATCTACGCCCCGTGCGCGCTCGGCGGCGGGTTGGACGACCACACCGTCGAGGTGTTGCGGGCGGCGATCGTCGCGGGCGCCGCCAACAACCAGCTCGCGCATCCCGGCATCGACAAGTCGCTGGCTGAGCGGGGCATCCTCTACGCGCCCGACTACGTCGTCAACGCCGGAGGCGTGATCCAGGTCGCCGACGAGGTGATCGGCGGCCGGACGCCGTCAGCGAGCGGCCGGTACGGGTTCGACTTCGACCGGGCCAAGGCCCGGGCCACCCGGATCTTCGACACCACCCTGCAGATCTTGCGCGGCGCCCAAGACGAGGGAGTGCCACCGGCGGTGGTGGCCGACCGACTGGCCGAACGGCGGATGGCCGAAGTCGGCCGATTGCGGACGATCCATCTGCGTTGAACGGGTCACGGCGGGTCACGGGCGGCGGGGACGAGAGCTCCTTACCCCGCCGTCAGCCGGGGGTTGACGAATATTCGATGACGCGCGGGGACGACCCGATGCAACCCGAGGTGCCGAACCCGGGTCTGCCCATGTACCGTAAGAGCCACGAGAGATGCCTGACGTCATCGGGGCCCGCCTTCGGGCTGCCCCGAATTCTGTGCGAGGGGGTCGAGCCATGGGGCGCGGCCGTGCTAAGGCCAAGCAGACAAAGGTGGCCAGGGAGCTGAAGTATCACTCCCCGAACACCGACCTCGCCGCCTTGCAGCGAGAGCTCGCCGGCAGCGGCAAGTCGGACCGTGAATTCGACGACGAGTACGACCCGTACCTCGCCGACGATGACGAGGACGACGAGGACGGCCGGGGTAGTTGGACACCCGCCTCGTCCCGCTGAGGGTCCGGCTGGAGCAGAGCACGCGGTAGGTCCGCGTGCTGATTCATGTCGACGGAAGACTCCGGCCCAAGCAAGCGAGTGTGCGTCGGAACAGTCACCATCCGGTGGTGCGCGGCCTTGACGATCTGGGCGCGCACCACCGGACAGTTCCCACGTTCGGGTCACCGCCGACCTTCCGGACCCGGACGCCTCAGCGCGGCTGAACCGGACCCGGACGCCTCAGCGCGGCTGAACCGGACCCGGACGCCTCAGCGCGGCTGAACCGGACCCGGACGCCTCAGCGCGGCTGAACCGGACCCGGACGCCTCAGCGCGGCCGGTTGTTCCAGTTGTAGAAGGTCGGGATGTTTTCGAAGTGGTTCCAGGCACAGACCGCAGACCCGTCGGCGGTATCGGTCGCCTCGGCACGTCGGCGTCTGGCCTGATCCGCCTCGGCGAGCAGCCGGACGAGTCCGTGCCGGGCCTCGTGCACCCGCTCCGTCACCAGGTCGACCCCGTCGACCCCGCTGCTGGCCGGGTCATGGTCACCGGGCTCGGCGTCGCTGATGACCGCAGGGTGCACCGACGGCCCGGACGGTCCAGCGGCCGCGACGACTCCAGCGGCCGCGACGACCCCGGTGGGCGGTACGGCGGTCAGCTGCCCGGTGCCGGGCGACCGGCCGGGTCCGAGCGGTGGCGCGGCAGCGCCGACGTCGGCGCGGTCACTCCGGGGACGACTGCTGGTCTCTGGCATGGGCCAACACTCCCTCCAGTAGGTGGATCTTGCTGTTACGGCAGTGATTGGTCTCCGTACCGTCAAAACGCCCGTGTTCGAAGTAACGGTTGGCAGCATGTCCACCTCCGCAAAAACGGAAATACGCACAACTGGTACGACATGCCTCGACGCCGGCAACGAACTCCTGCACCCAGGCGGCGCGTTGCGCCGTCCCCAGGATTTTCGCCAAGCTGTCCGTTAGCACGTTTCCGCTGCTGAAGTCCCCGTACCTGGGGTCGGAAAAGCCGGCCAGCTCGGGTGAGAGCAGCACCACCGCGCCGTCGTAGCCGATCGTGGGGATCGGGTCGAGCTGGCGGGGCAGCACTTGGTCGGCGTGACCGTCCAAGACGGCGGCGGCATACCGCAACGACCACTCCACCTCGCGCAGGTGAATGTGGGGCGACCGCCGCCAGGCACCGACCAGTTCCGCCCAGAACCCGGAGACCGCCTGCGGGGACCAGGCGTTGGACCGGGTGTTCAGCCCTTCCGTCTCCTCGATGTTGATACCGAGGACGTCGCAGCCCAGGCCGAGAAAGTATTCGTACAGCTCGGTAGCCAGGCCCGGCGTCGGGTCGCTGACCACGCAGAGCGCCGAGAAGTCGATTCCGTGCCGGCGCAGCGTCTCGACCCCCCGGACGATCTGGTCGTACGCGGGACGCCCGCTGCGACCACGGCGCTCGTCGTTGCGGGCCCGTGGGCCGTCCACGCTGATGCTCACCCGGATCTGGCGGTCGACGAAGAACTCGCACCAGGCGTCGTCGATCAGGGTGGCGTTGGTCTGCACGTGGTGCTCGACGTCCGGGCTGAACGGCGCCAGCAGACCGGCCAGGTGCTCCCGGCCGGCGGCGAGCGGCTCACCGCCGTGCCAGACCACCGAGAACCGCTGCCGCGCCGCCCATCCGTTGACCGACTCCGCCACGGCGGCGGCGACAGACACCGGCATCCGTCGGTTCGCCGCCCGCAACGGGAGATAGCAATAAGTACAGTCGAGATTACATAGAGTTGTCGGCTGCATCACCACATAGCTGGGAACGCTGGCCAGACCGCGCATTCCGGCCGGGACCGGTCGTGCACCACCACCTGACCCGAGCGGCCGGCTTCCGTCCCTGATCATCGACCCTCCTACCGCCTGTCCGGTGTCGTTTCAGGCTAGGCGGTAGAGGCACCGGATCGAGCCGTCGTCGACCGGCACCCGGACATCCCGGGCGGCGGACCTCAGCCATCGACCACGCCACCGCGACCGGGGCGGATCGACGCTTCAGCCGCGGGTGTGGTGACCGACCATCTGCACCTTGCCGGTGCCCTCGATGATGTCGCCGACCTGCCAGGCCTCGATGCCCCGGCCGGTCAGGCAGGCCAGCGCCCGGTCGGCGTCCTGCGCCGACACGATCGCGAACATGCCGACACCCATGTTGAACGTCGACTCCATCTCGTTGTCCTCGATGCGGCCCTTGGCCTGCACCAGATCGAAGATCGGCTGCGGACGCCAGGTGGCCCGGTTGACCAGCGCGTCCACGTGCTCGGGCAGAATCCGCACCAGATTGCCGGGAATGCCACCACCGGTCACGTGGGCGATCGCCCGCACCTCGCACTCCTCGATCAGCTTGAGGCAGTCGCGTGCGTAGATCTTGGTGGGGGTCAACAGTTCCTCGCCGAGGGTCCGTTGTCCGCCGAAGTCGTCCACGACGGTGTCCAGCCGCATCCGGCCAGCACCCAGCAGGACGTGTCGCACCAGTGAGTATCCGTTCGAATGCAGACCGGACGAGCGCATCGCGATCACCACGTCGCCGACCTCGACCCGGTCCCGGCCGAGGATGTCGCTCTCCTCCACGACGCCGACCCCGGTGGCCGACACGTCGTACTCGTCCGGACGCAGCACACCCGGATGCTCGGCGGTCTCCCCACCGAGCAGCGCGCAGCCGGCGTACCGGCAACCGTCGGAGATGCCCGCACCGATCTCCGCGACCTTGTCCGGGACCACCTCGCCGCAGGCGATGTAGTCGAGCAGGAACAGCGGTTCAGCGCCGCAGGCGACCAGATCGTCGACCACCATCGCGACCAGGTCGATGCCGACGGTGTCGTGAATGTCCATCTGCTGCGCGATGACCAACTTCGTGCCCACCCCGTCGGTGGACGAGGCGAGGATGGGGTGCTTGTACCGCTGCACGTCGAGCCGGAACAGACCGGCGAACCCCCCGATGTCGCCCATCACTTCCGGGCGGGTGGTCTTGCGCACCTTCGACTTGAGCAGCTCGACCGCCCGCTCGCCGGCATGGATCGAGACCCCCGCGTCGGCGTAGGTCACCGTGCGTTTGCGCCCGGACCGGCCGGACCCGGCGGTCCACGGCTGACGGTTGGCCGATTTGGCCCCGGATCCGTCGGCTGTCGGGCCGGTCTCCGCGTTGCCGCGCTCAGTCACGTGCGTCACGGTTCTCCCCTTTGTGCTTCTCGCGGCTACGACCGCGTCGGGTAGCTGTCGAGGATCACTCGACTCGGGCTGCCGACCGGAACAGCTGGGCGGTCCGGTCGGTGCTACGGGCGGTGCAGGGCGTCGACGCCGCCGGGACTGACAGCGAACGGTGGAACGCCCGGGCCGGTCCGGTCGACCCCGGCCTGGTGGTCCTGCTCTGCGGTGCCCCCCTGCTGGCCGACCCCGCCTACGACTCGGCGGTCCACACCTTCGAGCACGTGCTTACCGATCAGGTTGCCAGCTGGCAACTCGATTGGGTACTCCCCATCGAAACATGCCCGACACAATCGTGTCTTCGGCTGCTCGGTTGCTGCTATCAAGCCGGCAAGCGACACGTAACCCAGGGTATCCGCACCGATCGAACGACGGATACCCTCCGTGTCGAGACCGTTGGCCAACAGTTCGGCCCGGGTGGCGAAGTCGATGCCGTAGAAACACGGCCAGCTGACCGGCGGTGACGAGATCCGTACGTGCACCTCCAGCGCGCCGGCTTCCCGCAGCATCCGGACGATCGCCCGCTGGGTGTTGCCGCGCACGATCGAGTCGTCGACCACGACCAGCCGCTTGCCACGCACATTCTCCCGCAGCGGGTTGAGTTTGAGCCGGATGCCCAGCTGCCGCAGGGTCTGCGAGGGCTGGATGAAGGTCCGCCCGACGTACCCGTTCTTGAGCAGACCGGCGCCGTAGGTGATGCCGGACTCCTCCGCGTATCCGATCGCCGCCGGGGTCCCCGACTCCGGCACCGGTATCACCAGGTCGGCCTCGACGGGGTGCTCCAGCGCCAACGTGCGGCCGATCCGTACCCGGGCCGAGTGCACGTTGCGCCCGGCGATCGAGGTGTCCGGGCGAGCGATGTAGACGTACTCGAACAAGCAGCCCTTCGGGTCCGGTGGGGCGAACCGGGCCGACCGCAGGCCATGCTCGTCGATGGCGATCAACTCGCCCGGCTCGACCTCACGAACCACCGACGCGCCGACGATGTCCAGCGCCGCAGTCTCGCTCGCCACCACCCAGCCACGCTCCAGCCGGCCCATCACCAGAGGCCGGACACCGTGCGGATCACGGGCCGCGTACAGGGTGGTCTCGTCCATGAACACGAAGCTGAACGCGCCACGCAGGGTCGGCAGGACCTCCAGGGCGGCCGCTTCGACCGACAGATCCGGCCGGCTGGCCAGCAGGGTGGTGACCAGCGCGGTGTCGGAGGTCGAGCCGTCGGCCGACATGCCGCGCTCGGCCGCCTCGCGGGCGAGTTCGGCGGTGTTGACCAGATTTCCGTTGTGCGCCAGAGCGATGGTCGTCCCCGCGCTGGTGGCACGGATGGTCGGTTGAGCGTTCTCCCAGGTCGATCCGCCGGTGGTGGAGTACCGGGCGTGCCCGATGGCCAGATGTCCACGCAGGCTGGCCAGGGTCGGTTCGTCGAAGACCTGCGCCACCAGACCGAGGTCCTTGTAGACGACCACCCCGGAACCGTCGCTCACCGCGATCCCGGCGGCCTCCTGGCCCCGGTGCTGCAGTGCGTAGAGACCGAAATAGCTGAGCTTGGCGACCTCCTCGCCGGGGGCCCAGACACCGAACACGCCGCACGCGTCCTGCGGACCGGGTCGTTGGGGATCAAGGTCGTGACTCAACCGGCCGTCGCCTCGAGGCACCTGCCGCTCCTCAATTACTGGTCTGAACTGACGCCTGACCTGCCGCCTCAGCCCGAGCTGTCACCGCACTACCGTCGCCGAACAGTGTACGCGAGGTTCCAGTTGGCCCAGAGTGCTCCTTTTGGGGTGACCCACCCCCAGGTCGCCGAACTCGTCGGGCTCTTGCGGTCACTCGCCCCGGCCCGCTCGGCACCGTCCCATCGGCGGAGTTGCCGTCGCCCCGGCACCTCAAACCTCTTCACCGTGATAGATCGGCAAATAGTCAGAGATGTCGGATCGTGCGCCGCTGACTGCTATCCGTCCGTTCTGTACGGCAGTCGACCACTCGAGCCGCCCGGTTGCCACCAGCACCCAGGTGATCGGATCGGTCTCCACCACGTTCGACGGGGTGCCTCTGGTGTGTCGCGGACCGGCTACGCATTGAATTGCACCGTAAGGTGGGACCCGTACCTCCACCGATCGGCCTGGCGCGCGATCGGCCAGACCCGCCAGCAGCAGCCGGACGGCGTCCCGCAACTCGGCACGCGGCGGCGGCACACCAGCGGTCAGCGCGTCGCAGACCGTGACCAGCGCAGCGGACTTACTGTGCGGAGAGGACACGTCGGGACGATACGACCTCCCCCAGCCCTAGTTCCTGCCGGCCCTGGGTCGCGCTGATCCGTCTCGGCAAGGCATAGTTGCCGACGGTGTACTCGTCACGGGTGGCCCCTGCCCGACGCCCGGCGCGGGGGGAAGGATCGAACCGGAAGGCGGTGGACGTGACAACACACCCACGAGCCTGGCTCACGCGGGCCGGTGTTGTCGCGGCACTGGCAGCCGTGACACTCGTCGCCCTACCCGGCGCCCCCGCCCTGGCCGCTGCGCCCCAGGTGGACATCCGCGCCCTCTCCAACGGCACCCTGAGCCCCGGTGAGCGGGCCACCCTGGAGTTCGAGGTCCGCAACAACAACAGCTCCGACGACGAGAACCCGCAGACGTCGTTCAACATCCGGGTCACCACCAACATCGGCGAACTACGCTGCGAAGGCTCCTGCGACTTCACCGACACCATCGACCTCGGGCAGAGTAAGCGGTTCACCGTTCAGCTCGTCGCCGGCGAGATCGGCACCAACCAGACCCGTAACGGCCGGGTCGAGATCCTCGCGCAGGTCGGCGACGAGAGCGGCACCGCCCGGCGCGACGTCACCGTACGCGGGCCGCAGGAAGCGCCCCGGGTGAAGGAGGTGGCCGGCAAGGTCACCGACGTCTCCACCGGCGAGCCGATCGAAGGCGCCACCGTCGCGATGAGCGACTCGCAGAACAACACCTACGACACCACCACCAACGCGAACGGCAACTACCGTTTCACGTCCTCCGCCGAGCGGCCGATCGCCCCCGGGGACATCCGGATCGCCGCGCTCGCCGACGGATACGACCAGAGCGAACCGAAACGGATCACCGCCTCGGCTGGCCAGTCGGTCACCGTGGACCGGATAACGCTCAAGTCGAACGTGCAACCGACCCCCTCGCCGACTCCCGAGGCCACCCCGGAAGCGTCCGCAGAGGCCACGCCGACCGCCGCCGTGGAGAGCATCCCGCCGGTCGACACGCAGAACCTCGCCAACGAAGACAGCACGGGTGGCGGCATGGGCTCCTGGCTTCTGATCATCATGGGCGGCCTGCTGGTCGCGCTCGGGGTCGGCGCGATCGTGCTGCTACTGGTCCGCCGCAAGGACAACGATCTCGCCGACGAGGCGGAGCCGGCGGACGACGGTCCCGGTGGAGGCGGCCGGGCCTCGGCACCGGCCAGTCGGGGCATCTACCACGGCGCGCCGGACGACGCGACCCGGGTGGCCATGCCACCGATGCCCGATGGTCCGGTGTCGGACGCGACGATGGTCACCCGACCGTCCCTGGCAGACGCGCCGACCATGCTGCACAATATGGCGCCGATCAGAGACGAGTTCCCCGACCCGTACGGGGCACCGCCACCCGGTCCGAATCCACCGGCTGGTCCCACGCCCGGGTTCGGCTCCGAGCAACGTTCCGGTTGGGGCGGCCCGCCGACCCAACCTGTGTACGGCGCCAGCGCGGCTGGTGCCGCCGGTGCGACCAGCGTCTACGGCGCGCCGTCGTCCGGCGGACCGTACGGCTCACCGCCGCCGTCGTCCGGCGGACCGTACGGCAACGCACCCTCCTCCGGCGCGGCCGGTGCGTACGGAAGCACCCCGCAGGCCAGCCCGTCCAGTGGCACCTACGGCAACACCCCGTCGTCCGGCGGACCGTACAGCTCACCACCCTCCTCCGGCGGACCGTACGGCTCACCACCCTCCTCCGGCGGACCGTACAGCTCACCACCCTCCTCCGGCGGACCGTACGGCTCACCACCCTCCTCCGGCGGACCGTACGGCTCACCACCCTCCTCCGGCGGACCGTACGGCTCACCACCCTCCTCCGGCGGACCGTACGGCTCACCACCGTCGTCCGGCGGACCGTACGGCAACGCACCCTCCTCCGGCGGCGGATACGGCAGTGCCTCCATGCCGGGCCAGTACGGCGCTCCCGCCGGACGGCCACCGGTCGACGACGGATACGCCGCCGAGGGATATCGGGCCCGTGGCGGCTACGGTGGCGACCCCGGCACAGGTGGCTATTCCGCCGGTGGGTACGGCAACGAGCCGGCCGGCGGGTACGGCAACGACCGCTACGACGAGCCGACCGGACGATACGATCCGAACGCCAGCTACGGACGCGCCGCTTCGCCGTACGACTCCGCGCCGTACGGCAGCCAGGAGCCCGGCCGGGACGACGTCCCGCCGCCGCCTCGGGGGCCGGAGCCACCGCGTGCCGGCTACCGGGGAGACCAGCCACAGTCGCCGTATGGCGGTGCCGGGGACGGCTACGGTGCCCCGGCGGGCAGTTACGGCGGTGACGGTTACGGCGATCCCCAGCGGTCCGGTGGCGGTGGTTACCAGTCGGCTGGTTACGGCGGCGACCGAGGCGGCGACCGAGGCGGCGACCGAGGCGGCGACCGAGGCGGCGACTACGGTGGCCAGCAGTACGGCGGGCCCGGCTACGGCAGCGCTCCCGACGCTGGCGGCAACCCGTACGGTCCGCCGGCCGGGACCGGCTACGACCAGGCCGGGACCGGCTACGACCGGCGCGACGCCGGTTATCCACCGCCGGCCGGTTACGACGATCGCCGTGTCCCGGACCAGCGCGGTGGTTACGAGCAGCAGCAGACCTACGGTCAGCCGTATGGTCAGCCGCCGCCCTACGACGACCCGCCACCAGCCGATCAGTCCCGGCACGGTGCCGGCGCGCCGCCGGCCGGCCGCGCCGAACGCCGTTCGCTCGACTGGTTGGATGACTAGCAACCGGCTGCGCCACACGAGTTCTGCACAGCCCAACCAGCACTGCCCACCGACCTGCCCGGTTCCACGGCTGCGCCGCACCGGACTCCATGATCGGATGCGCTCCATCTGCTCCGCACCCGGCGTGTCGCGCAGATGGAGCGCGTCCGATCATCAACCGCGAACTGACATCGCCGAAGGCCCCTTGCACCACAAGCAGGGATCACCTAGCCGGCAGGGATCACCAACCGGCAGGCGAGGATCACGGCTGTTCGCTGGTCAGTCCTTCCCGGCTGGCCGGCCGGCGGCCGACTCACCCCGGATTGGTAGCAGCCGGATCGGAGCCGGCCGGATCGGAAGCAGACGAGTCGCTGGCGTCGGGTTCCTCGGCCACCACCACCGTCGACGGACGGTCGACGGGCTGTGCGGGATCCGCAGCGGCTCGCGGCCCGTCAGGCACCGAACTTTGTGTGACGTCGACGTTCTCGTCGTCGGAAACCGACGCGTCCGGGTCGACATCGATGGTCGCCGGACCTCCGGTGGCATCGATCGGCGTGTCCACGGCGGTCGCCTCGGCCGAGACCGCGCCGATGGCATCCGGGTCCTCGGGAGCCGCCGGTACGTTGACCGGACCTACCCCGCTGAACAGCGCCGGCAAGGTGCCGGTGTACGCCGCCCGCAGCTCGTCCAGCCCGACGGTGAACTGGTCGCGGATCTCCAGCAGCCGGGCTCCGGGATCGGTGACCCCGATCATCGTCCACGGCAGGCCGTGTTCGACGCAGAGCGCGGTGAACGCCTTTTCCCGCCCGCGCGGCACGGCCACCATCGCCCGGCCGGCGGACTCGCTGAACAGGAAGACGAACGGCATGGAGCCGTCGGTGAACCCGTCGGGCAGCGCGATCCGGGCACCGATCCCCCGCCGTAGGCAGGCCTCGACCAGCGTCTGCGCCAAGCCGCCGTCGGACAGGTCGTGCGCCGAGCTGATGTGGCCGACCCGGGCGGCTTCGGCGAGCACCGTCGCCAGCGTCTGTTCGCGGGCCAGGTCGACGGTGGGCGGCGTACCGCCGAGGTGCTGGTGGGTGACCCACGCCCACTCGGACCCGGAAAGCTCGACCCGGGTCTCACCGAGCAGCATGATCAGGTCGCCGTCGGCGTGGGAGGGCGGCAGAAAGCCCATCGGCACCCGTTGGGTGACGTCGTCGAGTACGCCGAGCACCCCGACGACCGGGGTGGGGTGGATCGCCGCCGCCCCGGTCTGGTTGTAGAAGCTGACGTTGCCGCCGGTCACCGGGATGCCCAATTCGGCACAGCCGTCGGCCAGCCCTCGGACCGCTTCGGCGAACTGCCACATCACGCTCGGGTCCTCGGGCGAGCCGAAGTTGAGGCAGTTGGTCACCGCGACCGGCCGGGCTCCGCTGACGGCGACGTTGCGGTAGGACTCGGCGAGCGCCAGCTTGGCGCCGTGGTAGGGGTCGAGCCGGGCGTACCGGCCGTTGCCGTCGACCGACAGCGCGACCCCGAGCCCGGTCCGTTCGTCGATCCGGATGACACCGGCGTCCTCGGGCTGGGCGAGCACCGTGTTGCCGAGCACGTACCGGTCGTACTGTTCGGTGACCCAGGTCCGGTCGCACAGGTTCGGCGACGAGATCATGCGCAGCAGGGTTTCCCGCAGCTCGTCGGGCGTACCGGGCCGGGGCAGGGTCTCGGCCCGGTCGGCCTGCAGCAGGATCAGGTCCGCCGGCTCGCGCATCGGCCGGGCGTAGACCGGCCCGTCGTCGGCCAGCGACCCCGGCGGTACGTCGACCACGACGTGATCGTGCCAGCTGATCACCAGCCGGCCCGGTCGCCCGTCCGGCTCGGCCGGGGTGACCTCGCCGATCGCGGTGGCGAGTACGCCCCACTTGGCGGCGGTGCCGAGTACGGCGTCGAGCTTGGCCGGTTCGACGATCAGCAGCATCCGTTCCTGGGACTCGCTGGCCAGGATCTCGTGCGGGTCCATGGACGGTTCGCGCAGCGGGACGCGTTCCAGCCAGACCCGCATGCCGGTGCCGGCGGCGGCGGCGGTTTCGGTCAACGCGCAGGTCAGGCCGGCTCCGCCGAGGTCCTGGATGCCGACGACCAGACCGGCGTCGTAGAGCTCCAGGCACGACTCGATCAGCAGCTTCTCCATGAACGGGTCGCCGACCTGCACCGAGGGGCGGCGCTGCTGGCTGGCGTCGTCGAAGGTGGCGCTGGCTAGCACCGACACCCCGCCGATGCCGTCGCGGCCGGTCTTGGCACCCATCAGCACCACGATGTTGCCGGCGCCGGCGGCAGCCTTGTTCTGCAGCCGGTGCACCGGCAGTACGCCGAGGCAGAGCGCGTTGACCAGCGGGTTGCCCTGGTAGCAGGGGTCGAAGACGACCTCGCCGCCGATGTTGGGCAGGCCGAGGCAGTTGCCGTAGCCGCCGACCCCGGCGACGACGCCGGGCAGCACCCGGGCGGTGTCGGGGTGGTCGGCGGCGCCGAAGCGCAGCGGGTCCATCACGGCGACCGGTCGGGCGCCCATGGCCAGGATGTCCCGGACGATGCCGCCGACGCCGGTGGCCGCGCCCTGATAGGGCTCGACGAAGCTGGGGTGGTTGTGCGACTCGACCTTGAAGGTGACCGCGAGGTCGTCGGAGACCCGGATCACGCCGGCGTTCTCGCCGATGCCGGCGAGCATCAGCTCGCTCGGCGGGGCCTTCTCACTGAACTGCCGCAGGTGCACCTTGCTCGACTTGTATGAGCAGTGCTCGCTCCACATGATCGAGTACATGGCGAGCTCGGACTGGGTGGGCCGGCGACCGAGGATCTGCCGGATCCGCTCGTACTCGTCGTCGCGTAGCCCGAGGTCCGGGTAGGGCTGGAGTTCGTCGGGCGTGTCGGTGGCCCGCTCGACGGTGTCCGGGCTGCCCACGTACTGGTCGATCGGCAGCGCCGGGCCGCCGCTGGCCGTGGCCGGTCCGACTGCACCGGTCGGACCACCGGCACCGGTCGACGTCGTGTCGGACTGGATGGTCATGCCGGCACTCCCGCGAGGTGCTTGAGGATGGAGGTGAAGAACCCGAGCCCGTCGCGGGATGGGCCGGTCAGGTCCTCGACGGCGTGTTCCGGGTGGGGCATCAGCCCGACGACGTTGCCGGCCTTGTTGGTGACGCCGGCGATGTCGCGCAGCGACCCGTTGGGGTTTCCGCCGACGTACCGGGCCACCACGCGGCCGGTCGCCTCCAGCTCGTCGAGGGTCCGATCGTCGGCGACGTAGCACCCTTCGCCGCTCTTGAGCGGGATGAGCACTTCCTGCCGGGGCGAGAAGGCGTTGGTGAACGCGGTGCCGGCGGTCTCGATCCGGATCATCTGATCCCGGTTGCGGAAGTGCAGATGCTGGTTGCGCGTGAGCGCCCCCGGTAGCAGATGGGCCTCGCACAGGATCTGAAAACCGTTGCAGATGCCCAGTACCGGCATTCCGCCGTGCGCGGCGGCGACGATCGACTGCATCACCGGAGCGAACCGGGCGATCGCCCCACACCGCAGATAGTCGCCGTACGAGAAGCCGCCCGGCAGCACGACCGCCTCGACGCCGCGCAGATCGGCGTCGTCGTGCCAGAGCCGCACGGCGTCACCACCGGCCAGCCGTACGGCCCGCGCGGCGTCACCGTCGTCGAGCGACCCAGGGAAGGTCACCACACCGATCCGGGCGGTCATGACGGCTCGTCCGCTCCTTCGGTCCGCTCGCCCAGGTGCACCGAGTAGTCCTCGATCACCGGGTTGGCCAGCAACTTGTCCGCGATCTCACGAGCCCGGTCGAGATCGGGTTCGCCAGCGAACTCGATCTCGATCCGCCGGCCGATCCGTACCGACGAAACGTCACCGACCCCGAGTCGAGGCAGCGCGTTGGCGACCGCCTGACCCTGTGGATCGAGGATTTCCGGCTTGAGCATGACGTCGACGACGACGCGAGCCACGTGGCACTCCTGACCGTGTACGCGTTGGGGTGCCGGCCACGAACGGGCCGCGCAATGGTCAGCCTACCTGGTGACGCCGGGTCCGCCGCAGCTGCCGTCCACGAGGCGAACCGGTGATCGGGCCACGAATCAGCCACGATCGGATAACGGGCCGACGGGGACGACGGCGACGACGCGCCGTACCGACCAGGAGGACATCACCGCATCGTATGACCTCGATTTGATCCTTGTAGATGCCCCCGCCGACGCCTACCGTCAATCGTCAAACGGCTGATGGCAGCCATCGGACGTTCGCTGTAACACTCCGCCGACCGGACACCCGTCCGGAGGCGGTGGCTCACCCGACCCGTCACCTCGGGTTACCCCTCGGAAGGAGCCCCCTCCATGCGCTTTCGCCTGACCCTGGCGGCAGTCGCCACCACCCTGATCGGCGTACTCGCCGCCCCCTCGACAGCCGCCGCCGCGCCGGAAGAAATCATCGGCGGCGGTACGGTCTCCTCGGCGCCGTGGGCCGCCGCGGTCTTCAGCAACGGCTCGTTCACCTGCTCCGGCTCGATCATCGCCCCCAACTGGGTGCTGACCGCGCGGCACTGCGTCAGCGGCTCGATGTCGGTCCGGGTCGGCAGCGTCTACCGGTCGTCCGGCGGCGTCACCCGTACCGTCAGCGCCGCGTACGGACAGTACGACCTGGCCCTGCTCTACTTCTCCAGCCCGATCAGCACCTCGTACGTGACGCTGTCCAGCAGCTACCCGCCGGTGGGCTCGACCAACAGCATCTACGGCTGGGGCATGACCTGCTACAGCGGCTGCTCGGCGTCGAGCCAGCTCAAGACCGCCTCGGTTCAGGTGACCAGCACCAGCGTCACCGACGCGTACGGCGGACGGGCCATCCGCAGCACCCGGATCAACGGCAACGCCTGGCGCGGTGACTCCGGCGGCCCGCAGTTCTACAACGGCCAGCAGGTCGGGGTGGCCTCCACCGCCAACGGCGTCAACATCCAGAACTACGGTTCGGTCGCCTACAACCGCAGCTGGATCCGGTCGGTCTCCGGGGTCTGAGCACCCCTGTCCGAAACGTCGCCGGAAGCTACGAACACGACGGTAACCGGCGCGGACTCCGAGATCAGGTACGGAGTCCGCGCCGTTCCGTTTCGCAGATGGCGCCGGGGCCACCAATGCTCGCATGACGAGCATCACGCTCCTTCTAGCATCGACGGCGTGCTGGTCGTGACGACGGATCATCTACCCGGCTACGAGATCAGGGCCGTGCTGGGCGAGGTGGTGACCTCGGTGGTCCGGTCTATCAACCCGTTCAAGGAAGGCGTCAAGCAACTCCGGGGCGGCAAGTCGGATCCGGACGGGGCGGCGAACCTGACCAAGTACCGGACCGAGATCGTCGGCAAGCTCGGCGAGGCGGCCAAGAAGAAGGGCGCCAACGCGGTGATCGGGATGCGCTTCGACACCCGGCAGATCGGCAACACCCACATGGAGCTCTGCGCCTACGGCACCGCCGCGGTGGTGCTGCAGATCCGTCCGGACGCCGGCGACGACTCCAAACAGCTGAAGGTCGAGGCCAGTCACGCCGACGCCAGCGCCGGAAACGAGACCGGCGGTTCCGCCGGCTCCGGCAGCAAATAGGTCGGGACCAGCGCGGCGAGGTTCGGCGGACGCGGCGAGGTTCAGAGGATCGGCGCGGGGTGGTAGGCGGCGGCCTTCGGATGGGCCGCGACCACCTCTGCCACCAGATCCGCCACCGCCCGTACCTGCGCGAGTGCCGCGCCCACGAAGCCGGCCCGGTCGTCGGCGACCGTGGCCAGCTCGTCGCGGCTCAGGCCGAGCCGGTAGTCGGCGGCCAACCGGTCGAACAGGTCGTTACCCGCCGCGCCCTCTTCCCGCATGGCGAGCGCCACCGCGACCGCGTGCTCCTTGATCACCTCGTGGGCGACCTCCCGGCCGACGCCCTTGCGAACGGCGGCGACCAGCACCCGGGTGGTGGCCAGGAACGGCAGGTAGCGGTCGAGCTCCCGGGAGATCACCGCCGGGTACGCCCCGAATTCATCCAGTACGGTGAGGAAGGTCTGGAACAATCCGTCGGCGGCGAAGAAGGCGTCCGGCAGAGCCACCCGGCGCACCACCGAACAGGACACGTCCCCCTCGTTCCACTGGTCGCCGGCCAACTCGCCGACCATGGACACGTATCCCCGGATCACCACGGCCAGTCCGTTCACCCGCTCGCTGGACCGGGTGTTCATCTTGTGCGGCATCGCGCTCGACCCGACCTGGCCGGGTCGGAATCCCTCGGTGACCAGCTCCTGGCCGACCATCAGCCGGATGGTGGTGGCCAGTGACGACGGCGCCGCCGCGACCTGCGCCAGGGCGGAGAGGACGTCGAGGTCGAGCGAACGCGGATAGACCTGACCGACGCTGTGCAGCACCCGTTCGAACCCCAGGTGCGCCGCGACTCGCTGCTCCAGCTCCGCGACCTTGGCCGGGTCGCCGTCGAACAGGTCGAGTTGATCGGCGGCCGTACCGACCGGGCCCTTGATCCCGCGCAGCGGGTACCGGCCGATCAGCTCGGTCAGCCGCTCGTACCCGATGAGCAGTTCCTCAGCCGCCGAGGCGAACCGCTTTCCCAAGGTGGTGGCCTGGGCCGCAACGTTGTGCGACCGACCGGCCATCACCAGATCGCCGTACTCGATCGCGAGCCGGGCCAGCCGCACCAGCGCCGCGACCGTCCGGTCACGGATCAGTTCCATGGACGCCCGGATCTGCAGCTGTTCGACGTTCTCGGTGAGATCCCGGGACGTCATTCCCTTGTGTACGTGCTCGTGTCCGGCCAGCGCGCTGAATTCCTCGATCCGGGCCTTCACGTCGTGGCGGGTGACCCGCTCACGGTCCGCGATCGCCGCCAGGTCGACCCGGTCGAGAACCCGCTCGTACGCCTCGACGACCCCGTCCGGCAGCGTCACGCCGAGATCCCGCTGGGCGCGCAGCACAGCCAGCCACAGCCGCCGCTCCATCCGGATCTTCTCCTCCGGGGACCAGATGGCGACGAGTTCCGGGGAGGCGTAGCGAGCGGCGAGCACGTTGGGGATCTGCGGGCGCGAAGTCACGTACCGCAGTCTGTCATGTCGCCGGACCCCGTCGGACCGGTCGGGCCAGCTGGCGACGGTGCGGTCGGCACCGTGGCGCGATCACGTACCTGGGGATCGCTATCCCGTCCGCTACCTTGACGACCGCCGGCTGCCCAATCTCGACATAAATGCGTAACTAGCCGCATTTTTCGTCGTTCAGCCAGACGGGTCCATCGCCGGCCGGGCCACTCCTGCCCTCGAAGCCGGACGTCGCCACCACTGAGACGAAGGAACGTGCGCCTCACCATGCAACGAAGAATCTCGATCACCTTGCTGGCGGCGTTCGCCGGTGCCGTCATCAGCTCGGAGACGACCGGTCCGGCCGACGCGACACTCGCCGACACCGCCCCGCCGACCGACGCGCGGGTCGCCGGCATCGACGCGGACACCGGACCGGCCTCGGGCGGAACCACCGTCGTCATCACCGGCACCGGCCTCACGGCCGCGACAGGTGTCACCTTCGCCGGCAGCCCCGGCGACAACTTCGCGGTGGACCGGGACGGAATGGTGATCATCGTGGACACTCCGCCCAACGCTGGCGGTCCCACCTCGGTCGAGGTCGTGTTCCCCGCCGGAGCCGTGCCGGCCGGTACGTACACCTACGTCGAACCGACCAGCCCGGACGGCGAACCCGAGACCGGGCGGAACGACACTGGGCGAGACGACACGACTGGCCTGACCCTCGTCGGCGCTTCCGGACCCGAGTTGCCGGTGACCGGGCCGGAGCCGGGCGACGTCGCGGCCGGCGGGGTACTGGCGATCCTGCTCGGCGCGGCGTTGCGGGTGGCCGCCGGCCGACGCCCCCCGCACTGACCACGCGCTCAGGTCTCACCGCGCAGCGGTACGCACTGCGACGGACCGCACCGCAGCGGTCCTCACACCTCAGCGGACCTCACCGCTCGACGATCGCCGTGACGCCCTGCCCGCCGGCCGCACAGATCGAGATCAGCGCGCGCCCGGAGCCGCGTTCGGCGAGCAGTTCGCCGCGGTCGCGACGATCCGCCCGCCGGTGGCGGCGAACGGGTGCCCGGCGGCGAGCGACGACCCGTTGACGTTGAGCTTGGCCCGATCGATGCTGCCGAGAGCCTCGGCCAGACCGAGACGGTCCCGGCAGAACTCCGGCGACTCCCAAGCCGCCAGCGTCGCCAGCACCTGTGCGGCGAACGCCTCGTGGATCTCGTAGAAGTCGAAGTCCCGCAGGGTCAGCCCGGCCCGTGCCAACAGGCGCGGCACCGCGTACACCGGGGCCGTCAACAGCCCGTCGTCGCCGTGCACGAAGTCGACGGCGGCGACCTCGGACGGCCCGAACCAGGCCAGCACCGGAAGGTCGCGCCGCGTCGCCCACTCCTCGCTGGCCAACAGTACGGCGGACGCCCCGTCGGTGAGCGGGGAGGAGTTGCCGGCGGTCAGGGTCGCCCGGTCGGCGTTTCGGCCCCGGGTGCCGAAGACCGGTCGGAGCCGGGCGAGTTTGTCGACGCTGGCGTCCGGTCGCAGGTTCTGGTCGCTGGTCAGCCCCAGGTAGGGCGTCATCAGGTCGTCGAAGAAGCCCCGCTCGTACGCGGCGGCCAGCCGACGATGCGAGGCGAGCGCCAGTTCGTCCTGTGCCTGTCGGTCGATGTTCCATTCCAGAGCTGTGATCGCCGCGTGTTCCCCCATGGACAGTCCGGTACGGGGTTCGGCGTTGCGTGGGGCCTCCGGGGCGAACATCTGACCCGGTCGCAGCCGCCGGGCGGCCCGGAGCCGGTCGCCGAGAGTCCGGGCGGAGTTGATCCGCAGCAGCGTACGGCGCAGTTCCTCGTTGACCGCCAACGGCGCGTCACTGGTGGTGTCGACACCGCCGGCGATCCCGACCTCGATCTGACCCAACGCGATCTTGTTGGCGACGAGGATGGCCGCTTCCAGCCCGGTGCCGCAGGCCTGCCCGATGTCGTAGGCCGGCGTACGGGGGTCGAGGCGCGAGCCGAGCACGACCTCCCGGGTGAGGTTGAAGTCCCGGGCGTGCTTGAGCACCGCCCCGGCCACGACCTCGCCGAGCAGTTCACCGGCCAGCCCGAACCGGGCGATCAAACCGTCGATCGCCGCGGTCAGCATGTCCTGGTTGGTGGCGTCGGCGTAGTGACTGTTGGACCGCGCGAACGGAATCCGGTTGCCTCCGACGATCGCGACCCGGCGGATGCTCGCCACGATGTGCCTCCTCCAGACACCGATCCCCTTGCCGATACCCTACTGACGAGTAGGATACGCCCATGGGTGACCGGTACGCGAGCTTCGCCAACTCCGCGCCGGGCCGCGCACGCCGCCCGGCTACGACCGCGTCGCCGAGGCTGGATGTTCGACGTGGTCGCCACGGCGAGTGTGGACGACGAGGTGGTGTGGCGCGGCGAGTCGACGTACCCGCACCGTACGGGCGGCCGCCGCCGTCGCGGCGAGGGTCCCGACGGCCCTCCTGGTGGCGGGTCCCGGCCCAGGTGGGTACGCGGTACGCCCGGGTCTCCGGGGACCACAATCCGATCCACACCTCGACCCTCGGCGCCCGGCTGTTCGGCTTCCGCCGGCGGATCGCCCACGGCATGTGGAGTACGGCACGGTGTCTGGCCGCTCTGGAGGGTCGGCTGCCCTCGGCGTACACGGTGGCGGTGACCTTCGCCGCGCCGATGCCGCTGCCGGCGACCGTCTCGTTCGCCGCCCGGGCCGACCTGGCCGGAAACGGTTGGACGTTCGGGCTGCACGACGCCCGGACCGCCCGCCCGCATCTGACGGGTACGGTCAGCTGACGGCCCGACGCGCTCAGCTGACGCTGGCCGGGCTCAGCTGACGCTGGCCGGGCTCAGCCGACGGCTGGCCGCCACAGTCGACCCCGCAGGAGTTGGGCCGCACCGAGCCAGGCCACGTTCATCATCCGGGCGGCGGTGACGTCCGGATCGGCTTCGGGATGGTCGACCAGCCAATCCGCGAGCGATTCGATCGCGCCCACCAGGGCGTGCGCCATGACGTCGAGATCGACCGGCCGCACCGGACGGCGAGGCGACTGCTCCTGCGGGTCGTCGACGCCGACCGCGCGGCCGAGCAGGCCGACGATCGCCGTCACCATGCTGGCCCGCAGGGTGGCGAGTTCCCCGGCGAACCGCTGCTCGGCCCGTGCCTGCCGGTAGAGCACCGACCAGCCGTCCCGGTGCGCGCCGACGAAGCCGAAGAAGGCCCGCAGCCCACGCCAGAGTTGCTCGTCACCCGCGAGGTCGGGACCGACCGCTCCGACGACCGCCTCCAGCAGCCGGGCCGCTTCCCGGTGCAGGCAGGCGACGAAGAGTTGCTCTTTGGTGCCGAGGTACGCGTACAGCATCGGTTTGGAGATGCCGGCCTGTTCGGCGATCTCGTCCATCGCGGCGGCGTGGTAGCCGCGTCGGGAGAAGATCAGCACCGCGGCGTCGAGCATCTGCCGCTCCCGTACGGCCCGGGGCAGGCGGCGGAACGCTGGGGCGGTGGACACCTTGTGAGCATACCTACGCGTGCGTAAGGTTACGCTAGAGTAGGTATGGTAAATCAACCCGGAGGGTGCATAATGACCGACTTCGACCCCGCGCGGCTCGCCTCGATGGACGCCAAGGAATTCACCAAACTGGTGAAATCGACGCCGGATTCCACAATCAACGAGGTGATGCAGAGCGACCTGCGCGGCCCCATCCTCGACGAGGCGTTCGGTCGGATGCCGTCCCTGTTCCGCCCGGAAAAGGCCGGATCCACCAGCGCGGTGATCCACTGGAACATCACCGGACGGCCGGACGGCGGCACCGACACCTACGAGATCGTCATCGACAACGGGACCTGCCAGGTCACCAGCACCCCGGAGCGGGAACCGCGCCTGACGCTGACTCTCGCGCCGCTCGACTTCGTCAAGGTGATCTCCGGCAGCGCCAACCCGATGATGATGTTCATGACCGGCAAGCTGAAGGCCAAGGGCGACCTCGGCCTCGCCGCCAACATCGCCAATCTCTTCGACATCCCCAAAGGCTGACCAGCCCGGCCCTCCTGATCCGCCGGCACCGATCCCCGATCACACCGACACCGATCCGCAGGCCGCCCCGATGCGTGTCCTCTGCTGAGGGGCGGTCGGCCACCGGCCCACCGGCCCCACGGCTGGGGGTTTGACGTGGAGCTGCCGTTCGTGATCACCACACTCGCCCGACGCGGCGTACTCACACCTGGGAACCCGATGCGGGTGGCGGCGCAACTCGACTCGCTGCGACGCTGGGGCTTCGGACTGGCCGGCGAGTTACGCCAGGCCGCCGCCCGCGACCCGGACCGGGTGGCGCTGATCGACGACGCCGACCGGGAGGTCACCTACCGCGAGCTGCTCACCCACGCCGAAGGCCTGCCGGGACGTTGCGTTCCACGTACGGTGTCGCCGCCGACCACCCAGCTCCGGGTCCTGCTGCACGACCGGGAGTTCAGCGAACAGCTCCTGGCCGTACCGGCCGACGTCGTCCGCGTCGACGCGACCCGGTACGCCGAGTTGTCACCGTCGGCACCGGCAACCGCGACCGCCCTCGGGCCGCCCGAACGCGAGGGCCGGACCATCGTGCTGACCTCCGGCACCACCGGCACCGGCAAGGTGGTGGCCCGCGAACTGCCCCGGCCGGCCGGCTTCTGAACCAGAGTCGGCGTCACGGCTGGCGCAGATGCTGGGCGACCCGCTGATGGTCCCGGAACCGCGCCCGCGCGGCCCGCTCGGCCGGATCCTGCTCGGGAGCCGGGTCGATCGCGGCCGACCGCGCCACCTGCGCCCGGTTGGCGTACTCGACCGGCGGCAACGCCCGCAACGCCCGCAGCACGCCCGGATCGGCACCGGCCCGCTGCGCCTCGGCGACGATCCGGTCCTTGTCCGCCGGGAAGTCCAGCTCGTTCAGGCTGTTCAGCACGTCCTGGTAGCTCGTCACCATGCCGGGTCGGTACCCGGCCCCGCTGCGGATATCCGATCGGGGCAGGATGATCCGGCCTTCGGCTCAGGGCAGGGTGATCCGACCTTCGGCGGCGGCCAGCGCGATGTCCCGCCGGGAGTGCCCGCCGGGCAGGGTGATCCCGGCCAGCAACCGGTACGCGGCGTCGCGCGCCTCTGCCAGATCGGCGCCGGTGCCGGTGGCGGCCAGCACCCGCCCACCGGCCGAGACGAGGTCACCGGAGTCGGTACGGGCGGTGCCGGCGTGGATCACGCCCGGCTGCTCGGCACCGGTGAGCACGTCGCCGGACCGCGACGTCGTCGGGTAACCGGCGGAGGCGAGCACCACGGTCACCGCCGCCCCGTCCCGCCAGCGCAGCCGCGGATGGTCGGCGAGGGTGCCGGTCGCGGCGGCGGACAGCAGCCCGGCGAGCGGCGTCTCCAGCAGGGCCAGCACCACCTGGGTCTCCGGGTCACCGAACCGGGCGTTGAACTCGATCACCCGGGGACCGGCGGCGGTGATCGCCAACCCCACGTAGAGCAGCCCGACGAACGGGGTGCCCCGGTGGCGCATCTCGGCGAGCGTCGGGTGCACCACCTCCGCCATCACCTGGTCCACCAGGCCGGGCGGCGCCCACGGCAACGGCGCGTACGCCCCCATGCCGCCGGTGTTCGGACCGCTGTCGCCGTCGCCGACCCGTTTGAAGTCCTGCGCCGGCAGCAGCGGCACCGCCGCCGTGCCGTCGGTCACCACGAACAGCGACACCTCGGGGCCGGCGAGGTACTCCTCGACCACCACCTGCCCACACGACTCGGCGTGGGCGAGGGCGGCGGTCCGGTCCTCGGTCACCACCACGCCCTTGCCGGCCGCCAGTCCGTCGTTCTTCACCACGTACGGGGCGCCGAAGTCGTCCAGCGCGGCTGCCACCTCCGCCGCCGTACGGCAGGTGGCGGATCGGGCGGTCGGCACCCCGGCGGCGGCCATCACGTCCTTGGCGAACGTCTTGGATCCTTCGAGTTCGGCGGCGGCGGCCGACGGCCCGAAGCAGGCGATGCCCTTCGCGCGTACCGCGTCGGCGACGCCGGCGACCAGCGGTGCCTCCGGGCCGACCACAACCAGGTCGGCGTGGGCCTCGACGGCGAGGGCGGCGACGGACTGCGGGTCGGTCGCGGTGACCGACCGCAGTTCGGCGACGGCCGCGATGCCGGGGTTGCCGGGGGCGGCGATCAGCTGGTCGACGGCGGGGTCGGCGGCCATGCTCAGGGCGAGCGCATGCTCGCGACCGCCGCTGCCGATGAGAAGTACGCGCACGACGACCGATCCTAGACGCCGGTCTGCGCCGTCTCCTAGACGCCGGCCTGCGCCATCCGTGAGCCGCGCCGCAGGTAGGCGAACCAGGTGACGGCCAACATCACCAGGAACAGGACCACGTAGAAGCGCAGCGCCGGTTCGATGTCACCGTACGTCGACCGGGCCCACGCGTAGCAGATCGGCACCAGGAAGCCGCCGAAGGCGCCGACCGAGGAGATGATGCCGAGCGCGCCGGCCGCTTCGCGGCGCATCCGCAGCATGGTCTCCGGGGAGCCGCCGCGATCCTCGCCCTTGACCCGGAAGATCTTCGAGATCATCCGGTACGTGGAACCGTTGCCGACGCCGGTGGCGACGAACAGCAGCATGAAGCTGACGAAGAAGATGCCCAGGTTCTGCTGCTGGACGGCCCAGAGCGCGGCGTAGGCGCCGGCCGCGAGGACGATGAAGCTGCCCGCGGTCACCCGGGCACCGCCGATCCGGTCGGAGAGCCGGCCGCCGAGCGGTCGGCTGACCGAGCCGATCCCGGCCCCGAGGAACGCCCAGCCGAGCGCGATGTCCGGCCGGTCGAACACCGCGTTCAGCAGGGTCGGGAACGCCGCCGAGTAGCCGATGAACGAGCCGAACGTTCCGATGTAGAGCAGCGACATGATCCAGGTGTCGCTGTGCCGCAGCGACGACCACACCGGTTCGACGTCGGCCTTGGCCTCGGCCAGGTTGTCCATGTATAGGTAGGCGCAGACAGCCGCGATGACCGCCAGCGGGATGTAGATGAGACCGGCCCAGGACAGCGCCAGCCCGCCGCCGATGACGAGCACCTTGGGCACCACGAACTGCACCACCGCGACGCCGATGTTGCCGCCGGCGGCGTTCAGCCCGAGCGCCCAGCCCTTTTCCCGTTCGGGGTAGAAGAACGAGATGTTCGCCATGCTGGAGGCGAAGTTGCCGCCGCCGAATCCGGCCGTCGCGGCGATCACCAACAACCAGCCGTACCCGATTTGTGGATTCTCGACCGCCCAGGCGAGACCGGCGCACGGAATCAGCAGCAGCAGCGCGGAGACGACGGTCCAGTTGCGGCCGCCAAAGATCGGCACCGCGAAGGTGTACGGCAGGCGCAGGAACGCTCCGACGCCGCTGGGTACGGCGGTCAGCCAGAGCGACTGGCTGACCGTGAGATCCCATCCCGCGCTGCCCAGCCGGACCACGACGATGCTCCAGAGCAGCCACACCGAGAAGCCGATGTGCTCGGCGAAGATGGAGAAGATGAGGTTCCGTCGGGCCACCGGCCGCCCCACGGTCTGCCAGAACTGGGGGTTCTCTGGCTCCCAGTGGGCGATCCAGCGCTTCCGGTTCTCGCGGGATTGGTCCTTTACCGTCTCGGTATCGACTGTCTCGTTGGCCATCAGGTGGCTCCTTGCGATCGGGTGGCGGACGGTGGCGATCGATGACGTCCGGGCAGATCCCGGAATCGACCAGGGAGCGGGTTTTCCGGGTGAATTGAGTGCTCAGCCTACGAAGCGAGTGTTTACTAGACGAGAAAACGGTGATGTCGATACGTGGTCATCGTCCGCACCGGCCGACCACAGGCATTGTGAGGTCTATCCGTGGCTGTCGGCCGGAGCCGACACCCACACGGTGCCGTCCGGGTCCTGGCGTATCGGGTAGACGCGCAGCGGCTGCTGCCCGCTACGGGAGCAGCCGGTCGCCAACTCGAAGATGTGCTGATGCAGTGGGCAGATCACCACCTCGGTGTCGACGAGGCCGTCGGCGATCGGGCCGCCGGCGTGCGGGCAGACCGCCGACACCGCCCGTAGCGCCCCCGTGGTCAGCCGGAACACCGCCACCATCTCGCCGTCGACCGGATAGGCCCGCCCTTCGCCCGGCGGAATCTCCGCCGCCGGACCGATCCGATGCTCGACCAACCGCCCGTCGGCCACGCCGCCGTCGTGCAACCGCCCGTCGGCCACGCCGCCGTCGACCAGGCGGCCGTCGGCCACGCCGCCGTCGACCAGGCGGCCGTCGTTCACGGCGGTCACGGCCGGTCCCCGGCGCGCACCGGCACCGCCGGTAGCGGCAGCAACGGCAGCGCGGTCCGGAACTGGCCCGGGGTCGCCGGGGTGTCCCGCTCCCGCCACGGATCCCGGTACGCGGCCACCGACTCCGCCATCCGTTCGTCGAGCCCGGCCCCGAGCCCGTCGCTGTCCTCGACGATCAACTCCCGCAGCCGTTCGATGCCGATCCTGGGCACGAACGCGTAGGTGCGTTCCAGCCAGTTGGCGTTCTCCCGGTAGTACTGCAGGAACCGGCCGGTCAACACCACCACCTCTTCAGGTGTGTCCACTGTGGCAAGCAGGTCACCTTTGCGGACGTGGGCACCGGCCGCGCCGCCGACGTAGATCTCCCACCTGCCGCCTTCGATCGCGACCACACCCAGGTCCTTGACGTACGCCTCGGCGCAGTTGCGCGGGCAGCCGGTGACCGCCAGCTTCAGCTTGCCCGGCGCCTCCAGCCCCTGGAACCGTTCCTCGATCGCGATGCCGAGCGCGGTCGAGTCGCCCAGCCCGAACCGGCAGAAGTCGCTACCGACACAGGTCTTCACGGTCCGGAAGCTCTTGCCGTACGCGTACCCGGACGGCATGTCCAGGTCGGCCCACACCTTCGGCAGGTCCTCCTTGCGAATGCCGAGCAGGTCGATGCGCTGCCCGCCGGTCAACTTCACCAACGGCACCTGGTGCTTCTCGGCCACGTCGGCGATCCGGCGCAGCTGGGCGGGAGTGGTGCAGCCGCCTTTCATCTGCGGTACGACCGAGAAGGTGCCGTCCCGCTGGATGTTGGCGTGCACCCGGTCGTTGATGAAGCGGGCACCGCGCTCGTCGACGTACTCGTCGCCCCACATCATCCGCAGCAGCGACACCAGGCCCATCTTGCTCTTGGCGTCCTCGCGGCCGTCGGCGAGCGCGTCGAACACCGCCGACACGCTGCGCAGACCTCGGGCGCGGATCTCGGCCATCAGGGTCGGCTTGTCCATCGGCACCCCGGGCACGTACCAGTTGGCGCTCGGGTCCGCCTCGACCTCGCCGCCGGCCGCCCAATCGACGATCTGCGCGACCAGGCTCTTGCAGGAGCCGCAGCCTTTGCCGGCGCGGGTGGCGTCCATCACCCCGGTCAGCGTGCGTACCCCGCCGGTCACGGTGGCGACCAGCGCGCCTTTGCTGACCCCGTTGCAGTTGCAGACCTGGGCGTCGTCGGCGAGTTCGGCGGCGGAGACCTCGGCCGACGGCCCGCCGAGGTCGAACAGCAGCCGGACCCGTTCCTCCGGCAGCGGCAGACCCCGGTCGAACGCCTGCATCAGGAAGCCGACCTTGCTGACGTCACCGACCAGGGTGGCGCCGATCAGCCGGTCGTCGCGGACCACCACGCTCTTGTAGACGCCGCGTCGGGGTTCGGCGAAGACCACGAACTCGTCGTCGTCACGTTCAGGGGCGGTGACGCCCATCGCGGCCACGTCGACCCCGGCGACCTTCAGCTTGGTCGCGGTCCGCGAGCCGTGGTACGCGGCCGTCGGGTCGGTGCCGGTGAGATGTCCGGCGAGCACCTTCGCCTGCTCCCACAGCGGGGCGACCAGTCCGTACGTCTGGCCCCGGTGCTGCACGCACTCGCCGACCGCGTAGATGTCCGGCTCGTCGAGCACCCGCAGCTGGTCGTCGACGACGATGCCCCGCTCCACCGGCAAGCCACTGACCTGGGCGAGCGCGGTGTTCGGCCGGATCCCGGCGGCGATCACCACCATGTCGGCGGCGAACGTGCGTCCGTCGGCGAGCCGGACCCCTTCGACGGCGTCCTTGCCGAGGATCCGTTCGGTACGGGCCTTCGTGACGACCTCGATGCCGAGCCGTTCGACGCTGCGCCGCAGGATGTCCCCGCCGGTAGCGTCGAGTTGGGCGTTCATCAGGTGGCCGGCGGCGTGCAGCAGGGTCACCGACACGCCGTACTGCTGCAGGCCGCGGGCGGCTTCCAGGCCGAGCAGACCGCCGCCGATCACCACCGCCCGCTCGTGGTCGCGGGCGTAGCGGATCATCGCCCGGGTGTCGTCGAGCGTACGGAAGGTGAACACGCCCTGGTGGAAGCCGCGCCGGGGATGGTGCGCGCCGTCGATCGGCGGCACGTACGGCACGCTTCCGGTGGCGATCACCAACTTGTCGTACGGTGTGGCCCTGCCGTCGATCGCGTGCACCACCTTGGCGAATCCGTCGATCCGGGTGACCTCCAGGCCGGCCCGCAGGGTGATGCCGTTCTCCTGGTACCAGGGCAGGCTGTTGAGGAAGATGCCGTCCTCGGCCTCGGCTCCGGAGAGCACGTTGGACAGCAGGATCCGGTTGTAGTTGCCGTACGGTTCGGCCCCGAACATGGTGATGTCGTAGCGGTCCGGGCCGACCCGGTCGATGATCTCCTCGACGGTACGGGCACCGGCCATGCCGTTGCCGACCACCACCAGCCTCGGACGTCGCTGAATTTGCGTCTGCGTCTGCGTCTGCGTCATGTCACACCTCGACCAGGCCGAGGTCGAGCACGACGGTGCCGGTGACCCCGGTCGGCGCGGCCACCTGCAGCTCCAGCACGGTGCCGCTGTCGAGGTCCTCGACCACCCGCAGCGGTACGTGCACCGCGTCGCGGGCGCCGATCGGGAAGTAGCGCATCGGGACGCCGTCGCGCAGCAGCAGGACGTAGATCAGCTCGCCGGAGCTGTTGCCGCCCCGGAAGTAGACGGTCTGCGCGACCAGCCCGTCCGGGACCGTGTAGCGCAGGGCGTCGTCCAGCGGCAGCGGAGTCTCCAACCCTTTGCCGTCGAACGTGAACACTCCTTGCAGGAAGCGTGGGGTCGACTGCATCGTGGTTCCCTTCGTCAGGTGGCGGGATCGTCCGGCCCGGCGAGGCGGCGCAGCGCCACCGCGCAGACCTTGAAGGCCGGCATCCGGGAGTGGCGGTCCAGGGTCGGGTCGGTCAACGCGTTGGCGCTGGCCAGGCCGCCCCAGTGGAACGGCACGAAGACGGTGTCCGGACGGATGTGCTCGGTCAGGTAGGCCCGGAACACCGCCCGGCCCCGCCGGGTGGTCAACTCGACCAGGTCGGCGGTGCCGATGCCGAGCCGGCGGGCCAGGTCGGGGTGGATCTCGGCCTTCGGGTCGCTGGCGGTGCTGGCCAGCGACGGCGCGCGGCGGGTCTGGTTGCCGCTCTGGTACTGGCCCATGATCCGGCCGGTGGTGAGCAGGTACGGGTAGCGGTGGTCGGGCAGCTCGGCCGGGTCGCGGTGCTCCACCCGGATGAACCGGGCCCGCCCGTCACCGGTGGCGAACCGTTCGGTGAACAGTCGCGGCGTACCGGGGTGGTCGTCGGTCGGGCACGGCCAGAACACTCCCTCCTCGGCTTCGATCCGCTGGTAGCTGATGCCGGCGTAGTCGGCGATCCCGCCGGCGCTGGCCCGGCGCAGCTCGTCGTAGACGGTCTGCGGGTCGGCGGAGAAGTAGGTGCCCCGGCCGAGCCGGTCGGCGAGCGCGGCCAGCACGCTCAGGTCGTCGCGTACGCCGTCCGGTGGCGGCAGCACCCGGCGGCGGCGCAGCACCCGACCTTCCAGGTTGGTCATGGTGCCTTCCTCCTCGGCCCATTGGGCGGTCGGCAGCACCACGTCGGCGACGGCGGCGGTCTCGGAGCGGAAGATGTCCGAGACGGCGAGGAAGTCCAGCGCGGCCAGCCGGTCGGCGGCCCGGTTCCGGTCGGGTGCGGAGACCAGGATGTTGGAGGCGAACACCAGCATGGTGCGGACTCCGCCGGGGGTGCCGATCTGGTCGATCATCTCGGTGGCGGAGACCCCGGGGCCGGGTAGTTCGGCCGGGTCGACACCCCATACGGCGGCGACGTGGGCGCGGGCGGCCGGGTCGTCGATCCGCCGGTAGCCGGGCAGCTGGTCGGCCTTCTGCCCGTGTTCGCGGCCGCCCTGGCCGTTGCCCTGACCGGTGACGGTGCCGAAGCCGCTGCCGGGTCGGCCGGGCAGCCCGAGAGCGAGGGCCAGATTGATGTACGCCTGGGTGGTGTCCGTACCGCTGCTGTGTTGCTCGGCGCCGCGCGCGGTGAGGATCATCGCGGTCGGCGCGGTCGCGAGGGCGTGCACCGTACGCTGCAGCAGGTCCTCGGAGACGCCGGTGATCCGTTCCACCCGGTCCGGCCAGTAGCCGGCGACGGCGGCGCGGACGGCGGCGTAGCCGGTGGTGCGGTCGCGGATGTACGCCTCGTCGATGTAGCCGGCCCGGATGGCGATGTGCAGCAGCCCGTTGGCCAGGGCCAGGTCGGTGCCGGGTGCCACCGGCAGGTGGATGCCGGCGCCCCGGGCGGTCGCCGTACGCCGGGGGTCGGCCACGATGTGGACGGCGCCGGCGGCCCGTCCGGCGTCGAAGTACTGCATGGCCGGTGGCATCGTGTCGGCCGGGTTGCCGCCGACGACGAGTACGGCGCGGGCGTCGGCGATGTCGGCGAGTGGGAACGGCAGGCCCCGGTCGATGCCGAAGGCCCGGTTGCCGGCGGTGGCCGCCGAGGACATGCAGAACCGGCCGTTGTAGTCGATGTGCGGGGTGCGCAGCCCGATCCGGGCGAATTTGCCCAGCTGGTACGCCTTTTCGTTGGTCAGCCCGCCGCCGCCGAACAGGCCGACGCTGGCCGGCCCGTACCGGTGCTGGCTGGTCTGGATCGCGGCGGTGATCCGATGGAGGGCCTCGTCCCAGCCGGCCGGACGCAGCGGGCTGCGTCGGTCGGCCGGGTCTGCCCGCACCAGCGGGGTGAGCAGCCGGTCCGGGTGGTCGAGCAGTTCGGGCGCGCTCCAGCCTTTGGCGCACAGTCCGCCCTGGTTGGTGGGGAAGTCGGCTGGCTCGATGACGGGTGGTCGGGGCGGTGCCGGCCACATCCGTACCCCGCACTGCAGGGAGCAGTACGGGCAGTGGGTCGGCACACCCCCGCCGAGGTCGGGACTACCGGGGTCGCCCATTGCCCGATACTCATCAATCGACGTTGCACTATCGTGTTGCTCGGGTCACGTCGCTGTTGCCAGGTCTTGTCGCACTCGCCGCCGTGGATGTGATCCAGTCACCGGGCGGCGCTATCCGTCAGCGCGGATATTGGTCGGCCGGCGGTGGCGCGGCGAAGGTGTCGCGCAGCGCCGGATCGAGCGGCCGACCGGTCACCGGTTCGATGAACAGCTCGGCCAGGAGGACGTCGGCGAGGTGGTCCGGGGCGAGACCGGACTCCTTGCCGCCGAGCGCCTGCAGCACACCGCCAAGCCGCAGGCCGGCCCGGACCGCCCCGGCCGGCAGGCGGGTCACCCGACGGGGCCGGCCGACCGCCGCCGCGATCCGCGTGATCATCTCGTGCCAGGTAAGGTTCTCGTCGGCGACCGGGATGTCCGTGCCGCGCGCATGCTCCAGCGCGTCGACCGCGACCTCGGCGACACTGCGGGCCGAGATCGCGGCGGTTCCGCCGACCGGTACGAGCAGGGGTGCCCCCGACCGCGCCCACCGGTCCAGCGGGCCGGCCCAGTTGGGCAGCCGGTCACCGGCCCGGCCGAAGACGAAGGGCAGTTCCAGCACCGCGACCGGCAGGTCGGGCCCGGCCGCCGCCCGCGCCTGCGCGGCCTGCTCCAGTCGGCACCGGATGTACGCGTGACGGTCGGCGAGCCGCCACTGCGGACGCAGCCGGTCGACGTAGGTGTAGTAGGAGCCGAGGATCACCCCGCGAGTGACCCCGGCGTCGCGGGTGGCGGTGAACGCGCGCGCCACGGGGTCGACGATCTCGCGGCGGAGTACGGGAAGGATCGGCTTGCGGAGCACCCGCTGCTCGTCCGCGCGGCTGCCGTACACGATGCCGTCCTGGCCGGCGAGCAGTGGCCGCAGGTCGTCGACCGAGGCGGTCTCGACGTCGAGCACGTGGTCGACGCCGGCGCGCGGGGTCCGCGCCACCGTGGTCACGACGTGGTCCCGCTCGCGCAGCACGTCCACGACGTGGGTGCCGATGAGGCCCGTTCCACCTACCACGAGAATGCGCACGTCGCATCGTCCACTGCGGATGCCGTCCCTTGTCAAGCCGTGGTGGCGCTCTGGTCGGCCAGCGCCCCGCCGACCGGCGTGCCGCCGAGCAGGGCGACGGCCTCGCGCAGCGCCGCGTCGATCGGCTGGTGCCGCAGGCCGAAGGTGGCGGTGGCGGCGGTGGAGTCCATGACGAACGGCCGCGCGAACTGGTAGGCGGTGGTCCGCAGTTCGCGCAGCATCGGGGAGAACAGGCCGGTGGCGTACACGATCGGACCGGGGATGGCGGTGAGCTTCGGCGCGGGTGCCCCGGCCACATCCGTGAAGCGGGTGGCGAGTTGCCGGATGGTCAGCGGCGGCGCGCTGGGGGTGTGCCAGGCGCGGTTCCAGGCCCGCTGGTCGGTGGCGGCGGCGACCAACATGGCCGCCATGTCGTTGGTCGAGGTCCAGGTGTGCGGTACGTCGAGCGGTGCCGGCACGAAGGCGCGGCGGCCGGCGAGCAGCGGCGCGCCGAGCACGTTGGTGAAGATCGACTGGGCCTGCAGGTAGTCGCTGCCCCGGACCTCGGTGACCGCGCGGATCCGGCCGGCGCGCTGGGCGGCGAGGGCGGCGCGCCAGATGTCGGCCCGCATGGCCAGCTTGGGGTGGCGGGCGGCGAGCGGGGTCTGTTCGGTCATCGGGTCGGTGACCTCGCCGTAGCCGTACAGGCAGCCGGCGATGACCAGTGGGGCGCCGGAGCGTTCGGCGGCGGTGAGCAGGGCGGCGGCCATCGGCGGCCAGTCGGTGAGCCAGCGGTGGTAGGCCGGGTTGAGGCAGTTGTAGATGGCGGTGACGCCGTTGGCGAGGCTGGCGAGCCGGTCGGCGTCGGTGGCGTCGGCGGCGATCCGCTCCACCTGCGGGTGGGTCGGGCCACGGCCGGAGCGGCTGACGATCCGGACCTGCTCGCCCCGGTCGGCCAGGTGGCGTGCGGTGGTGGTGCCGACCATGCCGGCGCCGAGGATCAGGTGTACGGACACTGGAGTCTCCTCTGCTCATCGAGAGCACCGCTCTCTGGTGAGTTTGATGCTCTCCCATCGGGTCGATGTTCGTCAAGAGCACTGCTCTCGGAAGTGTGCGACACTCACTGGCATGCCAGCCGCCGCCATCCGGGCCCGAGCCCGGGCCGAAATGATCACCGAAATCAAGGCGATCGCCCGCCGTCAGCTCGCCACCGACGGCGCGAACCTGTCGCTGCGGGCGGTCGCCCGCGACATGGGGATGGTCTCGTCGGCGATCTACCGCTACTTCCCGAGCCGCGACGACCTGCTCACCGCGCTCATCGTGGACGGCTACCACGCCCTCGCCGCCGACGCCGAAGCCGCCGACGAGGAGGTCGGCGACCGGGCCGACCTGCGCGGCCGGTGGCTCGCCGTCTGCCACGCGATCCGCCGGTGGGCGCTGGCCCACCCCGCCGAGTACGCCCTGCTCTTCGGCAGCCCGGTACCCGGCTACGCCGCCCCGGCGGAAACCACCACGACGGCCGTACGGATTCCGACCGTCCTGATCCGGATCCTCGTCGACGGCGTCGCCGCCGGCCTGCTGGTCGACACTGGCGGCGAGAGCCTGCCCGGCCCGGTCCACGCCGACCTCGCCGCCGTCCGCGACGCGCTCTTTCCCGGGCTGCCCGAGACCCTGCTCGCCGGCGGCGCCCTAGGCTGGACCCAGTGTTTCGGCTCGGTCAGCTTCGAACTCTTCGGCCACCTCGACGGCACCATCCGCGCCCGCGAGGAATACTTCGACCACCAGATGCGGCAGATGGCGCACCTGATCGGGCTGCCCTGACAGGGCCTGCGCCCTGCGTTGGTGAGGCCTGCCGGCTCGGTTGGTGAGACCTGCTGGCTCAGTCGGTGAGGAAGGCGTCGATCTGCGCCAGGAACTCCGGCCACGCCGGCTCGGACGCGGTGAGCAGATGGTTACGACTGTCCAGCAGGACCAGTTGGCTGTCCGGGATGAGCGTGGCCAGTTCGGTGGCCTGCGAGGTCGGCACCCGCAGGTCGTCGCGGGAATGCAAAATCAGGGTCGGGCACCGTACCCGGTGGGCGATGTCCGACACGTCGATCTTGGCGAACTCCTCCAGGAAGCGGACCCCGTTGGCCGGTGACGTGGTCCGCCGCTGGAAGTTGATGAACTCCTCCAGCTCCTCCGGGGTGCCCTCCGGCAGGAACTGGGCGGCGAACACCCCGAGAAAGCTCGGATCCTGATGGGTCCAGCCGATCCGGGCCAGATCCAGATCGAGTGCGGCTTCGTCCCGCTCGGCCTGGTCACGCGCCCGGACCTGCCGACCCCGGGCGTACGCCCCGGCGAGGATCAGCCGGCTGACCCGTTCCGGGTGCCGGACGGCGTAGGCCACCGCGACCGCGCCGCCCTGCGACACCCCGAGCAGCGGAAACCGGTCGAGCCCGATGGCGTCGGCCAAGGTTTCGAGATCGTCCACCCAGTCGTCGAACGTGAAGCTCGGCACCTCCCAGTCCGACATGCCGCACCCCCGCTCGTCGTAGCGGATCAGCTGCCGGTCACGGGCCAGACCGCTGAGCCAGTGCGACCACACCGGGGTGGACCACTCCAGATCCAGGTGGGTCATCCAGTTGGCCGCCTTCAGCAGCGGGGGACCCGATCCGACGGTGGCGTAGGCGATGCGGGTGCCGTCGGCGGCCTGGCAGAACCGGACGACCTGACGGTCCGCGCCTATCGGCTGGCCAGCAGCCGGTGGACGTGCCACCTCCGGGCTCGCGGCCGGCGGGCTCGCGGCCGATGGCCGGCCGCCGGGCTCCGGCTCGGATCCGGGCGTACGGTGGTCGTCACGGGCCGCCGTCGCCTGGCCGACGAACTGGTAGCCCCGCCGATGCACGGTACGGATCAGCCGCTGCTGGCGACCGGTGTCGCCGATGGCCAGTCGGGCGCTGCGCAGCGCGGTGGTGAGTGCCGCTTCGCTGACGAAGCGATCTCCCCACACCTCGTCGAGCAGTTCGTTCTTTGGCACGACCCGATCCTGGTGCTCGATCAGGTAGTGCAACAGATCGAGGGCGCGCGGCTCGACGTGGACCGGCACGTCGGCTCGACACAGCTGATAGCGGGCCATGTCCAGTGCGTACTCGCCGAAGCGGTAGGTGTCACCGGCCATCGGCGTAGCGTACCCGGCCGCCGTACCCTGCGGGCCGGCTGGATGATCTTGGCGGTCACACACAGGCTCAGCACCGGCGCATGATCGACCTCCGTGGATCACATCGAGGAATCTGCTTGAATCCCGACCGTTTCTGTGTACAGTTCTTGTCAGTGGGAGCGTCGCGCAGAGGTCGAATCGGATTCCTCATTTCTCCCTCAAGAAAAACCCAACCTCTCCTCAGGTATCCATTCATCGCGGTCAACAGACTCACCCATGACATCCGTTCATCGTCACAAGACGTTCCGGGCCGCGCGTACGGCCGCCGCGCTCGCCGTGCTGATGCTGGGTCCGATGCTCGCCGTCAGCACCCCCGCTGCCGCCTCCGCCACCGTGCCCACGGCGGAGATGGCCGACTGTCTGCTCTACGAGTCGAGCGACCAGCTGGCCTGCTACCGCGACTTTCGGACCGCAATGAAGGTGGCGACGGCCGGGGCGGTCACCGACGCCCCGCGCGACGGCAGCCGACTCGACGCCGCGACCACCGAGCGGATCGCCGCCGCTGGCGAGACCGCCACCCGCGCCATGGCAGCCGGTACGGCCGCAGCCGCCCCGGTGGTGCTCGGAGTCGCGTACAAGAACGCTGACTTCACCGGCGGCACGCTCAACCTGATCTCGACCACCGGCACCTGCAGCGGCGGCAACCGCTACTTCTTCAACAGCTTCTCCAAGGGCGTCTTCAACGACGCGATCAGCTCGTTCAAGAACCTCACCGACTGTGCGAGCAACTACTACCTCGACGCCAACCCCACCGGCACCCACCACATGTGGTACTCCAACGACCAGCTCGCACAGGTGCCCGCCGACGACCAGTACAGCTCGGTCGAGTTCTGGGACGGCCCGTCCCGCCAGGAACTCTTCGACCGCTGTGACAGCCGCGCCGAATACTGCCGGTTCGAGCCGACAGCGGCGGTGACCGAGAGTGCGGCCGGCTTCCGTGAGGTGGCCCGACACTGGAACTGCACCCCGTACGACAACAACCTGTCGGTCGAGTGGTCCGACACCACCGGCGGGTCGATCTCCATGGCCACTGAGGTCAGCGCGACGGCCAGCTTCGGCATCGGCGCGCTGGGCAACGTGTCGGCGAGCATCAGCCAGAGCATCGGCCGGGAGTGGAATTGGGAGTCGACCGTCTCCCGAACCACGTCGCTCGACGCCGGTCCGATGGGCTGGGCCGCGCTGGACCGCAGCCCCAAGCTGCAGACCGTGCAAGGCACGATCGAGATGAAGCTGAAGAACAGCGCCTGGGGCCGCAAGGAGTGGCACATCTGGGACTTCAAGGCGACCGTCGAGGTCCCCGGCCACCTGGGCGTCACCCGGTCCCGGGGCGGCCCGATGACCGAGGCCGAGATCGCCGCGCTCTGCACCGACCCGGCCCGCCGAGCCGCCGCGCCGACCCGTTTCGAGACCCGTCACGAGCTCGCCGACGCCTGATTGCAGACGGGTGTCCCGGGGTGTCTGTCAGCGCGCTGCCGGACACCTTGGTGGCGGCAAAGAACTCTCGCGCGGCTTCACGCAAATCACTTGGACCGGAGATGGTGCCGAGATCATTGAGGCATCACCACCATCCGACCTGGCGGGAAACAACTGCGCCAGTTGGACAATTGGGCTGTCTACACACATTGGACTTTCATACGCTGTCCCACTATGCGATGATGGCTGGGATGTAACCTGGAATCAGACACTTCATAAGGTCGAGTGGCACGGGGGCAGTGCAGGAGGAGAGTCCGACACACGAAGCGCATCCGGCGCTAACACCGCCCGCCTGCCCTGGACTACCACAAGAGTCCGCATGAATTTCTTGATCGGTTGGACGTACTCCTGTCTTTTCTCCTGTTGACAGTCAAAGATTGTCCCCGCAGCCACCGGGTGGTTGCGGGGACACACAAGTCATGCATACTGGACCAGTGCGATACCGCATCGTCGGAGTCTTCCTGGCAGCACTTACCCTGACTGCGTGCAGCTCTGGGGTCGGCTCGGCCTTGTCCCCTCAGCCATCGTCCTCCCTCGTGTCCCCGCCCACGATTGGAGGCCCGGTAGCACTCGACGCGAGGGTTCCGGGCTGGGAGACGTCTGCCTGGATGGCCGGCGACTCCTTCTGCGTACGAACTGCCCGTTCCGACGACGAGTACGTGGTGGGCAGGGAAAACGACTTCATCTGGTGCGATCCAGCACCATCCGGAGCGCTGGATCCCGGCCCGCCAGCGCTTCCCGCCGACCCACTGCCATATCCAGCACCGCTGGATCCGGAGTCGCAACTGATCATGCTGGTCGGAGTTGTTCGAGGGCCAGTTGCCAGCGTGTCGGTGACGATGTTCGGTCAGACCGCCACCTCGATGGTCCATCCGCTACCCGCGACGGATGATCGGCACATCGGAGCGTACGCAGTCTGGCTTCCTCGCAGCGGCGACGAACGCAGCGGCATGGAGCTTTCCGATATCACAGAGGTTGTCGCCTACGACAGCGACGGCATCATGGTGGCACGCAGAGACTGACGGCGTCAGTTCAGCCCAGTGCACGCCGACCGGTTGCGCAAGGCGTCGACGGCTTCGATCAGCTCCGCTGTGCCGCGTACGACGTAGACGCCCGGGCTGGTAGCGAAGGCCTGTGCCCAGTTGCTTTGCAGGGCATGGCTGGTCAGGATCACCGGCCGGCCATGCCCGAGCGCTAGGCGTGCCTGGATCCGGGCACCGCTGGTCTCGCCGGCTTCGACGACGAGGGTCGCCGCCGCGTAGCCGCTCATCACCGCGTTGCGCATCGGGAAGCTCTGCCTGGTGGGGCCGGCGTCGGGCCAGAACTGGCTGACCACCAGGCCGACGTCGGCGATGTGGTCCTGCAGCTGCCGGTTGGCGGACGGATAGTAAGTTGCGGATGCCGGTGCCGATGACCGCGACGGTCCGGCCACCGGCGGCGAGGGCTGCGGTATGGGCGGCAGTGTCGATGCCGTGAGCCAACCCGCTGGCGACCGTCACTCCCCGGTTGGCCAGCGACGCGGCTACCGATCGTGCGATGGCCAGTCCACGCTTTGACGCCTTGCGGCTGCCGATGACGGCGATGGCCCGGTCGTTGGCCCGCAGCTCGCCACGGGTAAACAGCAGCGGAGGTGCCTCCTTGATGCCGCGCAGCTGGGCGGGGTAGCTGTCATCGGAGAAGGCGTGTACGCCGATCCCGTCCGCCTGCCATCCGGCGATCTCGTCGGCAGTGGCGGCAACCAGCTCAGCACCGGAGCCGGTCACGGCCGGAAACAGTGTCTCGGGCTGACGCAATGCCTGGTCGAGCACCTGCGCGGCGCTGCCGGTCTCCTGGATGTCGAGGACGACCTCCGACCAGTTCGCCGCTGATCGGCGCAGCAGAGCGACCAAAGCTGCAAGCTCAAGCATCGCCAGTCCGCTCATGACATTGGTGCTGGGATCACATGACTGGCTCGAAGCTCGTCCGGGTCGCGGCGTAGATGAACGGACCAGGCCGATCGAGGCATTTGACCAGGTCCCGCCAACGACACATCACCACCTCGAGTTGGTTGAAGGTGTTCGTCGCCTCCGCAGCCGTCAAGGCGACCATCCGGGCTCCGTACTCGCGGACGGCGGCGATCTCTCGGGGGCGAGTCCGGATGTGCCGGTCACGGGTCACAATCAGCCAACCCTGCTCGGTAACCTGCGGAATCCACACGTCGTCCCTGGCTGCGACGTCGGTGACAACGCACGGCGGGCGGAGACGCTTGTGGACCTCACCACCGGGGTCTCCCGGGTACGTCACGTCCGAGCGGATGCGAGACAGGAGGATGCCGAGACCACGGATATCGGCGTCGAAGTAGAAGCGGACTCCCGCCGGTTTGGTCCTGGTCATGCAGCTTTGGCGGTGGCCCGTACAGAGAATTCGTACGCCAACGCCCACGATACGTCGCTGGCGTCCAGGGCGTACATCTCGGCGATCGCGTCCGCGTCCTCGCCCGCATCATGTTGTTCGGCGATGACCTCGGTGCTCACGCCCTTGATCGACGGCTTCCCGAAGCGGACATCCGGCTGGATTCGTACCGGTGATTCCAGGTTGGCGTCGGGGCTGTAGCTGACGGCGACGTCGCCGGACCAGCCGACCCGCCGGATGAACGAATCCGCCGGCGTGGTGAGGAGGAGCTGGTCGCCCGCCACCGCCACCATCCAGTAGTCGACCCCGAGGCCGGCGGCGGTCTGGGCGTCGTAGACCAAGTTTCGGCCCGACACGAACGGACGTCGATCAGCAAGCGGGTACGGCACGCCGAACTCTTCACGCAGCAGCTCGATGAACCGACGGAGCTCCTTCATTGGCACGTTGTGTGTCTGCCGGTACTGCCGCAGGTAGCCTGCCTCGACGAACTCCGCCCAGGTCACAGTCCGAGTGCCGCGTGGTTTGTCACGTAGGATTGGTTTGTACGATTTGCTACTTCGCTGCGATCCTTCCAACCAGTAGTGCAGGGTCGACTGCCGGACGCGCAGCAGTCGGGCCGCCTCCGCCTCCGAGAACATCTCGCGCTCCAGCACACCGGTCATGGCGTCATTCTGGCATCCGGCCGCCGTCGCTGTGGGGTAGCGGCGTGCACGCCGAGGTGAGGCCTATCCACGCTATCCGTCGATGTTGACGTGGATGAGCCTCACCTCGGCGACGGTGCGCGGAGCAGCCGGGCCGCCGCCGCTTCGGCGTACACGGCTATTCGGCGGCGGGTACGAGGACTTCCGAGCCGGACCAGTTGAATGTCGAGGTTGCCGAGGTCGCTCTCGGGTTGATCGTCTTCGTCGAGGGTGCTGAAGGCGGCGTGGTAGCAGCCGAACCCGTGGCCGCCGGCGGTGAGGGTCGCCACCGCCCAGCCGCGCAGGTTCTCCCCCAGCTTCTCCGGCTGACGCGGGTCGACGGCGACCCGGATGACTCCGAGCAGGTCGTACGTCTGGTCGCGCGTGCCGGCGTTGTCGATGCGGCACAGCGAGAGTCGAAGCCGGCCGGGTCAAGTTGCCGGCGAAGCGGCTGGCGCAGCTCGTCGACATCTACGAACTGGAGCCGGACGAGGCCGCCGAGTTGGAGGAGTTGCGGGTGGGTGCCGCGCGTCGCGGCTGGTGGCAGGACTACGCCAAGCTCTTCCCGAACGAGTTCCTACGCTTCCTCGGCTACGAGGCCGGCGCATCCCAGATCCGCAGAGGCCATCCACGGCCTGTTGCAGACCGAGGAGTACGCCCGCGCGGTCATCCGTGGCGGCAACACTCTCGTACGTCTCACCGAGGTCGAGCGGCGGGTCGCCGTGCGGATGGCTCGTCAGGTCCGGCTCGGTGGCGACGACCCGATCCGGCTCAGTACCGTGATCAACGAAGGTGCGCTGCGTCAACAGGTCGGCGGCCCAGCGGTGATGCGCGACCAGCTCAACCACCTCGTCACCCTGATGACCGAGCGGCCGGAGCAGATCGAGATCCGGGTGATGCCGTTCAGTGCCGGAGCACATCCGGCATTCGGCGGCCCGTACCAGATCCTGTCCTTCGCCTCGCCCCGCCTCACCGACCTGGTCTGGCAGGAGATCCTGACCTTCATCGACATCGTCGACCAGTCGGTGCAGGTGAACGACTACGTGGTGACCTTCGCGGAAGCTCGTGAGCGCGCGTTAAGACCGTGTGTCAGTAGGGGTTGTTGCTGGTCAACAGGTTGAGTCGGTCGGCGCGGCGGTAGCAGATCAGAGCGCATGCCAGGTGGAGGAATCCGAGGTAGTGGGAAGCCTTGCGGTCGTAGCGGCGGACCAGCCGTCGGAACCGGGTCATCCACTCGAGGCAGCGTTCGATGACGTAGCGGTGCCGGCCCAGCCGCTTCGACGACTCGACGCCCTTGCGCGCGATCCGTGCGACGATGCCGCGTGCGCGCAGCAGGTCGCGGCATTCGGGGTAGTCGTAGCCCTTGTCGCCGTGGAGTTTGGCCGGTCGTCGACGCGGCCGGCCGACCGGTTGACGCACTGGTGTGACGCCGTCGACCATGTCCTCGAGCATCCGGTGGTCGTTGAGGTTCGCGGCGGAGACGCCCACGTGCAGCGGCAACCCGCCCCGGTCGCTCATGGCGTGGATCTTGGAGCCGGG
This sequence comes from Solwaraspora sp. WMMD406, assembly GCF_029626025.1. Classification (NCBI taxonomy): domain Bacteria; kingdom Bacillati; phylum Actinomycetota; class Actinomycetes; order Micromonosporales; family Micromonosporaceae; genus Solwaraspora; species Solwaraspora sp. WMMD406. The sequence goes on from NZ_JARUBF010000001.1 coordinate 436,519, forward strand.
CTTGCCCCGGTCCACCGGGCTGGGCCCGGTCAGGTCCCCCTTTTCACCGCGCGTACGTGCATGCTGTCGACACTCACCCTCGACCAGTCGATCCGCCCGGCCGCGCCGAGGACATCGAGCGTCGCCCGGTGCAGGGCGGTCATCACCCCGGCCTCGACCCATTCGGCGAACCGGCGGTGCGCGGTGCGCCAGTGGACCGGGAACGAGGCGGGCAGCTTGCGCCACGAGCAGCCGGACTCCAGTACGTACAGGATCGCCGCGAGCATCGCCCGGTCATCGGTCCGCCGCCGGCCGCCGCCCTGGTGCCTTTCCGGGTGCGGCGGCAGCAACGGCCGCGCGAGGTGCCACAACGCGTCGGGGCAGTACTTCTCCACGTCATCCACACCACGTCAACGAATGACCTTGAACTTCAACAACCCCAAACGACACACGGTCTAAGCTCGCAGGACTCACTTGCTCTGATCCGCGAGATCGCCATGGAGATGAGATGACCCCTCAGGTCAGCACCCCGGACCGGGACTGGTTCACGTCGTCGCGCAGCTCCGACAACGCCCTCTGTGTCGAGGTCCGCTTCGCTGGCGGCCAGGTGGACGTACGCGACACCAAGGACCGCACCGGCCCGACGCTCGCCTTCGGCCCCACCACCTGGACCAGCTTCGTCACCGGCCTCAAGAACGGGTGACTCCCTGATCGGATGCGCTCCATCTGCTCCGCGCCCGGCGTGTCACGCAGATGGAGCGCATTGGATCATGGAGTCATCTGGCTGCTCCTGCCGTAGATGTCATTCTGGCGGGTCGAACGACAGATGAAGCGTGCTTGAGTAGGCGTAACCGGTGGAGGACGCGCCCGGGACTCTGGTTCACGGTCCGCAGGCCAGAACCGGACGGCGGTGTCGGCGAAGCCGTCCTGTCCGGGAGCCTGCCACTCCGGTCGCACCGCCTGACCGCTGTAGAACTGGGCGAACCCGGCCACCGCCGCAGCGCTGAAGTGGGCCAATGCCGTGGCCAGGGCGATCAGTCGTGGTGCCTCCCCGGAGGAAGCAGCAGCCGCAGGTCGGCGCGCTGCCCGTGGCGACACCGCGACAACGGTGACGCGCGTCAACAACCTCTGAGGCCTCTGATCCGTCTACCCAGGACAGCATGATCGGATGCGCGCCATCTGCTACCCGCTCGGCGTGTCGAGTAGATGGTGCGCATCCGATCGCCGACCGAGGTGCCCCGCGCCGAGCGATGCGGGGCGGCGCGGGGCACCTCGGGGGGTCACACCGACCGGATGAGTTGGATCTTGTCGCGGTAGTAATCTTCGGCGCTGGACATGATCGATTCGATCAGCCACACGTTGACACCGCCGGCCACGACCGCGCCGAGCACGGGAATCCAGCCGGCTCCCAGTTTGCCCGCGAACTTCGCGCCGAACTTGGCCCCGGCCTTGACCGCGCCCTTGCCGCCGAACTTACCCGCCACCAGCCATCCCGCGGAAGCAAGCATCACCTTGGGCAGCCCTTTGACGAAGCCTTTGCCGAATATCTTGGTGCCGGTCTTGACGCCCATCTTGGCGGAGATCTCCGCAGACACCTTGGCGACCCCTGCCGGGGTCATCAGGAAACGTACCTGTTCGTCGCCGGTCCAGTAGGCGAGAATCATGCCGAAGTCGTCTCGCTCGACGATGTTCCCTTGTCCGGCTTCGCGACCCAGGATCGACCCGACACCGTACGCTGCCGTCCCCATGCGGTTGATGATGAACAGGGTGTCGGCGGTCAGGGTGGCGAGGTGCAACACCGGAATGGCCGCTGCGACGGCACCGCTGCCACCCACCAGGGAGAGCTGAAGCCCTCTCCAGCCGGCCAGACTGTAGGATCTGCAATTCTGATAGATCTCCGCCGGATCTGCGGTCATGCCGTTTACGGCATCGACGAAGGCCTTACTGATACGCTCACTCATCGACATGGCTTCTCCTGTCGGTCGTACGGGCATGGGTGTCGCCGGGGTTCGACGGGTACGCTCGTACCGCTGCATGTGCCGGATCCGTCGGAGCCGCCGGACGAGATCGGCGTGCACCGCGCCGGGGTCGGCACCGCCGGACACCGCCTCGGTCACCGCGCCGCGAAGTTCCCGCACCAGCAGTCCCTTGATGTCGTCCGCTCGCTCGGAGCTGTCGCGCACCACGTCAACGACCCCGACAGGCGAGCGCGGCCCAGAACGACGGTCGCGTCAGGTCGATCGTCGCGACTGTGTGCAACTGGGCGGTGGTCACGAACTGTGGCAGGCTCCGATCGGGGTCGAGCATCCACCGGTGGACGGCGGCGACCGCCGCCGGTGGCGGCAGTCGGTGGTCGACCAGCATGAGGTGGGTCATGAACAACGCGAGTGCCGCGAACGGCGCGGGCACCGGCCACCGCCAGCCGATGACGCCGGCGAACCCGGCGTCGACGAAGACGTCGGCGTCGGCGTGAAATCCGTCCGGGCCGGGTTCGGCGAGCACGACCAGGCCACCACCGACGGTCCGGGCCAGGCTGCGGATCGCCGTCGCGGTCAACACGTCGTCGTCGGCCAGCTGCAACTCCGTACGGCCGTCTCGACGCAGCCCGCACGCCAGATGCACCATCGACGCGCCGGGCATCCGAGCCAGTAGCTCACCGCGCGTACCGGCGGCGTCGGCCGGCTCCAGTGCCCGCCCGAGGCAGACCGAGTTCGGGTAGAAGAGCCGGCGAAGAGTCAGGACCTCGACCATGTCGGCGTCCCGGTCGCCTCGCGGGTTGACCACGAACAGCGGTGCGGCGTCCACAGCAGAGGCGGGTCGCGCGGCCAGGGTGATCGCTTCGGCACCGGAGGACACATGGGAGACGACGACGCCCTGGGTCAGAAACTGGTTGTCGCCGGTCCGCACCGCCGGCAGCGCGATCCGCTCCAGGCCGCCGGTCGAGGCGAGCAACAGGCTGCCGGCCGTCCAGCGACCGACGATCGCCGGCCAGCCGGGGTCGTCGCTGGCCAGCGGATCGGTCACCGGTACGTTGGCCAGCACGTCGAGACGGTCGGTCGCGGGATCAACGCACAGCGCCGCCGCGTTACGCCCCGCGTCGTCGGTCGGGTGCAGGTAGAGCAGCGACGCGGCGCCGATCTCCCGGACAGCGGCGGCGGCCTCGGCCGGCGTCGGCACCGTCACCGGTCCGGTCACCTGGGGGGCGACTCCGACGGCGACCGAGACGACGTCGGCGGTGAGCGAGTCGACGTCGGCTCGGCCGGACATCGCGGCGGTGGCTTCGAGGGCGGCGAACGCCTCCGTAGCGTGTCCTTCGGCGAGCATCCAGCCGGCGTACCGGGCGGCGCGGCGGGGGTATCGGCCGGCTCCGCGCAGGGCGTGCCGGCCCGCGTCGCGGCACAGTTCGGAGTCCCCGGCGTCGCCCCGGCATCGGTAGGCCGCCGCGAGCCGCCACCAGGTGCGGGTCCGCAGGCCCTCGTCGGCAATGTCGTCGAGGGCCTGGTTGGCCGTGGTCAAAAGCCGGATGGCGGCGGTGACGTCACCGCCACCCGGATCGGGTGCCCGGATGGCAAGTTCGAGGCGGACGGCACCGATGATCGCCGCGATCCGCGTTGTCGGGCGGGCCGGGCTCGCGGTGATCGCGTCGACCGCCGTACGCAGCGTCGCCATGTCGTCGCGGACCACGGCTTCGAGTAACGCGGCGAGGCCGGCTGGTGCGGTGGCCGTCGCCAGCTCCGCGCGGACGGCGTCGGCGTCGCCTGCCCGTACGGCAACGGCGAGCCGGGCGTGTCCGACCGCTGTAGACAGTTGTCGGTGCCAGGGGTGGTCGGTCGGCAGGGCGGCGACGGCCGCGGCGAACGGTTCCGGGTCGAGGGTCGTGCCGGTACGGATCGCGGTGACGGTACGGCACAGTTCACCGATCGCGGTCACCGTCGCGGGTGGGTCGGGGATCCTGTCGGCGTACCGGCCGAGCGGGTCGGCGATCTCGGTTGTCGGACCGGACAGCGGTCGCGCGTCGTCGGCCAGTCCGCCGAGCGCCGTCACGACGACAGCGGCGGCCGGGTGGGTCGCGGGGATCAGCGTGGCAGCGGCGCGGAGCTGTTTCGCGGCGGTGAGCCGGACTCCGCTGGCCGAGCTGTCGTCGTCGACACCGCTCCAGCCGTCGCGGTCACGGTCGCCCCAGCCGTCGCCGTCGCCGTCGCGTCGGTGACGCGCGCACAGCCCGACGGCGAAGAGCAGCCGATCCAGACCTGACTCGATCGGATCGTCCACCGCTGCCGCCACCGGATCGGCGAAAGTACCGTCGACCGTGCCGGCGGCCGCGCCGACGAACGTGTCCAGATCGCCGGGCGGTACCGCTTCGGGATCGACGTACAGCAGGTCGAGGGCCTGCTCCCAGACGGGCCGGGCGGCATCGTCGGTCAGCGCCGCCAGCCGGGCACGGACGACCTGCCGGGCCGTCGGATCGTCGGCCGTAACCGGGTCGTGGGCCGTACCCGGGTCGTGGGCCGTAACCGGATCGGTCGATGGTTGCCGGCGGGCTGGGACGGTCGGCGGTTGGCCCGCGTCGCCGTGGATCACGGTGACCGGATAGTCGATCGGGTCGACCGTGGTGCCGAGACTGAACGGCATCGCGACGGACGACACGAGGCCTGAGCCGGCCGCCATGCCGGGGAGTCCTGGTAGGCCGTCGCGTCGCAGGCGTTGCAGCTGCGCCATCGCATCCATGATCTTGCTGGTGTCGAACCGGGCGAGGTCCCCGGCCAGCAGAGGCTGAATCGATTCCGCGACGGTGAGCAACGCGCGTGCCGTCGCCGTGACGTCGGCGCTGATCGGGGGTCCGTCGACGACGGCACGAAAGCAACTGATCGCCTCGGCGGCACCGGTCTTCGCCGAATCGGGCAGGCCACCGAAGAAGCAGCCACGTACGGCGGTCGGGCTCATCGACTCGGTCGCGTAGGTCAGATGCAACTGGCCGAGCTGCAGCTGGAACACCATGGTGTGCGTCGGTGGGAGATCACCTGACGCGAGCGCCTCGCCGAGCATCGCCAGCGCGGTGTCCCGGTCCTCCGATCCGGTCCCGTGCAACGCGAACCGGTACGCCAGCAGGTTGCCGAGTTGACCGGCTGACTGTCCACGGGCCGGATCCGCGCCGCCAAGGAGACCGTACGCTTCGCGCCACGCTTCGATCGCGGCCGACAAGTCCGGGAGAGCAGCCGGCAGGCCTGGTCCGGTCCGCATGTACCTGTTGGCGTATTCCTGGCCGAGCCGGGTCAGCGTTGGTAACCGCGCCGGCCCGCGCAGTCCGGGGAGCTCGTCGCGCAGCCTGCTGATGGTCACGTCCATGGCACTATCGCCTTTCGGTCGGTTACTGGCCCCAGTGGAGGAATCCGGCCCACGCCACCACGTGAGCGGGATCGGAGTCCGCGAGCGTGCGGCGCAACGGCGCCGGCATGTGTCGGGGCGGCTCGCGGTCCGCGTCGAGCATCCACATTTGCGCCCGGCGCAACGCGTCCTGGATCTCGCCGAGGTCGGGCGGGTCGAGCAGGCCGGCGTCCTGCGACAACACCGTGAGGACGTCTTCGCGTACGTGTGCGGGCGGGCGTTCGGTCGCGCGCCAGCGTTCCGCCAGGTCCGCCCGTCCGGCGTCGACCAGACGCGTGTACGGATCCCGCAGCTCGGTCGCGGCGAACAGCATCAGCCCGCGTCCCGCGTCGATAGCGCGCAGGGCGTCCGCCAGGGCGTGGTCGACGAGACAGCGACGCGCTGTCGACATCGCTCTCGCCGCCGCGTCCCGGGCGATGGCCCGCGCGGCCGACGGGTCCGGCTGCAGCATCACCTGCCAGACGTACCCGCGCAGCCCTTCGAGCGCGGCGAGCCGGGCCGGCAGGGCCTCACCCCGCCGACTGCGTAGATCAGCGAGCAGCCCGTTGACCAACGACCAGTCCGGGTGAGCTGGGGATCTGGCCAGCACCCGGGCCTGTTCCAAGATGGTGACGGACTCGTCGACGTCGCCGAGTGTGCCGCTGGCCTGCGCCCGATGGCTGAGGGCCATCGCGAGCGAGGCGAGGTGGAAGACGTGCTCCGGATGGTCCTTCGGGGTCAGGCTGACAGCCTCGCGCAGGTCACCGATCGCGGCGCCTATCCGCGCCGGATCCTGCTCCGCGCCGCCACGCAGCGCCAACCCGCCCTTGCCGACCAGCAGCAAGGCGCGATGTGCATCCGGAGCGTCGGGATGGTCGGCACGGTGCTGGATGCCCTTCATCCGCAGGTCATGCGCTGCCAGATCGGTATCCGGCACCCCTGTCTGGGCCTGGAACTCCGCCGTCATCGGCGCGATTTCGTGGAACGCACGACGCAGGAGGTTGTCCTCCGGCAGATCGCCAGACTTTGCTATGCAGTCGGCGAGCAGGGACAGGGCGGTTGCGGTGTCACCGGCCTGATGTGCCTCAAGCATGTTCAGGCATTCATGCAGGGAACGGTGCATCGAGACCATCTCGGGATTGCCGGCGACCAATTGGCCGAGGTTGGCGATCGACTCGCGAAGCGCGCCCAGATCCTGAATCGTGCCGCTGGCTATCCTCACCATGGCTTGCGCGGACACGGCCAGGGTCTGAACCTCCGGATCCTCAGAATGATCCGCGATCAGTTGGTCCAGTTCGACGGCTGCCGTACGCGGATCCAGCAGCTCGCGCTCGCTGACCGCACACATCAACGCGAGGATCCGGGCCGCCGCCCGGGTACGCCGCCACTGTGGGCTGACGGAACGCCGCTCGTCAGCCAGTGTCACCAGCCGGTCCAGTGGCCTCAACCGGCTCAGAGATCGCAACCGGTTCATGCCGTTGGCATCACGGTCGCTCAGCACCAGCTGGATCAGCCGCTCCGCCAGCGCAGGTCGGGCCGGATGGCCGACCGGTAGAACCTCCAGACCCGACGTGGTGGTCTCGACAAAAGCCTGAAAGGCTCCATCATCGGAATCGTCAGGCCACGTGGCGCGGACGTCGCCGGATCCGACGATCTCGCTCGCGTCCGGGTGCCCCATCTCGTCACGATCCCCTCAGGTGTGCGTCGCTCCTTTCTGACGGACGGTGGGTGGTCACCGACGACGGTGCTCGTCGAGCCACGCGACGACCCTCGTGACGATCTGCTCCCGCCGCTGCGGGTCCTCGATCAGAGCCGCGACCAGCTCCGCCCCGGCCGGCTCCTCGCCCGGCAGCCGGTCCAGGCCGGCGACGGTAGGCAGCGTGCCGAACACGGTCGTCACCACCTCGGCGACCACGGCGCGGGGATCGTCGCCCCGGTCGACCCGCTGGGTGATGACATCGAGGGCCACCGCGGCCAGCTCCTGCAGCAGTGCGTCGTCCTGCTCGTACGGGGCGACGGGAGTGAACGGCTCCGGCTCGGCGTATCCACCATCGACGTCGCGGGAAGGGAACCAGACCGGGGCCTGTTTGCGCCCCATCGGCTGGTCCACGTACTTGTCGTACCAGGCGGGACGCTGCCGCATCGCGGTCAGCACCGTCTCGATCTCGGCGGCGACGACCGATTCGCCGACGGTGTGGTCACCGGTGACGACGGCGCGCTGCTCGGTCCACGCGCCCAGCGGCCACAGCACGCCGAGCGCGGTGTCGGTGCCCACCCACTCGAGGATCGCCTTGGCCAGGGCCACCAGCCAGACGTCCCCGTCGAGCGCGTCGACGAGCCAGGCCGCGACGCGGGGACGCTGCTGTGCGCCGCGCTGCCCACGACGACGCCGATGACCATCCACCGTGGCCTTGCCCACTCGTACGGTGAGCCAGCCCTCCAGGTTGTCGATCGGTGCGGTGGCGAAAGCGAAGAGGTAACGAACGGTCGATTCGACGTCGTCGTGATACCGGTCCACGCAGTCGGATGACAGCCGCCGCACGCCCGTCGCGCACTGATGGTGGCCGCGTTTGTGTTCGATCGGCCGGGTGACCCGGAGGAACACCAGCGGGCCGGCGATCTCCGTCGCTCCCGCCCACAACAAACGCCGTTCGTCGTTCGACGCCTTGTGGAAGTAGCGCACCAACCCGCCTTCGGCCGCCAGCCGGCGTACCTGATCCGCTGCGCGGGACGGCTTCTCGTTATCGGCCATTGTGTGACTCCTCCGGGTCAACGCTGCTCGTCGACGCACCGGCCCGAGGGCACGCCGCGATCGCGCGGCAGTGCCACCGCGCCAATCGGGCGTTCATCGGGAGCTGATCAGGTGCGCTTGTCGAGGACTACGTCGATCGTCGATCGTGCCGGAAGGTGCCGCCAAGTGGCCGGGGAGAAGATACGGAGAACTACGTAAGCGCCCCCGGACGCCAGGTGGATACGTACGTGCGGGCCGGGTTCCGTGACGGAACCCGGCCCGTGTCCCACCTGGAGTGTCAGGACATCTCGCTGGGGCGCGGCCCCGGGTCGAAGTCGAGGACGACGGTGGAGGTGGCCGCTCCGTTGAGGAAGACGGTGACGCGGCGAGCGTCGGCGTCGTAGAGCTTCAGCTCCACCGACGTACGGTTGGCCATCGCCTCTCGGACCTGCCGGGCCACGTCCGGTGCCTCCGCGTCGGAGACGCTCCACGTCGCCTGCCCGATGGTGATCTTCTTGGTCATGTCGAACTCCCTTTCACAGTTGTGCCCGCGAACGGGCGATTCCGATGGATGCCTCGACCGATCCGGTGACGCTCAGGCCACTTCGTCGATCGAGAACGTGAACGTGAAATCCTGCGGATGCCGCACGTGACGACCGATCCCGTACTGTTCCTGCGCCAACAGGGACGTGCGATATAGGCCGATGTTCGAACCCACGGCCTTGGTCAGGAGTTCGTAGGCCGTGTTCACCAGCACCGCGCCGGCGCCGACGGCCGCGACCGCGGCGGCGGCCTGTGGTGCGGCCACCGCGAGACCGACCAGCTCGGCACCGGCGGCCTGCACCAGCGGACTGGTCAGCTTTTCCTGCAGCAGGTCGCCGAGCGCCAGACTGCCGGCGGTGTCGCGGGACACCCAGACCGCGATGTCGAGGTAGTCGACCGCCGGCCCGTGGTAGATCAGCACGTTGTCGAGCGGCAGCCGTTCACCGTCGGCTATCCGGCTGCACCGGATGGTTTCCGCGCGGTACGTCAGCTCCTGTCCGGTCCCGCCGGTGCCGCCGGTGCCGCCGGTGAGCACGACCGCGTCCACCCGGATGTCGGCGTTGCCGAACGCGCGGTTGCGATGCACGATCAACTCGTCGATCCGTACGGCGACCCTGGTCGGCGTGAGGCTCCGCGCGGACAGCAACCGGACCTGTTGGCCCGGCCGGTCGTCCACCCGGAACGTCGGTTCCTCGACGGTCGGTGGAACGGTCGGACTCACCATGAAGTCGATCGGCACCACGTCGAACCTGACGTCCGACACCGGCGCGGCACCGACCTCCCGGCTCGCCCCGGTGGCGATCTGCTGCAACAGCCGGCCCAGGTTCGACGTGTCGTCGAAGCGACGGGGCACGTCCCGGACGCCTTGTTGCCGCAGCACCCCGACGTCGACCGGTTTGTCGCTGATCAGCGCCAGGACGGTCTCCGGTCGCACCGCCGCAGGGACGATGCTCTCCGGCCAGGTCACGTCGACACCGGTCAGCCGCTGCCGGTCGTGGTCCCAGCCGTAGGTGTACGACGCGCCGGGAAGGAGCCGGACGCCACCGTGGTCGGCCGCCGTCAGCACGGTGACGCGCGACGAGATGCCGACGTCGATCAGCGAGACGTACGCCGTATGTTCGCCTTCGTTGCGCAGCCGAACGTAAATGCGTTCCCCTTCGTAGGCGAACAGCAGCTCACCGGCCCGGGAGAGCGGGTCCGGCTCACCGTCACGTACCCGCCCCCACTCGATCACCACGCCGTGGCGCAGCGGTCGGTCCGGGTCGCCCTGTAGTCGGCGCAACGCGGTCGCCTGGGCGATCCGCTGCAGGTTGTCGGTGATCGAGATGATCCCCAGCGGGGTCGCCGGATACGGTTCGTGCAGCGGCCCGTTCTCGTCCCGTACGACCAGTTTGTGGTCGGTGTCGACGACGACCTCGACGGCGGCCGTCACGTCCGTCGCGGGGTCCGCCGGACGCAGCAGCGTCCACAGCGACATGGCGTCGCGGAGCTTCGCCGCGACCGCGTCGTCCGCCGGCAGCCGGACCGGCAGCGCCGGTGCCGCCGCGTGGGTACGGTACGCGCGGGCATCGGCCGGCAGCGACCGGTCCGCCGCCAGGCGTAGCTGCGCGGACGCCATCGTCGGCAGCAACCGGTCGACGGTCGCGGTGCCGAGCGCCGGTCCGTCCTGCGGCCCGTCGGCGCTGTTCGGCATGATCGCGAATTTGTCACCGACTCCGACGCCGAGCAGTGGCGCGCCGAGCAGTTCGATGCGCTCCGGCCCGGTCGCCACGACCGACAGACTGTCCACCAGGTCCAGGTCGGTGGTTTCGAACGGCTGTCGGCTGGTCGGCCCCTGCACCTCCGGCCGCTGGGCGGGTTCGAAGTTCTGCACCTCGCCGCGCACCGTGGTGAGCAACGTCGACCAGTTGATCCGCAGCCCGACCGAGTCACGGATCGCGCGGGTCAGCGCGTCGGTAAACAGTCCCATCTGGACGCTTTCCCGGTTGGCGGTCTCGTAGGCGGATTCCCACGGCGCGCAGGCCACCACGCGGACCGCGTGCGGGTTGGCGATCAGCGGGCGCTGGTGTACCGGCAGTCCGTCGGCCGCCTGTCGGTCGATGTACCGGCGGACGGTGTCGTAGGTCGGACGCCAGCGTTCCGGCGCCGAGCGGATCAGGGCCCGGACCCGTGCGTCTCGGCGGGACATGTGCGCGGCGTGGCAGCAGTCGTGAATCACCGTGACGTTGTGGGTGACGTCGGTCAGCCGCTTGAGCAGCAGGGACTGTTCGACGCCGGTGACGCCGCGGAAGTCGTCCTCGGTGGAGTCGTCGTAGTCGTCCGGCACGATGAACTGGAGTTCCGCTCCGTCCGGTGCCAGCAGTCGACCGCCATGCCCGCTGAAGTAGACGACGACCGCGTCGTCGGGCCTGGCGTCCGTGATCAACTTTTCGTACGCGTCGAGGATCCGTTCCCGGGTGGCGTCCGGCGTGACCAGCCGGTCGATCAGGAATCCGCGCTGCGCCAGGGCCAGTCCCATAGCCGTGACGTCGTTGAGCACGCCGCTCAGGCCGTTGGTCTGGGCACCGATCAGAAGAGCCTTTCGCGTCATGCCCGTCTCTGACGGACGGCGCGGCGGCGGGCTCGGCAGAAGCCTGGAGGCGGCTCGGCCGAAACAGCGCGGGGCGGGCTCAGCCGACAGCGCGGGGCGGGCTCACGCGAAGAAGCCTTCCCGGTGGGCCAGGGCGACCGCCTCGACGGACGAATGGACGCGGAGTTTGCGGTAGACGCTACTGAGCTGGGTCTGCACGGTCCGAATCGCCACGCTACGGACGGCGGCGATCTGGCCGGTGGCGTGCCCCTCGCACAGCAGGCGCAGGGTGTCGAACTCGGCCTGGGTCAAGCCGTACGGATACCTGGCCGCCGGTCGATCGGCCAAGTCCAGGTCCAGGTCCAGTGTGCGCGCCAACCGCGCGACCTGGTCCCGCAGTGGCGTGGCGCCGAGTGACTTCGCCACCAGATACGCCTCCCGGACCCGCTGCCGGGCCGCGTCCCGATCACCGGCGACGTGCGCCGCGATGGCCTGCCGCCACCGGGCGTACGCCGTCGGATACGGCCGGTCCAGCTTCACCCAGCTCACGGCGACCTCGCCCCACCCGGCGGCACTGTCGTTGCCCCGGATCCGCCGCCGCTCCATCGCGCAGAGCCGGACGAGCTGTGTCGTCTCGGCGTTCGTTGCCGCCTGCCCTGACGCCTGCCCTGACGCCTGTCCTGACGCCTGTCCTGACGCCTGTCCTGACGCCGACATCCGCTGCGCCTGTGCGGCTGACCGGGCCAGTCGGTCACCGAGGGCGATCGCGGCCGGCCGGCTCGACTCGACCGACGCCGCCTGATCGGCCGCGCACCGCATGCCCAGCACGCACAGGCGCAGCACCTCCAGACCGTTCTCGCTCTCCCGGACCGCGACCAGCCCTCGCTCGACCACCTCGGCCGCCCGGACGAGATCGCCCTGCCAGAGCGCCAACTCCGCCCGTACGGCGTGCAGTGGACCGAGGAAGCGGGGATCGTTGCCCTGCTCGACGCCGTCGATCGAGTTGAGCAGCTCCTTGGCCTGGGCGTACTCGCCCCGCGCCACCTTGATCTCGGCGAGGGTGAGCCGGGCGTACAGGCTCTCCCCGGGCGGCCGGTCCGACGACGCCTCCCGGACGATCTCCTCGGCCTCGTCCCACTCGCCCAACAGCACCAGCGCCGCGCTGGCGTTGACGGCCAGCAACCGACCCTGCCGGGTGTTCGCCAGGTGGAGGCTGCGCGCCTCGTCCAGCCCGGTCCGGTTCGCCTTCGCCGACTCCCTGGTCCGGCCGGCGTGCTCCAGGAACAGCCCGAGGTTGCCGTAGGCCCGCAGCAGGTCCTCGATGTGGTTGGCTGTCCGGGCGATCTCCAGCGCGCGGCGTAGCCGAACCTCGCCCTCGCCCTCGGCATCGCCCAGCATGCCGAGCGCGAGCCCGGAGATGTTCAGCGCCCGGCCCTCCTCAGCCAGCGCGCCGGCCTCCCTCGCCATGGTCAGCGCCGCGTTGGCCTTGTCCCGGCCGTCGGCGTACCGGCCGTCCCGCAGGTCGGCCAGGGCGAGGCCAGCCTGTACGCGCGCCTTCACCGCCGACGCCAGCCTGGCGTCGAGCAGCTCCGCCGCCCGCTGGAACGCCGCCACCGAATCGGCCCGCCGCCCGACTTCCCACAGATAAGTGCCACGCCGTTCGTACAGCTCACCGAGCCGGCACGGGTTGGTACCGGCATCGACCTCCGCGATAGCCTGCCGGACGTGTTCCAGGGCTCGGTCGACTTTGCCGGTCCAGCGGGCGGCCTCGGCGGCCCGGAGCAGCACCTGGTCCCGGGACATGCCCGCCTGGTGCGATGGGTCCGCCACCCGCTGCCACAGCTGCAGCGCCCGAGTGAACTGGGCCTCCGCCGACGCGAACGCCAGGGTGCGGTAAGCGGCCTCGCCGGCTTGCACGGCGAAGGACAGCGCCTCCGGCCACATCCCCGCCTGATACCAGTGGCTGGCCTGTTCGGCCACGGCGGAACCGTCGGCGAGACCGAGCCCCGAACCCCCGGCGAGACCGAGCCCCGAATCTCCGGCGAGTGCCCGCGCCATGGCGATGTGCAGGTCGACCTGGGTGTCGCGGACCGTCCCCCGATACACCACCTCGCGCAGCAACGCGTGGCGGAACCGGTACGCGTCCTTGTCCTGGCCGGTGACCAGCATCTGCCGGTCGAAGCACTCCTGCAGCGCGTCCCGCAGGACCTCACCAGGCAGGTCACTGACCGTACGCAACAGTCGCCGACTCATCGCCCGGCCGGCGACCGCCGCCACCCGCAGTACCCACAGCGCGTCCTTGCCCAGGCCGCTCAACCGAGCCAGGACCACGGACCGGATGTCGTCCGGCAGCCGGACGTCTTCCGGATTGTCCAGGACACCGGCCGCCATCAGCTGTTCGGCGTAGAACGGAATCCCGTCGGACCACTCCAGACACCGCTCGATCAGCTCCGGATCGACGGTCTCGCTGGCGGCGGAGTTGACGAAGCGCCGCAGCTCGTCGAGGGTGAAGGCGGGCAGTTCGAGACGTTCGGTCCGGCGCAGGAACGTCGGGCTCGCCAACAGTTGCCACAGCGGGTCCTCCCGGATCAGCCCGCCGGAGCGGAAGCTGCCCACCAGCAACAGCCGCCGGCCCTCGGCCCGGGTCTGGCCCAGGTGCCGGACCAGGTCGAGCGTGGACGGATCGGCCCAGTGCAGGTCCTCCAGGATCAGCACCACGGGCGCGTCGTCGCCGATCCGGTCGAGCATCCGGCGGACGGCGAGGAAGACCTGCTGTGGCGAGCCCATCGAGTCCGCGCCCAGATCGAAGAACTCGGTCAGCCGCTCGTAGGCGGCCCCGCCGAGCTTGACCGCGCGGGCCCTGCCGTACTCACGCCCGAACGAGTCCAGCACCTCGAGCAGCGGCCCGTACGGCATGGGGTCGCCGAAGTACTCCTCGCCTGCCCCGGACAACACGTGCGCGCCATCGGCCCGCGCCGACGCGGCGAACGTGCTCAGCAGCCGACTCTTGCCGATGCCGGCGTCACCGCCGATCAGCACGGTCCGCGCCTGACCCTGTCGGGCGTCGGTCAGGCGCCACGCCAGCAGCGCCATCTGTTCCGTACGGCCGACGAACTCCGCCTCTGCGGGCACCACACCATCACCTCATCACCTACCGTGGCGGAAAGTCCAGTTTGATCATGCAGCCGATGTGCCACTGTGGATGCTGACGATGTCGAGCACCGCCGCGACGAGTCGATCCAACTCGGTGGCGTCGCGCAGCATCCGGTCGAGGCGGTCGCCGTACCCCCGGTCGCCCGTCTCGTACGAACCCGGCGCGACCGCGTCGTCGGTGCCGAACACCACGCCCAGCACGTCGGCGACGACCTGTCGGGCCGGTTCCCCCCGGGCCAACCTGGCGGTGATGAGCGCGACCGCGTCATGAGCCAACGCGGTCAGGACGCGATCCTGCTCGTGCTCGATGGACACGTCGGTCGGGGCTGGTGGACGACCGCCGTCGCGGTCGTCGAGCCGTGGCACCGCGACCACCGGCGCCTGCTTGCGGCCGAGTGGAACTTCCACGTACCGCTCGTACCACTGTGGCCGGTGACTCATCGCGTCGAGTACGACCCGGATGTCGGCGCGCACCTGCGCCTCTCCGTAGGTCGACCAGTCTCCGTGGCGCTCCCAACGCCGCGCCACCCAGGCCTGGGTCGGCCACAGGTCGTAGCCCGCGCTGCTGGGCACCCCGACCCAGATCAGGATCTGCGTGGCCAGATCGATCAACCAGGGGTCGCCACCCAGTTGCTTCGACAGCCAGCCCGGCACCCGGGGACGCTGCAGCGCGCCGATGGCGCCTCGCCGCCGGCGGTGCCCGTCGACGGTGGCCGGGACGAGACGGCTGGCGATCCATCCATCAAGGTTCTCGATCCGCGACACGGCCCGGCGGACGACGTCGTCCACCACGGCGTCGACGTCGTTGTGGAACCGGTCGAGGCAGTCGGCGGCCAGGCGACTGATCGACGTCGCACAGGTGAGATGGCCCCGGCGCATTTCGATCTTGCGGGTCAACCCTCGATACACCACGGGCCAGACGATCGAATACGTCGCGCCGGTCAGCCGTACGCGATATGCCCCGGAGGCTGTGGCGATCGTGGCCGACAGCAATCCCCGGCGTGCCAGGTCACGGACCTCGTCGACACCATCGGTCTGGGACGATCCGAGCACCGCGCCCTCCTCTGGATAGAACCTCCGAAGCCGATCCAGCTTGGCCTATCGCGGTAAGCGGCGTGAATGACAGGACGAATCGTCTCGGACACCGGTCAGCCGAGGGTCCGAGCGTCTACGTTGACTTGTCAGGACCACCCGGTCCACAGCAGAGACTGTCGGTCTGGTCGGGCTGGATGAACGACGTAGCCGACCGCAGTTGGATCGGCAGCAGCCCGTCACCCCTTCGGATGACCTCAGCCCGGTCACGCCCCCGCCCGCCACCTGATCAGCATCCCGCGCCCCACCCGATCGACGCCCGGCCCGCCACCCGATCGGCACCCCGCCCACCATCGCGGGGCGTCGTCGAGGATCCGTCCCGACAGCTACCGCCTGGCCGTCGGCACGGCATGCTGGCAGGTAAGATCAACGCGACTACCCGACGGACGGTCCGCATGCCAGACGCCGCAGTGCCACCCGACGATCCGGTGCCGCCCGGGGCGCCGGCCGACGAGCTGACCGGATATCTGCTGTCGGAGCTACGCGCGGCGCGGTCCGCAGCCGTACGCGCCGGAGCTGACCCCGACGCGGTGACCGCCGACCTCAACGAACGGCTCCGCCGACTACGGATGATGTTGGCGGCGGTCGACGAGGACGTGATGCCGACCGCCGCTGCGGACCACCCCCCGTCTGCCGGCGAGGCCGACGGATCTGGCCGCTGACCGGCCGGCGTCGCCTCCGGCGCCGACCTGCGCGACGTGCGACCCCCTGACGCGCCGACCTCTCTGACGACCCGGGCTTTTGACAGGTACGAGACGACACCGAGCCAGAATTCGACCGGAACTGTTTTTCACAATTAACGTTGCATTAGTAATAGTGCTGTGATAGCGCTTGCAATTGTGATTGATACACGACAATACTGATCAACATCTGGCCAGTCCGGTCCGGAGTCCTTCGACGACGCGCCGGCGCTCCTGACAGCGCTCATGGACACCGATCCATGGGGATCCCCGCTCCATCGAGGAGGAGACAGTGAGGATCAGACACACGACCAGCCGGGCCACCCGACTGCTCGCCGTAGCCGTCGGCGTGGTCACCGCCGGTGTCATCGCCCTACCGACACCCAGTTCCGCCGCTGCCCAGGTCTACACCACCAGCCAGCTCGTCGCGGTCAGCGACGCGGTGGAACGCTCGGGCGTCGAAGGCATCGCCTGGCACGTCGACGGCACCACCGGCCGGGTTGTGGTGACCGCCGACAGCAGCGTCTCCCGCGCCGAGATCGCCAAGATCCGGTTGAGCGCACGCGGGATGGCCGGCGCCATCCGGTTCGAACGGACCAGCGGGGTGTTCACCCAATTGGTGTCCTCGGGCGATCCCATCTACGGCAGCGGCGGTCGCTGCTCGCTCGGGTTCAACGCGGTCCGGGGCAGCACCTACTACTTCCTCACCGCCGGACACTGCGGTGAGGTGGTCAACACCTGGTACAGCAACTCCGCGCAGACCAACTTGATCGGCCCGACCGTCGACTACAGCTTCCCCGGCGACGACTACGGCCTGGTCCGCTACGACAACCCGGCGCAGAGCCACCCGGGCGGGTTCACCGTCGGCGACGCCTTCGTCGGACAGTCGGTGACCCGTACCGGCTCCACCACCGGCACCCACAGCGGTACGGTCACCGCGCTCAACGCCCGGGTCCGCTACCTGGGCAGCGGCGTGGTCCGCGGGCTGATCCGCACCGACGTGTGCGCCGAGCCGGGCGACTCCGGCGGCCCGCTGTACTCCGGATCGACGGCGCTCGGCCTGACCTCCGGCGGCAGCGGCAACTGCCGGACCGGCGGTACGACCTTCTACCAGCCGGTCCGCGAGGCGGCCGACGCGTACGACGTCACCATCTACTGACGACGGCTCGGCACCGCTGACGAGAGTGTGAAGCGCCGGCCGTCGGCTACCCAGCCCGGCGGCCGGCGCTGTGTGCGGCGCTGTGTGCGGCGCTGTGTGCGGCGCTCGGGTCAGCCGAGACCGAAACGTTCGGCGTGAATCTGGCGGCCGGGCACGCCCAACGCCTGGACGCTGGCCACCACCGCCGAGGTCAACGCGGGTGGACCACAGACGAAGACATCCCGTTCGGCGATGTCCGGTACCCGCGCCAGCAGGTTCTCCGGGTCGAACGGCCGGTTGGGCGGGGAACCGGTGCCGGTCCGGCCGGTCAGCAGGTGCAGCTGCGCGTCCCGGGCCGCCGCCAGTCCCTGCAGCTCGCCGAAGAGTACGGCGTCGGCCTCCTTGGCCGCGCGGTAAAGCACGATGGTCGACCCACCGGACTCCTCCAACAGCGCGCGGATCGGGGTCACCCCGACGCCGCCGGCGATCAGCAGCGTCTTGTCCCGCTTGCGGTGCAGGCTGGTGAAGGCGCCGTACGGGCCTTCGATGAAGACCCGGTTGCCGACCTTCAGATGCCGCAGACCAGCGCTGGTCTTGCCGGACGCCTTGGCGGTCAGCCGCAGCGACCGCCCGTCCGGTGCCGCCGACAGTGAGAACGGGTTCGCCTGCCACCAGCGGTTGTGGCCAGGAAACCGCCAGATGCAGAACTGGCCGGCGCGGGCCGGCAGCCGATCCAGGTGCCGACCGGTGACGTGGACCGATACCACGTTGTCGGCCTCGGGCACCACCGCCGCCACCCGGAACTGGTGGTACGCGTTGCGCCACAGCGGCACGCCGACCCGGTTGACCACCAACGCGCCGATCACCAACGCCCACAGCGTCCACCAGTAGACGGTGGCCGGGGTGGACGAAAACGTCGTGGCTTCCATGAACTGGTGCACCAGCCCGGCGAGCAGCGCCAGGTAGATCAGCACGTGCAGGGCGTGCCACGCCTCGTACGGCAGGCGGCGTCGGGCGTACCGGATGGAGACGCCGACCACGACGATCATGATGCCGGCGGCGATCATGCCCAGCAGCGAGGCGGTCACGCCGGCCAGGCTGAGGAAGGTCTCGCCGAACCCCATATCGTACAGGGTCGCGTAGCCGGTGATGATGAGGCTCGCGTGCAGCATCACGGTCCAGAACAAGCCGAAGCCGAGCAGTCGGTGCCAGGCGGTGAGCCGGTCCATCCCGATCCGCCGGTCCAGCCACGGAATCCTGGCCACCAGGGTCAACTGGAGCATCATCAGCATCGCCGCGTGCAGGCCGAAGAACTTCGCTACCGTCAGTACGGAGTTCTTCCCCTGGCCGTACGCGAAGAAGAACACCTCGAGAACGATCAGGTTGACCAGTACGACGGCGCCCAGCACCCAGCGGGCCAACGTCATCGGTGAGACACCCGTCGGTGCCGTCGGTACGCTCATGGCCGCTATCGAATCTCTGGCCCGAACGGGATCGCCATACAGCCGGCTCACTGCCTTGCCCCCTGCTATCCGCTAAAGTCGATCAATTCTGGGAAGGGTGTCCCGCTGTCGGCATCAGGCACACGGCCGGTGCTGGATCACGCCAGCCGGTGCTGGTCGTGGCCGTAAGGCAGGCGGGACCGGATCGATCATCGGCGGACGACGCCACCCGCCGCTTGGTGGAAGTCTGAGGATTTCCTGAGGAAGCATGAGCGGAGCCACGCGGGCGGGCCCAGGGGGCCGGGGTGGGGCAGCTCAGAGCAGGTCGTGGCGTACGACGTTCTCCTCACGGCCCGGACCGACGCCGACCACACTGACCCGTGCCCGGCACAGTTCCTCGATCCGGGCGATGTAGCGGCGGGCGTTGGTCGGCAGTTCCGCCTCGGTACGGGCCTTCGTGATGTCCTCCCACCAGCCGTCGTGCTCTTCGTAGATCGGGGTGGCGTGGTGGAACGCGGTCTGCGTCATCGGCATGTCGTCGAAGCGTTCGCCGTCGATCTCGTAACCGACGCAGATCGGCACCTTGGCCAGGCCGGTGAGCACGTCGAGCTTGGTCACGACCAGATCGGTGATCCCGTTGAGGCGTACGGCGTACCGGCCGACGACCGCGTCGAACCAGCCGCAGCGGCGTTCGCGCCCGGTCGTGGTGCCGTACTCGGCACCGATCTTGCGCAGGTGGTCGCCGTTCTCGTCGAACAGCTCCGTCGGGAACGGGCCGGAGCCGACCCGGGTGGTGTACGCCTTGGTCACCCCGATCACCTTGGTGATCGCGGTCGGCGGGATGCCGGTGCCGACGCAGGCACCACCGGAGGTCGGGTTGGACGAGGTCACGAACGGATAGGTGCCGTGGTCCATGTCCAGCATGGTCGCCTGGGCACCTTCGAGCAGCACGGTGTCACCCCGGTCGAGGGCGTCCCACAGAATCGCCCGGGTCTCGGCGATGTGCGGGCGCAGCCGTTCGGCGTACTGCAGGTATTCCTCGACCACGGCGTCGAGGTCGAGGGCCTTGCGGTTGTAGACCTTGAACAGGATCTGGTTCTTTTCCCGCAGCGCCAGTTCCAGCTTCTTCCGCAGGATCCCCGGGTCGAGCAGATCCTGGACCCGGATGCCCATCCGGGCCACCTTGTCGCCGTACGCCGGCCCGATGCCCCGCCCGGTGGTGCCGATCCGCGACGACCCGAGGTAGCGCTCGACGACCCGGTCCAGAGCCCGGTGGTGCGGCATGATCAGGTGCGCGTCGCCGGAGATCCGCAGCCGGGAGACGTCGACGCCGCGTTCGGCCAAGCCGTCGATCTCGGTCAGCAGGACCTTCGGGTCGACCACCACCCCGTTGCCGATGATGATCATCGCGTTCGGGGAAAGCGCACCGGAGGGCATCAGGTGCAGGGCGTACTTCTGCCCGTCCGGGGTGATCACGGTGTGCCCGGCGTTGTTGCCGCCGGAGAAACGCACCACGTAGTGGACCCGCTCGCCAAGCAGGTCGGTAACCTTGCCCTTGCCCTCGTCACCCCATTGCGCGCCGAGCAGCACGATCGCTGGCATCTGTAGTAACCCGCCTCCATGGGGCTCGGGTGCCAGGTGGCGACCGCGTGGCGAGCCCGAGGAGTCAGGCTAACAAGGGTCACGGTCCTGGTGAACGTGGCCGCGAAGATCGGCGGGAGGCACCGACGGTGTACGACGTGGTGCTGCTGACGCTCGGCAGCCAGCCCGAAGCGGGCTGCGACGGCGGCTGTTGCGCAAAGGCGACCGACCGTAGCCCGCCGGACTGCGCCGAGCCGCTGCGCGTGCCGGTGCTCGCCTGCCGCGACGCGCTGGTCGCGGCGGGTGCCCGGGTCGAGGCCGTCACCGCCCGTTCGGACCACGACATCGATGCCGTACTCGCCCGTCTGGACGGACCTGCCCGACCGGACGGCCTGACCTGGCCGGACGACGACAGCAAGACCCGGCTGATCGTCGCCGCCGCCACCGACGGGCAGGTGCGGGCCGTGGTACGGCGCATGGTACGCCGCTACGCCCCGCCGCCGAGCCGGCGCCCCACCGACCTGGCCGACAACCGTACGGTGCCGGATCTGCCGGCGATCGGACTGTTGCCGCTCGGCCCGGCCAGCCGGACCGGGGACGGTGGGCTCGATCTGGCCGGCCGGCTCGGCGTGCCGTCGCAGCCGGCGGCGGTGGCGACCGCCGTCCTGGCCGGACAGGTACGCCGACTGGACCTGCTGCGTACCGACAGCGGATCCGTCACCCTCGACGGCGCACTCCTCGGCGGCGCGGATGCCAGCGGACGGCCGCTACCCTGGCGCGGTCGGGTCGAGGTCGACGACGCGGTGCTGAGCAACGGCAACGATCCGTTGCTGGCCTGTGTGGTGGCGAACGCCGGCGGGTACGCCACCGTGGCGGAGGTCGAGTTGCTCGCCCACACCGACCCGGGCGACGGAATGGTGGAGGTGGCGGTGGCCGTACCGGTGACGACCCGGTCCTGGTGGCGCGGGCAGCGGCTGCGCATCGAGGTACGCCGGGCCAGGGGGCGGGCCACGGCGGTCACGCCGCGCGACGGGGAGTTGCCGTTCCTCGACGACGGGGTCACCGGCTCGCTGAGTCGAAAACGATCGTGGTGGGTGGAACCCGCCGCTTGGGCGGTGTACACCCATTGACCTGGTATGCGACGCTAAATAGCGTCTGACCTGCACATCCTCGGGCGGCCGTGGGGGACGAGGGGAAGGTACGCCGTGAACGACCACACCGATCGGGCACAGCCGACCAGCGCGGACGGAGGCCAGTTGGACGAGCCGTTCTGGCCACCGGACGAAATCACCGCTACTCCCCGCAACGACGCCACGATCGCCGTCCCGCTGGTCCAGCCGCCATCGGCACCGCCGTCCCCGACGACCGCACCGCCGGCGCCAGCGGAGGCGAGGGCCACACCGCCAGCGCCGGTACCGCCCATGCCCCCGGCGTCCGACCACGCGGTGCCCGCCGGACGGCCCGCCGATCCCGCCCTGACCGCCGATCGGGATCCACAACTGCCGCATTCACCCGTCTCACCATGGGCACAGCCACCGACGCGAGCACAGGTCCGCGTGCCCGTCACCCCGCCGCTCCCGGTGACACCGACCGGCCCGTCGGTCCCGCCAGCCCCGCGCCGGTCACCGGAACAGCCGTCTCCGCTCGACCATCCCGACGATCCGGTCGACCCGTCCGCCGGGCATCGCCCGCATCCCGTACCGCCTCGACCCGGACCGACCCATCCGAGCCCGCCACACCCCGGACCGAGCCGTCCGGCCCCACCGCCGGGCCAGACGCCCACGCCGCCACCGCCGCCCCGGCCCGACGGTCCTGACCGAGAGATGTCGTCGCACCAACCGGTCGACCCGTGGGCCGACCACCAGGACGACGGCGGTTGGCCACCCGCCCTCACCGGCGGCAGCGGACCGCCGCTGCCGGTCACGGCGTACCAGCAGGTGAGCCCGGGGGTCACCGAACTGCCTCGGCAGCCCTATCAGGAAGCGCCCGGGGTACACCGGATCCCGCCGCCGCCCCCACCGGCGACCCGACCCGGTCCACCACCGGTCCCGCCCGCGCAATCGCCGGACGCCGCTGGGCCGGCGTCCTGGTCGGAGCATCCCGTCCCGCCTGGCTTGCTCGCCCCGGTGCCCCAGCCCTCGGCGCCGACGTCCCCGGCCGCGGCGACGGCTTCACCGGACGCACCGCCACCACCACCGGTCGGACCGCCCGCACTCGTCGGACCACCGCCGCCGCACGGCGGGCCGCCACCACCGGTCGGACCACCGCCGCCATACGGCGGGCCACCGCCGCACGTCGGACCACCGCCGCCGCACGGTGTGTCGGCGGCGTCGCACCCGCCCGGCCCTGGCTCGCCCGCCACCCCGCCCGGATGGGCACCCGAGTCGTTCGTACCCACCGCCGAGGAGTTCGCCCAGCGGCGCGCGACCAAACCAGCGAATCCGGTCGCCACGATGGGCATGCGGGCGGCACTCAACCGGTCCACGCTCGGCCTGGTCAAGTTGCCACCCGGCCAGCATGAGCAGGAGATCCGCCGGGACATCGAAATGGTCCGCCGCAACTTCGGCGGCCTACGACAGGTTACCGTCGTCAATCCCAAGGGCGGCGCGGGCAAGACCGTCGCGATTCTGATGCTGGCCATGACGTTCGGGCAGAAGCGCGGCGGCTATGTCCTGGCCTGGGACAACAACGAGACCCAGGGCACCCTCGGCATGCGCGCCCAGCAGGACTTCCACTCCCGGACCGTCCGCGACATGCTGCGGGACCTGCGGCAGTTCCAGGGGTCGCACGGCCGGGTCGGAGACCTGTCACAGTACGTACGCGCCCAAGGTGAGGGCATGTTCGACGTGCTCGCCTCGGATGAGTCCGCGACCGCCGGTGAGATGCTCACCGCCGCCGCGTTCGCCGAGATCCGGGAGATCGTCAGCCGGTTCTACAAGTTGATCTTCGTTGACACCGGCAACAACGTACGGGCCCAGAACTGGCAGGCGGCGATCGACGCCACCGACCAGCTCGTGGTCACCATGTCGGCCCGCAACGACTCCGCCGAACCCGCCGCGCGGATGCTGGACCATCTCGAACAGACCGGCCGGCAGCGGCTCGTCCGGCAAGCCGTCACCGTCATCTCGATGCCGCCGAACCGGCGGGAGATCGACCTGCTGCCGATCCAGCGGCACTTCGCGGCCCGGACCCGTACGGTGCTGCTCGCACCGTACGAGCGGATCATCGACAGCGGCGAACCGATTCGCTACGGCCAGCTGTCGTCGACCTTCCGGCAGGCCTGGCTCAAGATCGGCGCGGCCGTCTCCGAAGGACTGTGAGCCGCCGGGCCTGACAGGTCGATGATCGGTCAGGCCCGGCGCACGCGACGATCGCGGCGGCGATCAGCTACCGGCCAGTGCGTCCCCGGCGGCCGGATCGCAGTCCCGCAGGAACTGCGCGCACCGGGCGGCCTCGTCGGACTCGCCGATCTCTCCCGCTGTCCGGGACAACAGATGCAGGCAGGCGAGGAACCCCTGGTTGGGCCGGTGCGACCACGGCACCGGACCGTGGCCTTTCCACCCGTTGCGCCGCAACTGGTCCAAGCCCCGGTGATAGCCGGTACGCGCGTACGCGTACGCGGTGACGATCGCGCCCTTGGCGATCGCGCGCTGGGCGAGCACCGCCCAGGCTCGGCTGTAGGTGGGGTGGCGCCCGGTGGCGGCGGCGTACGCCTCGTCGGTATCGACCTGGGCAGCCTCGGCGAGCGCCGCCTCAGCCTGTTCGTCACCGGGCAGCAGGGTGGCCGGTGGCTCGGGCAACAGGTTCTGCATTTTGCCCATTCAACCCGGATTCGCAGCCACGTGGTGACTGAACGGATGAGTCCTTCGTCACGCGTGCGGCCGGTGTGCGGTCGCGCGTACTCGACTAGAAATAGAGGTCCGGAGCCTCCCCAGGACCCGGTACAGGGAAGCCCGGTGGCCTCGTGCCACCGGGCTTCGCTCCTGTTTGCGGCGGTACGGGAAAATGTGCCGGTGCCTACCCCACTGACGGCAGAGCTGCCGGCACCGCACGACACCACGCCGCACGACACCACGCCGCACGAAGTGGAGTCCCGCGAAGAACTCGACCACCATCTGCGCGCCGGCAGCCTGGCCGGGCTCACCGTGCAGGGCCTACGGTTCGACGAAGCGCCGGTACCCGACCTGAGTGCCGTCGATCTCACCGACGCGCTCTTCCTGGGTTGCTCGTTCCCGTCCGCCGATGTCGAAGCGGACCTGGTCCGGCGCGGCGCGCACGTCGTACCGCCGTTCGCCGGGCTGCCGTACCCGACCCATCCACCCCGCCTCTACACCCCCGCCGACCTGGCCGCCGGCTTCGCCGAGCACGGCGCCGACGGCATGTACGACAACCTGGTCTACCAGCACTTCCGCGCCCACGGCGGTGCCCTGCCCGAGATCCGGGAGGCGCTCGCCCAACGGCTGCACGACCACGCCATCGACAACGCGCTCGCCGACGCCACCCGGGACTGGATCGGCGCGTACGGGGCGGCCTCGGTGATCGGGGTGATGGGCGGGCACGCCGTACGCCGCGGTACCTCCGCGTACCGGCTGGCCGCGACCCTCGGCTGGGAGCTGGCCCGCGCCGGCCGCCTGGTCGTCACCGGCGGCGGACCCGGCGTGATGGAGGCGGCCAACCTCGGTGCCTACCTGAGCGGCCACGACGCCGACGACCTGGCCGCCGCGATCGACCTGCTCGGCACCGCACCCGACTACGCCGACCAGCAGCCGTACACGGCCGCCGCGCTGACGGTCCGACAGCGGTACGCCCCGGCCGACGCCGCCGCGACTGGTGCCGACGCCGACCGCTTCGGCTGGGCGCGGGCCGGTGGGCTGGCCATCCCCACCTGGCTGTACGGGCACGAGCCAGCGAACCTGTTCGCCGGCCGGATCGCCAAGTACTTCTGCAACGCCGTCCGGGAGGACACCATCCTGCGGCTGGCCCGGGGCGGGATCGTGTTCGCTCCCGGCCGGGCCGGCACCGTGCAGGAGGTGTTCCAGGCGGCGACGAAGACCTTCTACGGCACCGACGGCGCCAGCGGCCCGTACGTCTTCCTGGACCGCTCCTTCTGGACGCAGACGCTGCCGGTGGAGACCGTCCTGGCGCCGCTGCTGGCGCTGTCCCCGGCCGGTGACCTGTCCGGGCTGATCCGGCTCACCGACGACGTCCACGAGGCGGTCTCGCTCCTCACCGCCACCCCGGTGCCGGCAGTGGTGCCGGCCCAGTCGCGACACTGACCCCGACCCGGCACGACGATCGACTATCCGGCGGTCGGTCCGATTCATTGGATAACGTCCCGTCAGCCGTGGTTGGTGTCTGGTGAGCTGACCGTGGCCAACCGTGGGCGGAATGCGAGGTTCGGCTCGCCGTCTGCCGGTCGTCGGTGCGGTTGCTGCCGAGGATTGCTTCGGTTGCGGCATGGGCAAGGATGGCTTGGGTGGTGGCGGGTAGTCCGATCCGGTTCCAGTGAAAGATCACGTGTTCGGTGATGATCGCGCGTAGTCCGCGGGTGAGTGAGCCGGTGGCGCGCAGGCCGGCAAGGGCGGTGCCGGCGTGCGCGAAGGCGGTGTGCCAGTCGCTCGTGGTGTGGGAGTGGCCGAGTAGCAGGTGGCGGATCTTGTCGGTGAACGATTCCCAGGTGGCGGAGTCGGTGCGGGTGGCTGGGTGGGGGGTGGTCGGGGCGATGTTGTGCGGCGCGGGCCCAGACGTCGGCTTGTTCGTTGATGTCGAGTCCGGCGGCGCGCATCAGTGCGGTGGTGAGGATGAGTGAGTGTTCGCGTCGGTTGGTGGGTTGGTCGTGGAGGTAGGTGAGGAGGTGGTGGCTGTCGTGGTGGAACAGGGTGTGGGCGGTGTTCATCGCGTCGGGGCCGCCGAAGGTGTGGGTTTCGGGTTCGTAGATGTCGTGGGTCCAGGGGACGTTCTGGGTGAGGAGGCGGTGTGCGGGGTCGGGGTGGTCGGTGGGTGTTGCGGGCAAGTAGCGGATGCGCCAGGGTCCTTTGCGGATGAACCACCATGCGGTGATGAGGCCGGCGGTTTCGGCGGCGGGCAGCACGCTGCGTAGGTGGGGTATGGCGTTGTGTTCGCGTTCGTGGCGGCTGCGGCCGGGGTAGTCGATGGTCACCTGTTTCCAGACGGTGTCCATGGCGGGCCTTTCGTCAGTGCAGATCAGTGCAGGAGGAGGCAGGCGTCCCACCCGGTCGTGGTGGTCGCTGCGGTGGCGAGTCGGGTGCCGCTGGTGCCCCCGAGAAGTCCGGCGGGCTCGTCGGCGTTGGTGGAGCTGGTGGTGCGCTGGTGCAGACGGGTCAGCGGCGTGACGGGTGTCGGGGTGAGCGCGTCGGCGGCGATGCGCCGGCCGACCGCGAGGAGGCCGGCGGTGCCGTGGCAGAGGCTGCGGTCGGTGAGTCGGCGGATCTGTTCGGGGTCGTTCACGCAGGTGGTGAACGCGGTGTCGGCGAGGTGGCGCCGGGGGGTGTCGTTCAGGGCGATGCCGGCCAGTTGCTGGGCGCGGGCGATGCCGGGGGTGCCGTAGCACCAGGAGGGCCGCAGTGGCTGTCGCTGCGCTGGTGTGCCCCGGTGTACGTCGTCGAGGGTGAGTGTTTGCGGCCACCAGGTAGCGCCGTCGGTGTGCTGCTGCCACCGGTCCAGCCAGTCACATATCCGCATGATCGCGGTGGTGTGTCCGTTGACGCTGATGCCGTCGCGGTGCGTGAGGGCGAGCAGTGCGAGGGCCCCGGTGATGCCATGGGCGAGGCCGTGGTTGGCGTGACCCCCACGCGGTGGCGGCTGGTGGCGGTCGGGTCCGTTGGCGCACCACCAGCCGGGAAGGCCGTCGACAGGTTCGGTGAGGCGGACCAGGTAGTCGAGGACGTGGCGGAGCAGGTCGTGATCGCCGAGGCGGCGCAGGGCGACACCGAGGCCGGTCACGCCACGGATGAGGTCGTACTCGGCGTAATGCGGCCGGCGGCGGGAATCGATACGGCGGTGGGCGGCGTCGAGCCGTCGGCGGGTCACGGTGGCGGTGCCGGACGCTGCGACGGTTCGGGCCCGCGCGAGCCGGGGGTGGTCGGCAGTGGCGAGGACGAAGGCGAGCGCGGGTGCGCCGTGGAAGAGGCTGGCGCCGTCGGCGATGCTGACGCCGTCGGCGGCGGCTTCCCGCAGGGCGGCGTACGCGGCCAGCCAGTCGCCGGTTTCCAGATGCAGCAGGGCGACCCCGGCCGCGCCGTCGGCGAGGGACTGCCCGCTGCTCATGAGGTCGCCTGGTGGGTGCGGGCGACGGCGCGGGCCAGCCGCAGGCAGTGCCGTTCGGAGGCGGGGTCGACGCCGATCATGCGGGCGTGGTGCAGGTGCAGCAGGTCAGCCAGCACCTGGTCGAGGTCGAGGCCGTCGGCGTGGGCGAGGTCCCGGTAGACGGACAGCGCCGCCGCACGATCATCGTCGCGATGTGGGGTGCGGACGAGGTCGAGTTGGGCGGGGTCGAGTCGCGGGCCGCTGCGGTGCGGGACGTGGTCGGTGAGCCAGCGTGGCCCGTCGCCGGTGAACGCGTCGGCGACGGCGATCATGCCGGCGGCGGTGACGGCCTGGCGGTCCGCACCGCAGACGCGGTCGCCGGTCAGCCGCCGTAGCGCTGTGCGGGAGTCAGCGGCGAACACGGCCTCGGCGGCGGCGAGCGTGGGTCCGGTGCCGTGGCGGGTCTCGGGCCGGTACGTATGCAAACTGTAGTCGTGCAGGACGCCGTCGTGTTCCAGGCGGTGTGTCCACTCGGCGAGGCGTCCGGCGATGCCGGCGAAGCTCGTCGCGTCGGGCAGTGGGATGCGTAGCCGCAGGTGGGGTTCGGGGTCGGGGTAGCGCAGGAACCACCAGCCCACCGGGAGCACGGGCGCGGTCTGTCGGGTGAGGTCGGTGAGGATGTCGTCGAGCCGCCCGTACAGCCGGGTTTCCAGCCACGGTGACGACGGCGCGGGCCGGTGCGCCACGGCGGTCACGGCCCGGACCGGCCTGGCGCGCTCGGTAGGGCGGGTTGCTGGTGGGGTGTCGGTGAGGGTGAGCAGGATTTCGGCGGGCCGGTCGTCGATCCAGCCGGCCGGGCCGGGCGCTTCGGTGACGACCGTCCGAGCATGTCGGTCGAGGTGGCGGCGCAGCACGACGAGGTGGGTGTCGTCGTCGAGGTTCAGGCGCAGCCGCACGTCATCGCCACCGCCGAGCAGGATCTCAGCCGGGAGCTGGTGGTGTTCGCGGTGCCGCTGCCAGGCGTCCCGCCACACCGGCCAGGGCACACCGGGTGGGAGGATGTGTCGGTCGATGACCCATCGAGCGGGGTGCAGCACGCTGCGTCCGCGCCGCACCCGGGGCAGGAACGGCAGGTCGTGTGCCTGTCCCCAGTCGAACCGGCTGCAGGGTGCCGTCCACGCCGTCGAGATCTCGGTCAGGAACCGTGTCAGCGGCTGCTGCAGGTCGGGCAGCAGCACGCTGTTGAACAGCAGCGGCTCGACCGTCCGGCCGGTGCTGCGGGAGACCAGCCACAGCCGGCGGCCATCGCCGGTCACGGCGAGATCCGCGACTGTGTACGGCGGGTCGGGGTGGAAGTCCCCGACGGGCAGGACGGGCAGCAGTTCAGGTGTCCGCGCGAGCGGGGTCAGACGCGGGTCCAGCGGCGGACCGGACAGCTGCACCGCGTCCGCGTCGGGCAGCACGGTCGGCAGACTCCGGTAGACCTGCTGGAACGACGACAGCTCGCCGGGGGTGAGCAGGTGCAGGAACCGGCCGGCAGACACCCCGGCATGGCGGGCGCCACTGGCCACGGTCAACGTGAACCTGCCCTGGTCCAGATCCCGTAGGGACGCGGCCGCGAGCGTGAACCGCAGCTCCGTGTGTGGCGTCGGCTGCCGGTCGTCGTCTCCCCGTAGCCGACCGACCAGGTCGTCGTCGAGGACGGCCTCGGCCCGGCCGTCCACCGCCGACCGCTGAGCCAGATGGGCGAGCAGCCGGTCACGGGCCGAGAACCCTGCCGGCACCCGCCGGATCGACCCCCGGTATCCGGCGGGAAAACCCAGCACGTTCACCACCTCCCGCAGCGGCACCGCCGCTCCCGGACCCCACCGCTGGATGAAGGCACCGTGATACTCCACCCACCCGGGCGTAGGAGGTGCCACCGCCGCCAACGTCGCCGCCGCCCGACCCGCCTCGCGCAGAACCCGCCGCAGGCAGCGTCACCGACACGTCCAGACGCACGTCGGCCGCGACCCTCCCGCCGGGGTCGGGAACCGTACCGTGGCGGGCCAGGTGGGCCACCGGGTCGGTGACCGTCATCGCCGGCCGCAGCGCCGACAGCAGCACCCCCGACCGCACCAGCGTGGCCAGCATCCGCTCGGCCGCAGCCACCCCCGCCGGCGACGGCCCGCCGACCCGCCCCGCCAACACCGTGAACGCGACCGGCCGGGCGGCGGCGTCGATCACCGCCCGCACCGGCCCGGTCAACCGGACCTCGACGTCCCGCCTGCGGTCACCGTCGGTACGGGCGCAGGGCACCACCCACACCCCGCCACGCCGGTACCCCACCACGTTCGTCACCACCGCGACACCCCGCAGGACGGTCACGTCCTGCTCCGCGCGGGCGGTGACCTCGGCGACGAACTCGCCGTCCGGGCGGACGACCACCCGGTGCGCCCCGCCCCACCGCACGCCCGCGTGGGCACCGAACTCGACCGGCGCCACCCCGGCGAAGACACCGAACGGCGTCGCCCGTGTCGTCCACCGCAGCAGGTACCGCACGACCGTCTCGACCAGGCGACGCCACCGGCGACCCGACATCGGCTCGCCGGCCGCCACCCGGCCGATCCGTTCGGCGAGCTCCGGCGTGGCGGAGGCGACCGCCGCCGCGAAACCCGGCAACGCCCACACCTGCACCAGCCAATCCCGCCACGGCTCCGGCTGCTCCGATGTCAGGTCGGGCCAGGCCGGCACGGTCAGCCCGTCCGGGTAGGCGGCGGCTCTGACCAGGGCCGCACCCGCCGCAGGAACCACGACACACCACCGGAAGAAGAGGGGCCCGGCGTCCGGGACGCCGGGCCCGAAACGGCGTCGAATCCGTGCTACTTGCCGCCGCCGGAGCAGGCGTTCGACCCGGTGTTACCCGAGCCGCAGTTGTCGTCGGTGTTGGTGGCGTACCCGCCCGCTGCGGGGCCGGCGTCGACCAGGGTGATGTCCAGGTCGAACTCCTCGATTTCCGTGGTCTCCACTCGCGTTTTCCCTTCTCATGCGGGGTTGAAGGTGAGGACGACACGGCTGTGCCGCTTGTCCAGCACCGTCCCGGCCGGCAGGTCACCGTCGGGAGTAGCCGCGGGCAGCACCTGCAACGCCGGGGCCGGCTCGCCGCCGTCCACCCAGTCGCGCATGTGCGCCACCATCCGCTCCGCCGCAGCGGCGGCGTCCGGCCCGTGAGCACACGCACCCACATCGAACCGGTCCCCGGTCCAGGCCAGCGCCGACCGGTAGGAGAACGTGCCCTCGTGCAACGCGGCCGGCGTACCGAACCGCCACGCGGGCGCCACCACGCCCGCGTCGACCGCTTCCTGCTGTGCCGACAGCACCACGAACTGATCCACCTCAGCGGACAGACGCACCGCCAGCCACAGATCCAGATCCGCCAGCACGGTACGGGGCGGCAGACTCACCCCGGCCCACACCTGCTCACGCGGCTGCGACAGCAACCCGGCGACCGACTCCGCCGACACCGGCTGGTCCTCGTCCAGCCGCAGATGCACCCCGTCGGCGATGTCGACATAGCGCATCTCGTGCGCACCGGCACCCTGCATCGACACGAACCCACACAGACGCTGACTGTGGCTCACCAGCCGGTCACCGACCCGACGCAACGCCCACGACCGGGTCATCCCGAACGTCCGCAACGGCACCACCAGCACCCCGTCCTCGGCGAGCTGCGCGACCCACGACTCCGGGACATCCCACGCCCCCGCCGTCACGATGATCAGGTCGAACCGGCGACCCGGCTCGATCGGCCGCTCGGCGTCGGCACACACCACCGTCACATCGCCGTAGCCCGCAGCCGCCAGACAGGCCACCGCCCGCTCCGTCACATCCGGATCGATGTCCACCGTCGTCACCGAACCCGACGGGCCCACCAACTCCCGCAGCAACGACGCGTTGTAGCCACCCGAACCGACCTCCAACACATGCCGACCGAGCAGGCCGCCATCGAAGGCATCAGCCGCCTGACCCAGCATCTCCGCGATCAACCACGGCGCCGACACCGAACTCACGGTCTCCGCACCCCGCCGCTTCGTGATGACCGCGCTGTCACCCCGATACGCCTCCTCCAACGGCACACCCGGCGTGTACAACTCACGCGGCACCACCCGCAACGCCGCCTCCACCTCCGGCCGCATCGTCAGACCCTTTGCCGCATGATCAGTGACCAACCCATCCACCATCGCCGCCCGCAGACCATCGCTGGTCACCATGTCGACACTCATCCGCTACGCCACTCCCCATCTGTCACGGCCGCCCATCCGGACGACCCGCTCGGTCGGATCGCTGCCCGGTCCTGAACACATCTTCGCGACCACCATCTGAAGCCCCACCGTTCCCAGCAGGTCGCGGTGATCGTGCGCCACAATCCCCAGACGCAGACAAGGCGCTGGATCAAAGGTTGGTCGCATCCACTCAACGCCTGAACGTCGATGTCGAACACCCTCGACACGAATCCTCGACAACGTCCCGCCACTCTGTTTGGGCCGGCCGGGATACCGCTGTGCGGGCCGGGTGTGACCCCGGTCTCGATTGTCGGCTAGTGTCGACGTGCCGTGAGGGGTACGTGGCGAATGGTGATCTGCACTGCGATGACGGTGGAGGGCTTCCTCGTGGATCCGCAGCAGCTCAGTGACGTGAAGCGGGCGCTTGGACGTCGGCTCGCCGGATGGCGTAGGACGCGCGGGCTCACCCAGGATGACGTGGCACGGCGGGTACACAGCACTCGCAGCACCGTGGGCAACGTCGAATGCGGCCGGCAGGTGGTTGACCGGGTCTTCTGGGTACAGTGCGACTCGCTCCTCGACGCCGGCAGCGAACTGATCTCCGGCTACGACGAATACCGGGCTCTCGAAGCACGGCTTAAGGAAGAGAAGGCCGAGGCGGCTCGTCAGGCGCGGTGGAAAGCTGTCGACCCCCGGGTGCTGGCGCAAGCGAGTCCAGCGGACGTGGTCCCCGGCGCTCGTGCGCTGGCGGCATCACCTGCTGGCGAGCGCCTCTCCCAGGGTGATGGTCACGACGGTGTAGGGACCGGCTCGTCGGTGGGTGGCGACGACGTTGAAGGGTTGCGTCGCTCGCTCAATGAGTTATTGAGTTCGGGATCGATGACCTCGGTCGGGCTGGACGAGTGGGAACAGGTCGTCGCCGGGCACGGCCGTGCGACGCGAGACCGCCCAACCGCTGTGCTGCTCGCCGAGTTCGTCGCTGACCTCGGCGAGTTGAGAGAGGTCATCGGACGTCATCCGTCGGCTTCCACCCTGCGTCGCGTGACCAGGATGGCCTCGCAAATGTCGGGTCTGATGTGCCTTGTTCTGTGCAGGGTCGATGACCGGTCGGCCGCCCACCGATGGGCACGCACCGCTCGGCTCGCCGCCGTCGAAGCAGGAGACCCGGTGACGCGCTCCTGGGTGCTCGCTCAGGAAGCACATGTCTACTACTATGGCGCGGACTTCCGGGAGACGATCGACCTCGCGCGGCACGCGCAGGAGATCGCCAGGCAGGCGTCGGTGGGAACTGCCTTGGCGGCGGCGGTCGAAGCACGGGCGTACGCCGCGACGGGACAGCGCGAGCAGACCCGGACCGCGTTGGGACGCGCCGAGGACATGCTGTCCCGCCTCGAAGGAGACGACCTCAATTCCTCCGCGTTCGGCTACAGCGAGGCCCAGCTGCGGTTCCATGAGCAGAACGCCTACACCCGTCTGGGCGATGTCGAGGCGGCACTCGCCGTCCAGGATCGGGCGCTGGAGCTCTGTCCACCCGCCGACTACACCGACTGGGCACTGACCCGACTGGATCGCGCCACTTGTCTGACTGTCACGGGCCATGCGTCCGACGCTCTGGACCAAATCGCGGACACGATCGGCAGCCTCGACGAGGCGAAGCGTCAGGGCATAATCGCCGAGCGGGCGCGTCATGTCCTTGACGCGCTGCCCGCGACGCAACGTTCCGCGTCGACCGCAGGCGACCTGCGAGCGCTGTTGACGACGGCCAGATAGGAAGGCTCAAGGTCCGTGACCCGCATAGCACCCGCCGATCCAGCCCACGTGGACGCGCTCGCCGCGCTCCTGCAGGAACTGGACACGTTCTACGGCGAGACCGCAGTCGAGCCGTACGAGGTGCGTATCCGCCAGATCAACGAGGCTCTGTTCGGTGACCCTCCCCTTGCCTACGCTGCACTCGCCTGGAACGCCCGGGAACTCGTCGGGCTCGCGACGTACTCCTTTCTGTGGCCGGCTGTCGGCCTAACCCGCTCCCTCTACCTCAAAGAGCTGTACGTAGCGGAAGCAGCCAGAGGCCAGGGAATCGGGAAGCAACTTATGGACCACCTCGTCAAGGTGGCGGTGGCGAACGACTGCAGCCGACTCGAGTGGACCACCGACCGGGACAACACCCACGCCCAGCGCTTCTACGCGCATCTCGGCGTCACCCGCAACGACAACAAAATCTTCTATCGACTCGAAGTCTCAACGTTGAAGACCTCGACAACCGGCTGGCCCGCCGACTACCGCCAGGACGAGGCGCTCACCTGAAACCGGCTCGCCCGGTCCTACGCCGCGACGAACCGGCTGGCCGAGGCGGGTGCCGAAGGCAGCCGCGCCCTAAATTTGGCCGCCGCGACCTCGGCTGCCAGGGCGATGACCTCCCTGCACCATCTCCACGGTCGGCTCGTAGGCGTAACGGGATCCACCGAGGTCGCCGATTTCCACAATGCCTTCTCCCTCGTCGCGTCAACGACCAGACTGTGATCATGGACCTGATCTCCACCGCGACCACCGCAGACGAGGCCAGCCGGGCCGCGAGCGTCGCCGTCCTCCCGTTGGGCAGCTTCGAACAACACGGCGCCCACCCCACTAATCACCGACACCATCGTGGCCTGCGCGATCGCGAAAGCCGCCGCGACCGTCTACGGCCTGCTGCTGCCCCCGGTGACGATCAGCTGCTCGCAGGAACACACCGGCTGGCCCGGCACCGTCAGCATCCGCTCCTCCACCCTGACCCACATCATCACCGACGTCGCCGAGTCGCTAAACCGGGACGGCGTCGACCGGTGGATTGTGGTCAACGGCCACGGCGGCAACTACGTGCTGTCCAACATCGTCCAGGAAGCCAACACCAGCGGACGGCGCATGGCCCTCTACCCGAGGAGGCAAGACTGGGAAACCGCCCGCCAGCACGCCGGCCTCGACAGCACCAGCCACGACGACATGCACGCCGGTGAGATTGAGACCTCCCTGCTCCTGCACCTGTGCCCCGAACTCGTCCGACCCGGCTACCAGACCGCCGACCACCTCACCGAACGACCCGACCTCCTAGTGCTCGGCATGCGCGGCTACACGCACACCGGCGTCATCGGCGCACCATCCACCGCCACCGCCACCAAAGGCAAGGCCGTCCTCGACAGCCTGACCACCACCTTCGCCACCAGCCTCGCCAACCTCCAGCAGCACACCCAACCCTGACCGGTCACGCCCCCAGCCCGCTGCGCCTCGCCGACCGCCGTAGCGCTCCAGCACAGAGCCGACGACACAAGACGGACCGCAGAGGGCTGGACTGGCGGGTGCAGCAAGATCACCGTGCACAACGTCCAACGATCCCGGCCGGTGTCGACCACCTGCAGCAGCTCGCCGAGCTTCCGGTCGAGCGATTGCTCCGCGCCCTGCAGCTGTCGTTGATCAACTTCGCGATGGTCTTTCGGCCGTGGCCGGTGCCGTCCAGTGGGAGCGGACACGTTCGTCCGTCGCTGTCGATGCCTCTCGACACCAAGGTCCCAGCACGACCCCGAGGCTAAGTGGTTCAGGTCGTAAGTCCTTCGGGGTTACGCGGCCTGGGCGTGTGCGGCGGGCTGGTGTTGGCAGTCGGCGTGTTGCTCGGGGTGTGGGTCTTTCCGTTCGTGTCGTTCGATCCGGGCCAGTAGGTCGGTGAGGTCGGTCGGGGTGAACTTCCATCTGAAGGGCCGGGCGGTCGCGTTGTAGCGCTGTTCGAAGGCGGCGAGGCGGTATTGCACCTGGTCGAGGCTGGTGAAGTCGTTGGGGGTGACGACTTTGCGTTGCACGATGGAGAAGTAGATCTCGATTTGGTTGAGCCAGGAGGCGTGGACCGGGGTGTGGATCATGACGGCGTTGGGGTAGCGCCTGCGCAGGCGGTCGATCGCGGTCTGGCCCCGGTGGGAGGAGCCGTTGTCGACGATCCAGAACACGCGGCGGGCGGAGGCGTACGGTTCCCGGGTCATGACCTCGTCGACGAGGTCGGTGAACGGGGTGATGCCGGTGGTGTCGTGGCAGAGTCCGATGACGTGGGCGCGGTGCACGTCGTAGGCGGCGAGGTAGGCGAGGGCGCCGCCGCGGTCGTACTCGTGGTTGACCCGCATGGCGCGGCCGGTGCCGGGGGGCAGTGTGGGGTGGCAGCGGCAGCGGGCCTGGATGGAGGTCTTCTCGTCGGCGCTGATGACGTACTCGTCGTCGCCCAGTGGCCGACCGTCGAAGACGCGCTGGTAGAGGTTCAGGACGCGGGTGGCGCGGGTGGCGAAGTCCGGGTCCCGGATGAAGATCCACGACTGGTGTCGCCAGGGTTTGATCGTGTCGGCGGCCAGGATTCTGCGGATCGTGGCCGGTGAGATCGTCTCGGCGATTCCCCGGGCGGCGACCTCTCTGGCGAGGTCGGGGCAGTTCCACTTCGACAGCGGTGTGCCGGTCTCGGCCGGTAGTTGACAGGCCAGGGCTTTGACCTCGGCGATCTGGACCGGGGTGAGACGGGGCGGTCGTCCGCTGCGGGGTCGGTCTGTCAGCCCGGCCATGCCCTCGTCGGCGTACCGACCGCGCCAGCGTCGTACCGTGTCGACGGTGACCTGATGCCGGCGGGCGATCGCCGCGTTGGAGTGGCCACGGGCGGCGTCGCGGACGATCCGGGCGCGGATGACCTGCTGGTAGCCGGCGGCATGTGAGCGGGCCAGGGTTTCGAGCCGGTGCCGGTCGGCGGCGGACACGGTGATCTGGCGGGCGTGGCAGGCGGGCACTGGAGGACTCCACGGTCGATCGACGGCCCCCGTGGCGGATCACGATCCTTGCCGGATGACGGCTCGACAGCGGCACGTGACACGCCGCGAACGGGGAGGATGAGGCCATGCCCACGATCCCCGCGTCGACCAAGGCGTCCTTGATCCAGCGGCTGAGCGGGCACGCCCGCCGGAACTGGCCACAGGTGGCGGGCGTGCACGTGCGGTACCACGGCCAGTTCGCCTACGTCACCGTCGAGCTGACCGACGGTGAACGGCTCCCCCTGATGCGACTGCGTTACGGCGGTTCCGCCCACCGGTGGGGTACCGCCATCCACACCGCCAGCACGAACGACTACGAGAACCAGGTCTGGTTCACCGGCACCACCGAGGAAGCCTTCGACCTGGTCTGCGACCTCAAGCTCAGCCCCAGGACCTCTTGATCACCAACCGCGCCAGGTCCGGACCGTCAACCCCCGAAGGACTTACGACCTGAACCACTAAGGACGTGACCTTCGCGAGATTCGAGATCTCGATTCAACATCTCGCGAGTCGACACTCGGCCGAACAGGCCAAAGCCGTGAAGCGTCCGCGGCTGTGGTAGCCCCAGCGTCGAGTGTTCGTGTCGAGGCTGTTCGACACCTACCGCCTTGCCCAGGCTGTTCGCAGCAAGTCGATCAGCGCTCGGGTCTACCGCGTGCCGCCGACCAGCGGGTACTTGCAGCGGACTTCGGCAGCCAGCCGCGTACCTAGCTCGACCGCTGGCCGCCACGCCAGACAGCCTGCCGTGCCAGTGCCCCCGTCACTGGCACGGCAGGCCCACCACACGGCCCACCAGTCGAAGGGTGAAGTTGTGTCGCCATCCAGCAGGCTGCAGGTCGCCCTCGCCGCCTCCCCGGCCTGCGTGACCAAGCCAGACGCCCACCTGTTGTCGGCCCTCGATCTGCGCCACCCCGGATGCTGGTCAGTGCCGACAGGTGGCCTGACCCGTAGCGATCTTGAAGGGTGGTCCGTATGAGCGGTACGGAATGGTTACGGCTGGAACTTCGTAGGCTGCGCGAAGCGGCAGATCTGAGCCAAGAATCGTTTGGCCAGCGCATCCACTTCTCAACATCGCACGTCGGAGCCGTCGAGCGCGGTGATCGACCGATCCTGCCTGGGTATCTCCGAGCGATAGACAATGCGCATGGCACCGCCCTGGTGACGCTCTACCGGCAGTTCATCCGAGGAGAGTGGACACCGGCTCACTACCGCCCTTTCGTCGAGTACGAGGGTCGGGCGACCCTGCTGCGCGTCTTCCATCCGGCTCTGGTCCCTGGGCTACTCCAGACGGAGGCGTACGCGCGCGCTCTGCTCCCGGCGGTCGATGTGCCGCCGGAGGAACTGGAGCAGACGCTGGCCGCGCGGCTTGATCGGCAGGAGGTGATCACCAGGGACAGCCGCCCGTGTCACTTGGCTACCGTCGTCGACGAGTCCGCGCTTCACCGACTTGTGGGCAACCCCGAGGTGATGCGCGATCAACTGAAGGCGCTTGCGTCTGCCGGTGATCGACAGCACCTCCAAGTGCACGTCATCCCGGCGGACACCCCGGTGTACGTCGGACTTCTCGGACCGATGGTGCTCGCGACAGTAGAGGGTCGCTGCGTCGGCTTCCTTGAGAGGTATCTCGATGGGCAACTGATCGAGTCCCCTAATCAGATCGAGGCCCTTGAGCGGAAGTGGGAGATAATCCGGGGGTACGCTCTATCTGCACAGCAATCCCGAGAGCTGATCATGAGGGTGGCGGAGAAATGGACCTGACCGGAGCCCGGTGGCGCAAAAGCACTAAGTCCGACACGATGAGCTGTGTGGAGGTCGCTGACAACCTGCCCGGATGCATCCACGTGCGTGACACGAAGGACCGCGACGGCGGGACCCTGACCTTCGGTCCGGCAGCCTGGTCGAGCTTCGTCGAGATGGCCCGCCAGACCCGCTGAGCTCGCCGCAGACGGCCTAGGAGCCCTGGCCCCGCCCCCTTCTTCCCTGGGACCAGGGCTTCCTGTGCGCCTGGTGACGCTGTGCGGTGCGACCACGGCTCCGGCCGATGTCAGGCGACGGAGCGGCGGCGCCAGGCGACGATCGGCAGCTCGACGTCGGGGTCGGCGGAGAGCCCGTTCTCGTCGAGGGCGTTGTGTACGGCGAGCCGGGCCCCGTCGAACAGGAACTCGACCGCGTGCAGGACGTGCGGTCGCCAGTGCGACGGCATGATCCGCTCGATCACGTTGACCGCCCGCAGCGGTCGACCGACCGCCGCCAAGGGTGCCGGGTGCCGGTCACCGCGCCAGTCCAGCCGCAGCCCCGACAGGTCCACCGGCATCGACATGTCGATCTGGTTCCAGGTGATCGCACACTCGTCGAACTTGCGGTGGGTGACTTCGACGTTGGTGTCGCCGAAGCCGAGGATCACCGGTCCGTTGGCGTACCAGGTGTCCTGGTCGAGGTCCCACATCAGCCAGGTACCGGCCAGCGGACGGCCGATCAGCCGGGCGAACCGGGCGCGATGAGCGGCGGCGAGAGTCGCGGCGTCGTGGCACCAGTGTGGCTCGTACCCATCGATGCCGAGCACGAACGACCTCCACAGCGGGCCTCATGGATCGGTCGATCCTACCGGTGCCGCCCGGCGGAGACGACGCGCGGCCGGCCCTCGGATCGAGGGCCGGCCGCGCGGTGGCCGATTCGGCTGGTGTTACTTGGCCAGGCTGGTGCCGGTGGAGCGCAGGTGCTCGCAGGCGGCGACGACCCGCTGGGCCATGCCCGCTTCGGCGGCCTTGCCCCAGGCACGGGGGTCGTACGCCTTCTTGTCGCCGACCTCACCGTCGATCTTCAGCACCCCGTCGTACTTGGTGAACATGTGGGTGACGACCGGGCGGGTGAAGGCGTACTGGGTGTCGGTGTCGATGTTCATCTTGACCACGCCGTAATCCAGCGCGGCCCGGATCTCCTCCAGCAGCGAGCCGGAGCCGCCGTGGAAGACCAGGCTCAGCGGCTTGTCCTTGCCGTACTTGGCGCCGACGGCGTCCTGGATCTCCTTGAGGATCTCCGGGCGCAGCTTGACGTTGCCCGGCTTGTAGACGCCGTGCACGTTGCCGAAGGTCAGCGCCGCCATGTAGCGGCCCTTCTCGCCCAGCCCGAGCGCCTCGACCATGGCCAGGCCGTCCTCGACGGTGGTGTACAGCTTTTCGTCGATGGCGCCGACGATGCCGTCCTCCTCGCCGCCGACGACGCCGACCTCGATCTCCAGCACGACCTTGGCGGCGGCGGCCTCGGCGAGCAGCTCGCCGGCGATCTCCAGGTTCTCCTTCAGCGGTACGGCGGACCCGTCCCACATGTGCGACTGGAACAGCGGCGCGCCACCGGCGGCGACCCGCTCCTTGGAGGCGGCCAGCAGCGGCCGGACGAAGCCGTCGAGCTTGTTCTTGGGGCAGTGGTCGGTGTGCAGCGCGATGTTGACCGGGTACTTCTTGGCCACCTCGTGGGCGAAGGCGGCGAACGCCAGCGAGCCGGTGACCATGTCCTTGACGGTCGGGCCGGAGAGGTATTCGGCACCGCCGGTGGAGACCTGGATGATGCCGTCGCTCTCGGCCTCGGCGAAGCCCTGCAGCGCGGCGTTGAGGGTCTGCGAGGAGGTGACGTTGATGGCGGGGTACGCGAACGCGCCGGCCTTGGCGCGGTCGAGCATCTCGGCGTAGACCTCGGGAGAGGCGATGGGCATCTCAAACGCTCCTTTAGTACCGATTCGGTCCGTCGACGGGCCGGATGTCGTGCTCAAACTCTGTGCGCTGGACCGCGCTGTCCTCCGTTGGCAGTATCCCGCAGCCACGGTGCGGCGGCGACATCGCCCCTGCCGGGGGAGGGCGCCGACCATCAGGCGTCGGACACTGGCGCGGGTCACCCGACGACCCGTCGCAGCCAGCGGACTTCAGGTGTTTTGTCCCGTTCAGCGCCGGTCGTACTTGTCTGGAATGACCAGGCTGATCAGCCAGCCGACGACGGCCACCACGATCGCACCCCAGAAGGCCGGCCAGAACCCGTCGATGCTGAACGGCAGGTCGAGCTGGGTTGCCAGCCAGTCGGTCAGCAGGAACAGCAGGGCGTTGACGACGAGGGCGAACAGCCCCAGGGTGAGCAGGTAGAAGACGCAGCCGACCACCTTGATGATCGGCTTGAGCACCGCGTTGACGAGGCCGAAGATCAACGCGACGATGATCAGCGTGAGGGCGTTGCGCGCCGCCGAGTCGCCGGTGACGTCGATGCCGGGCACGATCAGCGTGGTGATCCAGAGCGCGACGGCGGTGACCGCGAGTCTGATCAGGAATACCATCCCGCCATCCTGCCACCCGGAACAGGCGTCCCAGCCACAAAACCGGACAACACTCCTATTCCGCGTGCCGGTCTGCGCACCGCGGAGGATGCCCGTACGGTGGATGTCAGCGACAGCCGACCACGGAGGCGACGATGACCTATCCGGACGAAGATCTCGCGCCGGCCGACCACCTCGCCCCCGACGAGCGTGATCCGGAGGCACCACCGGCGGACGCCTACGAGCAGTCGGTGGCGGCCAACCCGGTCGAGCAGGGCGCCGAGGTCCACCGCGGCCTGGAAGTCGACGACTGGGACGCGGTCGAGCAGGCCCGGGTGGTCGACTTCGACGACGACGGCTACCGCTGACCGGCCGACCGGCCGACCAGTTGAGCGGTGACCGGTTGAGCGGCTGACCGACCCGCTGCCCGCGTAGCCCAGCCCGGAAAATGGCGGTCGCGGGTGGCGCGCGGCTGACACGATCACCGTCGTGCTGCTGACCGTTACGACCACCCACGAGCCCGCTACGGATCTCGGCTACCTGTTGGTCAAGCATCCGGACCGGATGCAGTCGTTCGACGTACCCACCGGAACCGCCCACGTGTTCTACCCGGAGGCCTCCGATCAGCGCTGCACCGCCGCGCTGCTGCTCCACGTGGATCCGGCCCGGCTGACCGCCGCCCGGGGCGCGCGGCGCGGCCGGGGATCGACGCCGATGCCGGAGAGCTTCACCCTCGGGCAGTACGTCAACGACCGGCCGTACGCGGCCTCCAGCCTGCTCGCGGCAGCCCTGGCCAAGGTGTTCCGGTCGGCGCTGCGTGGCGAGAGCCGGGATCGTCCCGAACTCGCCGGCACCGCGCTGCCGCTGATCATCCGGGTGCCGGTGCTGCGGTGTCGGGGTGGTGCCGCGCTGGCCGAACGCCTGTTCACCCCGCTGGGTTGGGCGGTGAGCGCCCGTGGCATCCCGCTCGACGAACGATTCCCGCACTGGGGCGACAGCCGCTACGTCGACCTGACCCTGACCGGGTCGCTGCGGCTCGCGGACGCGCTCAACCACCTGTACGTGCTGTTGCCGGTGCTCGACGACGCGAAACACTACTGGGTGGCCCCGGACGAGCTGGACAAACTGCTCCGCGCCGGGGAGGGGTGGCTGGCCGGTCACCCGGAGCGCCGGCTGATCACCCGGCGCTACCTGGCCCACCGCCGGCTCCTGGCCCGCCAGGCGCTCGACCGGCTCGCTGACGAACCGACCAGCGCCGACGCCGACCCGGACGCCGGACCGCCGGCCCCGGCCCACCGGCAACCCCTCGCCACGCTGCGGCGGGCCGCCGTCCTCACCGCGCTGGTCGACTCCGGCGCCCGTCGGGTCCTCGATCTCGGCTGCGGCGACGGGGCGCTGCTGACCGAACTCCTCGCCCAACGGCAGTTCACCGAGATCGTCGGCACCGACGTGTCGGCCCGTGCCCTGGAGCTGGCCGCCCGGCGGCTACGGCTGGATCGGCTCCCTGCCCGACAGCAGGAACGGGTCAAGCTCTGGCAGTCCGCGCTGACCTACCGCGACGACCGGCTCCGCGGGTTTGACGCCGCCGTACTGATGGAGGTGGTGGAGCACGTCGACCCGGCCCGGCTGCCTGCCTTCGCCGATGTCGTCTTCGGCCACGCCCGCCCCACGACGGTCGTGCTGACCACGCCCAACGTGGAGTACAACGTCCGCTACGACGACCTGCCCGCCGGCACGTTGCGCCACCCCGATCACCGGTTCGAGTGGACCCGCGCCGAGTTCGCCGACTGGACGTCACGGGTCGCCGCCGCGTACGGCTATCAGGTGGACCGGCATCCGGTCGGTGACCTCGACGACGAGGTCGGCCCACCTACCCAGCTGGCGGTGTTTCGCCGCGACGGCGTCGCGACGGGGCCGGCGACAGAGACTTCGACAGGGGTCGCCCGGTGACCGCGCTGGAGATTCCGGAACTCGCGTTGGTGGCCCTGGTCGGCCTCTCCGGATCGGGCAAGTCGACCTTTGCCCGCCGGCACTTCGCGCCGACCCAGGTGCTCTCCTCCGACGCCTTCCGGGCCATGGTCGCCGACGACGAGAACGACCAGTCGGCGTCCACCGACGCCTTCGACGCCCTGCACTACGTCGCCGGCAAACGGCTGCGCGCGGGCCGACTCACCGTGGTTGACGCCACCAACCTGCAGCAGCACGCCCGCGCGGGGCTGGTCCGGCTGGCCCGCGAGCACGACGTGTTGCCGGTCGCGGTGGTGCTCGACGTACCGGAGGAGATCTGCTGGGACCGGACCCGGGTCCGCCCGGAGCGTCGGTTCGGCCGGCACGTGCTGGCCCGGATGCAGCGTGATCTGCGCCGATCGGTCGGTCAGCTGGCTCGGGAGGGGTTCCGCAAGGTGCACGTGCTGCGGGGCACCGAGGAGATCGACGCGGCGGAGGTCGTGTTGAGCCGGCTGTTCAACGACCGCCGGGAGCTGACCGGGCCGTTCGACATCATCGGCGACGTGCACGGTTGCCGGGCCGAGCTGGAGCACCTGCTCACCGAGCTCGGCTGGACGCTCGACCGTGACGGAGCGGGCCGCCCGGTCGGCGCGCGGCACCCGCAGGCCCGTACCGCCGTTTTCGTCGGTGACCTGGTCGACCGGGGTCCGGACTCGCCCGGTGTGCTGCGCCTGGTGATGGGGATGGTCCGGGCCGGCAACGCGCTGTGTGTGCCGGGCAACCACGAGCAGAAGCTGCTCCGCAAGCTGCGGGGCCGTAAGGTGACCGTCTCGCACGGGTTGGCCGAAACCCTGGAACAGCTGGCCGCCGAGCCGGCCGGGTTCAGCGACGAGGTGGCCGAATTCATCGACGGGCTGGTCAGCCACTACCGGCTCGACGGGGGCGCGCTGGTGGTGGCGCACGCCGGGCTCAAGGCCGAATACCAGGGGCGGGCGTCCGGCCGGGTGCGCAGCTTCGCGTTGTACGGGGAGACCACCGGCGAGACCGACGAGTACGGCTTCCCGGTGCGGTATCCGTGGGCCCGTGACTACCGGGGCTCGGCCACGGTCGTCTACGGCCACACACCCACCCCGAGTCCGGAGTGGATCAACGACACCATCTGCATCGACACCGGATGTGTCTTTGGTGGCCGGCTGACCGCGCTGCGCTATCCGAGCCGGGAGCTGGTGTCGGTGCCGGCGGCCCGGGAGTACTACCCGCCGGGCCGGCCGCTGACCGCCGAGCCGGTGACACCGGCCGGTGACGCGACCCGGTCGACCGGCGCGGTCCCGGGCGGTGGCGCGGCGGTGGAGCGCGGCGGAGCGGCGGTGGAGCGCGGTGACGACGTGTTGGATCTCGGCGAC
This sequence comes from Solwaraspora sp. WMMD406, assembly GCF_029626025.1. NCBI lineage: Bacteria > Bacillati > Actinomycetota > Actinomycetes > Micromonosporales > Micromonosporaceae > Solwaraspora > Solwaraspora sp. WMMD406. The sequence continues at coordinate 480,774 of NZ_JARUBF010000001.1, forward strand.
GTTGCCGGCCGTCGACACATCGCCTACGGCTACGGCGCCACGACGATCGCCCCGGAGAACGCCGCCGCCGCGCTGGAGGTGATGAGCCGCTTCGCCGTCGACCCCCGCTGGCTGGTGTGGCTGCCGCCGACCATGGCCCCCTGCTCGACGTCCACCATGGACGGGTTTCTGGAGCACCCGACCCAGGCGTTCGCCGACTACCGTGGCGTCGGCGTCGATCAGGTGATCTGCCAGGAGAAACACATGGGATCCCGAGCGGTGGTGCTGGTCTGCCGCGATCCGGCCGGGGCGGCCCGTTTCGGTCCGGGTGGCGGGGTGATCCATACCCGTACCGGACGGCCGTTCTTCGCCTCCGGCGCGCAGACCGAGTCGCTGCTCGCCCGGATCCGGGCGGCGGCGACCACGGCTGGACTGTGGGACCTGCTGGCCACCGATGCCGGCCCGGCCAGCTGGCTGCTGCTCGACTGCGAGCTGCTGCCCTGGTCGGCCAAGGCGCTCGGGTTGATCCGTGAGCAGTACGCCAGCGTCGCGGCGGCCGGGGGTGCGGCGCTGCCGGCCGCGCTGCGGGTGCTCGACGCGGCCGCCGAACGTGGGCTACCGGTCGAGCCGCTGCGGGACCGGTTCGCCGGTCGCGCCGACGACCTGTCGCGGTACGCGGCGGCCTACCGCCGGTACGCCGGCGACGGGCAGCCGGTGACGCTGGCACCGTTCACGGTCCTGGCCAGCGACCAGCGCAGCCACGCCGACCGGGACCACGGTTGGCACCTCGATCACGCGGACCGGCTGGTGGCCGCCGACCCGGAGCTGTTCCGCCCGACCCGTCGGCTGGTGGTCGACCTGACCGACGACACGGCGGTGGCGGCGGGCACCGAATGGTGGCGGGAGCTGACCGCCGCCGGCGGGGAGGGGATGGTGGTCAAGCCGTACGGCGGGCTCGCCGCCACAAGCGACGCTGGCCGGTTGCTGCAACCCGGTGTGAAGTGCCGGGGCCCGGAGTATCTGCGGATCATCTACGGACCGGAGTACACCCGACCGGATCAGCTCGCCGGGCTGCGCCGACGGTCGTTGGGACGCAAGCGGTCGCTGGCGCTGCGCGAGCACGGCCTCGGCTTGGCGGCGTTGGACCTGCTGGCGGCCGACGCTCCGCTGTGGCGGCGGCACGAGCTGGTGTTCGCGATCCTCGCCTGTGAGTCCGAGCCGGTCGACCCCCGGCTGTGAGTCCGAGCCGGTCGACCCCCGGCTGTGAGTCCGGGCCGGTCGACCCCCGGCTGTGAGTCGACCCCCGAGTGTCTGCGGTGAGCCGGTAAGGTTGCGCGAATGTCGGTGCGCGAACGTGTCGCCCATGTCTTCCGAGGTGCGGCGATCGGGGTGGCGGAAGCCGTCCCAGGTGTCAGTGGCGGGACGATCGCCCTGGTCACCGGGGTCTACGAACGACTCATCGCCTCCGCCGGCCATCTGATCAGCGCCGTCCGCGCGGCGGTCAGCGACGTTCCGCGCGGGCAGGGCTGGGGCCGCAGCCGCGAGCAGTTCCGCCAGGTGCACTGGGAAGTGATCATCCCGTTGGCGCTGGGCATGCTGCCGGGTCTGCTGCTCGCCGCCCGGCTGCTGGAGCCGATGCTGCACGACTACCCGGAGCAGACCCGGGGGCTCTTCTTCGGGCTGGTGCTGGCCTCGGTGCTGGTGCCGATCTCGATGATCGGCAAGCCGTGGCGGGGTCGGGAGGTGTTCGCCGTGGTCGCCGCCGCCGTGGCGGCGTTCGTGCTGACCGGGCTGCCGGCCGCCTCGATCGACCCGAGTCCGCCGGTGGTGTTGATCGCCGCCGCCGTGGCGGTCTGCGCGCTGGTGCTGCCCGGGGTCTCCGGTTCGTTCCTGCTGCTGACCGTCGGGCTCTACGAGCCGACCATCGAGGCGGTCAACGACCGGGACTTCGGCTACCTGGCGATCTTCGCGGCCGGCATGATCATCGGTTTGACCCTGTTCGTGAAGCTGCTGCAGTGGCTGCTGGAGCACCGCCGTCGGGTCACCCTCGCGGTGATGACCGGGGTCATCGTCGGCAGTCTGCGGGCGTTGTGGCCGTGGCAGACCGAGGATCGTGGACTGCTCGCGCCGGGTGACGGCGCGCTCTGGGTGGTGCTGTTCTTCCTGTTGGGCGTCGCGATCGTCACCGCGATGGTGATCGCCGAGCAGCGTCGGCTTCGGCGGGCAGCGGTCGACGTCACCCTCGAAGAGTCCGACGACGAGGTACGCAGCCAGCCGCACCACTGACCTAAGCCTCAGATCGCGGACCGCTCCGGGTCGGACAGTTGGTCGACGAAGTGGGCCGGCAGGTCGGTCAACGCGTCGAGCCGACCGACGGCGAGCGCCCGATAGGTGAGCCGGGCCGCCTCTTCCAGGTTGACCGCGCGTTTGTGCGCCAGCTCGACGGTGCCACCCAGCACGCAACAACCGTGCCGGGACAAAATCAGGCAGTTGGTGCCGTCGGCGGCGGCGTCGGCGGCACTGGTGGCCACCTCGGCACCACCCGGCGGCGCGAACGGCACGGTGGCCACTCGGCGCAGGTAGAAGATGTGGTCGGTGGTGACCAGCCGGATCGGTACGCCGAGCGCGTCCAGCAGCAGCATGCTCTGCGGATGCAGGTGGACGATGGCGTGCACGTCCGGCCGAGCCCGGTAGATCGCCAGATGCAGCGGAAGTTCACTGGTCGGGCGGACCGGAGGTCGGCCACCTGGCACCGGACAGTCGTCATCGACCACGGGGCAACCGTCATCGACGCGAGTCCGGACGAACGATGCCCGGTCGAGCCGGTCCAGCCAGGTGCCGGAAGCGGTCACCCAGCATTCATCGCCGCCGGGCACGCGTGCCGACAGGTTGCCTCCGGAACCCACGACGAGACCGGCCCGCACCACGTCGTGGCCGACGTAGGCGAGCTGGTCACGCAGGTCGCCAGCGACATACGTCACGCAGCGCCTCCGCGCCCCTCCATGGCCTTGGGGCACCTTGCCTGGACGTCCCGCCTCCGCGATCGCACCAGGCAAGGTGCCGTCAGGTCAGCGAGCCTTCTTGGTGGCGCGCTTACGCGGCGGGGTGAGCAGATCCGCGATCGTGGCGATCGCGGACGGCACCAGCCGGTAGTAAGCCCACACTCCGCGCTTCTCCCGCTCCAGCAAGCCGGCCTCGGTGAGGATACGCAGGTGGTGGCTCACGGTCGGCTGGGACAGCCCGAGCGGAGCAGTCAGGTCGCAGACGCAGGCTTCGCCTTCCGGAGCCGACTGGATCAGGCTGAGCAGCCTGAGTCGGGCCGGGTCGGCGAGAGCCTTGAGGACTCCTGCGAGTCGCTCCGCGTCCGCGCGTTCGATCGGCTCGCCGGCAAGCGGCGAGATTTGAGGCATGGTCATTTCAGCCAACGCAGTTCCCACGAAACCCATCCTTCCACCAAACAGCATCGATCCGCCTGCATATCAGCAGATCCGAATCGGCAAACTTTTAGGCCAGAAGGCCGAGGTCAGCCAACGTATAGGCGGCACGGTAGGACAGTCCGGCTGCCCGAACCGCGTCTCCTGCCCCCCGATCGACGATCACCGCCACCCCAACCACCTCAGCCCCAGCCTCTTGTAGCGCCTCGACTGCAGTCAGTACACTGCCTCCGGTCGTCGAGGTGTCCTCCACCGCGAGCACGCGGCGACCCACCACGTCCGGCCCTTCGATCCGTCGCTGGAGTCCATGCGTCTTCTCGGCCTTACGCACCACGAAGGCATCCAGTTGCCGCTGCCGCGCCGCAGCCGCGTGCAACATGGACATGCCCACGGGGTCCGCTCCCAACGTCAGGCCGCCGACCGCGTCGAACTCCCAGTCCGCGGTGAGGTCGAGCAGCACCCGTCCCACCAGCGGTGCGGCGGCGTGATGCAGGGTCACCCGCCGCAGGTCGACGTACCAATCAGCTTCGCGACCTGACGACAACACCACCCGGCCGTGGACCACGGCCAGGTCGGTGATGAATTTACGCAGGTCGTCGTGGTCCCCCATGGCGCAAAGCGTACTGCGCGACGTCGAGTCTCCCACTGCCGGCCCGGCAAGTCGCCGATACCGGACCCACCGCCGCTACCTGCGCAAACACCGCGAAAGACCTGGTGACGGTACGGGCCCGTCAGCCATCGGAGACGCTGATAGGCTCACCGGCTCGCTCGTGACCGAGAGCCACCGGCGACCCGGCGCACCAGCCCCCGAGGCGCGTGTCGCAACGCCCCCGCCAGCACCTTGTAGCGCCAGTCCGGGACGCTGACCGCCTTGCCCCGGGCCAGATCCCGCAGGGCCTCGCGGACCACGTCCTCCGCCCGCAGCCACAGCCACGACGGGCTGCCCGAGGTGCTGATGCCGGCCCGCTGATGGAACTCGGTATGGACGTAGCCCGGGCACAGCGCCATCACCCGTACGCCGTGCCGGCGGGTGGACAGGTCGATCGACTCGCTGAAGTTGGTCACCCACGCCTTGCTCGCCGAATAGGTCGATCCGGCGGCAACCGGGCCGTATCCAGCGACCGAAGAGACGTTAATCACACGTCCCCGCCGGCGTTGGGTCATGCCGGGCAGGACCGCGTGGGTCAACCGCAGAACCGCCTCCACGTTGAGCCGCAGCAGACCCAGCTCGGCTGCCTCGGTGGTCCGCAGAAAGGACCGATCGAGGCCGATCCCCGCGTTGTTGACCAGCAGGTCTACCTCCCGGCCGGCCTCGTCGACGCGCAACCGCCCGGCGACCTCGGCACAGCCGTCCTCGGTGGCCAGATCGGCGGCGAACACCTCGACCCGTACGCCGTGGGTCTCGGTCAGCTCGTCGGCCAGGCCGGTCAACCGCTGCCGGTCGCGGGAGACCAGGACCAGGTCGTAGCGGTCGGCGGCCAGCCGGCGGGCGAACGCCGCGCCGAGACCGGCGGTCGCCCCGGTGATCAGCGCGGTACCGGGCGTGGACGGTGCCGTCATGGGGCGCGGACCTCCAGAGATACGGACGGGCGGGGCGGCCTCGTGAGGTCGCCCCGCCCGTCAGGGTAGGTCGTCGGTGTGCCGCAGCCGCGTCGCAGGTCAGACCGAGGGCGGCGGAGGCGTACCGGGGCCGGGCTTGTCCCGATCGTCGGTACCGCTCCCGCCACTCGGCGGCGGGGCCCACGGGTCCGCTCCCGGCTGGGTGCCCGGACCGGTTGCCGGCGGAGTGCCCGGGGCGGCCGGGTAGCTGCCGCCCGGAACCGGTGGGTAGCCCGGGTAGCCGCTGCCCGGGACCGGCGGCTCCCACGCCACGGCCGGCTTGCGGAAGAACTCGTTCGACGGCGGCAGGGCCAGCAGGATCAGCGCGGCCAGCAACGCCAGCAGGGCCACGACACTGATCAGGTTGTTCAGCGGCTCGTACCAGCCGGGCAACGCGGCCTGCACGTCCCGCTCGACCTGCTCCAGGTCGGGCCCGTCCGGGCTGGTGGTCGTAGTGGTCGGCAACGCGTTGCCGGCGGCGCCGAGCGCCAGCCCGCCGCCGGAGCAGCAAAGGTAGATCCCGCCGAGCACCCAGGTGACGATCCGGGCCGGGTTCTTGCCCCGGTTGTTGAGCACGGCCAGCACCACCAGCCCTGCCGCGACGACCAGCCCGAAGATCGCGGTGACGATCAGGATGATCGTGACGATGGCGCCAGTGCCCTCCATGTCGGTGCCATCGAGCGCGTCGTCGTAGGCCTCGCGCATCGGCCCCATCACAGCCAGGGCCATGATCAGGCTGACGATCTGCAGCGCGGCGATCAGGTAGAGCAGATAACTCGAAATGGTGACGGTGCTCGGCCGCGCCCTGACACCGGGCGCGGCCGGATTCGGATCCGACACGGCTCTCCTTCCTGAAGCTTCGGAGGATCACCGTAGCGGTACCCCACCAGTTACTCGACACAAACGATGCCGCGTCGACCTCAGGTTTTGCCGCTGAAACCGGCCGCACCGACCGGTCGTGGCATCGACGACGGTCAGCCGGCCCGTACCGCTAGTCCTTCCTTGTCGTCGGCGAGCTCCACCCGTACGGTGTCGCCGTCGCGGATCTCGCCAGCGAGCAGCGCCTTGGCCAACTGGTCGCCGATGGCCGACTGGATCAGCCGGCGCAGCGGCCGGGCCCCGTAGATCGGGTCGTAGCCGTGGTCGGCCAGCCAGGTCCGGGCGGCGTCGTCGACATCGAGGGTGAGCCGCCGGTCGGCCAGCCGCTGCCGCAGCCGGTTCAGTTGGATGTCCACGATCGACCGCAGCTCCTCACCGCTGAGCATGGCGAAGACCACGATGTCGTCGAGCCGGTTGAGGAACTCCGGCTTGAAGTGCGCCCGGACCACGGCGAGCACCGCCTCGCGGCGTTGCTCCTCGGTCGACGTCGGGTCGTTGACCACCGACGAGCCGAGGTTGGAGGTGAGGATCAGGATCGCGTTGCGGAAGTCGACCGTACGGCCCTGACCGTCGGTGAGCCGGCCGTCGTCGAGCACCTGCAACAGCACGTCGAAGACATCCGGGTGGGCCTTCTCCACCTCGTCGAGCAGGATCACCGAGTACGGCCGGCGGCGCACCGCCTCGGTCAACTGCCCGCCCTCCTCGTACCCGACGTAACCGGGTGGGGCACCGACCAGCCGGGCCACCGAGTGCTTCTCGGCGTACTCGCTCATGTCGATGCGGACCATGGCCCGCTCGTCGTCGAAGAGGAACTCGGCGAGTGCCTTGCCGAGTTCGGTCTTGCCGACGCCGGTCGGGCCGAGGAAGAGGAAGCCGCCGGTCGGACGGTCCGGGTCGGCGACACCGGCGCGGGCCCGGCGGACCGCGTCGGAGACGGCGGCCACCGCCTGGGCCTGCCCGACGACGCGGGCCCCCAGCGAGGTCTCCATCCGCAGCAGCTTGGCGGTCTCGCCCTCCATCAGCCGGCCGGCGGGGATGCCGGTCCAAGCGGCGACCACGGCGGCGATGTCGTCCGCGCCGATCTCCTCGGTGAGCATCGCCCCGTCGGCCTGCACGGCGGCCAGCTCGGTCTCGGCGCGGGCCAGTTCGGCCTGCAGCGCCGGGATCCGGCCGTACCGCAGCTCGGCGGCGCGTTCCAGTTCGCCGTCGCGTTCGGCCCGTTCGGCCTCGCCGCCGAGGCGTTCCAGCTCCTCGCGGGCGGTGGAGATCCGGGAGATGTGTCCCTTCTCCAGCTGCCAGCGTTCACTGAGCGCGGTGAGCTGTTCGCGCTTGTCGGCCAGTTCCTTGCGGAGCCGGTCGAGGCGCTGGGCCGAACCCGGGTCGGGCTCCTTGGCCAACGCCATCTCCTCGATCTCCAGGCGGCGGACGGCGCGTTCGATCTCGTCGACCTCGACCGGCCGAGAGTCGATCTCCATCCGCAGCCGGGAGGCAGACTCGTCGACCAGGTCGATCGCCTTGTCGGGCAGGAACCGGTCGGTGATGTAGCGGTCCGACAGGCTGGCGGCGGCGACCAGCGCGGCGTCGGTGATCCGTACGCCGTGGTGCACCTCGTAGCGTTCCTTGAGCCCGCGCAGGATGCCGATGGTGTCCTCGACGGTCGGCTCGCCGACCAGCACCGGCTGGAACCGGCGTTCCAACGCCGGGTCCTTCTCGATGTGCTCGCGGTATTCGTCGAGGGTTGTGGCGCCGACCATTCGCAGCTCGCCCCGGGCCAGCATCGGCTTGAGCATGTTGCCGGCGTCCATCGAGCCTTCGCCCTTGCCGGCACCGACCACGGTGTGCAGCTCGTCGAGGAAGGTGATCACCTGGCCGTCCGAGCCCTTGATCTCCTCCAGCACCGACTTGAGCCGCTCCTCGAACTGGCCCCGGTATTGTGCCCCGGCGACCATCGCGCCGAGGTCGAGCGAGACGAGGCGCTTGTCGCGCAGCGACTCGGGTACGTCGCCGGCGACGATCCGCTGGGCGAGGCCCTCGACGATCGCGGTCTTGCCGACGCCGGGTTCGCCGATCAGCACCGGGTTGTTCTTGGTACGCCGGGACAGCACCTGGATCACCCGGCGGATCTCGGCGTCCCGGCCGATCACCGGGTCGATCTTGCCGTCGCGTGCGCTGGCGGTCAGGTCGACGCCGTACTTCTCCAGGGCCTGGTAGGTCTGCTCGGGGTCGGCGGTGGTGACCCGGCGGTCGCCGCCGCGTACCGACGGGAACGCGGCGACCAGGTTCTCCTCGGTGGCGCCGGCGTCCTTCAGCAGCTGGGCGACCGCGCCACCGACCCGGGCCAGGCCGGCCAGCAGGTGCTCGGTGGAGGTGTATTCGTCGCCCAGCGGGCGGGCGACCTGCTCGGCCGCGCCGATCGCGTTGGCGAACTCGCGGGACACGCTCGGCTCGGCGACGCTCGATCCCCGGGCGGCGGGCAGGTTCTCGACGGTCCGTACGGCCGCCCGGCGGATCTCGACCGGGTTGGCGCCGACCGCCCGCAGCAGCCCGCCGGCGGTGGAGCCGCCGGTGTCGAGCAGCGAGAGCAGCAGGTGCCACGGCTCGACCGTGGCGTGCCCCCGCTGGTTGGCGATGGCGACCGCGGCGGTGATGACTTCGCGACTCTTGGTGGTGAGGCGTTCGGCGTTCATGAGCTCCCCTGTCCGGCGGGTTGGTCCACTCCTTCAGGACACCCGCAGACTTGAGTCTATTCCACTCAACTCCAATCGACGAGTCCCCCGCCCGAACCCGTCAGGACGGCTGCCAGGACACCTCCACCCAGCCATCACGGGTCGGCTGCTCCGGACTCAGCAACACCGCGCCATCGGCGCGTGCCGCCTGCACCGTCCCGTCCCAGGACCGGGTCAGGTAGGCATCCCGCACCGGCCAGTCGACCGGCTCGTACCGACCGTTTTTGATCACCCCGGTGCCGCCGGGTGTGGTGGCCAGCAGCCGACCGCCGTCGATCGGCAACACCGAGATCACGTCCGCCGGCAGATCGGCGACGGTGACCAGTTCCAGCTGTACACCGTTGACCCGCCACAGCACCGGCGGTTCGCCCGGCACCCGCTCACCGATCAACCACCGCTCGCCCGATGGCGCGGTCCGCACGACGTACCGACGGATCCGCTCCGGCTCGGCGATGGTGATCACCGAGGTCTGCCACTGCCAGCCACTCACCTGGCTCTCGACCGACCCGTCCGGTGCCAACCGCACCGCCACCCCCACCGCGCCGAACGCGACGTGCAGCCGACCCTCGTGCATCCCGGCGGCGGTCACCTTGTCACCGATGTGCCCGACGGTCTGCACCACCGGGATCGGCGGCTGCGGCGCCAACGGGACCATTCCCTGCTCGGTCACCTCGACGACCCGCGCCACGGGATCGGTCTGGCAGCACACCTGGTACGGCCCGTCCACACTGGCGAACTCCGGCGGCATCGACCCCTCCGGGCCGGTGGTCGACCGGGTGAAGCTCACGCCACCGTCGAGCGACCGGTACCAAGCGGCGTCGGTGGACAGCACCAGGCTGCCGTAGCCGGCCTGCATCGACGGCGACCCCTCGCCCGGCGCCGGAAGTTCCCGCTGCTCCCAGGACTCGCCGGCGTCGAAGGTGACGAAGAGCAGCGGTGGGCAGGGGACCGGATCGCCCGCGTCCAGCGACCGGGTGCAGCCGGGGAACAGCGCGTACCCCAGCCGGGCGTTGTCGAACTCGATGAGCGGCGGGTCGTAGTAGGCCGGCGCCGGCACCCGCATCGGTCGCACCTCGACGGCAATCGGCACCTCGATCGGCGCCACCTCGGTCGGGGGCGACGGACGCTCCGGTGGGGGCCGGCGGATGTCGCCGATCGAGCAGCCGGTGGTCAGCACCGCCACCACGGCTACCGCCGCGACGAGCAGCCCGGCCAGTTCGGTCCGTCCCCGCATCCGTCCCCGCATCCGTCCCCCGCCTTCCACCGCCCTGGGCCGTCCCCTCGGGTGGGACCCGGCGATTCCATCCAGTGCACCAGACGACGCCACCCGATGCTTACCGGCGTACCGTGACCGATGTGCGAGCCCGTGTGGAACAAGTGGCCCTCCCCGGCATCGGGGTACGCCACGACCTGCTGACCGAGTCCGGCCGACGGATCGGTGTGGTGAGTCACCGGTCAGGCCGACGCGACCTGGTGCTCTACGATCCCGACGATCCCGACGCGTCCGACGCCGACATTCCGCTGACCGACGCCGAGGCCGAGGCGCTCGCCGACATCCTGGGCGCGTCGCTGATGCTGGGACAGCTGGCCGGACTCCGTGACCAGGCCGCCGGGCTGCTGACCGAGCAGCTGATGATCACCGCTGGTTCGCCGTACGTCGGCCGGACCCTGGGCGACACGAAGACCCGGACCCGGACCGGTGCCTCGATCGTCGCGGTGCTGCGCGACCGCGAGGTGCTGGCATCACCGAACCCGTCGTTCCGGTTCGCCGCCGGAGACGTGGTGGTGGTCGTCGGCACCCGTGGCGGCCTTGACGGGGTCAGCGGGATCCTCGCCAACGACGATCCAGACGGCTGACCCGGCGATGCACGACAGCGCCCTGCTACTGATCGAACTCGGCGCGCTCCTGCTGCTGCTGGGCCTGCTCAGTCGGCTCAGCCGCCGCTATGGCCTGTCGCCCATTCCGCTCTATCTGCTCGCCGGCCTGATGTTCGGGCACGGCGGGCTGCTGCCGTTGCACGACATCCAGGAGTTCTTCGCCATCGGCGCGGAGATCGGCGTGGTGCTACTGCTGGTGATGCTGGGGTTGGAATACTCCGCCAGCGAACTCGTCGGCAATCTGCGCCGTGCGGCTCCGGCCGGTCTGATCGACGCGCTGCTCAACGCCCTGCCCGGGGCGGCGTTCGCGTTGCTGCTCGGCTGGGGGCCGATCGCCGCCGTGGCGCTGGCCGGGATCACCTGGATCTCGTCGTCTGGTGTGATCGCCAAGATGCTCGGTGATCTGGGCCGGCTCGGTAACCGGGAGACTCCGGTGATCCTGTCGATCCTGGTGGTCGAGGACCTGGCGATGGCGTTCTATCTGCCGGTGCTCAGCGCCGTGCTGATCGGGGCGGGACTGGCCGCCGGTGGGATCGCGGTGGCGATAGCGGTGACGGCGGTCGCCGTGGTGCTGGTGGTGGCGATCCGGTTCGGCCACGTCATCTCGGCGATGTTCTCGGTACGCGATCCGGAGGCGCTGCTGCTCGGCGTACTCGGGTTGACCCTGCTGGTCGCCGGGATCGCCGCGAAACTGCAGGTCTCCGCCGCGGTCGGCGCGTTCCTGGTCGGGATCGCGATATCCGGTCCGGTGGCGCACAACGCGACCGAGCTGCTGACCCCGTTGCGCGACGTCTTCGCCGCCGTCTTCTTCGTGTTCTTCGGGCTGGTCACCGACCCACGCGACATCCCACCGGTGCTGCTGCCGGCGTTGGGCCTGGCGGTGGCGACGATGGCGACCAAGGTGCTGACCGGTTACCTGGCCGCCCGCCGGGCCGGGATCGCCGAGCCCGGACGTTGGCGGACCGGGCTGGCGTTGACGCCGCGCGGCGAGTTCTCCATCGTGATCGCCGGTCTGGCGGTGGCCAGCTCGGCCGTGGAGCCGGCGCTCGCCCCGCTCGCCACCGCGTACGTGTTGATCACGGTCGTGACCGGGCCGGTGCTGGCCAGGATCACCGACACCGGCTGGTTCAAACGGCGGATCCGGCGTCGGCGGCCACCCGCCGGGGTCGGTCCGGTCGAGCCGGCCCGGCCGGCGACGGTCACCGATTGACGGCCGCTGCCAGCGATCATCACCGATAGGCAGAAGATCAACACGTATCGGTCTCACGAATGGCACGTCCAGGGCCTTCCGCCATCACCCTCTGACACGTTACCGTGGCGCGGCAGTAGGTAGTGAAGGCCCGGGGCCGGCAGCGGCCCGATGGCCGCGAACGGGAGGTCACCCCGTTGAGCGTGCAAGAGTCGGCGTTTCGCGGCTTCGCCAATCCGGTGGACCCGTCGCCTGCCGAACTACGCGCCTGGGCCTACCAGCCAGACTCGGTGCCGTTGCAGTCGATGCCGCAGGACTGGGATCTGCTCGTCTCCGGTGATCGCCTGATCGCCACCCTGTTCGACCTGGCCATGGACCGGTCCTGCCCGGCCCGCCGGTTCGCGCTGCACTGTCTCTACATCTACGCCGCCGACGGCATCCGGACCAACTTCCGCGCGCACCCCAAGCGCCGGCTGCGCAAACTGGTCGAGCAGGCCGAGCAGTACGGTGACGAGCTGATGGTCACCTGGGCGCACAACACCCGGGTGCTGCTCGCCAAGCCGGACCTGTTCGACTACCACGACTGGTGTGAGGGCGGCCTGGTTCGCAAGTCCCGCCGACTGGGCTGAGTCCGCACCTCCCGCCGCCGGGGCTATCGGTCGGCGCGCGGACCGCCGACGGCGGCGAGCCCGTCGACCACCACGTCCATGCCCCGACGCAGTTCGGTCAGCAGTCGGTCCCGATCGGCCAGGATCGCCTCCTGCGGCTCGGGTAGGTCGGCGAAGAGTTGCATGATCACCGCGACCAGCGCGCCGACGAAGGCACCGACCATGGCCGCTGCGGTGATCTCGTCCAGTTCGTCGGGAAATGCCTCGTGCAGTCCTCTGGCCAGCTCGGTCTGGCCGCCGAGCAGCATCCGCAGCGCGTACCCCTGCAGCCCGGGGTTGCCCAGGATCAGTCGGGTACGGAGCGGGGCCAGCCGGGTGAACAGCTCGGAGGTGAAGGTGCCGGTGGCCAGGATCCGCTGAGCGGTCCGGACCAGCACGTCCACCGGCCGGTCGTCGGGCAACCGGCGACGGATCTCCTCCTGGGCAATCCGTAGCCGTTCGGCGTTGTCGACGAACAGCACCTCCTCCTTGGTACGGAAGTAGCTGAAGAAGGTGCGGGTCGAGACGTCGGCCGCGGCGGCGATCTCGGCCACTGTGGTCTCGTCGTAGCCCTTGCGGCTGAACAGCTCCGCCGCCGCGTCGATCAACGCGGCGCGGGTGCGCTCCTTCTTTCGCTCCCGCAGTCCTGGTCCGGTCGACATGTGACCCACCATAGGCGCAAGACAGATTACTTCACTCGTTGCAATTTTACATCCGATGCAGTCATGCTAGGGACATGGAACGGACACTGGAACGGCTCGGCCGCGCCTGCGCGGCTCGGCCCTGGCACACGATCGCCGCCTGGGTGCTCTTCGCCGCCGCCCTCGCCGCCGCCGGGCAACTCGCCGGCGGCAGCTTCGCCAACGACTTCCGGGTCCCCGGCACGGAATCGCAGCGGGCCGCCGACCTGATCCAGCGACACTTCCCCGAGTACGGCGCGGAAAGCGCCGAGATCGTCTGGCACGCCGCCGACGGCGATCTGCGCCAGCCACGACGCGCCGACGCGATCGCCGAGATGGTCGCCGCCATCCGCGCCCAACCGCACGTCACCGATGTCGGCAACCCGCTGCCGGACGCCGACGCACCCGGCAGCGGTGGCCTGATCAGCCCGGACGGACGGACCGCGACCAGCACCGTGCGCTACGACCGGCACGCCGGCGACCTCGGTCCTCAGGCGTACCAGCGGCTGGACCAGGCAGCGGCCACGGCCCGGGCCGCCGGAATCGACGTCGACTTCCGTGGCCTCGTCGTCGACGTGGCCTTCGAGCCCACCACCAGCACCGCCGAACTGGTCGGACTCGGCGCCGCCGCGTTGGTCCTGCTCCTGTCGTTCGGCTCGGTGGTCGCCGCCGGCCTGCCGATCCTGGTCGCCCTGGTCGGTCTGGCCTGCGGCACCGCGCTGGTGCTGATCGCCGCGATCGCGGTCGACATCCCCACCGCCGCACCGATCGTGGCGGTGATGCTGGGGCTGGGGGCCGGGATCGACTACGCGCTGTTCGTGGTGACCCGGTTCCGGGCCGCGCTCGCCGATCAGGCCACCGAGGGCGGCCCGGCGACCGACAGCGGCCCGGCGACCGACAGCGGCCCGGCGACCGACCCGGTGCGGGCCGCCGGCCGGGCCACCGCCACCGCCGGCCACGCCGTCCTGTTCGCCGGCGGAACCGTGGTGGTGGCGATCCTCGGGCTGCTCTTCACCGGCATCCCGTTCGTCGGGGCGATGGGCCTAGCCGGGGCCTTGACCGTCGCCGCCACCATGGCCGCCGCGCTGACCCTGCTGCCGGCGGTGCTCGGCCTGCTCGGCCACCGGGTCGACCGGGGTCGGATCCGCCGCAACCGCCGAGCTCGGATCCGCCGCCACCGCCGCGCCGCCGAACCGGGTGCGGCTACCCGCGTGGGCACGGCCACTGACGCTGGCGCCGCCGAGCGCACCTGGTGGCCCCGGTGGGGACGGCACGTGGAACGGCACCGGCTCGGCTACGCGCTCGGCGCGACGCTGCTCCTGCTGGCCGTCGCCGCGCCGGTGCTCACCCTACGGCTCGGTACGCCGGACGACGGCAACCAGCCCGCCGGATGGCCCCAGCGGCAGGCGTACGACCGGATCGCCGCCGAATTCGGGCCCGGCTGGAACGGTCCGCTGGTGCTGGCCGTACCGATGCCGCCCGGCCGGTCACCGGCGGAGTCGGCGGCGATGCTCGACGAGCTGACCGGGCGACTCGCCGCCGATCCGGCGGTCGATCTGGTGACGGACCCGCAGACCAGCCCGGACCGGGCCGTCGCACTGGTCACCGTCATCCCCCGGTACGCCCCGCAGGATCAACGGGTCGCCGACCTGGTGCACCGGATCCGGGCCGACCTGGCCCCGGCGGCACTGGCCGGACACGGCACCGAGGCGCTGATCGCCGGCACCACGGCTTTCATGATCGACATCGCCGAGGCGGTCGCCGACCGACTGCCCTGGGTGGTGCTGGCGGTGATCCTGGCCGCCGGGCTGCTCCTGGTCGCCATGTTCCGGGCACCGGTGATCGCGGTGAAGGCGGCGGTGATGTCGCTGCTCTCCGTCGCCACCGCGTACGGGGTGCTGGTCGTGGTCTTCCAGTGGGGTTGGGGACTCGGGCTGATCGGCGTCGACCAACCGGTCCCGATCATGTCGGTGGTGCCGATGCTGCTGTTCGCCATCCTCTTCGGACTGTCGATGGACTACGAGGTGTTTCTGCTCTCCGCCATCCGGGAGCACTACCTGCGGACGGGTCGGGCCGGCGACGCGGTGGTGGCAGGACTGGCCGGCACCGGCCGGGTGATCACCGCGGCGGCGACGATCATGGCGGTGGTGTTCCTGAGCTTCGTGTGGATCGACGACACGCTCGTCAAGATGATCGGCATCGGGTTGGCGACCGCCGTGATCATCGACGCCACGGTGATCCGGGTGGTGCTCGCTCCGGCGGTGCTCAGCCTGTTGGGCAGACGCGCCTGGTGGCCGGCACCGGCCCCGGAAGTGACGCCGAGGGACCCCCAGTCGACGGACGTGACGTCGGTTGTTCGGCTGTGACGTCGGCTATTCGGCGGTGACGTCGGCTATTCGGCGGTGCGGCCGGTCGGCTCGGCCGGTCCTGCGGACCGGCCGGGTCGCTCACCGCGCTGCGGCCGCTCGCCACGCTGCGGCCGCCATACCACCAAAGCGGTCGACGTCCGGGTGGTCGGCACCAGGTCCCGACGCGGGTACGGGCCGATCGCCTCCAACTCGGCGATCCGCTGGTACGCGGCGGTCAGCTCGGCCTCCAGCGCGTCGACCCGACGCTGCAGATCACCGACGAACTGTTCCAGGCCGATGATCCGCTTGATCCCCGCGAGGTTGACCCCGTCGTCCTGGCTGAGCCGCTGCACCTCGCGCAGCAACACCACGTCCCGCACGCTGTACCGCCGACCGCCACCAGCGGCCCGTCCGGCCTGCACCAGGCCCAACCGGTCGTACTGGCGCAGCGTCTGCGGGTGCATGCCGGCCATCCGCGCGGCCACCGAGATGATCAGGACCTTGGCGTCGGAGGCGGCCTCGAAGGAGATCGTCAGCTCTTCGTCCACCCTCGCTCACCTCCTGTCGGTTCCTCGTTACGACGCAGTCGACTGTCGATCCGTTCCCGGTCGGCGCCGGGGGTGTGTTCCGCGAAGGTCCGCAACGCGGCCTGGGCGGCCTCATCCACAGTAGCCGGTATCACGACCTCGACGGTGACCAGAAGATCACCGTTGGTCCCGTCCCGACGGGTCACGCCCTTGCCCCGGGCCCGCAACGTACGGCCACTCGGCGTACCGGGCTGAACCCGCAACGTAACCGAGCCGTCCAGCGTGGGAACCTTGAGGTCGGTACCGAGCACGGCCTCGGCGAAGGTGATCGGCACGGTCAGCGTCAGGTCGTCGCCGACCCGGCCGAACAGCTCGTCGTTGCGGACCTTGACCAGGACGTACAGGTCACCCGCCGGGCCGCCCCGGTCACCTGGCTCACCCCGGCCGGCCAGCCGGATCCGCTGCCCGTCGGAGACGCCGGCGGGAAACCGTACGTTGAGCGTCCTGGTCTTGGTGACGCCGCCGGAGCCGAGGCACTCGGGGCACTTCTCGTCGACGATGGTGCCCACGCCCTGGCAGTCCCGGCACGGCTCGGAAAAGCTGAACGAACCCTGGTTGCGGGTGGTCAGCCCGGATCCCGAGCACGTCGGGCAGGTACGCGGGGTGGTGCCTGGTTTGGCCCCGTTTCCGTGGCAGGTGTCGCAAACGCCGGGTGCCCGCAGGCTCAGCGGCAGCGTGGTGCCCCGGACGGCCGAGCCGAAGTCCAGCACGACCTCGGCTTCGACGTCGCGCCCCCGGGCCGGCCCCCGGGTACGCGTACCTCCGGCGCCTCCGGAGAAGATCGAGCTGAAGATGTCGGAGAAGCCGGCACCGCCGAAGCGCCGGTCTCCGGCCGTCTGGCCACCCGCGCCGCTGAAGCCGCCGCCGAACAGGTCGGACGGGTCGAAGCCAGGACCGCCCGCGCGGGCCCCCCGACGGAACGCTCCCGAGCCGAACAGCGAGCGCATCTCGTCGTACTCTTTGCGCTTGCGGTCGTCGGCCAGCACGTTGTACGCCTCGGAGACGGCCTTGAACCGCTCCTCCGACGCCGAGTTGCCGGGGTTGTGGTCGGGGTGCAGCTCGCGGGCGAGTTTGCGGTAAGCCTTTTTGATCTCGTCGGCGGAGGCCGACTTGGACACCCCGAGTACGGCGTAGAAGTCCTTTTCCAGCCAGTCCTTCGAACTCACCCGGTCCTCCTCCCGTACGTACCCGCTGTGCCGCTGTCCCGGCGGCCGGTGCCGCTGTCCCGGCGGCCGGTGCCACCACCGCAGCGGCGGAACGCGTCGTGCGTTCCGCCGCTGGGCGTGCCGATCGATGCCCGGACGGTCGTCGTGCCGACAGCCGGGGTCATTCCGGGTCGGCGACGGCGACCAGGGCCGCCCGGAGCAGCCGGTCCCCGAGCAGGTAGCCCCGCCGCATCACGTCGACGCAGGTGGGCTCGGAGACGTCAGCGGAGGTGAGATGCGCGACCGCTTCGTGCCGGGTCGGATCGAACGCGTCGCCCTTGTCGCCGAACGGCGTCAGCCCGAACTTGCCAAGGGCCGCGCTGAGCTGCTCGGCCACGGTGCCGAACGGCCCGACCAGGTCGCCGTGTTCGCGGGCCCGGTCCAGGTCGTCGAGGATCGGCAGCAGGGCGGCGAGGACGGCGGCGGTGGCCTGCTCGGTCGCCAGACCCTTGTCCCGGTCGACCCGTTTGCGATAGTTGGCGTACTCGGCGCTGACCCGCTGCAGATCCCGGGTCCGTTCGTCGAGTTCGCCGCGCAGCGCCTGCAGTTCGGCTCCGAGCGCCCCGGGCGCGGCGGTCGGCTCGGCCGCCGACGCCGCGTCCGGTTCCGCCGCCGGTTCCAGCACCTCGCCGTCGAGGACCGGCTCGTCGACCACCGCGTCGTCCGAGGCGGCGGGCTCGGTCGCCGCCCGTGGGGCCTCGGGTTGGCCGCTGTCGACCGCGCCGGTGTCGGCGGTGTCGGTCCGGCCGGCCGGCGCGGTCTGGCCGGCGTCGGTCTGACCAGCCTGGTCGGGCTGGTCGGCCGGGCCGGCCGACGCGGCGGACGGGCTGCTCCCGTTCTCCGCCTTGACCTGCTCGTCGGCGTGGCTGCCGTTGGCTTGCGCGCTCACACGCTCCTCCTCCGGGCTCGTCCGGGCGTGCCGCCCGGCGGGCCGATGGTCGGTGGAAGCCGCCCCGTCCACCGGTTCCGCCGCCGCGTGCCGGGCGTTGCGGGTGCGGGTCCCGGTCGGGTCGATCCGACGTCGGTCCCGGATGACCAGGCGTTCGGCGGCCGACCCCTCGGCCGGACCGTCCGGTGCCGCGCCATCCGGTGCCGACCCGGAGCTGCCCACCGGGCGGCCCGGGCCGGCGACTCGCGGCTTGTCTGTCATGTGGCCACCTCGCTCCGTCCGGTGGAGCGAGGGCAGATCGCGTCCGGGAGCGTCGTCCCGGTCGGGTGATCGCCCCGCGGGTGGGATCCTCGATTCACTTCTTGTCGTCCTCGACGATCTCCGCGTCGACCACGTCGTCGGGACCACCGGTGGAACCGGCCGCGCCAGCACCGGTCGCCCCGGCTCCGGCCGCACCCGGACCGGCGGCACCCGGACCACCCGCACCACCCGGCTGACCCTGGTCGGCGGCCTGCTGCGCGTAGAGCGCCGAACCAGCCTGCTGGGAAACCTGGGCCAACTTCTCGTGCGCCGACTTGATCTTCTCGATGTCGCTGCCGGCCAGCGCACCGCGCAGCTCGCCGAGGGCCTCGTTCATCTGGTCGCGCGAGTCCGACGACAGCTTGTCGCCGCTCTCGGCCAGGAACTTCTCGGTCTGCCACTGCAGCTGCTCGGCCAGGTTGCGGGTCTCCGCCTCTTCCCGGCGCCGCTTGTCCTCGTCGGCGTGGTCCTGGGCGTCGCGCATCATCCGCTCGATGTCGTCCTTCGGCAGCGCCGAGCCGCCGGTGATCGTCATCGACTGCTCCTTGCCGGTGCCCAGGTCCTTGGCGTTGACGTGGACGATGCCGTTGGCGTCGATGTCGAAGGTGACCTCGACCTGCGGCACGCCGCGCGGCGCTGGCGGCAGCCCGGTCAGCTCGAAGGTGCCGAGCTTCTTGTTGTAGGCGGCGATGTCCCGCTCGCCCTGGAAGACCTGGATCAGCACGGACGGCTGGTTGTCGTCGGCCGTGGTGAAGACTTCGGAGCGCTTGGTCGGGATAGTGGTGTTGCGTTCGATCAGCTTGGTGAAGATGCCGCCCTTGGTCTCGATGCCCAGGCTCAGCGGGGTCACGTCGAGCAGCAGGACGTCCTTGACCTCGCCCTTGAGCACGCCGGCCTGCAGCGCCGCGCCGACCGCTACGACCTCGTCGGGGTTGACGCCCTTGTTGGGCTCTCGGCCGGTGAGCTGCTTGACCAGCTCGGAGACGGCCGGCATCCGGGTGGAGCCGCCGACCAGGATCACGTGGTCGACGTCGGCGAGCTTGACCCCGGCGTCCTTGATGGCCTGCTCGAACGGACCCTTGCAGCGGTCCAGCAGGTCCTGGGTCATCCGCTGGAACTCGGCCCGGGTCAGGGTCACGTCCAGGTGCAGCGGCGCCGACGGCGCCCCGTCGGAGCCGGCCGGGCCGGCCGTGATGTACGGCAGGTTGATGCTGGTCGTGGTGGCCGCCGACAGCTCGATCTTGGCCTTTTCGGCGGCCTCGCGCAGCCGCTGCATGGCCATCTTGTCCTGGGCCAGGTCGACGCCGTGCTGGCCCCGGAAGGTCTTCACCAGGTGGTCGATGATCCGCTGGTCCCAGTCGTCGCCACCGAGCAGGTTGTCACCGCTGGTGGACTTGACTTCGATCACGCCTTCGCCGAGCTCGAGCAGGGAGACGTCGAAGGTGCCGCCGCCGAGGTCGAAGACCAGGACGGTCTGCTCCTTGGAGCCCTTGTCCAGGCCGTACGCCAGGGCTGCGGCGGTCGGCTCGTTGACGATCCGCAGCACGTTGAACCCGGCGATCTCGCCGGCCTCCTTGGTGGCCTGGCGCTGGGCGTCGTTGAAGTACGCCGGAACGGTGATCACCGCGTCGGTGATCCGCTCGCCGAGGTAGGCCTCGGCGTCGCGCTTGAGCTTCATCAGGGTACGGGCGGAGATCTCCTGCGGCGTGTACTTCTTGCCGTCGATGTCGACGGTCCAATTGGTGCCGACCTCCCGCTTGACCGACCGGATGGTCCGGTCCGGGTTGGTCACCGCCTGCCGCTTGGCGACCTCACCGACGAGCACCTCGCCGTTACGGGCGAACGCGACGATGGAAGGAGTGGTCCGGGAACCTTCCGCGTTGGCGATGACGGTAGGCTCACCACCCTCCAGCACACTGACGCAGGAGTTCGTCGTGCCCAGGTCGATACCGACCGCACGTGCCATAGTCGCTTCCTCGCTTCGTTCCTAGAGCAGGTGCCGGGGCACCGCCCCGCCGTACACCCACCTCAAGTTGAGTGGACTTGACTCAATACTGCCACGATCGCGCACGTCGTCAAGTCAGGTTGAGTCTCGCTGACGCAACCACCCCTTCCAACAGCACCGATACTCACTGTCGAACCAACCGTCACCAGCCACGCCGGGCCGGTTCAGGTTGTTTGTCATGCATAGATCAGGCACGCTTTACCCGTGACCACGCAGGGCGGACCGGCCGCGCCCAGCTCCGGCGCACCGGGACTTCCCGCTGCGCTCCTTCAACTACGCTCCGCAATCGCGGGCATGACATATCCATTGGTCCTACCCTCCGCCGAGGAGGCCCGCGAGGTGGGAGCCGGCCTGGTCACCCAACTCGACGACTACCTGCTGCCCCGGCTGACCCGACTCGACGCGCCCCTGCTGGTGGTGGTCGGCGGCTCCACCGGCGCCGGCAAGTCGACCCTGGTCAACAGCCTGGTCCAGGCGCGGGTCAGCGCGACCGGCGTACTGCGACCGACCACCCGGTCCCCGGTGCTGGTCAGCCACCCAGCGGACGCCGCCTGGTTCCGGCAGGGCGACCTGCTACCCGGGCTTACCCGCACCACCGGTCCGACCACCGCACCGGACGCCCTGCAGTTGGTCGCCGCGCCCGCCCTGCCACCCGGACTCGCGTTCCTCGACGCGCCGGACATCGACTCAGTCGTCGACGCCAACCGGGCGCTCGCCGTACAGCTGCTCGCCGCCGCCGACCTGTGGCTGTTCGTGACCACGGCGGCCCGCTACGCCGACGCCGTCCCCTGGCAGCTGCTGCAGACCGCACAACTGCGCGGCACCATGCTCGCGCTCGTACTCGACCGCGTCCCTCCGGACGCGATCGACGAGATCGTCGCCCACCTGCGCGAGATGCTCGCCGAACACGACCTCGCCGAGGTGCCGATCTTCGTCGTACCCGAGACCGCCGTCGACGGGCAGGGACTGCTGCCGGAACCGGCGACCGCGCCGCTGCGGGAGTGGTTCGGCCAGCTGGCCGGCGACGCGGCGGCCCGCGCGGCGGTCGTCCGGCAGACTCTCGACGGCGCGCTCGCCGCGCTCGCCCCGGCGGTGGCCGGTCTGGCCGCCGCCACCGACGACCAGCTCGACGCGGCCCGAGCTCTCGCCGACCGGGCACGCGCGGCGTACCGCAGCGCCGCCCGCAACGCCGAACAGGCCGTCGGAGACGGCCGGTTGCTGCGCGGCGAGGTCCTCGGCCGCTGGCAGGACTTCGTCGGTACGGGTGACCTGTTCCGCTCGCTGGAGGCCCGGGTCGGGCGGATCCGGGACCGGATCGTCAGCACCGTCACCGGCCGCCCCGCCCCCGCCAACCAACTCCGCTCGGCGATCGAATCCCAACTGGTCACCCTGATCCGGGGCACCGCCGTCGAAGCCGCCGAGGCGGCGTACCTGGGCTGGCAGGCCCACCCGGCCGGTGCCGCGCTGCTCACCTCCGAGCTCAACCGACCCGCCGACGACCTACCCGAACGGGCCGAACGACTGGTCCGCGACTGGCAACGCGACGTACTCGACCTGGTCCGGACCGAAGCCGGCGACAAACGGTTCGTCGCCCGCACCGCCGCGTACGCGGTGAACGCCACCGGACTCGCGGTCATGATCGCCGTCTTCGCGTCGACCGCCTTCATCCCCACCGGCCTGGAGGTCGCCGCCGCCGGCGGCACCACCGTCGCCGCCCAGAAGGTCCTCGAAGCGATCTTCGGTGACCAGGCCATCCGCAGCCTGGCCAACCGCTCCCGCGACGGTCTGCTGCAGCGGATCCGAGCGCTGCTCGACGAGGAAGCCGGCCGCTATCTGCAGCGGATCAGCGCGGCCGGCATCGCCCCGGAAGCGATCAGCAGCGGCCTCACCGACCCCGGCGACCGGCTACGGGCCGCCGCCGAGCAGGTCGAACAGGCGCGCACCGCCGCCGGCCTGACCAGCGGTACGCCGTACCGGCTGCCGGGCACCATGCCGGGAGCCGTCGCGTGACCGGGTTCCTGGGCCGGCTACGCGACGCGGTCCGCCACCGGGACCGGGTCGACGCCGACCGGTTGGCCGCCCGCCTCGACGCGCTCGGTCAGTTCCTGCGGGCGGTCGACGGGCGGGTCCCCGACGACCGGCTCGGTGCGGCCCGCACCCTGGTGGAACGGGCCGGGGTACGGCTCAAGCTGTCCCGGGAACACACAGTGGTGGCGTTGGCCGGCGCCACCGGCAGCGGCAAGTCGAGCATCTTCAACGCCCTCGCCCGGATGGATCTCTCCCCGGTCGGGGTACGCCGGCCGACGACCGGGGCCGCGCATGCCTGCGTGTGGGGACCGATCGACGGGGCGGCCGACCTGCTGGACTGGGTCGGGGTGCTGCCCCGGCACCGGTTCGTCCGGGAGAGTGCCCTGGACGGTCCCGACGAGGCTGCCCTGCACGGGCTGGTGCTGCTGGACCTGCCGGACTTCGACTCGGTCGAACACTCCCACCGGTTGGAGGTCGACCGGCTGCTCGGCCTGGTCGACCTGGTCGTCTGGGTGGTCGATCCGCAGAAGTACGCCGACCGGGTGGTGCACCGCGGCTACCTGCGTGAGTTCCACCGCAACCGGGAGGTGACCGTGGTGGTGCTCAACCAGGCCGACCGGCTGACCGCCACTGAACTGCCCCGGCTGGTGGCGGACCTGCGGCGGCTGCTCGACGACGACGGGCTCGGCGGCGTCCCGGTGCTACCCACCTCGGCGCTGGTCCCGGCCGCCCTGGCCGACCTGCGGACGTTGCTGGAGCAGACGGTGACCGAGCGGCAGGCGGCGCTGCGGCGGCTCGCCGGCGACCTGGACGCCGTCGCCGACGGACTGGCCGACGTGATCGGTCCGGCGGTCCGGGCCGAGGAGGAGATCAGCCGGAGCGGTCTGCGACGGCTCACCGCCGCGCTGGCCGGCGCGGCCGGGGTGCCGACCGTCGCCGAAGCGGTCGAATCGGCCTACCGGCACCGGGCCGTGAGCGCCACCGGCTGGCCGCTGACCCGGGCCTGGCGCAAGCTGCGCCCGGACCCGCTGCACCAACTCCATCTGCTCGGCGGTCGGCACCGCCGCGACGAACTCCCCGGCACGGCTGGCGAGACGACCTCACCACCGATGACATCGCTGCCGGAGCCGACCGCCGCGCAACGCGCGGCGGTCGACCTCGCCGTCCGAGGACTCGCCGAGCAGGCCGGTAGCCGGCTGCCGACCCCGTGGCCGGTGGCGGTCGCGGCGGCCGCCCGGTCGCAGGCCGGCGAGTTGCCCGACGCCCTGGACCGGGTGGTCGGCGGGACGGATCTCGGGTTGGCCGACCGGCCGTTGTGGTGGCGGGTGGTGGGGGCGCTGCAGTGGCTGGTCACCGTGACCGCCGCCGTCGGATTGGGCTGGCTGGTCGTCGGATTCGTGATCCGCTTGCTGGGGCTGCCGGCGCTGGACTATCCGACGGTCGGCGTCGTCCCGGTGCCGACCGTACTGCTGGTCGGCGGGCTGCTCGGCGGGGTGCTGCTGGCGGGGTTGACGCGGCCGGTGACCGGCTGGGCGGCCCGACGCGCCCGGCGTCGGGCCGAGGAGCGGTTGAACGCCGCCGTCGCCGCCGTCGCCGGCCGGCACGTGGTGGAACCGGTCCGGGCGGTGCTCGATTCGTACACCGAGGCACGAACCGCGATGGGCCACATCCGGGCGGATGACTGACCGGCGGCTGACCGGCGGACCGGCAAGCCCGGTAGGCGTGGCCGACATGTAACGCGCTGGTGATGCCGCTCGGGGTCCGGCGGCGTAGGGTCGATTCATGGCCACGCCTGAGACCCCCTACGACGCGGTGCTCGCCGCCGCCCGTGACGTGACCAAGCTGGAATGCGCCCTCGATGCCGAGATGCTCGGCGCCGCTTTGCTGGGCAGCGTCTACGCCGTCGCCGAGACCGATCGGACAGTTGCCGTCCGGGAGTTCGTCACCGGCTTCCTCTCGGCCACCTCACGGCGACGCAGCGCGGCCGCCACCACCATCCGTACCATCTTCTCCCGGCTGGTGCCGGATGCCGCCGGCGCCGCCGGCATCAAGATCGGAACCACCGCGCCGCCGTGGTCCCGGCTGCTGGGTCAGGTGCGGTTGACCGGCAGCTACGCCTACGGCGACGTGTACGGCGACCAGACCTCCTACCTGGCGACCTTCGCCTACGACGACGCTGTCGTCGGAGGGCCGGAACACGCCGTCGTCGCGCTGGTCGACCACAACATCGGCATCGCCAAGGACGTCTTCGTCGGCGGCCCGGCCGAGCGGATTCTGGGACAGGTTCGCCAGATGTGCGCCAACGACGAGCTGACCTGGTTCCGGGAGGAGGATCCCGGTACCTTGCGCGGCGAGGTGACCCGCCATCTGGCCATCACCGACGGACTCGGGCAACTCCCCAGCGAGGGATCGTTGGCGACCGACCGTGCCCTGGTGGGCGTACGGTTGGCGATCCTGCCCCAGCCGGCGACAACCGTGTCGGAACCGGCGGTCGAGCCGCTGCCGGCCGAGGAGCGGACAGTCCTGGTCCGGGAGTTTCTGGCCTCGCCGGAGGCGGCCCGGTTCGGGCTCGACCCGGCCAGCGCCACGGATCTGGCGTCGTTGCATTTCTGTCTGAGTTTGGTGCTCGACCACTCAGCGAGCCTCCTGGACCCGGATCCGATGCGGTGGAGCCCTGCCGTGGCCGGCATGTTCCTGCTCGACTGGGTGCACCGTCGCGCCGTGCTGGACATCGACGACGCGGCGATGTTGCCGGGGGTGGTCCGGGGATGGGCAGCGTACGCCGGTCGTCGACGCGGCCTGCCGACGGCCGCCATCGAGCAGACCGACACCGCCATCGACGAAATGGTGCCGGAGTTCGTCCGTCTCTACACCACCGGTGAACGACGCAGCCCGGCCACCGCGGCCGTGGCCCAGCTCCTCGCCGACGGCGTCGACGTCAACGACCCGCAGGCGCTGGACGCCTGGATCGAGGCCAACCGGCAGCGGCTGGCCGACGACCAGAGCTGACCTCGCTCATACCAGGCCGCCCGCCGCCCGCCGAATCCCGCATCGGCCTGCGCGGCGCTGCGCCGCCCGGCAGCACCGCCGGGCGGCGTCGTCGGACGGACGGCGATGCGGGCGCCGTCTGACCCGGCCGTGCCGGGGTCAGACCGCCGGGCGGACCAGCGCGGGGTGCGGCGTCGGAGCGGGCCGTGACCAGCTGGTGCGGTCCGGGATCGGAGTCGGAGTCGGGCACACGGTGGGATCGGTACCGACCTCAGGATCGGCCACCTCCGGGTCCGCCACCTCCGGGTCCGCCACCTCCGGGTCCGCCACCTCCGGGTCCGCCACCTCAGGATCGGTGCTGGGCGGTGGGGCATCCGGCGACGGGGTGGTGTCAGGAATCGGAGATGTGGTGTCCGGGGACGTCGGCCCGGGGCTCGGTACGGAGGGGTGCACGTCCGTGGGTGACGATGGCGCCGGCCGCCCGACGCGGGGTGGCGTGGCGTGATCCGGACTGCTCGGTCCGCCCGCCCGTACCGGGTGCGGGTCGCCCGACCACGACGGATCGTCGCCGTCGATGTCGCCAGCGGCGGGAGATCCGGGACCAGCGGTCGGTGTCGGATCGTCAGGGAGCACGATGACCGGCCCGCCGTACGGCTGGCTGAGGAACGGTATGGAGCCTCGGGCGCGCCCGTTCTCGGCGACGGTGGCCGAACCGGCGCCAATGGTGGCGAGCATCGGGAGCGAGGCGGTGAGGACGAGCAGCGCGACGATCAGCGCGAAACGTCGACTCGGTCCACTCACCCCGGCGAACCGGGCTGATCCGTCCTGCGGCAGCGGCACGGCTCGACTCCTCGTCGTCGCAGCGATCCGATCCCGGACGGGGCCGACATGGCAGGCGGCTCGAGCCGGACACTACATATCGTGGATCAGTGACAGTTAGTTTTCCAGTCCGGCACGAATTGTGACCAGAACCGGACGGATGAAGTGGACTCGGCCAATCGCAGCGGCAGGTTACAACTTCCGCGTAACGCGGACATCGCGGCAGCTTGTCCAGACCGACCTATGACGCCCCTCACCTCCTCTGCGAATATGGACCAGACGGCGCCGTCGGCGCGCCTCCGCCTCCACCGCGGCGGGCGGGTCCCGACGTCGTACCTCCCGGTCCGGGTCCAGCCAGAATCCGGCCCGTGCCGCGCGGCAACCCTGACCCGGGCCAGGCGCGGCGAGAGGACCTGCTCCGGCAGCAGCCGGCAGGCAGGACGAGCTGCGCGGTCGGGACACCCCCGCTGCCACGCACACACGATGGGAGAGACGGATGGCGAAAGGTGACCGCGGGACCACGACCCGCGGCAGACCGGCCACGGCCCGGCGGCGGACCGCGAGCGGTGCCGCCGACCCGGCGCTGGTGCAGCTGCTCACCCCGGACGGGGAACGCATCGAACGGGTCACCGGACCGGACGGTACGGAGTACACCGTCGACTTCACCGACGAGGACTACCGCGGCCTCTACCGTGACCTCGTGGTCGTGCGGAAGCTGGACGCCGAAGCCACCGCCCTGCAACGCCAGGGCGAGCTGGGCATCTGGGCGAGCCTGCTCGGCCAGGAGGCGGCCCAGGTCGGTTCCGGCCGGGCGCTCCGGCCACAGGACATGGCCTTCCCCACCTATCGTGAACATGGCGTGCTCTACTGCCGGGGGATCGACCCGATCATGCCGCTGGGCCTGTTCCGCGGCGTCGACCAGGGTGGTTGGGATCCCAACGAGTTCAAGTTCAACATGTACACGATCGTCATCGGCGCCCAGACCCTGCACGCCACCGGCTACGCCATGGGCATCACGATGGACGGCAAGACCGGCGGCGACGACGGCGAGGCGGTGATCGCCTACTTCGGCGACGGCGCGTCGGCCCAGGGCGACGTCAACGAGGCGTTCGTGTGGTCCAGCGTGTTCAACGCGCCGGTGGTCTTCTTCTGCCAGAACAACCAGTACGCGATCTCCGAGCCGCTCGAGCGGCAGACCCGGATCCCGCTCTACCAGCGCTCGGCCGGCTTCGGCTTCCCCGGCGTACGGGTAGACGGCAACGACGTACTGGCGACCTACGCGGTGACCCGCGCGGCGCTGGACAACGCCCGGCACGGCCAGGGTCCGACACTGATCGAGGCCTATACGTACCGGATGGGCGCGCACACCACCTCGGACGATCCGACTCGTTACCGGATCGCCAGCGAAGTGGAGGCCTGGCAGGCCAAGGATCCGATCGCCCGGGTCCGCGCCTTCCTGACCAAGCAGCAGATCGCCGACTCCGACTTCTTCGCAGAGGTCGACGCGCAGGCCCAGCGGGACGCGGTACACCTGCGGGAGCGGGTGCTCGACATGCCCGATCCGCAGCCGAGCACCCTGTTCGACCACGTCTACGCGCACGGTTCACCGCTGTTGGACGCCGAACGTGTCCAGTTCGAGCGCTACCAGGCGTCGTTCGAGGGAGGGGCGCACTGATGGCCGAGACACTGACCCTGGGCAAGGCGTTGAACGTCGGGCTGCGCCGCGCGTTGGACGACGACGGCAAGGTCATCATCATGGGCGAGGACGTCGGCAAGCTCGGCGGCGTCTTCCGGATCACCGACGGACTGCAGAAGGACTTCGGCGAGGACCGGGTCATCGACACCCCGCTGGCCGAGTCGGGCATCATCGGTACGGCGGTCGGGTTGGCCATCCGTGGCTACCGTCCGGTCTGCGAGATCCAGTTCGACGGCTTCGTCTACCCCGCGTACGACCAGATCGTCTCGCAGGTGGCGAAGATGCACTACCGGTCACGCGGCAAGGTGAAGCTGCCGATCGTGATCCGGATCCCGTTCGGCGGCGGGATCGGCGCGGTGGAGCACCACTCGGAGTCGCCGGAGGCCTACTTTTCGCACACCGCCGGTCTGAAGGTCGTCGCCTGCGCGTCGCCTCAGGACGCCTACACGATGATCCAGCAGGCGATCATTTCCGACGATCCGATCATCTTCCTGGAGCCCAAGCGGCGGTACTGGGAGAAGGCTCCGGTCGAACTGGAGGCCCCGCTGGGTACGGCGTACCCGCTGCACGCCGCCCGTACGGTCCGAGCCGGCAGTGACGCGACGGTGCTGGCGTACGGCCCGATGGTGCGCACCGCGTTGGACGCGGCGACCGCTGCCGCCGAGGAGGGCCGGGAGCTGGAGGTGATCGACCTTCGCTCGTTGTCGCCGCTCGATCTGGACCCGGCCTACGAGTCGGTACGGCGTACCGGTCGCTGTGTGGTCGTGCACGAGGCACCGTCCAACCTCGGGCTCGGTTCGGAGATCGCCGCGCGGATCACCGAGGAGTGCTTCTACTCGTTGGAGGCACCGGTGCTGCGGGTGGCCGGGTTCAACACGCCGTACCCGGCGGCCCGGTTGGAGGAGGAGTACCTGCCGGACCTGGATCGGGTGCTCGACGCCGTCGATCGTGCGTTCGGTTGGTGAGCGCGATGTCACGGATCAAGCAGTTCGACCTGCCGGACCTGGGGGAAGGGCTGACCGAGGGCGAGATCCTGAAGTGGCTCGTCTCGGTCGGCGAGACGATCGAGTTGAACCAGCCGATCGTCGAGGTGGAGACCGCGAAGGCGGCGGTGGAGATTCCCGCCAAATGGGGTGGCCAGGTACAGGCGATCTTCCATCCGGAGGGCGCGACGGTCGAGGTGGGCACCGCGATCATCGCCATCGACACCGACCCGGGGGCGGGAGCGCTGCCACCGGCCGACTCGGCACCGGGGACCGAATCAACGGGCGATCGAGAGATTCCGCCCGCCGACGGTGCGATCGAGCCCGGACTGATCGGCGGCCCTGCCCCGGGCGGGCGGACGGCGGTGCTGGTCGGCTACGGTCCGCGCACGACGGTGGCGAAACGTCGTCCACGCCGTACCGAAGGCGCAGGCTCAGGCCCGGGGCCGGCGTCCGGACCGTCCATGGCCACGCCGCCGGGACCACGGGTTCCGGCGTCCGCCGGCGTACCGGAGCCGGTGGATCCACGTGGAGAATCCAGCACGGCGTCCCCTGTCCCGGTCACCGCTAACCCAACGCCCGCGCCGTCGGTCGGGGCGAAGGTGCTGGCCAAGCCGCCGGTCCGCAAGCTCGCCCGGGATCTCGGCGTCGACCTGGTCGCGGTCACCGGCACCGGCCCGCTCGGCGCGATCACCCGCGACGACGTACTGCGCGCGAGTCAGGACGAGACGGTCGCGGCCTCGCCATCGGCGGGACCGGACGACGGTACGGCCGGCGTCGGAGTCTCGTCGTTCGGGCCGGATCGGGAACGACGCGTCCCGGTCAAGGGCGTGCGGAAGTTGACCGCCGAGAACATGGTGGCCTCGGCGTTCAGCGCGCCGCACGTGACCGAGTTCCTGACCGTCGACCTGACCCGGTCGGTCAAGGCGTTGGATCGGTTGCGGGCTCAGCCGCAATGGCGTGAGCTGCGGGTTTCGCCCCTGTTGATGGTCGCCAAGGCAGTACTGCTCGCGGTACACCGGCATCCGATGGTCAATTCGACGTGGGCCGGCGACGAGATCGTCGTCAAGGACTACGTCAATCTCGGTATCGCGGCGGCCACCGAGCGTGGGCTCATCGTGCCGAACATCAAGGACGCCGGACGGCTGTCGCTGCTCCAGCTGGCCGAAGCCATGACGGAGTTGGTCCGTACCGCGAAGGCTGGTCGGACCGCGCCGGCGGACATGACCGGCGGCACCATCACGATCACCAACGTCGGCGTGTTCGGAGTGGACACTGGTACGCCGATCCTGCCGCCCGGCGAGTCGGCGATCCTGGCCGTCGGCGCCATCCGGAAGGCACCCTGGGTGCACAAAGAGAAGATTCGGGTACGCCAGGTCGCCACGCTGGCGCTCTCGTTCGATCACCGGATCATCGATGGCGAGCTCGGCTCGGCGTTCCTGCGCGACATCGGTGCCTTCCTGACCGATCCCGAGGCGACGTTGCTCGCCTGGACCTGACGACATCCCACCGTTGTTGACCGCGTCCCGCGACGGACACCCGGCAACAGC
This sequence comes from Solwaraspora sp. WMMD406, assembly GCF_029626025.1. Lineage (NCBI taxonomy): Bacteria > Bacillati > Actinomycetota > Actinomycetes > Micromonosporales > Micromonosporaceae > Solwaraspora > Solwaraspora sp. WMMD406. The sequence continues at coordinate 511,183 of NZ_JARUBF010000001.1, forward strand.
GACCGACGGCGTCGCTCCGATGACTCGGAGCGACGCCGTTCTGCGTGGTGACCTAATAAACCCCGGCCCTAGTGGATCGCAACCGTTTTTTCTTCAGACAGTGTCGGGTCTCACCTTCGAATCGTTGGCAATCCGGCTCGTGGGTGGGCTTCAATAAATGCGGAGACACGAGGCCGCCCCGGCCTGCCACCAGATCCACAGGAGATCCCGCTATGTCTATGATCAACCGAATTCGCCGACACCGGGAAGCCGCCCGCCGTACCCGCGCCCTCGAACGGGCGCTGCGGTCGACCGACTCGCCCGCCGTCCGCGACGAGATCCGCGCCATCGCCCAGCGTTACTACCGCTGACCGCGTACGTCTGACGGCGGCCGGCCGGCCCGTCGGCCCGGCGACCGCCCGCCTTCGCCCATCCATGTCCCCCAGACACCACCGCCACTTCATCGGCACCGGGATTCCTCGGTTCCCGCGCGGCCCGGTACGGTGGTTCGGTCGCCGTTCAGTCGACTCGACGCGTTGCGGACCAGACTTGGTCAGCAGGCGGCCGGTCGCCGGGCCGGCGTCCTACGCTGCCCGGCCAGACGACAACCGATCATCGAGGTCGGGGAGTTCGCCCGGTCGGATCAGCTGGCGTCACTGGTCACCAGACCAATGGCACCGGCCCGCACCGGCACAGCTGACATGTCATGGAGGAGGCGCACATGACGTCCGAGGGCACGCAGCATCCCGGCCAGGAGCCGGAGGAGGCGGGCGTCGGCGGACCGGCGCCCTACGGTAGCCAGCGGCAACGCGGCGAGCAGGTGCCCGGCGACGACCACGGCCCGGGCCACCCAGTCGGCCAGTGGGCCCCGCCGGTCGGCGGCGGCTGGAATCCAGGATCGAGTGATCACCCGGCCCAACCGGGCCGGCCCGGCCACCAGAGCCACCACGCGGCCCCGCCTCCGTACCCGCCGCCGCCCGGCGGCGGATTCCCGGCTGGCCCACCGGCGGAGCCGACCCACCGGGCCCCTGGTGAACTCGGCTGGAGCCCACCTCCGGCGATCCCGCCGGCCGAGCCGTGGTCGCCCCAGCAGGCATGGCGGACCGAGCCGGATCGGCCCACACCACCCAGCCAGCCCGAGCCAGCGTCATTCCCGCCCGGTCCCCCGCCGCCACGCTTCGGACCGGCGGGCGGATTCGAGCCGGCCAACCGTTTCGGCACCACACCGCCGGAACCCCAGCAGCCGGCCGCGCCGGCGGACGCTCCCCGCCACGGGGCCGCCGAGACCCCGCGACCCGGTGCCGCCCTGCCGTTCAACCCCGCCGGGCCGACCCCACTGCCACCGCAAGAGGTACGCGTGCCCGGAGCCTCGCTCGCGGCCGCCCTCGGCGGTTCACCGGTGCCGCCACCACCGCAGCAACCGCCACCACCCGCCGCAGCGCAGCTGCCTCCGTCGGCACAGCGGCACGTGCCACCGCCGCACCAGCAACCCGCGCCCGTGCCCGTGCCACAGCAGCCTTCGGCCGTACCGCAACAGCGGACGCCGGCCCGCGACGAGCCGCCGGCCGACCAACGGGCCTCGTTCCCGGCGGCGCAGCGGGCAGCCGGAGACGGCCCTGGCGGAGAGGCCGCCGGCGGGCCGGTGCGGCCGGTCACCGCGATCGCCTCCGTTCCCACCGGCAACCGCGTCTCCCCACCGCCGGACCAAGCCGCGGTGGCGGCCGGTCGTCCGCCAGCGCGCCCCCGGGTGTACGGCCGACCGGTCGACCCGGAAGCCGCCGAGCCGGCCGCGCCAGCCGGCCCGGCCGGACCCGACCGGCAAGGGAGTGGTTTCCCACCCAACGGCGTCGCCTTCACCCCGCCCGGCTCGCCGGTCTCCCCGGCCGAGCACGGCAGGCCGGACCCCCTGCCGGCCCGCCCCGGCCAGACCGGACAGGCACCGCCAGCCGCCACCGGGCCGTTCGGACCCCGCCCGCCGGCCGACGCCGGACGGCAGGCACCCGGTCCGGACGCCGCGCAACTCGCACTACCGCACCTGAGCGCCGGCGCGCACATCCAGCCGACCAGTCCGGCTGACGCCGTTCGCGGTTACCGCCAGTCCGGTGCCGCACCCTACGGCGACCTGTTGGACGAGGGCGCGCCTGACGCGCCACACCGGCACAACGGCTCTGACCTGGGCATGTCCGGTCGGACCGCCGGCTTCCCGCCGCCGGAGCCACCAGCCCAGCAACCGACCAGCCATCCGGGCGTGGGGTACTCTCCGGCAGCCGCGCCGCGCCCAGCCGGTGTCCCACACGCCGCCGCCAGTGCCGCTCCGGCGGATGCCGGCCAATGGGCCCCGGACGAGCAGGAGCAGAACCGGTTCGACGCGTTCCGGCCGGACGCGCCCGCACCGGCGGAGGCGGAGGCCAAACCCGAACCGACGCCTCAGGTCCGCAACGGACGGGTGCTGCTCGCGGTCCTCGGTGCCGCCGTGCTCCTGGTAGCGATCCCGTTGTCCCTGGTCTGGCTGATCACCCGCCCGCCGGGGGAGCCGGCCTTCAACCCGGCCGTCGGGGAGTGTGTCAAGCAGTCCGGCAACACGGCGCAGCCGGCGGACTGCGCCGAGCCGAACGCGTTCGAGGTCATCGCAAAGGTCCAGCAGGTCGATCAGTGCGCGGATCCCGCCGCGCCACACATCGAGATGCCGGGCGAGTCCGGTCGGGAACAGGTACTCTGCCTGCGAGCCGCAGCCGGCGCGAATCCCGCTGGCGATCCCGAGGCCGAACCGAGCGCGGAGGCCAGCACCGAAACCACCGGCTAGGACACGCCTGCCGAGCCTGCCGGCTTTCGGGCCTGCCGGCTATCGGGCCTGTACGGTCTCGAGTCGGCCGCCATGGCAGGGTGATCAAATGGCCTCATCGCCGCGCGTTCGTGCGCCCCAGCTGAAGGGCCGCCAGTGGTTGAACACTGGCGGCCGGTTGATCACCCTCGCCGATCTGCGGGGCAAGATCGTTCTGCTCGATTTCTGGACCTTTTGCTGCGTCAACTGCCTGCACGTCATCGACGAGCTGCGTCCGCTGGAGGAAAAGCTCGGCGACGTACTCGTGGTGATCGGCGTGCACTCGCCCAAGTTCGCTCACGAGCGGGACCCGGCGGCGGTGGCGGCCGCGGTCGAACGGTACGGCGTGACCCACCCGGTGCTCGACGATCCGGACCTGGACATGTGGCAGCAGTACGCCGCCCGGGCCTGGCCGACGCTGGTGCTGGTCGACCCGGAGGGTTACGTGGTGGCCACCATGGCAGGTGAGGGGCACGCCGACGGGCTCGCCCGGGAGATCGATGAGTTGATCGGCATCCACCAGGCCAAGGGGACGCTGCACCGGGGAGACGGGCCCTACGTACCGCCGGAGCCGGTCGAGGGCACTCTCCGGTTCCCCGGCAAGGCGATCACGCTCGACAACGGCGGATTCCTGGTTTCCGACTCGGCCCGACACAGTCTGGCCGAGCTGGCACCGGACGGCGAGAGCCTGGTCCGACGAATCGGTTCCGGCGAGCGTGGCCGGACCGACGGCGACGCCGCGACCGCACGGTTCAGCGAGCCGCAAGGGCTGCTGCGTCTGCCGCGGGAGGTCGCCGTCCGCGTCGGCTACGACATCGTGGTCGCCGACACCGTCAACCACCTGCTGCGCGGTCTGAGACACGGCACCGGTGAGGTCCGTACGATCGCCGGTTCCGGACGGCAGTGGCGCTCTACCGTGGATCACGACCCGCACGACGCGCTCGCCGCCGACCTGTCCTCCCCCTGGGACCTGGCCTGGTACGACGGTCGGATCATCGTGGCGATGGCCGGGATTCACCAGCTGTGGTGGTTCGACCCGATCAAGCGGACCACCGGCGTCTACGCCGGGACCACGGTGGAGTCGTTGCGCGACGGTCCGATCCCCGACGTCTGGATGGCCCAGCCGTCCGGTCTGGCGGTCAGCCCGGACGGTCGGCAACTGTGGATAGCCGACAGCGAGACCAGCGCGCTGCGCTGCCTCACCGCCGGTGAGCTGCGGACGGTCGTCGGGCAGGGGCTGTTCGACTTCGGCCGGATGGACGGCGCGGCCTCGCAGGCGCTGCTCCAGCACCCCCTCGGTGTCGGTGTCCTGGCCGACGGGTCGGTGCTGGTCGCGGACACCTACAACGGCGCGGTTCGGCGCTACGACCCGGTGACCGACCGGGTCGGCACGGTGGTCGACGGCCTGGCCGAACCGAGCGACGTCGTCGTGGCAGACGACGGCGCGGTGCTCGTGGTCGAATCCGGCGCGCACCGGTTGACCCGGATCGCGCCGGGTGCGCTCGCCGCCGCCGGCGCGATGTCGGCCGGCTCGGCATCAACCGGCTCGGCATCAACCGGCTCGGCGTCGGCCGGCTCGGCGTCGGCCGGCGCGATGTCGGCGGCGGGTTCGACGGGGGTCGCCGGCGAACGGTACCGCGCGGAGCGCCCCGCGACCCTGCTCGCTCCCGGGTCGGTGTCCTTGGAGGTGATCTTCACTCCGGCTCCCGGCCAGAAGCTGGATTCCACGTTCGGGCCGGCCACCCGGCTGGAGGTGTCGGCCAACCCGCCGGAACTGCTGGCGGCCGGTTCCGGTGTCGGTACCGAGTTGAGCCGACAGTTGATCATCGATGCGGCCGCAGGCCCGGGCGTACTGCAGGTGGTGGCCCAGGCGGCGACCTGCGACGCCGACGCAGAACACGCCGCGTGTCACCTGACCCGACAGGACTGGGGGGTACCGGTACGGGTCGGCTCCGCCGGAGCCCACCGGCTGCCACTGATCCTGCGCGGCGTCGACCGACCGGACGCAGCGGCCGACACCGACACCGACAGGCATCTACCGGACTGAGCCGACACCAGGTCGCTCACACGAACGCGACGACCGGCCCGTCGGCGGACTCCAACGCGGCTCGGATCCGGCGGGCCAACGCGACCGCGGCCAGGGAGTCCCCGTGCACGCAGATCGACTCCACCGGGCAGGCTACCCGGCTGCCGTCGACGGCGGTCGCCTCGCCACGCGACGCGAGCGTCAGCGCCTGGGCGGTCGCCGCGTCGATGTCGTCGAGCAGCGCGCCCGGCGCCGATCGGGGCACCAGCCGCCCGTCGGGCAGGTATCCCCGGTCGGCGAAGCCCTCGCCGACCGGACGCAGCCCGGCCCCGGTGGCGATCTGCGCGAGCACCGATCCGGGCAGGCAGAGCAGCGGCAGCGCCGGGTCGAAGTCGACGACCGCCGCGACGACCGCCGCTGCCTGCTCCTCGTCGACCGAGGCCGCGTTGTACAGCGCCCCGTGCGGTTTGACGTACCGCACCCGGCTGCCGACGACCCGGCAGAAGCCGTCCAACGCGGCGATCTGGTACAGCACGTCGTCGCGGAGTTCGGCGAAGTCGTAGTCGATCCGGCGGCGCCCGAAGCCGGCGAGGTCGCGGTAGCCGACCTGGGCACCGACCACGACGCCACGGGCGGCCGCAGCCGTACAGACCCGCCGCATCGTGGCCGGATCACCGGCATGGAATCCACATGCCACGTTGGCGGAGGTCACCACGTCGAGCAGGGCGTCGTCGTCGCCGAGGCGCCACACGCCGAAGCCCTCACCGAGGTCTGCGTTGAGGTCCATGGAACCGCACGGTAGTACCTGGCCGCGCCTGCGCGAGCGGGGTGACCTCGTCGACGACGCCGACGACGGGATATCCGCCGGTGCTCGGATGATCCGCGAGGAAGATCAACGGTTGACCGTCGGCGGGCACCTGGATGGCGCCGAGCACCAGACCTTCGCTGGGTAGTTCGCCGTCGACGGCCCGCGCCAGGGAGGTGCCGGACAGTCGGACACCGACCCGGTTGCTGACCGCGCTGACCGTGTACGGCGTACCGAACAGGCACTCGAGCGCCTCCCGGGTGAACCAGTCGTCGCGTGGGCCGAGCCGGACGGCGAGGCGGATCGGATCGGCCGGCACCGACCAGGGAACGGCGTCGGCGCCGACCGACGTGCCACCTTCGGCACCTACCGACGTTCCGTTCGCGTCGCCGACCGGCAGCAGGTCACCGTCGCGCACCGGCGGCGGACCGATCCCCGCCAGGGTGTCGGTGGATCGGCTGCCCAACACCAGGGGTACGGCGATTCCGCCCGCCACGGCCAGATAGCTGCGTACGCCGTACCGGGCCGGGCCGATCTCGACCAAGGCGCCGGCCGGCACCGCCACGGCCACGCGGAGACTCGCCGGGCGGCCGGCGACCCGCAGCGCGGCGGGCGCGCCGGTCAGTGCGAGCAGTTGTGCGGTACGGGTCCGAAGTGTGCACCCGGCAAGAGTGATCTCCAGTCCGGCGGCGGTGGGCGGGTTGCCGACCAACCGGTTGGCCAGAGCCAGCGCGGGTTGGTCCAGGGCCCCGGCTCGGGGCACGCCGAGATGCGCCCAGCCAGGGCGGCCACGGTCCTGGACGGTGGTCAGCGGGCCGGCCCGAACGACCTGGATCATCGGAGTGCCAGTCGGACCCGGGTGCCGGGTGTCAGGGTGGCGGGTGGATCCCGGTCCAGGTCGAACAGCACGGCGTCGGTGTGTCCGACCAGCTGCCAACCGCCGGGCGACGCGGTCGGGTAGATGCCGGCGTATTCGCCGGCCAAGGCCACCGAACCGGCCGGCACCGCTGGTCGTGGCGTGGGTCGGCGGGGCACGGCCCAAGCGGCGGGTAGGCCGGCGAGGTAGGCGAATCCGGGCGCGAATCCGCAGAACGCCACCCGGAACTCGGTGTCGACCAGCCGGTCGACGACCGCCGCCGCCGAGACGCCCCAGTGATCAGCGACCGCCGGTAGGTCAGGGCCGTCGTACCGGGTGGGGATGGTCACCGACGGGCCGTGCTGGTCGGCGACGGCGATCGGAGCCGGCGACCAGGCGGCGATCTCGCGGGCGGTGGCGGTCACGTCCACGAGGCCGTCGAGCAGGATGGTACGGGCACCAGGGACGATGTCGACGGCGTCGAGGTCGCCGAGATCACGGCGGCGGAAAAGCTCGGCCCGCCAGACTTCGCGGTCTGCACCGGCGGCGGCCCATTCGAGGAGCAGCGCGTGTCGACCGACGGTACGGATCCGCATGTGCCCATGGTGCCGTAGCGAGTCACCTCTGACGTGAGCCGTCTCACTACCTACGGGTAACCTACGCAGGCGTAACCTGGCCGGGTGACCACCGAAGCCCCGTTGCGCCTCAAGCCGGTCGACATCGGAAAACCACGGATGCGTGGCTGGCTGCACACGTACGCGTTCTTCGTCGCGCTGGTCAGCGGGATCGTGCTCTGCGCGCTGGCCGCCACCCGACCAGGTTGGGCTCCGCTGCTGAGTTGCCTGGTCTACAGCCTCACCGTCTGCGGCCTGTTCGCCACCAGTGCTCTCTACCATCGCCGGGTCTGGTCGGAACGCGCCTACCAGGTGATGCGCCGTCTCGACCATTCGATGATCTTCGTGTTCATCGCCGGCACCTACACCCCGTTCTGCCTGCTACTGCTCCCGGGCCGCAGCGCCGCCGTACTGCTGACCGTGGTCTGGGCGGGGGCCCTCGCCGGGGTGGCGATGAAGGTGATCTGGCCGCATCTGCCGCGCTGGGCCGGAGCGCCGCTGTACATCGCGCTGGGATGGGTCGCGATCGTGGTCCTGCCGGACATCCTCCGTCACGGCGGAGTGACGGCGTTGGTGCTGCTGGTCGTCGGCGGTGCCGTCTACAGCATCGGCGCGGTCTTCTACGCCCTGCGGCGTCCGAACCCGTGGCCGGAAATCTTCGGCCACCACGAGTTCTTCCACGCCTGCACGCTGATCGCCGCGCTCTGCCACCACATCGCGATCTACTTCGCGCTGTACGCCTGACCAGCGGGCACCCCGCCGACGCCACGCCGAACGCCACGCCGGCCGCTACGACCGTGGTGAAAATCCGGTGCGGACCGCCGGGCTGGGGGAAAGCCCACGGTCCGCACCGCAAGAGTCACCGTCGTCGACCCATGTGTCGACGTCACACCGCCGACGTGAGACCGCCGACGTCACATCGGGCGGCCAGGGCGGCGGACCTCCCGGTACTGCTCCTCCACGACCCGATCGTGCTGCGCCGGCGCGACGGCGGCCGGCTCCTCGGCCGCCGAACGGGTCACCACCGTACGGCGACGGCTCTGCCAGAACCAGAGGGTCAGCACCAGGCCGAATGCGCCGGCCACCATGAGCACCCATCCGACGATGGTCAAATCCAGAAAACCCAGGTTCGCTTCGACCGCGAAGGCCAGGATGGCGCCCAGGGCGATGAGAAAGATGCTTCCGCCGATGCCCACTTCGTACCTCCTTGGCTACTGCCGGCACCGTTGTGCCCGCACCGTGCCGCTTGCGAGGTAGCGGCGCGGATTCATGTACCCAGGCGGCTTCTCGCCCAATCAGGCAAGCTGTAACCATGACGCGACGTACCATCGTGCTGCTCCGCCACGCGAAGGCGGAACCGCCGGACGCGCTGGGGGACCTCGAACGCGGTCTCACGCCGCGCGGACACTCCGACGCGGCGCATGCCGGTGACTGGCTGGCGGGGCAGGGCCTCTGGCCGGAGCTGGTGATCTGCTCACCGGCGAAGCGGACCCGGCAGACCTGGCGAGAGGCGTCGGCCGCCGGCGACGAGGTTCCCGCGATCTTCGAACCATCGCTCTACGGAGGGACGGCGGACGATCTGCAGACCATCGTCCGTCGGCTCGACGACACCGTACGGTCGGTCCTGATCGTCGGACACAACCCCACGATTTCGCACTTCTCGGCGATTCTCGACCCGGCCGGCGCGGACGACACCGGATTGCGCACCTGTGGTGTGGCGATCCACCAGCTCGCCGGTCCGTGGACCGACTGCGGACCGGAGTCGGCACCGATCGTCGACTCGTACACCGCCCGCGCCGCGAGCGTCAGCTGACCTGATGGTCGGGCTCAGTTGGGCGGCTGTGGGGGTTCGGCAGGTGGCGGCACCATCTGCGTCGGGTGGGAGAGTTTGTTCTCTTCGACGATCACCGTCCGCGCCCGGCGGCGGCGATCGTTCCAGAACCAGAGCACGGTAAGCAGGATGGCCAGACCCGCGAGGATCAGGACCCAACCCACCGCCTGTACGTCGAGCCACCAGACGTCCGCGCGGACCGCGTACGCCAGGATGGCGCCTACTGCGATCAGGAAGATTCCGCTGCCGATACCCATGCGCTGCACTCCTTGTGCGGTCGCTACAAGTTGTGCGGTCGCCGGTTGATCTACCCGGCGGGTCATCGGTGAAACGGCGTCACCTGGGTGGTTGCGGGCTGGCCGCCAGCAGGTGTGGCGGTGATGGTGGTGGTGGCGGTCGGCGAGCAGGGGGCTCCCGCCGACCGCCGGTGTGCGGTCGCGGACGGTCTCGCTATCCAGGCTCGGAATCCGGTTCGGAATCCGGCAGCGGTCATCCGACCGGTCAGAACGCTTCTTCGGGCAGCTCCATCAGGTCCAGGTCGGTGCCGGCGATGATCCGCCGGTCCGCGCCGATCCGGGGCAACACTTCGCTGGCGAAGAACCGGGCGGCGGCGACCTTGCCCTGGTAGAAGCTGCGATCGGCGGGGGACACCTCGCCGCTCAACGCGGTGAGCGCTACCTCGGCCTGCCGCTGCAGGAGCCAGGCGACCACCAGGTCGCCGAGGGCGAGCAGCAGCCGTCGGCTGCTCAGACCCACCTTGTAGAGGGAGCGCGGCTCGCCGCCGGTGGCCTCGCCCAGCCATCCGGTCATGACGCCAAGGATGTTCTGCACCTCGCCGAGGGCCCGGCCCAACGCGAGCCGTTCCTCCTTGAGCTGACCGTTGCCGCCTTCCGCCTCGATGAAGGCCTGGATCTCGGCGGCGACGGCCATCAGCGCCTGACCGTTGTTCCGGACGATCTTGCGGAAGAACAGGTCAAGGCTCTGGATCGCGGTGGTGCCCTCGTACAAGGTGTCGATCTTGGAGTCGCGGACGTACTGCTCCAGCGGGTAGTCCTGCAGGAATCCGGAACCCCCGAAGGTCTGCAGGGACTCGTGCCCGAGCAACTCGTACGCCCGCTCCGAGCCACACCCCTTGACCAGCGGAAGCAGCAGGTCGTTGACCCGCTTGGCGAGCACGACGCCTTCTTCGTCGCCAGCCGCCGTGGCGATGTTGACCTTGTCCTGCCACGAAGCGGTGTAGCAGACCAGGGCGCGCAGACCCTCGGCGTACGACTTCTGCAGCATCAGCGACCGGCGTACGTCCGGGTGGTGGGTGATGGTCACCCGGGGTGCGCTCTTGTCGGTCATCTGCAGCAGGTCGGCACCCTGCACCCGGTTCTTGGCGTATTCGAGGGCGTTGAGGTAGCCGGTGGAGAGCGTGGCGATCGCCTTCGCGCCCACCAGCATCCGGGCGTACTCGATGATCAGGAACATCTGGCGGATGCCGTCGTGCACGTCGCCGAGCAGCCATCCCTTGGCCGGCACGCCATGGTCGCCAAAGGTGAGTTCGCAGGTCGTGGAGACCTTGAGACCCATCTTGTGTTCGAGGTTGGTGGCGAAGACGCCGTTACGCTCGCCCAACTCGCCGGTTTCGGAATCGAAGTGGAACTTGGGCACGACGAACAGCGACAGGCCCTTGGTGCCGGGGCCGCCGGCGCCGTCCACCCCCACCGGCCGGGCCAGTACGTAGTGGATGATGTTCTCGGACAGGTCGTGCTCGCCGCTGGTGATGAACCGCTTGACGCCCTCGATGTGGTAGGAGCCGTCCGGCTGCGGGATCGCACGGGTACGCCCGGCGCCGACGTCCGAACCGGCGTCCGGCTCGGTCAGCACCATGGTCGACGCCCACTGCCTGTCGACGAACAGCCTGGCCCACCGCTTCTGTTCCGGGGTTCCCTCCCGGTAGAGGGTGTGGGCGAACGACGGACCGGACGCGTACATCCAGACCGGCGCGTTCGAGCCGAGCACCAGCTCGGCGAGGGACCACCACAGGGCCCGTGGAGCGTTCGTACCGCCGAGCGCCTCCGGCAGGTCGAGCCGCCAGAACTCGGCCGCCATGAAGGCGTCGAACGACCGGTGGAACTCCTCGGGCACCCGCACCGAGTGGGTGGCCGGATCGAGGACCGGCGGGTTGCGGTCGCCGGGCACGAAGCTGGTCGCGAGTTCCTCACGGGCCAATCGGTCGACCTCGCGGAGGATGTCGCGGGCGGTGTCGACGTCCAGGTCGGAGTAGGGCGCCTGGTCGAACGTCCGGTCGGCGCCGAACACCTCGAAGAGGTTGAACTCAAGATCGCGAAGGTTGCTCTTGTAGTGGGTCATCGCGCGCTGGCCCCCGCTTCCCGGACAACTGTTACTGGTCAGTAACCACCACTGTATTACTCGCAGGTAAGCCCCGACAAGCAGCGATCGACAGTGACCGGCACCACACCATGGGTCTCCTGGGCGGGAACGGGCACGGAACGGCAACCGTCACCGATGGCGACGAGAGTCGTTTGGCCGGGTACATGAGGCTAAAAAGGGCAAAGCGCGATTAAACTAGGTCTAGGGGGTCAAGGTGTCATTCATCCGACTGTTCGATGTGTTGATCGAGCCGATCGCCGGCCGTCGCTACGTCGGCCGACACCGCGCACTCACCGGAGCGTCGTTCCTGGCCGCTCTGCCGCAACACGCCTGAGGCTGACCCACCACACCTGCGCGGCTGGTCAGCTGTCGGCCGCCCCGACCTCCCAGCTCGGTACGGCTGGCGCCGGCGTCACACCGGTCCCGGAATACTCCATCAGCACCAACGCGATGTCGTCGTCGAGTCGCCCGTACACCCACTCGATCAGCGCGGTCTCCAACGAGGCGAGCCCGTCGCCGACCGTACCGTGGCCCAGCAGCCGCCAGGCCCGCTCGGCGGTCGGGAAGAACTCCCCGTCCCGCCGGGCCTCGCCCAGTCCGTCGGTGAACAGCAGCAGCCGGTCGCCCGGCTCGAGGCGTTCCACCCGAGGGCGTACCACCGGCATGAAACCCAACGGCGGCGCCGGCGCCGGCGGTTCCAGCGTGATGACCTCACCTCGACGCAACAGCAAGGGAGGAGGATGGCCACAGTTGACGATGGTCAACGTGCCGCCACGTTCCTCGACCAACGCGGCCGTGACGAAATCCTCGTCGCCGACGCTGCGCGCCACGGCTCGGTCCAGGTCCGCCACGATGGCCCGCAGATCGGCCCGCTCGTACGCGACATGCCGGTACGAGCCGAGCACGATACTGGCCAGCCGGACCGCGTCCAGACCCTTCCCACGGACGTCCCCGATGATCATCCGTACGCCGTACGGCGTGTCCAGCGCCTCGTACAGATCACCACCGATGTCGGCGGCGGCCGTGGCCGAGATGTAGCGGCCCGCGACCGCGAGCGTCCCGACCTGCGGGCCGAGCGGACGCAACACGGCCTGCTGCGCCACCGAGGCGAGCCGCGACAGTTCGGCGATCTGGTCGGCCTGACGCTCCCGGATCACCGCGACCGCCGCCGCGATTCCGGTAGCGAGCGCGATGCCGACCACGTTGACTCCGGTAGCCAGCGACAGCATCTGCCCGGTCAGGGCGAAGATCGCGCCGACCACCGTGGCCAGCGCACCGACCGACAACACCACCCGCCACGTCGCGAAGGCCGCCGAGAGGAACGGCGCGGCGGCCACCAGCCCGACGTAGTTGGCCGCCGAACCGTCCGCGATCTCCACCGCCGACACGAGCGCGAGCAGCACGAGGGCCGCGCCGAGACCGACGCGGGAACCTGCGCTCAACGGGCGGCGGCCGCCCTGCGGGATAATGTGCATGGGTACGCGAAACAGCATGACTCATCGTTCGCGGTGACCCAACGGGGTTGACTTCTCGTCTGACCCGGTTATGGCCACCCGGTGGTAGTGGACAAGATCGGCTCTCTGCCACACGCGCGGTGGTCGGCCACAGGTTGCTCGACCTGCGGTCAAATCTGGAAATGGCACACTCGGTCGGTGACCGACCTGCAACAGCTGCTCGTCGCGGCGTTCCGCTGGCACGACCCGGGACCGGCCAGCGAACACCTGGTGAGCGACGTGTCCGGCTGGTGGCGCGAGCCGACTGTCCTCGCCCGCATCGGCCCCGCCCTCGCCGACCTGGTCAGCGCAGACGAGCCGACCGTGGTGATGGCGCCGCAGGTCACCGGCATGATCATCGGTCCACTGGTGGCCACGGCACTTCGCGCGGGCTTCGTTCCCGCGTACAAGGAGGATCCGCTGCGGGCCATCGCCGAGGCGACAACCTGGACCACGACGGCGCCCGACCACCGGGGGCGGACGCTGCGGCTCGGGGTCCGCGACCGCCACCTCGGCCCGCGCGACCGGGTCGTGCTGGTCGACGACTGGGTCACCACCGGTGCCCAACTGCGGGCGATGAGCCGGCTCGCGGCGGCCAGACGGGCGACCGTGGTCGGCAGTGCCGTCATCGTCGCCGACTGCTCGCCGACGGTCGTCGACGAGCTGCGCGTCCGGAGTCTGCTGCGGGGTACGGAGCTCTGACCCGGCTGACTGACAAATGCGGTGAAGTCTAGGGTGTCGCCTCGTGACCGGGCCGCCCCCGCGTCCGCCGCGCCTGCTTCAACTCGGCCTCGTGCAGGTGCCGGCGGCCGGCCGCCAGCTCTTCCCTGGCTGCCCGCTCCACCTCCTGAAACACGGCGAAGTAGCCGTCGTCGAACTCCTCGACGACCTGAAAGGTCCAGCGACCCGGCAGCACGTTGCGACCGATCAGATCCGTTTGCACCCGGTCCGCGATCCGCTGATGGCCCGCCGCCCGCAACAGCTCGACCACCCGGTCCAGCGTCGCGTCCGCGCCACCGATCAGCTGGTGCATCGAGTAGAGGTGTCCCCGGGCGCGATGCACCGTCTCCAACGCCTTGCTCAGCTCGCCCAACGCCGCCACTGTCGCGTCGTCCACCCCGGGCGGTCGGGAGTGTGCGTCGTCGACCGACCGCTCATCCATCGATTCCGACATGACCCATTCCTACCAGGGTGATCCATTCGACGACCGTCGGTCCCGAATTCGTGACCGCAGGTAGAGTCAGCCGGTGGATCGATCCCCGCAGATCATCTCGGTGGTCACGCCCGTTCACCCGCCGAGCATCCCCTACCTGACCCAGGCGTACGCGTCGCTGCGGGCGCAGCGCCTGCCGGCCGGCTGGCAGTGGCGGTGGCTGGTCCAGGAGGACGGGCAGACCGGCGCCGTCGCCGCCGCTCTCCCGGCGGACCCAAGGATCAGTACGGGCACGAACCGCCGGGCCGGCCCCGGCGTCACCCGCACCATGGCGTTGTCCAGGGTGGTCGGGCCGCTGGTCAAGACGCTCGACGCCGACGACCAGCTCACCGACGGGGCGCTGGCCAGGGACATCGAGGTCCTGGCCGGCGACCCGACGATCGGCTGGACCACCTCGCGGGCGCTGGACCTGGCACCGGACGGTTCGACCTCGCCCGCGCCCGACGACCCACTGTCCGGTCGGCTCCGCGCCGGCACGGTGCACCGGTCCTGGCAGGCCGACGGTTACCGGCTGCCGGTGCATCCGGCGACTCTGTGTCTGCGTACGGAGCTGCTGCTCGCCCTCGGCGGCTGGATGGCCCTGCCGGCGTCCGAGGACACCGGACTGTTGTTGGCCGCGAGCGAAGTGTCCGACGGCTACTTCATCGACGAGACCGGACTGCTCTACCGCAAGTGGCCCGGCCAGGTGACCAGCCAGGTGGAGCACTGGGCATCTGACGAGCGGGCCGACCGCATCCAGATCATCGAGGCCCGGGTGGCGGCGATCCGGCGTACCTGGCCGCCTGCCAGGCAGGCACCCACGCACCGGACACCGGAGCAGGCCGTACGGAGTCCGTGGAGCGGGTGACGGGAATCGAACCCGCACTGTCAGCTTGGGAACCGCCGGACACCGGCCCCTGCTGGGCTCGTCCCCCAGGTCACAGCGGACTCGCCTGGCCTGGTCTGGCCTTGATCATCCTGACCTACTGGCACGCCAATGGCACGGCGAACGTGTTTCGGCTGAGCGGCGGGCCGGGACCCAAAGAACGTCAGGTAGGGACTCGAACCCCTAACCCGCGCACGGGCGGTGGATCGGGTCGAACCGGGCGCGTCAGCATGCCGGCCTGCGGCTCGTTCCTCGACGTCTCTCGGCCTCTCGCGGCCGCTTCGGCTCTCGTTTGTACTGACGTTGTCGTAGTTGATCTTGCCCCGACTTGTCGGCGGCCGTGTCCACGGATGCGCTTGAGCGCACGGCTGAGCGCACTGATTGGGTCCCGTGCGCATCGCGTACGCGTCACCGATCGATCCGGACGGCCCGGTGCGGTCGCTGATCTTCGTGGCGGGTGTGTCCGATGTGCGATTTCTTTCGCTGGTGTGTGTGGTGTATCTGTTGGGCTATGGGTATCGATGTTGCGCAGACGGCGGCTGCGGTTGTTCCTCATGTAGCTGCGGCGGTGGCGGCGTATGGGATGGGCACGGTGGACAAGGTGCGTGACGCGGTCGTTGAGCGGGCGTCGGACGCGTCGGTGAGCCTTGGTCATCGCATCCTGAATCGAATCTTGCGGCGGGAGGAGTCCCGTCCGGTGATCGAGAGCGCGATTGTTGATGTTGCCGCTGGGCAGGAGGACAGTGAGGCGGCGTTGCGGTTGCAGATCCGTAAGGTGCTGGCTGCGGATCCGGATCTAGCTCGTGAGGTGGCTGATCTGCTGCCGGCCGGCAGCGTGCACAACGAGGCGTCGGGTGACGGGTCGATCGCTGTCGGCACCAACACGGGGATCGCCAACACCGGCGTGAATCCCACCTTCATCCGGTGACCGAGCCGGGCGGCTCTCGGACGGCGTCGGGTGACGGGTCGATCGCGATCGGCACCAACACGGGGATAGCGAACACCGGTGCCAATCCGAGGTTCATCAGCCTGCCGCCGGGGGCGCTGGTCTCTCCGGAGCAGGTGCCGGCTCCGGTCGGGTTGTGGAACGTCCCGCGTCGCCCGTCGCGGGTGTTCGTCGGCCGGGACCAGGTCATGGAGCGGGTGGCTGCAGCGTTGGCGGCCGGATCGTCGGGGGTGATCGGCCAGAGCGTCGCGGGCCTGGGCGGGGTCGGGAAGACGGAAGTCGCGCTGCACCACGCTGCCGCTTCTCGTTCCAGGTACACGGGTGTGTGGTGGGTGCAGGCCGACACGCGGGCAAACCTTGCCGCCGGGCTCGCCGGGTTGGCACGTCGGTTGTCCCCGGCGACGTGGGCGTTGACCGATGAGCAGGCTGAGGCGTGGGCGACGGCGTGGCTGCACCATCACGCCGGTTGGCTGCTGGTCCTGGACAACGTCGATGACCCGGCCGACGTGGCAGGGCTGCTGGGTGGTGTCACCAGTGGGCATATTCTCGTGACCACCCGCCGTGATATCGACTGGGAGGATCATGGCCTCACGCTGATCCGCATCGGCGTCCTGGACTCCGCCGACGCGGTCCGGATGCTGTTCGAGCGCACCGGGCAGGACGACCAGGCTGCCGCTGCCGGGATCGCCGAGTACCTGGGGTGTCTGCCGCTGGCGTTGGAGCAGGCCGCCGCCTTCATCAAGCTGCACCGGGTCCCGATAGCCGATTACCGTGACCGGCTCCGCAGCCGACCCGACGATCTGTTGGCCAGTGCCGCGCCTGGGCAGGATGCGCAACGCGCGGTCACACGGGTCTGGGCGATCACCCTCGATGCCATCCGGGCTACCGATACGATCGCGATCGACGTTCTACGCGTGCTGGCGTGGCTTGGCCCCGATGACATTCCCCGCGACCTAGTAACGCGGCTCACCGGTGGCGATCAGAATGCAGCCGATACAGCGCTCGGCGTGCTGGCGTCCTACAGCATGATCACGCTCGGCGAGTCCGTAGTTAGCGTCCACCGGCTTGTCCAATCCGTTCTCCGCGCCGATCCAGCCCCAACCGATGCCACGACTGACCCCAGCGTTCGAGCCATCCGGGTGCTCGCCGACGCCGCACCCGACGACCCGCAGACCGACCTCGACGGCTGGCCCCGGTGGCGGAGTCTGCTTCCACACGTGGTCGCACTCGCGGAATATCTACCCGCTTCTCACACCAACGGCACACTTGGCCGTCTGCTGAACTTGGCTGCGATGTTCCTCCTTGCGCAGGGGAGGCCTACCGATGCCGTACCCCTGGAACAGCGGGCGTTGGCCATTACCGAGGCCGCCTACGGACCCGACCACCCCGACGTCGCCACCTGGTTGAACAACCTCGCCGTCAGCTACTCGGCTCTGGGTCGACCCGCTGACGCGGTACCCCTGCAGGTTCGGGCGTTGGCTATTACCGAGGCCGCCTACGGACCCGACCACCCCGACGTCGCCACCTGGTTGAACAACCTCGCCGTCAGCTACCGGGATTTGGGTCGACCCGCTGACGCGGTACCCCTGCAGGTTCGGGCGTTGGCTATTACCGAGGCCGCCTACGGACCCGACCACCCCCACGTCGCCACCTGCTTGGGTAACCTCGCCGGCAGCTACCGGGATTTGGGTCGACCCGCTGACGCGGTACCCCTGGAACAGCGGGCGTTGGCCATTACCGAGGCCGCCTACGGACCCGACCACCCCGACGTCGCCACCTGCTTGGGTAACCTCGCCGTCAGCTACTCGGCTCTGGGTCGACCCGCTGACGCGGTACCCCTGCAGGTTCGGGCGTTGGCTATTACCGAGGCCGCCTACGGACCCGACCACCCCGACGTCGCCACTCGGTTGGGTAACCTCGCCGGCAGCTACCGGGATTTGGGTCGACCCGCTGACGCGGTACCCCTGCAGGTTCGGGCGTTGGCTATTACCGAGGCCGCCTACGGACCCGACCACCCCGACGTCGCCACCTGCTTTTGTAACCTCGCCGGCAGCTACTCGGCTCTGGGTCGACCCGCTGACGCGGTACCCCTGCAGGTTCGGGCGTTGGCTATTACCGAGGCCGCCTACGGACCCGACCACCCCGACGTCGCCACTCGGTTGGGTAACCTCGCCGGCAGCTACCGGGATTTGGGTCGACCCGCTGACGCGGTACCCCTGGAACAACGGGCGTCGGCCATTACCGAGGCCGCCTACGGACCCGACCACCCCGACGTCGCCACCTGCTTGGGTAACCTCGCCGCCAGCTACTCGGCTCTGGGTCGACCCGCTGACGCGGTACCCCTGCAGGTTCGGGCGTTGGCTATTACCGAGGCCGCCTACGGACCCGACCACCCCCACGTCGCCACCTGCTTGGGTAACCTCGCCGCCAACTACTCGGCTCTGGGTCGACCCGCTGACGCGGTACCCCTGGAACAACGGGCGTCGGCCATTACCGAGGCCGCCTACGGACCCGACCACCCCACCGTCGCGATCCGGTTGAACAACCTCGCCGCCAACTACCGGGATTTGGGCCGACCCGCTGACGCGGTACCCCTGGGGCAGCGGGCGTTGGCCATTACCGAGGCCGCCTACGGACCCGACCACCCCACCGTCGCGATCCGGTTGAACAACCTCGCCGCCAACTACTCGGCTCTGGGTCGACCCGCTGACGCGGTACCCCTGGAACAACGGGCGTCGGCCATTACCGAGGCCGCCTACGGACCCGACCACCCCACCGTCGCGATCCGGTTGAACAACCTCGCCGCCAGCTACCGGGATTTGGGCCGACCTGCTGACGCGGTACCCCTGCAGGTTCGGGCGTTGGCTATTACCGAGGCCGCCTACGGACCCGACCACCCCGACGTCGCCACCTGCTTGGGTAACCTCGCCGCCAGCTACTCGGCTCTGGGTCGACCCGCTGACGCGGTACCCCTGGAACAGCGGGCCTTGGCCATTACCGGGGGAAACAACCTTGATGACGTGGCTTCCGCTATGGGCCATGCTCGTCCCGGAACCGGATTACCCTGCCGAAGGCTCGGACAAGGCGGCGCGGCGGGCGGCTGCCCGGCGGTGACGGTGGTTTTCCGCCCCGGCCGCGTAGCGGTCCGGGGCGGCTTGCCGCCGGGCGGTGTTCCGCCCGCGCGCCGCGCTGGGCGCGGCGTCTTGATCCAATACAGAACAATTCGGCAACTCTGTCAACTCGCCTGCGTTCGGCGGCTGTTGCTGGGTCCCAACCTGCACAAGCGGCCGGAAATCAGGCTTCTTGCTGGTCTCCGGCGAGTGCTGCGGAAGTAAGTCGGGACCAAGCCGACCCGTACCGCAGCCGCGCCAGCGGCGAGGAGCGGAAGCGGCGCGGTAGTGGGGTGGTCTTCGGTGCCCGGGTTGCTGCTATCGGGTGCAGGGTGCTTCGTGGGCGTTGAGTTGTTCGCAGCGGGTGCCGTCGGGTTGTTGGAGGTTGCAGATGACGCGGTGGTGTTGGGTTTGGTCGCCTTCGATGGTGACGGTGGTTTCGGGGTAGTCGAGTTCGCGTAGGTAGGTGCGCCAGTCGGCGAGGGTGACTGCGATTGTGTGGGCGGCTTCGATGGCTGCGGTGAGGTCGCGTGCGTGGATGGGGATGTGGATGACGTAGCGGGGTTGTTCGTCGGCGTCGGCGAGGGTGGTTGGCCGGGGTGGGGGTACGGGGGTGAAGTAGTCGGCTGATGGCTGGTTGATGGGGTGCTGGCCGTTGGTCATGGTGGGGAACCTCCGGTGGGTGTGGGTGTGGGTGTGGAGAGGGCCGGTCGGGGCCGGGTTGGGTCGGGGGTCCTGTCCCCGGTCCCGACCGGTGTGGTGTCGTGCTCACCTGCCGGCGCGGCTATGGAGGGCTGCACGCCGGCAGGGGTTTTCGCGCGACTGGGGTAGTGAATAGGGATTGGTGTGTCGTCGCATCCACGGTGCGGGACTGGTGGGGGACGTCTTCGTATTCTGCGAAACGTCGGGGGACGGGGTTGAAACGTCCTGGTGGTTGTTCGTCTAATAGCGGGTATGAATGAACGTCTCCGGACGGTGATGGTTCGTCGTGGTGTGCCAGTGGAGGATCTCGCGGCTGAGTGCGAGGTGGATCCGAAGACGGTGGAGCGGTGGATCAGTTCGGGGCGTGTTCCGCATCGACGGCATCGGTGGGTCGCGGCGCGTCGGTTGGGCGCGGAAGAGGCGTATCGGTGGCCGCAGATCGCGGAAGTGAATGATCGTCGTCCGGAGGCGTCGCGGGCGGAGTTGATCGAGGTGTTCGGCGATCGGGCGTCGGTGCCTCGGGAGTTGTGGTTACGGCTGTTGGGTGAGGCGCGGGAACAGGTTGACGTGCTGGTGTTGGCGGGTGCGTTTCTGTCGCAGGTGCAGCCGCGTATCGGTCGGGTGTTGGCGGATCGGGCGGGGGTGGGTGTGCAGGTGCGGTTGTGTTTCGCTGATCCGTCGGGTGAGGCGGTGGCGGTGCGGGATCGTGAGAATTGCCTGGTGGTGACGTTGGGCGCGATGATCCGTAGCTCGTTGACGCACTACCGGAGCTTGGTCGGGGTGGAGGGCTGCGAGGTGCGGTTGCATCCGGTCACGCATCACGTGAGTGTGGTGCGGTTCGATGATGAGGTGTTGGTGACTCCGCACGTGTTCGGGGAGTCGGGGAATGCGAGTCCGACGTTTCATTTCCGGCGGGTGCAGGGCGGGAACCTGTTCGATCATTACGCGGCCGGGTTTGACCGGTTGTGGGATTCGGCGTCGCCGTGGGCCGGTGATGTCGGGTGATCCGGTGCAACCTGTGATGACGCCCCGGTTTCCGCGTTTATGCGGTCCGGGGCGTCGGTGTGCCGGGTGGAGGCTGGTTAGAGTTCGCCGGGGTGGAGGGCGGTGGCGATTTCGGCCATGCTGCCGATGATGGCGTCTGCTTTGGTGAGGCTGTGGTACTTGCGGGGTTTGTTGGCGTATCCGATGGTGGGCATGTTGATGGCTTGGGCGGCTTCGATGTCGGTGGGTGAGTCGCCAATGAGTACGCATTCCTCGGGGTGGGTGTGGAGTTCACGGACGGCGGCGAGTACCGGACCGGGATGGGGTTTCATACCGCCGGGGTCGCCGTGGGGGCGGCCGATGACGGGGTGGACGTAGGCGGCGAGCCGTCGCGCGATCAGGTACTGGGTGACGGCGTCGGCGCTGTTGTTGGACACGATCGCGATCCCGCGTCGGGCGTGGTGGGCGGCCACGATGACTTCCCGTGCGTACGGGGTGGGTTCGGCGACGGCGACGGCGTCCACCTCGGCGGCCCTGAGCGCGTCGTCGACCCGGCGGACGACGGCGGGCCGGTTCAGGGTGGCTGTCCAGCTCAGGACGGCGAGCGGGTCGGGTTCGTCGAGCAGGTCCGCCGGGATGGTGACGCCCTGGTCGACGAGCAGGCGGCGCAGGGTGGCGGCGACCTGGGGCGCGGGGTGGTTGGCGAAGACCTTGCAGACGGGTCCGTCGAAGTCGAGCAGCAGGAACCGGGCGCGGTCGATGACGGCGGCGAGTTCGGCGTTCATGACGTGTACTCGCGGGCGATGGTGTTCCACAGGCTGTTGAACCAGGCGCCGGCCTGCTGCACGTACAGGCCGTCGTGGGAAGCGTCGTCGTCGCTGGGCGTGAACGGGAACAGGATCGCGTCTTTGCCCATGGCGTCGTAGATGGCCATGGGTTGGCCGTCGACGCTGACGGTGTGCTCGACGACGGGGTAGAAGCCGAAGAACGCTTTCTCGTCGTTGATGACGAACAGTTTGAACAGCGGGGCCGCGCCGTGGACGCGTACCTCGGTGGTGGCGGCCTTGACCAGGTCGAGATCGGCCAGCTCCTGGACGGCGTCGATGATGGCGTGGATGGACCGGTTGGTGATGCGGGCCGACCGGGCGCGGACGCGGGGGTCGTCGGCGCGGTCCTCGGCCCGGCACGGGATCGCCATCGGGGCGTTCATGTCGGAGATCAGGATCCGGATGCGGATCGATCCCGGGGTGAGTCGGCCGACGCGGACCTTGTCCAACGTCTCCTGGATGGCGTTGTGGAGGGTCTCGCCGGAGAAGCCGGCGAAGTCGATCGCGACGTGGGTGGCCTCGAAGGCGCGTTCGATGTGCGGGCGTAGACCGACGGGGCGTTCGGTGTTGGCGCGGACGAACGTGCCGCTGCCCTGGCGGGTGACGATCAGCCGCTCGTCTTGGAGCTTTCGCAGGGCGGCTTTGATCGTCTCGCGGGCGACGGAGAAGCGTTCGACCAGGTCGTTTTGGCTGGGCAGCTTCTCGCCGGGGGCGAACTTGCCGGTTTTGATCTCCGCGCGCAGGGCGGCGGCGATCTGCTGGGACGGGGTGCGTGGGTCGTCGGGGTCAAGAGCCATGCCCGGGACCATACCTATTGACTAGCCAGGCTAGATGTCCCGTGTCCAAGTGTTAACATGGCTAGCCAAGTTGCCTACCTGTGATCCACAGCACCTGGCTAGTCAAGCCGGCCAGGCCTACACGTGGGGTAGAGCTCCGCTCCACAGACGTTCGCCCGCAAGACCGAGGCCGAAAAGCATCACGGGCACCCGGCGCGAGCCTGCGCGACATCATGGCGCGGATGGGGCACGACAGCCCGCGTGCCGCGCTGATCTGCCAGCACGCCAACCGGGAAGCCGACCAGGGCATCGCCGACGCGATCGACAAGGCGGTAAAGGCCGCGCGGCGCAAGCCGGGCAAGCGCAAGGTCAAGCGGGTTGCAGAGCATCCAGAGAAGCCCTATGGATGAATGTGGCATTCATCCTCACTCACTCTGCACCCAGGCCTTCTTTCGTACGGGGTTCGCCACGTACGGTAGCTGAAGGTCCCGTGAGTCAAGGCCTGTCCTGACTTACAACCCATAGGAAACGGCACCCGTCTAGCCACGGATGCCGTTCCAGATCACCTGCCCGCAAGCCCCTCGCTAGAGCCTCGAAGGAAGGCACCTCGATGACCGTAACAAGACGGACCCGCGCGGACAACCACGAGCAACGGCAAGGTTCACGTAGAGTCATTCGAGGCATCCATGCAGCGCGTGGGTTCCTCCTGGCCCTCGCGGCCTTCATTAGCGCTGTGACCAGCTTGATCATCGCTCTAGCTCGCGGCTAAGCGTGACAATGGCCCGCTAATGGCCCCCGCCTGTTTCAGCATCTCCTAGAGTTACGGAAGCCCTGGCGGACCATTGGTCCTGACCAGGGCTTCCGTGCGTGGAGCGGGTGACGGGAATCGAACCCGCACTGTCAGCTTGGGAAGCTGATGTTCTGCCATTGAACTACACCCGCGAGCGGGATCACTCTACCTCGCCAGAGCGTCGGGTGCGCAACAGGGCTCAGCCGCTCAGCAGGCCGACTGCTCAGCAGGCGACCTGGTCGGGCAGCGGGCTGCGTACGCTGTCGCTGGTCGGATCGAGCCACACCTGTACGGCGGGCTGTTCGACGAGCGCGGCGGTGGCGTGGGCCGCCGAGCGTCGGGCGATCATCGCCACGTCGACGGTGAACTCGAACAGCCGCCAGTCGACGTGTGGCGACGCCCCCAGCTCGCCGGCGAGCCGGGCCACCCGGGCGACGTCGTCGACCGGATGCGCCCGCCCGGCCAGGTAGGCCTCGTCGTCGCTCTCCTCCGGCGGGAACGAGTGGAGCGCGTAGCGGCCGTCGCGCTCCAGGTCTCGACGCTTGGGCGAGTCGATGATGAAGCAGAACAACCCGTGCTGGGTGATCACCGGGGAGACCGGGTGCACACGCGGGCCGCCGTCGGCCCGGACCGTGGCGAGGTAGCCAAGGCCGGGACCGTACTGCTGCATGAGGAGTCGGATCGCCGTGGCCAGCCGGGGCTCGTCGGCTGCGAACTCGGACCAGGTCGCCATGCCGACAGCCTATCGAACATGTGTTCGAATATCCAGCGAACGCGCTGCCCGTGCCCGCTGCGCGCGGCACGGTCGCTATGGTGTGACGATGCTCCTCTCCGACCGGGACATCGTCGCGGAGACCAAGAACGGCAACCTGTCGCTCGATCCGTTCGAGCCCGCACTCATCCAGCCGTCCAGCATCGATGTCCGGCTCGACCGCTACTTCCGAGTCTTCAACAACCACCTCTACACCCACATCGACCCGTCGACCCGACAGGACGACCTGACGTCCCAGGTCGAGGTCCCGGCGGGCGACCCATTCGTGCTGCACCCCGGCGAGTTCGTCCTCGCCTCCACACTCGAGGTCGTTTCCCTGGGCGACGCGCTCGCCGCCCGGCTGGAGGGCAAGTCGAGCCTGGGGCGGCTGGGGCTGCTGACCCACTCGACCGCCGGCTTCATCGATCCAGGATTTTCCGGCCACGTCACGCTGGAGCTCTCCAACGTCGCCAACCTGCCGATCAAGCTGTGGCCGGGGATGAAGATCGGCCAGCTGTGCATCTTCCGGCTCTCCTCCGCCGCCGAACACCCCTACGGATCGTCGGTCTACGGTTCGCGCTACCAGGGGCAACGTGGACCGACTCCGAGCCGTTCGTGGAAGCAGTGGCGGACCTGGCCAACCGGCTGAGCCAGATGGCGAAAGGCGCCCTCCCAAGCCGGGGGGAGACCTGGGAGGACGCCTTTCCTGGTGGCCGGTGCCGCCGCACGACGGGGGAATCTGCGGCGTGCGCCAGGCCATGGGGAGGAGTGGAGCTATCCGGGCCTGCCGTAGCTGTGAACGTCAGAACCGATCTTGCGCATCTGGACCGGTTCACCGGCGCGTGAGGCGTGCACGATCCATCCGTCGCCGACGTACATGCCGACGTGCGACAGACCGCTGTAGTAGAAGATCAGGTCGCCGGGACGGAGTTCGGATCGGCTGACGCTCGGGATCACCTGACGTTGCCGGGCGGCGTTGTGCGGCAGCGAGACGCCACCCTGTCGCCACGCGGCCGAGGTCAGTCCGGAACAGTCGTAGCTGTTCGGACCCCCGGACCCCCAGACGTACGGTTTGCCGATCTGCGCGCAGGCGAACGTGACCGCCTTGCCCGCCGCGCCGCCCGGGTAGCTCGCCGGGCAGGGCGCCGGGCGCAGCGAGCCGAGCGTGGTGGTCGACCCGTACGCCTCGAGCCGCAGGTCCTGCAGCCGGTCGACTTCGGCGTCGATCTCCTTGGCCTTGGCCGCCAACTGCGCTTCGGTACGGGTCAACTCGACCACGAGCGCGTCGAGCGGTTCCTTCTGGGCGGCGTACTCCTCCTTGAGGTCGACCACCGCCTGCACGTCGCGGGCCTGCCGACGGGCGAACTGGTCGAGCAGCTCGAGCTGGTCGGCGAGGGCGGTCGGGGTGCCGTTCGTCAGGATCGCGTTGACCATCGAAGGGCTGCCGCCCTTGTATGACCGGGCGGCGAACTCACTGACCCGGTCCATGGCCAGATCGATCTGAATCTGCAGCGGCTGGATCTTGTCGGCGAGTGCTTTCGCCTGCTTCTTCTTGGCGTTGAGGTCCTGGCGGACCGCGTTGTGCCGTTCGATCGTGGGCTCGAGCTCGGCCCACACCTCGTCGATCTGGGCTTCGATCTGCGCGACGGTCGGTTGGGCCTGGACCGGTGCCGCGGTCAACAGCAGACCGACACCGGTGGTGACGGCGAGCGCGGCGTCGACGAACCGTCGACGGGTACGGCGTGGCTGGCGCGGCTCGCGGTCCCGGTCGGGCCACTCGGAGCTCAGCCGCAGGGCTTTCCTAGCCACCGGACTCCTTCTCCCCAGACCGCCTACCGGGTTAGCTGACGGGTTCGGGCGGAAGAGAGACGCCCTACCGCAGGGAAGCTGCGGACTCACCCCGAGGTGCCTGGGTCCCCGGTTCGTTGTGCGCGACGATTCGGCGGTGTCGGGCCGAGGCCAACCGGGGTGGCTGGCGTCCTCCCGACTCGACGATCCCCAAGAGTAGAGAGTGGCGTTCTTCAGACGCAAGCGACTAGACTACTCATTTCTTTGCGTGAACGTACGATCGCAATTAGTATCGCTGTTCGTCGATCAAACGTTCGAATGAAGCGGGTGGGCCGCCTGATATCGAGACGACCCACCCGAGCGGCCCGCTCGCCGACCGACTATCGCCGCGCCGCACCACCCCTGCCGCCGACCTGCACGATCAACCCACGCGCCGGAATCCAGCGACCGGCATGTGATCGATGTTCTCCATTTGCACCGGCTGTCCCGCGCGGGGCGCGTGCACCATGAGACCGTTTCCGATGTACAAACCCACGTGATGTAGATCACTAAAGAAGAAGACCAAATCGCCCGGTCTGGCCTCCGAACGGCTGATCGAACGGCCCTCGTTCCACTGGGCACCGGTGTAATGAGTCAGCCGTACGCCCGCCTGCGCCCAGGCGTACTGGGTCAGGCCGGAACAGTCGAATGCGTTCGGCCCGGTGGCCCCCCAGACGTACGGCTTGCCGAGTTGGGCACACGCCGTCCGGACCGCGGTTCCGGCCGCACCACCGACCGACACCGCCGGACAGGGCCCCGACGCGCCGGAGCCTCCGCTCGTGCTCGCCGTCCGGTACGCGGCGGTACGCATCTGCTCCAAGCGGTCGATCTCCGCGTCGATCGCTTTACGCTTGGCCGCGAGTTCGGCGTCCTGCTGCTGCTGGGTGGCAATGAGCTCGTCGAGGGTCCGCTTCTGCGCCAGATATTCGTCCCGGGTGGCGAGCACCGCAGCGATCTGCTCATGCCGCTGCTTGGTCAGCCGGTCGAGCACGAGGAGTTGATCGGCGAGACTGGTCGGCGACCCCGTTGTCAGCAAGGCGTTGAGCTCGCTCGACGGACCCGTACGGTAATAGCGGTTCGCGACCTCGCCGATCTCGTCGGCGGCGAGGTCGGCCTGCAGCGACAGCGGACGGATCCGCTCGTCCAGGTCGGCGGCCTTCTTCTGATTGGCCCGAAGTTCGCTGTGCACCTTGTTGTACTGCTCGATGACCGGTTCGAGCTTCAGCCACTGAGCGTCGAGCTCGGCCTCGATCTCGGCCAGCGTGGGCTCCGCCTGAGCCGGGACGGCCGGCAGCAGCGTCAAGACCAGCGGCACCAGCACGGCCAGGATTGCTCGGCCCGAGATCACCAATGAACGCTTCACGTATCCGAATTGCGACCGAGAGTAATCTCGGGTGTGCGAATGGGTGAGCACACGTGCCATTGGCAGCGACTCCTTCATTAACGATCGCCGGGGCCTCGCGGGCGGGGGAACGGAGGCCGACATCCGCAGCGGTCGGGCTCCCACCTTATTGGAATCGCCGCCGAACCTTCAAGACGGTGTCGCGGGCGCATACCGTCAGACCGGGTTAGCGTGACGTCATGAGTGCGCTCATCCTGGCCGAGGAACTCACCCTGCTCGCCTACGACGACCAGTCAGGTGACCCGATAGTCGGATCGCCCGAGCTGGACTACGCCGTCAGTGGAGCCATCCTGCTCGATCTCGCCCTCGACGGTGCGGTCACCGTCCACCCCGACGGTACGGTCCACCCCGACGGTACGGTCCACCCCGACGATGCGGGCACCGTCCACCCCGACGATGCGGGCACCGTCCATCCCGACGGTACGGTCGCGGCTGCGACGGCCGGGCCGGCGGAAGCCGATCGTCGTCATCTCGACCGGGCCGCGGCAACCATCAGGGCCGCCGACCCGCACCCGGTCGAACACTGGATCGTCGAGTTGTCCCACAAGCTGGTCCCCCGGATCCTCGACGGGCTGGTCACCGCTGGCGTGCTGCGTCGAGAGCGGGACCGGGTGTTCTGGGTGTTTCCGCACACCCGCTTCGCCGCCCCCGACAGCAGGCGCCCACCGGCGGAGGCCGAGGCCCGTACCCGGCTGCGGAGCGCCGTCCGACACTCGTCCGACCCGGTGGACGAGCGGACCGCCGCGCTGGGGGCGTTGGTGCACGCCCTCGACGCCGACGAACTGCTCCGCGAGGTCGTCTCTCCCGCTGACGGCAGCGCTGCGACGACGACCGACGTGCCGATGTCGGACCGCGAACGGGACGCCTGGTCCGCCCGGTGCCGGGCGGCGATACCGGATGCCGCCTGGGTCGCGACCGCTACCGAAAGGGTGATCCGGGACCACCGCTCCGAGGTGGCCACCGCCGTCTTCATCGCCACCAACGTCGCGACCAGCGGCAGCTAGTCGCGCCGCCGGCTGCCGGACGGCTGCGGGCGGCTGCCGGACGGCTGCGGGCGCGGCGGGGTCGGCCGCCAGACCAGCCGTACGACGCCGGCCGCCGCCGCCCCGACCAAGACCCCGGTGGCGTTGTTGACCCAGTCGTAGCCCACACACTGGCGGCCGAGCCCGCTCACGGCCTGGGCCAGCTCCACCATCGCCGGCACCACCAGGAGCACGCCGGTCCCGATCAGCGGCCGACGCACCGCCAGGACCAGGAAGAACGCCACCGGCACGAACATTGCGACGTTGCCGACTCGCTCGCCGAGCGAGTCGACCGTGACCAGCCCGGACCAGAGCACCGCCGGATCGGTCAGCGACCGCAGGCAGCCGGCCACGATCTCGCCGTCCGGGCCGGAGACGGACACACCGGGTGCGAGCGGCACCGTGGAGCTGATCGGGGCCGGTGGCAGGGTCAACGCCGCGACCGCGGCGGCACCGACGAAGACGCCGAGGGTGGGCCAGCGACGCCAGCCCAGGCGGCGGGCGACGGGCCGGTGCGCGAACACGCCGATCAGCGTCACCACGGCCAGGGTGAGGAAGGGCCAGGGCTGCGACAGGAATTCACGGGCCCAGCCCAGCACCCGCGGTCTCCTTCGCTGCGGTCAGCGCCGGTACGCGCTGATCACCCTGGTCACGACGCGTCGGTCGCGGATGATGCTACCGCCGGCCGTACGGATCGCAGCAGCACGGTCGCCACGTCGACGACCTCGACGTTCTCGGCCGCCGCGCCGCTGGACTGTTTGCCGGTGACCCCGTCGCCGAGCATAGTGAAGCAGAAGGGGCAACCGACGGCGATCGTCTGCGCGCCGGTGGACAGCGCCTCCTCGACCCGGTCGACGTTGATCCGCTTTCCGATCCGCTCCTCCATCCACATCCGGGCTCCGCCGGCGCCGCAGCAGAAGGACCGCTCCGAGTTGCGCGGCATCTCGCGTACGGCGTCGCCGGCACCGAGCGCGGCTCCGAGCACCTCGCGGGGCGGGCTGAACACCCGGTTGTGTCGTCCCAGGTAGCAGGGGTCGTGGTAGGTCAGTCCGCCGTCGACCGGGGTGACCGGGGTGAGCTTGCCGGTGGCGACCAGGTGGGCCAGCAGCTGCGTGTGGTGTACGACCTCGAAGTGGCCGCCGAGCTGCCCGTACTCGTTGCCGAGGGTGTTGAAGCAGTGCGGGCAGGTAGCGACGATCTTGCGCTTGGCGGGCTCGCGGTCGCCGAACGCCTCGTTGAGGGTCTCGACGTTTTGTTGGGCGAGCATCTGGAAGACGAACTCGTTGCCGATCCGGCGGGCCGGGTCACCGGTGCAGGTCTCACCCTCGCCGAGGATGGCGAAGTCGACGCCGGCTTCGTTCAGCAGGGTCGCCACGGCGCGGGTGGTCTTCTTGGCCCGGTCCTCGAACGCGCCGGCGCAGCCGACCCAGAACAGGTATTCGAAGTCGTCCACCTCGCCGACCCGGGGTACCTCGAAGTCGAGGCCCTTGGTCCAGTCCTCCCGGGTGTTCTGCGGCGCGCCCCATGGGTTGCCCTTGTTTTCCAGGTTGCGCAGCATCACGCCGGCCTCGCTGGGGAAGCTCGACTCGATCAGGACCTGGTAGCGACGCATGTCGACGATGTGGTCGACGTGTTCGATGTCGACCGGGCACTGTTCGACGCAGGCGCCGCAGGTGGTGCAGGACCAGAGCACGTCCGGATCGATGATCCCGCCGTCCTCGGCACCGCCGATCAGCGGGCGGTCCGCTTCGGCCAGGGCCAGGGCGTCGACCTTGGCGAGCTGTTCGGCGGTGCCCTTCTCCTCGCCGGTGAGGTCCTTGCCGCCCCCGGCCAGCAGGTAGGGGGCCTTGGCGTACGCGTGGTCGCGCAGCGACAGGACGAGCAGTTTCGGCGACAGTGGCTTGGCGGTGTTCCAGGCCGGACACTGCGACTGGCAGCGGCCGCATTCGGTGCAGGTGGTGAAGTCGAGCAGGCCCTTCCAGCCGAACTGCTCGACCTGGGCCACCCCGAACTGGTCGGATTCGGGGTCGGCTTCTTCGAAGTCGAGCGGCTTGCCGTCGCTCATCATCGGACGCAGCGCGCCCAGACCCGAGTTGGCTTTGCCTGGGTCACGCTTGAAGTAGATGTTGAAGAAGGCGGCGAACCGGTGCCAGGCGACGCCCATGGTCAAGGTCAGGGCGATGACGATGACCCAGGTCATCGAGATCAGGATCTTGATGAGGGCGGTCACGCTGATCGCCGCGTCCGAGGCGGGGAGTACGGCGCCGAGCGCGTGGCTGACCGGGGTGGCCCAGACGGGGAAATCGAAGTGGTCCGTGGCGACGCGGAAGCCTCGGATGAGGAAGCCGCAGATCAGGACGGCCAGCACGACAGCTTCGACGAAGTAGCCCTGCCACATGGTCGAGCCGGTGAACCGGGAACGTCCGCCGGCTCGGGTCGGCCGGTTGATCAGCCGGATGGCGATGAGCACTCCGATCCCGACCATTCCCAGGATCGAGACGAGTTCGGTGACGAGTCCGTAGATCAGCCAGCCGCCGATGACCGGGATGCCGCCTCCGGCGTCAACGACCTCGAAGTACGCCTCCAGCACCAACACCGAGAGCACGATGAACGCGATCATCACGAACCAGTGCGCCGCGCCGACCACGCTCCAGCGGAGCATCCGGGTGTGGCCGAGTGTCTCGGTGAGCATCACCCGGGCTCGGGTCGCCGGATCGCCGAACCGGGTCGGGTCGGGTCGGCCGAGACGGATGATCGAGACGAACTGCCAGACCGCCCGGCCGGCGAGCGTCACCGCCACGGCGGTGACGATGGCGGCAACGATCGTGGTGGCGACCTGGACGGTGCCCATGCGTTGGCCTCCCGGTGTGCTTCCGACGAGCGGCTGAGGTGACCGGAGGGCCGGTCACCACACAGCCTACCGTCAGGTTACCCACCGGTAACGTGGGACACCTCACGATCAGCCGGCCACCCGGTATCGCCACCTTAGGGCAGCACGACACGTCGTACTCGCCCGGGCGACCCAGAGTCGCCGGACGGCCAGGCGGGAGGGGAGAGCGAGGAGCGGCAGATAGTCAGCGGAAGGCGGTCAGCGCCAGCGCGAGAGCAGGATCAGCGAACTCACCATCGCACCGAAGCCCACGGCGAGATTCCAGTAGCCCCAGGTAGCCACGGGGTAGGCCGTCTCCGACAGGTAGTAGACGACCAGCCAGCCGATGCCGAAGACGATCAGCGAGACCGCGGCGATCGGCAGCCAGATCGGGCTCGGCTTACGAGTGGCAGCCGTCTGGGTTGGCCGGACGTCGGTCGGCGGGGTGTAGACCTTCTTCTTGCGAACTTGCGACTTGGGCACGACGCTCTCCTGGGTGACAGTCATCCGGCCCGACAACCGGACGCAGCGGCGACGGTCCATGGCCAATAATGTTCACCAGCTAGCGTAGTCAAGTTGGCGCGTTCCGGCCATGGACGGGTGCCGGGCAGAGCCGACAACTGGGCACGACCGGCACCACCAGGGACAATATCCAACACTGGTGGTCCACTATGCGGACAGTTGTCGATGGCTACGGGTACCGGAGGCTTCAGATGGAGTACACGTCCGGCAGCGCGTCCTGGCGGGACGTGGTCCGTCGGGCCGCCACCGGCCTGCTGCGGCGGCCGGGGGGTCGCCGCCCAGCCGGTTGGGCCGTGGGCGTACCGCTCATCGCGCTCACCGCCGGCCTGCTCTTCACGACGACCGCCACCACGGCCGGTGGCACCACCTTGCGGGAGGATCGGCGACCGCAGCTGGCCCAGTTGATCAACGACCGCCGTGCCCAACTCGCGGTCGCCGAGGAACGAGCGGCGGCGCTGCGCGCCCAGGTCGACCAGCAGGCCGCGCTGGTCGCCGGGTCCGACCAGCCGATCGCCGATCAACGGGCCCGGGTCGAGGCCAACCAGCCGGCCGCCGGCTTCACCGCCCTGGCCGGTCCCGGCATCGTCGTCGAACTCGACGACGCTCCCCGGCTGACCGACCTGCCCGACGGTGCCAGCAACGACGACTTGGTGGTGCACCAGGGCGACGTGCAGGCGGTGGTCAACGCGCTGTGGGCAGGGGGCGCGGAGGCAATGTCGATCATGGATGTACGGGTCCTCGCCACCAGCGCGGTACGCTGTGTCGGAAACACGCTGCTGTTGCATGGCGGGGTCTACTCACCCCCTTTCCGGATCGCCGCCATCGGTGATCCGAGCGCCCTGCAGGAGGCGCTCGCCGGATCGGAGGGGGTCCAGTTGTTCCAGGACGCGGTGACCCACTTCCAGCTCGGCTACCGTGAGACCGTCGAGTCGGAGCTGACCGTTCCCGCATTCGAAGGGTCGGCGACACTGCACCACACCGACGTCCCGGAGCTGGCGCGATGACGGCGGCGGGACCGCCGGGTGGTACCGGCTGGTCCAGGAGCCCGGACGACATCGACTGGGCCGCTACCCGGGACGACACCGTCTGGCCGGCGGCCGATGCCCGCCCGCCGGGCCGACACAGCCGCACCCCGGCGTACCCGGTCGACGACGCCACCGCGGTCATCCCGCGCTTCACCGGCCGCCCGCCGTACCCCGATCGCCGCGACGAGCACGCGACGAGCGTGCTGCCGGTCGTGATCAGCTCCTACCAGCCACCGGTGGACGCGACCCGCAGATCGCCGGACACCAGTGCCGACGCCGATGCCGAGCCCGGCGACCACGGCCAGCCGGCGCGGCGCGGCGAACGGGTCGTCAAGCTCCGGCCGCAGCGGACCGACTCCGGATACAAGAGCGTCTACTCCGAGTTGACCAGGCCGACGGTCTGGAGCCGGCTCCGTACCACCGCCCGGGTCTCCGGCGAACTACTGATCACTCTCGGGATGGTCGTGCTGCTGTTCGCCGGCTACGAGATCTGGGGCAAGTCGGTGATCGTCAACGCCCACCAGGAGGATCTGAGCCAGCAGCTGGCGCAGCAGTGGGCGGACGTACCGGATCCGGTGGTCAGCGACGGTCCGGCGGCCACCCCTTCACCGTCCTCCGCCCCGGTGTACGGCACGCCCGTCGCCGGCCTGTACATCCCCAGGATCGACAAGAACTGGATCGTGGTCGAGGGCGTCGAGCAGGACGACATCCGCTACGCGCCAGGCCACTATCCGGCCAGTGCGGGACCAGGCGAGATCGGCAACTTTTCGGTCGCCGGTCACCGCAACCGGGCCACCTTCTGGCGGCTCGACGAGCTGCGCACCGGCGACGCCGTCGTGCTCGAAGACCGGGACACCTGGCACGTGTACGAGGTGACCCGCAGCCACATCGTGCGCCCGAACCAGACCGATGTGGTCGCCCCGGTCCCGGGGCGGCGCGGTGCCGACCCGACCGTGGCGATGCTGACCCTGACCACCTGCCATCCGAAGTTCGACAACTACCAACGGCTGATCGTGCACGCCGCCCTGGTCCGCAGCCAGTCCAAGGCCGACGGCCGCCCGGCCGAGCTGGGTGACTGACGTGTACGGGTGGGTGGCTGACGTGTACGGGTGGGTGGCTGACTGACGTGTACGCGTGGATCTGGCGGAAGCTCCCGTTCGGCCTGCCGGGCAAGGTGATCGGGTCCGCCGTACTCGCCGGCCTGGCGGTGGCGCTGCTCTGGTTCGTCGTCTTCCCCTGGGCGGAACCCCTGCTGCCGTTCGACGACTCACAGGTCATCGACGATGGTTCCGGCGGCGCACCGGCTGACGGCGGCCCGGTCGGCGGCGATCCGGACGGCGGCACCAGCGGACCGGAGGGCGGCGCCCCCGACGGCGGCGATCCGGACGGCGGCGGCCTGGGCGAGCACGACCTGCCGTACGACACCGAGTCAAGCAATCCCGAACCATCATCCGATAACGGTGACTAGGTCCATTCCGACAGCGGCGACGAGATCAGGTGACGGCGTGCGCGTACTGGTGATCGACAACTACGACTCGTTCGTGTTCAACCTCGTGCAGTACCTGGGCCAGTTGGGCGCCGAATGCGAGGTACGGCGCAACGACGAGCTGACCGTGGCCGAGGTGGGTCGGCTCGGTGCCGCCGGGATCCTGCTCTCCCCGGGGCCGGGTACGCCGGAACGGGCCGGGATCTGCCTGGACGTCATCTCCGCGTACGCCAGCCGGCTGCCGATCTTCGGCGTCTGCCTGGGTCACCAGGCGATCGGCGCGGCGTACGGCGGGGTCGTCGAGCGGGCACCGGAACTCCTGCACGGCAAGACCTCGCTGGTCCACCACAACGGGGCCGGGGTGCTGGCCGGTCTGCCGGAGCCGTTCACCGCCACCCGCTACCATTCGCTCGCCGTACGGGCCGAGACGCTGCCCGCCGAGATCGAGGTGACCGGACGCACCGAGTCCGGTGTGGTAATGGCCATGCGGCACCGCGATCTGCCGGTGGAAGGGGTGCAGTTCCACCCCGAGTCGGTGCTCACCGAGGGCGGACATCTGATGCTCGCCAACTGGCTGGCCGGGTGCGGCCTGCCCGCCGCAGTGGATCGGGCGCCTCGGCTCGCCGCCGAGGTCGACGTCCGTCGGCGGGCGGCCTTCGCGGCGGCCTGACCCGGCCGGCCGGCCGGCTACCGTATCGGCCGCCCGACCACCCCACCTGCCGGCCGATCCGACCAGCAGGTGGCTTTCCGACTCGCTACTCCGACGGGATACGGACCGCCGGGGTGGTGGGGATCAGCGTCCCCACGCCGCCGCCGGCACCACCGCCGGAGGTGGGTTCGCCCGTCCCGGCGCCCTCGCCGTCACCGTCGCCCGGTGGTGGCTCGGTCGTCGTCGGTGCCGGGCTCGACGGGGCCGGGCTCGACGGTGTCGGACTCGGCGTCTCCTCGACCTCGCGTGGCTGTGACACGACGATCTCGACCCGCGAGTTCACCTTGGCCTGGCCGCCGTTGGGGTCCTGGCTGGTGACCCGGCCGGCGTCGGCGGGGTCGACCTCCTGGCCCTCGACGACCTGCGGATCGAAGCCGGCCCGTTCCAGGATGGAGATCGCTTCGCTCTGGGTGCTGCCGACCACGTTGGGCACGTTGCGGATGTTGCCCAGCGAGATCTCCACCACGACCGTGGAGCCGACCTCCACCATTTCGCCCTCGTCCGGCACCCGGACCACCTGGTCCTTCGGATCGGCGCTGTCCACCGGCACGAATTCCGGCACCAGTTCGAGGTCGATCAGCGCGTTCTCCGCACCGGACCGGGTGTACCCCTCCAGCGACGGGACCTGCACCATGCCCGGCCCGGCGCAGACGGTCAACTGCACCTCGCTGCCCGGTTCGACCTCGCCGGGCTCCGGGGACTGCGCGACCACGTTGTTGAGGGTGCAGTCCGGGTCTTCGGCAGTGGTGGGGACCGGATTGAGGTTGAGGCTGAGCAGTTGGCGCTGCGCCTCCTCGATCGGCTGGCCGACCAGGCTAGGTAGAACGACGAGTTGTGGTTGCTCGTCGCCGGAGTTCGCCCAGATCAGTCCGGCGGCCAGCGCCACCACGGCGAGCACACCGAGGACGCTGAGGCCGGCGATCACCCCGGGGGACGTCCGGCGCGGCCCGCTGCCGCCGGCCGGGATCCGCTGGGTGGCGCCGGCGGCGGCCATCGCCACGGTCTCGTCCTCGCGCAGCACCGGGGTGGCGTGCACCGGCCGGCCGGTGGCGGCACGGAGCAGGTCGGCGCGCATCTCGCCGGCGCTCTGGTAACGGTTGAGCGGGTTCTTGGCCAGCGCCTTGAGCACGATCGCGTCGACCGGCGGGGTGACGTCCCGGTTGATGTCGCTGGGGGCCCGGGGGTCTTCCCGGACGTGCTGGTACGCCACGCTCACCGGGCTGTCACCGACGAACGGCGGGTGGCCGCAGAGCAGTTCGAACAGCACGCAGCCACCGGCGTAGACGTCGGAGCGGGCGTCGACCGCCTCACCACGGGCCTGCTCGGGCGAGAGGTACTGCGCGGTGCCGATCACCGCCGAGGTCTGGGTCATCGTCGTCGCGCCACTGGCGAGGGCGCGGGCGATCCCGAAGTCCATCACCTTGACCTGGCCGGTCTGCGTCAGCATCACGTTGCCGGGCTTGATGTCGCGGTGGATGATCCCGTGCCGGTGGCTGAACTCCAGGGCCGCGCAGATGTCGGCGCAGATCTCCAGGGCGCGGCGCAGGTCCAGCCGGCCTTCGGCGGCGAGGACCTCTTTGAGGGTACGGCCGTTGACGAACTCCATGACGATGAACGGAAGGGTTTCGCCGGTGGGGGCGTACTCCTCACCGGTGTCGTACACGGCCACGATCGCCGGGTGGTTGAGCGACGCGGCGTTCTGCGCCTCGCGCCGGAAACGTTCCTGGAACGTCCGGTCCCGGGCCAGGTCGGCACGGAGCATCTTGATCGCGACGTCTCGACCGAGCCGCAGGTCACGGCCGCGATGGACCTCGGCCATGCCGCCATAGCCGAGCAACTCGCCGACCTGGTACCTGCCACCAAGCAGGCGGGCCTGCGCCGTCATCGTCTCTGTCGTCCTTCGCTCATCTGATCGTCATCCTGCCCGGACGTGTGCGGTGCCTCCACCGACGGTACGGCTCCGACACCAGTTTCGACGTAGCGCGAGCCCATCTGGTTCTCAGCCGTAACCAATCGCACCGCCGGCTGGACCGGGCCCGCCGAGTTGGCGGCATATTCCTGGACCAGGAAGGCGATCAGGCCGGCGCAGAGCAGCACCACGAGTGCGCCGAGGATGATCGCCAGGACGGTGAACAGTTGCCGGTGTAGTCCACCCGACCGCTGCGGTGCGGCCGGTGGACGGGTCGGGCGGTACGAGTGGGGTGGTTGACCGGGCCCGGCCTGCCGGGCCGGCGGGACGTTGTGATGGTATCCGGCCGGGTAGCGCTGAGGACTCGCCGACGCGGTCCCGGGCAGATGGGGGCCGGCGGTGGGGCCGCCGCTCGTCGGCGGCCGGGGCACCGGCGGCTGGACCATCGGTGAGTTCGGCGCCCCGGACGTCGGGCGGGGCGGCAGCATCGGTCGACCGGCGGCCGACGGGTAGCCGCTGGCCGGAGCCCGGCCCGAGCCTGCGGTGGCGCCACCCGGTGGGCGGGGACCACTCGGATGACCGGGTGCGGTCGGGTAGCCGGGGGCGGCGGGACTGCCGGGATGACCGGGGACGCCGGGCCGGCCAGGGGCGCCGGGGTGTCCTTGGCTGCCGGGGTGTCCCTGGGCGCCGGGTCGGCCCTGTCCGGCGAGGGTGGCGGCGGCCTGCCGGGAGACGGCCGCCATCGCCGCGGCGGCGGGCCACCGGGCGGCCGGGTCCTTGGCCAGGGCGCGTTCGACGATCGCGCGAACCACCGGTGGGATGTCCGACGGGAGGGCACGGGGCGTGTCCCGTACGTGCTTCATGGCGATTTCAAGCGGGTTGTCGCCTTCGAAGGGCCGCCGGCCGGACAGGCACTGGTAGGCGACGACGCCGAGGGCGTACACGTCGGAGGCCGGGGTGGCGACGGCACCGGAGGCCTGCTCCGGAGAGATGTACGAGGCGGTGCCGAGGACCGAACCGGCGGCGGTCAACTGGCCGACCATCTCCGACCGGGCGATGCCGAAGTCGGTCAGCACCAGGGTGCCGTTCGGCCGTACCAGCAGGTTGCCGGGTTTGACGTCCCGATGCACGATGCCCTTGTCGTGGGCGGCCTGCAGGGCGTCGGCGGCCTGGGCGACCAACGCCATCGTCCGGGCCGGGGTGAGTCGGCCCACTCGGGACAGGGTCCGCGACAGCGCGTCGCCCTCGACGTACTCCATGACCAGGAAGGCAATGTGCTGGTCGCTGCCGTAGTCGTAGACGTCGACGACGCCGGGGTGGTTGATGGTCGCCATGGTCCGGGCCTCGCCCCGGAACCGTTCTGCGAACCCCGGCTCCTCCAGCAGCGCCGGGAGCAGGCTCTTGACCGCGACGGTACGGCCGAGCACCTCGTCGGTGCCCCGCCACACGTCGCCCATCCCGCCGCTGGCGATCCGCTCGTCGAGGCGGTACCGCCCACCGAGCAGGACTCCGGAGCTCAGCACGTCATCGCCCCTCCCGCTCGGCGATGACGGCCCGCATGATCTGGCCGGAGATCCGGGCGGCTTCGGCGCTGCCGCCCCCGCCGGCCCCTTCGAGCAGGACGCAGACGGCGGAGATCGGCTCGCCGTCGTCGGTCATGGCGTACCCGATGAACCAGCCGTGGTCCTCGTCGTCCTCGCCGGCCTGGGCGGTGCCAGTCTTGCCGCCGACGGTGTAGCCGTCGATCCGCGCGTTGCGCCCGGTGCCGTTGCGCACCACGCTGACCATCATCTGCTGCAGGTCGCCGGCGACCTGGCCGCTGACCGACTCGCGGAGCTCGCGGGGCGCGGCCGTGTAGTAGCTGCTGGTGCGGTCCGGGCCGAGCAACTGCTGGATCAGGTACGGCCGCATCTGGGTGCCGCCGTTGGCGACCGCGGCGGCGATCATGGCCCCTTCGAGCGGGGTCATCCGTACGTTGTTCTGCCCGATCGACGACTGGGCCAGCGCGGCGCCGTCCTCGCTGCCGTCGGGGTTCTGGATGTCGCCGGTCCGGCTGGGCGCGACCGGCAGGCCGGTGTCGCCGTTGGTCCGGCCGACCACCTGCTCTTCGTCTTCGAACCCGAAGTCGCGGGCCTTGTCCTTGACCCGCTCGGCACCGAGTTCGACGCCGAGTTTCGCGAAGCCGGTGTTGCACGAGTCGGTCAACGCGGTGATCAGGGTGACCTGGTCCTGGGGGCAGATGGAGTTGGCGGCGTTGCGGATGTCGGTGCCCGAGTCGGGGTGCCGGTAGACCGGACCGGCGGA
Organism: Solwaraspora sp. WMMD406; assembly: GCF_029626025.1. Lineage (NCBI taxonomy): Bacteria > Bacillati > Actinomycetota > Actinomycetes > Micromonosporales > Micromonosporaceae > Solwaraspora > Solwaraspora sp. WMMD406. The sequence continues at coordinate 550,026 of NZ_JARUBF010000001.1, forward strand.
GATCTGGTCCTCGACGCCGACGCCGTTTTCCAGCGCGGCGGCGACGACGACGACCTTGAAGGTGGATCCGGGTGGCAGCACTTCACCGAGCGCCCGGTTGCGCAGCGGCCCGTCCGGGTCGCCGTCGAGGGCGTTGTACGCCTCCTGGGCGGCGTTGGTGTCGTGGCTGGCCAGCGGGTTCGGGTCGTAGCTGGGGATGGAGACCAGCGCCTGGATCGCCCCGGTACGGGGGTCGATGGCGACGGCGGCGCCCTGGTCGACCCCGACCCGGTTTTCGATCAGCTGCCGGTAGGCGGTCTCCTGCGCCCGACGGTTGACGGTCAGCAGCACGTTGCCGCCGCCGGTCTCCTCGCCGGTGAACAGGTCACGGACCCGGTCGGCGAACAGTTGGTCGCTGGTGCCGGCGAGGAAGTCGTTCTCGGCCCGTTCGATCCCGGTCGCGGCGAGGTTGACCGGCTTGTAGCCGATGACGTGGGCGTACAGTTCGTTGTCCGGATAGGTGCGCAGGAACGTGAGTTCGCCGTCCGTCTCGGTGCTGGTGGCCAGGGCCCGGCCACCGGCCTCGATGTTGCCGCGCTGCCGGTCGTACTCGGCGACTTGGACCCGGCCGTTGTAGTCGCTGTTGCGGTACTCGTCGGCCTTGTAGCCCTGGACCCAGTTGAGGTTCGCGAAGAGCAGGCCGAAGAGGATCATGATGACGACGCCGACCCTGCGTAACGGTGCGTTCATCGCTTGATCACCTCCGTGGGCGCGCCGTGCAGCTGGGCGGGCGGTCCGGCGGGGGTGCCGGGTGGCCGGGGGTCGGCCCCGGTGACCGGCCGGCGGCCGGCGTCGGAGATCCGTAGCAGCAGCGCGATCAGCAGCCAGTTCGCCATCAGCGACGAGCCACCGGCGGAGAGAAAGGGCGTGGTCTGACCGGTGAGCGGGATCAAGCCGCTGATCCCGCCGACGATCACGAAGACCTGCAGGGAGACGGTGAACGCCAGCCCACCGGCGAGCAGTTTGCCGAAGGAGTCCCGGACCGCCAGCCCGGCCCGCAGGCCCCGCTCGGCGACCAACAGGTAGATCACCAGCAGGGCGGAGAGGCCGAACAGTCCGATCTCCTCACCGATGCCGGCGAAGATGAAGTCGTTGTGCACCTCGGGCACCTTGAGCGGCTGGCCGCCGCCGGGGCCCGCGCCGAACAGCCCGCCGGTGCCGAGTCCGAGTAGTCCTTGGACGAGTTGGTACCCGTCGGCGTACGGGTCGGAGAAGGGGTCCAGCCAGATGTTCGCCCGCTGGTAGAAGTTGGCGAACGGGCCGCCGACGCTCGCGCCGAGGTAGTACGCCAGGAACGCCCCGCCGAAGAAGAGCAGCAGACCGATAATCAGCCAGCTGACCCGTTCGGTGGCGATGTAGAGCGTCACCACGAACATGCCGAAGTACAGCAGCGAGGTGCCGAGGTCCTTCTGGAACACCAGGACCAGGACGCTCAGCAGCCAGACCACCAGCACCGGGCCCAGGTCTCGGCCACGCGGGAAGTCGATGCCGAGCACCCGCCGGCTGGCGAGCGACAGGACTTCCCGCTTGCGGACCAGGTAGTAGGCGAAGAACGACAACAGCGCCAGCTTGGCGAACTCGCCCGGTTGGATGGAGAAGCCGCCGATCAGGATCCACAGCTTGGCGCCGTTGACCTCGGAGTAGCGGGCCGGGAGGACGGCCGGGATCATCACCAGCACGATGCCGGCCAGCCCGAGGGTGTACGCGTACCGGGCGATCATCTGGTGGTCGCGGACCAGGACGAGCAGACCGGCGGCGAGGACCACAGCGGCCAGGGTCCAGGCCAGCTGCCGGCCACCCGTACCGGCGAAGATCGGGTAGTCGAGCCGCTCGGCGGCGGCGACCTGGGCCAGGTCGTAGCGGCGCAGGAACGCCACACCTATCCCGTTGAGCAGAGCGACCGCCGGCAGCAGGGCCGGGTCGGCGTACGGCGCGAAGAACCGGATGACCAGGTGCAGGCCGACGAAGACCGCGCCGACGACCGCCGTGGGCACCCAGAAGCCGGGCCGGACGGTGCCGAGCACCGCCGCTTCGACAGCGGCGGAGTAGAGCGCGACGACCGCCAGCGCGAGCCCGAGCAGCCCGAGTTCGGCGTTGCGCCGGGTCCGGACGGACCGGACCCGGGGCATCTCGCCGGTGATCGCCGGGTGCGAGGTGGGTCTGACTGGCGCGGTCACTGAAATTCCTTCACGTCGATCGCGCCGGGTCTCAGTCGACCGACCGGCAACCGGCCGGGTTGGTCAACGGTGGCACCGGCTCGACCGGTGGGGCGTCCGGGGTGCTCTCCGGAGCACCGTCGGGCGCGGGCGAATTGATCCCGCTCACGTCCGGCACCACGGTCGGCCCGCCGGTGGGGCTGATCGACGGGACGGGGGCAGTCGCCGGGGGTACCGGAGACCCGGTGGGTGCCACGATCGTCGGTGCCGGCGTCGGTGCCGGCGTCAGCGATGGCGTCGGGGAGGGAGACGGCGGGCAGGTGGGCTTAAGGTTGGGGTTGTCCGGTTCGTCGCGGGTCAGCTCGACCAGGTGGCGCTGCGCCTCGGCTTCGCTGCTGACGTGAATGCCCTGCTTGACCCGGTCCTGCGCGACCGTGGTCAGGTCGTCCAACGCGGTGTCGCTCGTTTCGTGCACGGTGGAGAGACTGACCCCGGCGATCTCACCCGGCATCCCCTGGAAGATCGCCAGCTGGCCGTCACCGGTCGCGCCGACGTAGTACTGCCGCTGGGTGTAGCTCCAGCCACCCCAGATGCCGCCGCCGAGAATGGCGACGAGGACCAGCAGGACGAGCGCCGCGCGGACCGGGTGCCGGCGGGGCCGTTCCGGGTCGTCGTCGCGGCCGGGCGCGGCGGCCTCCGCCGGTTCCGGTACGGCGGCCCGGGGCGCGGACAACGCCGAGGCGCGCGCCGCCGGGGTGGAGTCGTCGGCCGCGGTGGCCATCCCCCGGTCGCGGGCAGCGGCCCCGCCGACGATCGGCGCCTGTTCGTGGATGCTCTGGTCGGTGGCGTCGGCGATGATGACCGTGATGTTGTCCGGCCCACCGCCGCGCAGCGCGAGCTGCACCAGCCGTTCGACGCACTTCTGCGGGTCGGTGTATTCCCGCAGGGTCTCGGCGATGGTCTCCGCGCTGACCACTCCGGAGAGGCCGTCGCTGCAGATCAGGTAACGATCGCCGGCGACGACTTGGCGGACCGAGTACTCCGGGTCGATGTCCCGGCCGTCGAGCGCGCGGGTGAGCAGGGAACGCTGCGGGTGGCTGCTGGCCTCCTCAGCGCTGATCCGGCCCTCGTCGACCAGCATCTGGACGTAGGTGTCGTCCTTGGTGATCTGGGCGAACTCACCGCCGCGCAGCAGGTAGGCACGGGAGTCACCGATGTGCACCATGCCGATCTTGCTGCCGGAGAAGAGGGTGGCGGTCAGCGTGGTGCCCATCCCCTCCAGGTGGGGATTGGCGTCGACGGTGTCCCGCAGATGCTGGTTGGCCAGTCCCACGGCAGAGCGCAGGGCGTCGACCATGGCGTCGTTGGGGACGTCTTCGTCGAGCGGGGCGAGCGCCCCGATGACGATGTTGCTGGCGACGTCACCGGCGGCCATCCCGCCCATGCCGTCGGCCACGGCGAGCAGCCGCGGTCCGGCATAGACGGAATCCTGGTTTCCGTCACGGATCAGTCCGCGGTCACTGTGGGCGGCATAGCGCAGGGTCAGAGTCATGGCCGTAACTCAAGAGATGTGCGGCCGATGCGAATCGGCACGGCTAGGGGTACGGGGGTAGGCCCGGTGACCTTAGCGCGATCGAGGTACGTCCCGTTAGTCGAGCCCATGTCCTCGATGAACCACTGCCCGTCACGGGGCATCAACCGGGCGTGTCGGGCTGACGCATAGTCATCGGTGATCACCAGAGTGGAATCCTCTGCCCGACCAATCGTTATCGGCGTCTCACCCAGAGTGATCCGCGTACCGTTCAGCTGACCTGCCGTCACCACCAGCTGATGCGCGGCCCGCCCCCGTTTCACCTTGGCGGTCCGGGCCGGCGCCGCCCCGCCGCCGACACCACGCGGCGCGGCGACCAGTCGACTCGACCGGGCACCGGCGAAAAGGTCCCGACGGATCACACCGACCACCGTGAACACGAAGATCCACAGCAGGACGATGAACCCGATCCGGGCGACGACAACGACGAATTCGGGCAAGGTTAGCCATCCACTCGGAACGTGAGCGTGGTCGTTCCGAGCTGGATCATGTCACCAGGGTTCAAGGCGACAGCCGAGACCCGCTGACCGTTGACCATGGTCCCGTTGGTCGACCCGAGGTCGGTCAGCACGACCTGCGCACCATCGAAATCCAGCCGGGCGTGTCGACGGGAGATCCCGACGTCCGGCAGACGCAGGTTGGCCTGGTCACCCCGGCCGATCACGGTAGAACCCATCTGCAGCGGATAGGTCCGGCCGTCGCCGGACACCAGCCGGATGTTGCGCCCGGCACCGCCCTGCTGGTGCGGCGGCGGGCCGTACCCGCCGGGCTGCTGCTGCTCGTACGGCGGGTAGCCGGGCGGGCCGCCGGGCATGTCGTACGCCGGCTGTTGCACCGGGGCGACGTCGCCGCCGGTGAAGACCTCGGCGGTGACCCGGAACATGCCGGTGTCCAACCCGTCGCCCCGCTCGATCTCGACGATCACGTCGCCGTACACCGTCCAGGCCTGCTCACCGATGAACTCGGCCTGGGACTGGGCGAGCTCCTGGGCGAGCGCGGCGGCGTACGGCGCCAGCCGGCTGTGGTCGTACGGCGAGAGATCGATCACGTAGCGGTTAGGAACCAGCGTGCGCCCGCCGGCCAGGATCGCCTTGTGCGCCTCCGCCTCCCGCTGCATCGCGTTGAGGATCTCCACCGGGTGCACGACACCCTTGAACACCTTGGCGAAGGCCCCTTCGACTAGGCCTTCCAGACGCTTCTCGAAGCGTTGCAGCACGCTCACCGGCTCCTCCTCGGGTTCCGAGGACATGATGGTATCCGGCCGTCGCCCGTGCCACCCGCACGCCGATCGACCCTGCTCCCGCCCTGTCCCGTACGGCCGGCTCGTCCCGTGCTAGTCTTCGCCAGGCGTCGCGGGCGGTTACCCGCTCGGGACTGCCAGGGACAGCGTAGTATGTCCCGGCACCTGCCAGCGGGTGGGTCCGGCCGACACCCCCTCCGGAGTCGGCGAACGACCCGTCTGGGATAGTCTTCACCGACTGTTCCGGACAGCGTCCGGGGAAGTGGCGGAATGGCAGACGCGCACGGTTCAGGTCCGTGTGCCCGAAAGGGCGTGGGGGTTCAACTCCCCCCTTCCCCACCAGCGGTACGGCCGGTTCGGCCCGTACCTGTGATGTAGTGACAAGAAGGCTCCGCCGGCGGCGGAGCCTTCTTGTACGTGGTGTCCGGATATGCTCTTGATCGTTCCTCCGCCCCCCAGCTCAGGAGTGTCGTGTGAGCGTCGCGTTGGTCACCGGATCCGGCGGTCTGATCGGATCGGAGGCGGTCCGGCACTTCGCCGGGCTCGGCCTGGACGTCGTCGGCATCGACAACGACATGCGCCGCGAGTTCTTCGGCGCCGAGGCCTCCACCGCCTGGAACGTGGAGACGCTGCGGCGTGACCTCGGTGCGGCGTACACCCATCAGGCGGTCGACATCCGCGACCGCGACGCCCTGGCGGGCCTGTTCCGGCGGTACGGCCGGGACATCGCCGTGGTGATCCACACCGCCGCGCAGCCGTCGCACGACTGGGCGGTCCGGGATCCGTTCACCGACTTCGACGTCAACGCCGGCGGCACCCTCAACGTGCTGCAGAACGTCCGGGAACACTGCCCGGAGGCGCCGGTGATCCACTGCTCCACCAACAAGGTGTACGGCGACCGGCCCAACAGCCTGCCGCTGATCGAGCAGGAGACCCGGTGGGAGATCGCCCCGGACCACCCGTACGCGGGCGGGATCACCGAGGACATGTCGATCGACGCCTGCCTGCACTCGGTGTTCGGCGCGTCGAAGGTCGCCGCCGATGTGATGGTGCAGGAGTACGGCCGCTACTTCGGCATCCGTACCGCCTGCTTCCGGGGCGGCACGCTGACCGGGCCGGCGCATTCGGCGACCGAGCTGCACGGCTTCCTCGGCTACCTGATGCGCTGCAACATGGAGCGGCGGACCTACAAGATCTTCGGGTACGGCGGCAAAATGGTCCGCGACGCGATCCACAGCCACGACGTGGTCTCCGCCTTCGAGGCGTTCTTCCGCGACCCGCGCCCGGCAGCGGTCTACAACCTGGGCGGCGGCCGGCACTCCAACTGCTCGCACCTGGAGGCGTTCGCCCTGGCCGAGCAGATCACCGGCCAGCAGATGATCACCGAATACCAGGAGGCCAACCGGGTCGGCGACCACCAGTGGTGGATCGGCTCCAACGCCGCTTTCCAGCGGGACTACCCTGACTGGAAGCAGGTCTACGACGTACCGATGATCCTGCAGGAGATCTACCAGGCCAACGTCGACAAGTGGGTGCCCGGGAAATGATCGACCAGGGCAAGCGCAACCTGCTCGGGGTGCTGGTCGACGCCGTCGACTACGAGACCGCCACCGGGCGGGTGATCGACGCCGCCCGGGAGCGCCGGCCGCTGGCGTTGACCGCGCTCGCCGTACACGGGGTGATGACCGGGGTGCTCGACCCGGCGCACAACGCCCGGCTCAACTCGTTCGACCTGGTCACCCCGGACGGCCAGCCGGTGCGCTGGGGACTCAACCTGCTGCATGGTGCCGGCCTGAAAGACCGGGTGTACGGGCCGACGCTGACCCTGCGGGTGCTGCGGCGCTGCGCCGACGAAGGGCTGCCGATCTACCTGTACGGGTCGACTGAGGAGACGCTGGCCCGGCTGGTGCCCAAACTGGAGCAGATGTTCCCGGCGCTGAAGTTCGCCGGGGTCGAGCCGTCGAAGTTCCGCTCCGTCCAGCCGGGCGAAGAGGTGGAGATCGCGGACCGGATTCGGGCGTCCGGGGCCCGGCTGGTGCTGGTCGGGCTGGGCTGCCCCCGCCAAGAGGTCTTCGCGTACGCCATGCGCCCGCTGCTGGACATGCCGCTGATGGCGGTCGGCGCGGCCTTCGACTACCACGCCGGGCTGCTGCGCAAGCCGCCGTCCTGGATGCAGCGGTACGGCCTGGAGTGGCTGTGGCGGCTCGGGCTGGAGCCGAAACGGCTGTGGCGCCGCTACGTGATCCTCAACCCGGCGTACCTGAGCCGGCTGGGCGCGCAAAAGACCGGACTGTGGTCGGCCACCCCGCCGCCGGCCGCGACTGACCGCCCCGCCACCTTCGCCGTCTGACCCCTACTCAGCTCTGGCTCGACGCCGGCCCGGGTCCTGGTCCGCCTGCCGCGCCGAGTTGCCGAGTTGTCGCCCGCCCGAAAGCTCACGAGTTGAGGGCTGGGGTACGTAATTTTCGAGAATTACGTACCCCAGCCCTCAACTCGCGCACGGACACCGGGCAACGGTGGAGACCAGCCCCGGCGCGCGGGCCTGCGATCGGCCGGGGGCATGATGCTGGTCGGCGCTGATTCGAACGACTACGCCGCTGGCCGCGATTCTTCGGCCTGCCACCAGGCCACAGCTCTGGCGGCGAAGTTGGCGACATCTACGTCGGTAGGAGCGAGGCCGAAGTGGCGCTCCATCCTGTCGCGCAGGAAGCATGTGACGTCGTCTGCGTCCGACCCGGCGGCCAGCCTCGTCAGCAGCGGTCCGAGTAGACAGTCGTACTCGTCGTCGCCGGCGTGGAACTCTCCAACACCGATGGGGTCCCACCCGTTCAGCATCTGGCGCAGCGCCCTTGTCCGGACACGGACTTGCGCCCGCACGGCGCGCTCCATCGGGCTGCTCCTCATCCGCCAACCGTGATCGGGCCGCTGATCGCGGCTACATGTCAATGATCGCCCACGTTTCGACGGCACGACCGATGCCGAGGCAGCCGAGGCGGTGACTGGGGCCGACGCATACCCCACACGCGTGCATGGTATCGGGCTTTGCGACCGAAGATCAGCGGCCGGCCATGAGCACGACCCGGTCGGCTTCCACGTCGTATCCGAGCACGGGCTGGTTCTCCAGGCCTTCGGGGGTCATCAACACCGGCTTGCGTAGCCGGCGGCCGATCGTGGTTAAGAATCGACAGAGGACGTCCAGTTGCTGTTGACCCTGCAGCTCACGCAAATCAACATCAAACTCGATTCGCTCAGCGTCGTAGAGCTGGAATATCGCGAGAACACCGGGTACCGGCCATACCTTCAACTGGACACCGCCCTCGTCACGGAGGCTCAGCATGTCCTCAACCGTGGCGGGCGGTGTACCCGCACCTCCGTCGAACAGGTAAGTAAACTGCCAGCCCTCCGACAGCACGAGGTCAACTAGAGCCAACGCCGCTCGGTTAAGCCGTTGCGGCAGCGGTCAAGGGTGTGTCGGTCGGACATGGGAAAGCGGAGTTCCTGTAACGAGGTGAGTCACTCCAAGACGCCTCGAGACCAGGAACTCCGCTTTGGTCGATCAGATTGCCATAACTCGGACGGTGCGGGTAGCCGCAGGTGTGTTCGCGCCGGGTCATCTGGGTGAGTTGACCCAGTTCCTGCCCTTCGAGATGGTCGATGAGGTCCTTGCCGCGACCCGTCGTACCCAGCAGCGGATCCGGCTACTCCCGGCCCGGGTCGTGGTCTACCTCGTCCTCGCAGGCTGCTTGTTCGCCGAACTCGGCTACGGGCAGGTGTGGCGGAAACCGACCGCCGGTCTGACCGGGCTGGATCTGACCGAGCCGGCCTCAGGCACGTTACGGGAGGCGCGTCAGCGGCTCGGGTCGACGCCGTTGCGGGCCCTGTTCGATCTGCTGCGCGGCCCGGCGGTCACCACGGCGACGCACGCCGTGCGGTGGCGGGGCCTGCTGGTGACAGCGATCGACGGGACCACGATGTCGGTCGCCGACGCCGAGGCGGTCCGGGTCCGTTACCGCAAACAACGGGGTAACCACGGCGGCGCGGGCTACCCGGCACTACGGCTGAGTGTCCTGCTGACCTGCGGCACCCGCTCGATCATCGACGCCGTGTTCGCTCCACTCGGCACCAGCGAACTCGACCAGGCCCGCTCCCTGGCCCGGAGCCTGGCCGCCGGGATGCTGCTGTTGGCCGACCGTAACTACGCCGCCGCCGACCTCATCCAGACACTCGCCGCCACCAGGGCCGACCTGCTGATCCGCTGCAAGAACGGCCGCCGCCTGCCGGTGATCCGCCGGTACCACGACGGATCCTGGCTGTCGACCATCGGCACGGTACGGGTGCGGGTCGTGGACGCTGAGATCAGCGTCCAGACCATCGACGGCGTCCGCACGGGCGGCTACCGGCTGATCACCACCCTGCTCGACCCACGCACCCACCCGGCCGGCGAACTGATAAAGCTGTACCACCGCCGGTGGGAGGTCGAAACCGCCTACCTGGAGATCAAATCCAGCATCCTCGGCGGCCGGGTCCTGCGCGCGCGTACTCCCGACGGCATCGACCAGGAGGTCTACGCCCTGCTGGTCGTCTACCAGATCCTGCGTAACGCCATGACCGACGCCACCGACAGCCGGCCCGGCACCGGCCCTGACCGGGCCAGCTTCACCACCGCCCTGAACGCCGCCCGCGACCAGGTCACCCACGCCGCCGGCGTCCTCGCCGACACCGTCATCGACCTGGTCGGCGCCATCGGTCGTGCGGTTCTGGCCCACCTGCTACCTGAGCGTCGGATCCGGGTGAAGACCCGCATGATCAAACGCTCGAACTCCAAGTACCAAGCCCGCGGACCCAACGTAGACCGACGCAGCTACAAAGCCACCATAGCCATCGATATAATCACAAACACTTGCTAACCATCCACCCGCCCTAACCGAGCGGCGTTGCAACTAGAGCACGCCAGTCCTCGACGGTCGTCTCCGGCACATGCACATCTGGGAGTGTCCCGTTCAGGTCAAGGTCGAACCAGTCCTGGACGTCCTCCCACAGCAAGCCAGTCACGTCCTACATGTACTGGGCGGCGGTCTGCTCGACTTCGCGGATGAACTCCTCCAGCTCGGCCTCGGTCCACTCTCGGTCCTGCAACAGCGTCCCGAGCACGGCGATCTGCATCGAGAAGGCGGTCTCCGCATCGATGTCGTCGATCAGGTCGGGCTCGCCGAGGGCTGCTCGGATCATGCCTTCCATCGCCAGGGCGGGCAGTTCGTGGCCGTCCGCGTACCGCTGACGGGTCGTCGCGACGAAGGTGGCGACCTGCTGCAGGTCGGGTGTCTCGCCGAAGCGTCGCTGCGCCGCGACGAAGAAGGCTGCGGTGATGGTCTGCGGCCCTTCTCGTAGCCCTTTGTCGCCGATCTCGGCGAGGAGCCGATCGGCCGTGCCCCAGTCTCCCCGGGCCATGGCACGGATCAGGTCACTGTGGTTCTGGTCGGCGCTCACGTTTCAGGTACCTCGCTATCTGCTCGCGTGCGACGTTCACCGCAGACGGCGGAAGCTACTTCTCCGCTACGTACACGCCGCGACCGGAATGTCCGATGACGAGATCTCGGTCGTGCAGGAGTGAGACGGCGCGGTACACGGTCGCCGGGCTGACGTCGTACTGATCGGCAAGCTGGGCAGTGCTGGGCAGCTTGGTGCCCGGCGGTAGCTCGCCGCCCTTGATCTTCGCGGTCAGTTCGTTTGCGATCCGTCGGTAATCGGCTGACACTGAGGGCACGGCACATCCCCTTGGTTCGGTACCATTATTCGATCACGGACAACCTTCGTCAGCAAGGGACGTAAATCCGATTAACCAGCGCCCACTGCGAGGCAGTGCCGGCGTTATCCGGCATGTCCATCCTGTAGATAATAAGCAGTTCTGGTCCTCAGTGCATCGAGCGCTACGGCAACGCGCCGCCACAAGTACGGGCGGAGCCGCTGCTGCGCCTGTTCTGCGGTACAGAACTCGAACGCGGACAGCTCCTCGTCGACAATCCTGAGCCCGGAGATCTGCTCGTCGGTCAGCTCACCACCATCAAAGATGAACGAGAGCAGGTCGTCCCAGGGCCCGTGTGGTGACACCCAATCGACCACCAGCAGCCCGGCCACGTGCAGGTCCAGGCCGAGTTCTTCTCGCAGTTCACGGCGAACGGCCTCATGAGGCGGCTCGTTGGCTTCCGCCATGCCGCCGGGTATGTCCCAGTTCGGCTTATACTGCGGGTCAACGAGGAGAATCCGCCCTTCGCAGTCACGGATGAGAACGTCAGCACTGACGCGCTTACGTGGCTGCTTGGCGTTGCCCTCTGCCAGGTACGCCTGCCACGCCTCCGGGTCACGCTCATACAGCGGAGCGTCAGAGCCCACGATCGGACCTACGATGACTGAGGCTGCCGAGAGCCTGCTGGGGTGCTGAGGACTCGTAGCTCGTCCAGAAAGGTCAGCGCCTCAGGGTGGTTGGTGTACTGCTCGTGCAACAGCTGCCCTAGCTCACGGGAGCACATGAGGAGAGACGGTAGAGACCTGCGGTCGCCCGACAGCGCATGGCGGCCGTAGGCCACTGCTTCCTCGATCTCTCCGCTGCGCGCGGCGACCACACCTAGCGTCAAACGTGCCTCGGCGTTCCGCATGGGCTTTCGTTCGGTGCCGTCCGGATCAGTGGAGGATCGCATGACTTCACGGGCGTACATCCCGGCAAGCTGGTCCTCCCGGGCCAACCGGTAGCAGTCCATCGCGTAGAAGTCGAACTTCGATGGATCAACGACGAAATGGTGGTCGGTGTCCTCCGGGTAGGGCAGCGACTCCAGGAGTGACCGGCCGCGATCAAGTGCCGTCTCCACTTGTCTGCGGTCCCCGATACGCGCCCATGCCTTGGCCTGCTGCGCTGCCAACTGCACAGCGACGCTCTGGTTGGGGGCCTTCGCTACCCCCATGTCAGCAGCGGCTATCGCTCCCCGATAGTCGCCCTGTGTCAGCGCGTACCACGCGCGCATCTCGTGCGCCCAACCGACGATTGCAGCGTCGCCCGCCTCCTCGCCGAGGGTCAGCGCCGCCTTACGGGTGCCCTCCGCTTCTCGCCGCAGCCCCAGATCGTATTCGATACACCCGACGAGCAGGGCAACCAGACCAGCAAGCGACAGGACCTCTCGGTGCTGCGCGAGCGTCAACCGGCGGTCCATGAGCCCTGTAATGCGTCGAAGCCACGCCTTACCCTCCACGTAGAGCTGATCCGGAGGGGCGTAGGGGTACTCACAGCAAAGCCGGTCGGCGGTAATCCGGAGCGCATCAAGTAAGGATTCCGAGACATCTGAAGCGCGGATGCGGGAGATAATTTCGAGGGTTTCCAGACCACTGTCCGTTAGCAAATCCGCTTCGGCATGGGCGCCACCCACGCGAGGGAAGAACGCTGCCGTGACGGTGCCGTAGGTCTTGGCAATCAGCGTCTTGTAAAAAGTGTCGGGCTCGGAGCTACCGGACTCCCACCGCTTCCAGTTGCGCAACAGCGTGCCGTCGGAGGGGAGCGGTTCTGCCGCGTGTGCCCTGAGTGCCCGCACCGCGTCGCTCTGGGACCACCCCCGGGCAGTCCGCTCCGAGCGAAGCCGCTGCGCCCACGCCGGCCGCGAGTCTTCCTCTAGCTCATCCCTCATGATGTGAGCTTATCTCCCATGAATTCAATTATCCACCCACAGGGTGATACGAGAGGGGACTTGGGCCTGTCACCGCAGTGACACCTGTCGCCCACCAAGATCGAGTGAAATCGTTGCCTTATCGACATCCGGTCGTCAACCTGACGACGCGAACTGTCTGGCGTTGTACCAGGGCGATTTTGTCTCCAAGCCGGCGGCGAGCCACTCAGTCGCCCAGCCCAAAGCGAAAGGGTTGATCATGGTGGCGTTTACGGCACTGGCCTTCGGATTACTGCTCGGATTCCTCATAGGGCTGTTCAGTTTCAAGATCAAATCCCGCTGGTGCCCCGACTGCGGCCGTACCACCGTGCCGGCGGGCCGTCGGTAGCGTGCCGGCCGACCGGTCGCCGGCTGATCCCCGCCCCGGCGACGAACTGATCATCGACGGCCGGGCGAGTGTCCAGTTCGCCGCCGGCCGAGGCTTCCGGTTCCGGGTGACGACAGTGGACCAGAAGCAGACCTATCGAGGCTGGGTGTGGCTCGGCGGTTACCAGCTGACACCTGACGGTGAAGCCCGTGAACGCCGCGAAATCTTCGTCCAGCGCTCCGGCCTCCGCTTCGCACCCAGGCTGCGCCGCCTCCGCTGACCAGGGCAGCAGCGGCGGCACGCCCGCAACCGCGCCTGCTTCACCCGTACCCCCTGATGTGATCGAAAGGTGGTCCTGCCGTGCGCAGACTTCTCGACCTGTTCCGCCGGCGGCCGGTGCGCGGCCGCCGCCACCGGCGGCTGCTCGCCGAGATCGCCGAGCACACCCGGCGCAACGCGGCACAAACGCCGACCGGCCAGCGTCGCCCAGGGCGGCGCGATCCGAACACGGTCGGCCACTACTACGAGCGGCCGGCGCGGCCGTCGATCAGCCCCGGCCTGGTCCGCGACCGCCGGTTCGGCGACCGCGTCCGGCACGGCTGCGACCCCAACGAGGTACGCGCGTTTCTGCACCTGGTCGCCGACGAGCTGGCCGCCCTGCGCGCCGAACTGCACTCCACCCAGGACGAAAACGTACGGATCAAGCAGGCGTTGCGGGACTGGCAGTCGCAGCAGTTCCAGCACTCGCAGGCGGGAGCGGCGGCGTGACGGCGGCCGGGGCTGGGGCCGGCATCAACGGGGTGCCGGCCGGCGCGGTCCGGGTCGTCGGGTTCGGGTCCGAGCGGCGGCGGGCGCAACTCGTCTTCACCGTCGCCAACCTCGACACCGGGGCGGTCGCCTCGACCAGCCTCGTCCCCGGCTCGTTCACGCCACTACCGACCCCGGGCGGCACCTGGTGGCTGCCGTACGCGCCGATCGTCACCAACCTCGCTACCCGCGCAGGGGTGGCCGCCGCGACGCTGCGCGACCCGGACTTCCCCGACGAACCGGGCCGGCTACCGTCGTCCGGGCTGATGCTGCCGGCACAGTGGCAGCCCGGCATCCCGGAGCGGGACCGCCGCAGGTGGGAGGCGGCGGCACTCGCCGATCGGCGGACCACGCCGTGGCTGGTCCTGATCGGCCGCAGCAGCGAACCGCCGGCACCGGACCATGGCCGGCTGCTCGGCCGGCTGTGTACGCTCGCCGACCAGCTGCACGTCGACCTGGTGCTCGAAGCCCGACCGGCGTCCACCCGTGGCGGGCTGAGCTGGGACATTCGGTTCGAGCTGGCTGGCGGGACAGTGCCCGACTACCCGCACCGGTGGGCCGCCGACCTGCCGGCGGCGATCGCTTCGATCAGCCCGGAGCGGGCCGCGTCCGGGCTGGACGTGACCAACCGGGACCTGCCCGCCCACTACCTGACCGAGGATGCGCTGACGCCGCGCCCGGTGACGGTCGGGCTGGCCGGCCACCCCGGCGGCCACGACCTCGACCACCTCGAACGGCGGATGGTCGCCGACGCCGAGCAGCACGGCGGGGCACAGCACAGTGGAACACAGCACGGCGGCGCGCAGGCGATCTGGCGCAACCGGCACTGGTGGCACACCAGCCTGCGACCGGTCGAGACCGCCGGCCGGTTCGTGCGCGGCTGGGAGCCGCCGGCCCCGAAGTACTGGGGCGAGCCGATCCCCACCCAGCCTTGCCAACGCTGCGCTGACGTGGTCGACCCGCCGTACTGCACCCGCTGTCACGGCACCCGCCGGGTCCGGCGCGGCGCGGTCGTCACCGTCACCGACCTGCGCGGCCGGACCGTGCACCGCAACTGGCGACCCGACGACGACGGCCCGAACCCACCGACGGTGGTGCACACCGACCGGCAGTCCGGCTCAAGCGTGTGGCAACTGCCCGAGCACTATCAGATCGGCGCGCTGGCGGCGGAGTTCGGCGTACCGCCGACCGACCTGACCGCCCTCGACGGCGAGCATGTCATCGACCAGCACCTTCGCGACGGTGTCAGCCAGGTCGCGCGCGGCGGCGGTGACCCGGTCGCCACGTACCTCGGTGCCGTCGCCGCCACCCACGACAGCGCCCGCGTCCTGGTCCGCGCCACCGACTGGCCCGGCCCCACCCTCGACGAACTCGCCCGCCTCGTCACCGGCCTCGGGCTCGCCCTGGACGTCACCGTCGTCGACCACCGCGACAGCGTCGGTCGGCCGGAGCTGACGCAGGGTCACAGCTGGTCGGTCCGGGTCGCCGACCCGGCCGCGCCGCTGGCCGTCGGCCCGCTGCCCACCTGCGCCGCGCTGCCCGAAGCCGTCGCGCTCTGCTACCGCTATCTGCCCGGCGCGCTGCGGGCGACCGTCCCCGCCGACCCCGAGCAGCCGATGTCCGTCCCGCATCGGCCCGCGACGGCCGGTCCAGCTCCGGACACCACAAGCGTCATCACCGAGGTACGCCGCCTCGCCGCCGACCGCCCCGGCGACCCGGCAACCGTCCGTCTCCACCCCGACGGCACCCACACCACGACGGCCTGAACGTCGACGACCGCACCCTGACCTCGACCGGCAGCTATCCGCAGGCGGCCTCCGGCGAGACCGAGTGTGTGTTCCGCCGTGATCCCCCTGCGGGATCATGATCCCGCAGGGGGATCAACGCCAAACGGAGTACGGGTCCCCGGCCGAGCCGGCCGGTTCGGCACCCACACCACCACGGACCAGTCGGGAGGTTGACTTGACCCTGCAGTCGTAAAGCAGTCAAAATGCAGTCATGGCTGTGGTGCTCACGATCCGCGACGTACCCGAAGAAGTGCGAGACCTTCTCGCCCAGCAGGCCCGCGAACGCGGCCAGTCGCTGCAGGCGTACCTGCTGGCTGTTCTCAACCGTCAGGCCGACTTCTGCCGCAACCGGCAACTCCTCGCCGAACTCAGCGACGAACTCGACGACCGCAGCGGCGGGGCCGGACCCACCGCACCCGATGCCGCCGACCTGCTGGCCTGTGCCCGCGCCGAACGGGATCTCCCCGACGCCGCCGCCTCCTCCGGGCGGGACGTCGCATGATCGTCGTCGACGCATCGGTCATCGCGAGCGTGCTCGTCTACAGCGACGATCGCGGACGCAAGGCCCGCGCCGTGCTGGGCCGCGATCCCGAGTGGGCGGCACCGGAGCACTGGAAGGTCGAGGTCTTCTCCGTCATGCGAGGACTCGCGCTCGGCGGGAAGATCACCAGCGAGGTGGCGGCGCGGGCGGTCGACCGGATCAGCCGCCTCGGCGTCGACACCGTACCGATCGACGATCTGCTCACCCGGATGTGGCAGTTCAAGGCGAACATCAGCGCGTACGACGCACCCTACGTCGCCCTCGCGGAACGCCGATCCCTGACGTTGGTGACCGCCGACGGCAAACTCGCCCGAGCGGCGAGCGCGTACTGCCGGGTCGAACTCGTCGCGTAGCGGGACGCTGGTGCGACGGTCGGGGTCTTCCGCGCAGGCAAGCGCTTTCCTATGCTGATCCGATGATTCGGATCGACGACTCGCTGACCCCGGCCAGCCTGCAACCCAGGATCGACCGCCTCTGGGAAGCCTCCGCCCACAAGATCGACTCGATCGAGAAGACCTGCCCACCCGGCTCGCCGTCCCCGGTCTTCACCGTCGACGGCCAGTACGCCGCGCGCGGCTGGACCGAATGGACCCAGGGCTTCCAGTACGGCTCGGCCCTGCTGCAGTTCGACGCCACCGGCGAACAGCGGTTCCTCGACCTCGCCCGGGAACGGACCGTCGCCGTCATGGCCAGCCACATCAGCCACATCGGCGTACACGACCACGGGTTCAACAACGTCAGCACGTACGGCAACCTGTGGCGGCTGATGGCCGAGGGCCGGCTCCCGCACGACCAAGCCGAACGGGACTTCTACGAGCTCGCGTTGAAGCTGACCGGCGCGGTCCAAGCGGCCCGCTGGCGGGACACCGCCGACGGCACCGGCTACATCTACTCGTTCAACGGGCCGCAGTCGCTGTTCGTCGACACGATCCGCTCCTGCCGGGCGCTCGCCGTGTCCCACCTGCTCGGCCACGTCCTCATGGGCGAACAGGACGAACGGATCTCGCTGCTCGGCCGGCTGATCGAGCATGCCACCAACACCGCCCGGTACAACGTCTTCTACGGCGAAGGCCGGGACAGCTACGACCTGCGTGGCCGTACCGCCCACGAGTCCATCTTCAATGTCAACGACGGCCGGTACCGCTGCCCGAGCACCCAGCAGGGCTACTCGCCGTTCACCACCTGGACGCGCGGGCTGGCCTGGGCCATGCTCGGCTATCCCGAGCAGCTCGAATACCTCGCCGTCCTGCCGGACGCCGACCTGGAGCCGTACGGCGGACGGGCCGAGGTGACCGCGACGATGCTCAAGGCCGCCACCGCCACCTGCGACTTCTACCTCGAACACACCCCGGTCGACGGCATCCCGTACTGGGACACCGGGGCACCGGGGCTCACCGCGCTCGGGGACTACCTGGACCGGCCGGCGGACCCGTACAACGATCATGAGCCGGTCGATTCGTCGGCCGCCTGCATCGGCGCCCAAGGTCTGTTGCGGCTCGGCCGCTACCTCACCGGGCTCGGTCAGGCCGAGTCCGGGCGCCGCTACTGGCAGGCCGGTCTCACCGTCGCGGCCACCCTCTTCGACGAGCCGTACCTGCGCACCGACCCGGCGCACCAGGGACTCGTCCTGCACTCGATCTACCACCGGCCCAACGGCTGGGACCATGTGCCGGCCGGGCACCGGGTGCCCAACGGGGAGTCGAGCATGTGGGGTGACTACCACGCCCGGGAGCTTGCCCTCTACCTGCAGCGGGTGGCCCGCGACGAGCCGTACTACACGTTCTTCGGCCCGGCGGAGTCCGCCACGGCGACCGCGTCGAGCGGGACCACCCGATGACGGACCCGACGAGCGACCGTACGGCGATCGTCACCGGCGGCTCCCGAGGGATCGGCCGGGGCATCGTGCTGGCCCTGGCCGCCGCCGGGTACGACGTCGTGGTCAACTACGCGCGCAACGCCGACGCCGCACGGGCCGTCGGCGAAGAGGTCGAGGCGCTCGGCCGGCGCGCGTCGCTGGTGCCGGCGGACATCTCGGTCGCGGCCGACCGCGAACGGCTGGTGGATTCCACGCTCGCCACGTTCGGCCGGATCGACCTGCTGGTCAACAACGCCGGCGTCGCCCCAGACGTACGCGCGGACCTGCTCGACGCCACCGAAGAGTCCTTCGACCGCTTGATCGACATCAACTTGAAGGGGCCGTACTTCCTGACTCAGCTGGTCGCCCGCACGATGATCGACCAGCTGGCCGCCGGAGTGACGAGCGCCCCGAAAATCGTGATCGTCTCGTCGATCAGTGCCTACGCCGCGAGCGTCAACCGGGGTGACTACTGCGTGGCCAAGGCCGGTCTGGCGATGACCACCCAGTTGTATGCCGCCCGCCTGGCCGAGCACGGAGTCAACGTCTACGAGATCCGCCCCGGCATCATCGCCACCGACATGACCGGCCCGGTCCAGGCGAAGTACGACGATCTGATCTTCAACCAAGGTCTGACGCCGATCCGGCGCTGGGGTCAGCCGGAGGACGTCGGGCGGGCCGTGGTGGCGGTCGCCACCGACCTGCTTCCGTTCAGCACCGGTCAGGTGCTCGACGTGGACGGCGGATTCCACCTGCGCACCCTGTGACCGGACACGGACCGCCGGACACGACCGCCGGACGCGGACCGCCGGGCGCGGGTGACCGGGCCGGGATCCGGCGGTCGCGGTACCCCTAGGGGCGACGGCTGGGGGACTCGCCGGGGACCTGCCCGGATGCGCCCCGCCCGTACGGCCGACAAGATCGGAGGATGGACGAGTACCTGCTTGCCTGGCTTGCACTGGCCGCCATCTGGCTCGCCGCTGGCGTGGTGGCCGACGGACTGCCGACGGCAGGTACGCCGGCCGTGTTGCGTCGGCGGGCGACCGGCCTGTTGGCGTCGACGACGATCGGCCTCGCCGGCTTCGTGGCGCTGACGGCATCCGGGGTGACGACATCCGAGATGACGGTGTCGGCCGGACCGGTCGGTGTGCTGGGTGACACGAGCCCGGAGGTGGCGCTGCGCGCGCTGACATTGGCGACTGTCCCGGCGGTGGCGGTCTGCGCACTGACCGTACCGAGGCTGTATCGGCTACGCAGGGGGTCGGCGGCCTTCGCGACGGCCCCCGCCACGCCCAGTCCGCCGGGGCTGCTCGCCGACGCCGCGCATCCGCTGCTCGCGCTTCCGGTCCAGGTGACGGCACTCGCGTTGCTGCCTGCGGCGGCACAGGCCGCCGGTGGGGTGCCGATGCTCGGCACCAGCACCGACGGGCTGGTCACGACCGGCGTGATCGTCCTGTTGGCCGCCGCCGGCGTACGGCATTCGTTGCGGCACCACGGCCTCGCCGAACGGGCGGTCACCGGACGGATGCCGTCACCGGCGGCATCCGCCCGGATGGGTCGGTCACTGCACTGATCGGTCCGGCGTGGATCAGTCCAAGTCGAACTCGCCGTCGCGGGCTCCGCCGACGAATGCGTCCCACTCGTCAGCGGTGAAGATCAATACAGGACCGGCGGGGTTCTTCGAGTCCCGCACCGCGATGGCCTCGTCGACGAACGCGACCTCGACGCAGTTGTCGCAGTTCGGCCCGCTACGCGAGCTCTTCCGCCAGGTCGCCTTACCAAGATCTACCCGAAGCCCTTTAGCCTCGATGTCCACAATGGCTCCTTCGCACGCTTTTCAATGACGGCGACCGACTCCTCGGGGCGCAGGGCGGCCGCCCGGATGTGATCGAAAATGAAGATGTATTTGCGCAGCTCTTCGGCCTTTTCCAGGAAGAGCCCACCAGTGGCGTTTTCCGCGTAGACCACATCCGGATCACTCTCGTCCGGGAAGTCGAGGATCGCGAACGTGCCGTCCATGCCCGCGTGTCCCCCAGCTTCGAAGGGGAGCACCTGCACCGTCACATTGGGCAGGTCAGCCGCTTCGACCAGGTAATCGAGCTGGGCACGCATGACCACGTCACCACCGACCGGCCGGCTCAGCACCGCTTCATCGAGCACCACCCATAGATCGATCGGATCGTCCTGAGTCAACAACGACTGACGCTTCAGTCGGACGTGGACCCGGTGGTCGACTTCTTCGGCGGTGATGTCCGGGCGGGCGGCGCGGATCATCGCGTTGGCGTAGTCCTTCGTCTGCAGCAGGCCGGGAACCACCTGCTGCTCGTAGGCGCGCACCGATCTGGCTGCCGCCTCGAACCCGACGTACGCGCCGGTCAACACCGTCGAGTACGGGTGCCACCAGCCTTTCTGCCGCGCTTCGCGGGCGATCTGTACCAGCTCTTCGGACTCCGGCCCGGTCACGCCGTAGATCTCCAGCATGTCCCGAACGTCCCGAGGGGTCGCCGTGGTGTGCCCGGTCTCGATCCGGGAAACCTTGGACGCTGAGCACTCCAGGCGCGCCGCGACCGTGTCGATCGTGACTCCAGCGGTCTCCCGCCGACGGCGCAACTCGGCACCGAGTCGACGGCGGCGGACGGTCGGGCTTCGGCGCTCGGTCACCGGTCACCTCCGGTCAGGGGTGTAAGGGGCAGTCGGCTGGCCCCGGTCACGCGCCGGAGGGACGGCGATCAATCATCGCGAGCGATCGGACGTGGTGGTGGAAGGCAGCCGACGCAGGAGAAGCCCGTTCAGTCTGCCGTGCGTACACGTAGGACTTCAAGCAGCAATCTCACGAGCGATTCTCGCATAACGACAAACGCACCTTGCAACTTGCATTGCCGGCAGCAGTGGTGCACCCTTTCTGTAGGCCAGAGACTACTCAGCGTCCACGCAAGACCCATCGACACGGTTACGCCGTACCGTGCCGGTGTCCTCCGCCTGGCACCCCCGTCGCGCATTGTCGACGGGTACGCCAGCACGCCCGTGTGCCCCGCCGACATCCGTACGGACGAGTGCGCCCGGAGCAGTGAAGAGTGTGCTCGGCTTCAGCTGATGTAACGGCAACTCGGAACAGGAGTCGATGTGCTACTACCCCGCTCCGGAGACGTCCTCCACGTCACTCGCTCGGCAAGCGTGCAATTCATCGAACCACTGTTGTTCCGCGTCATCCGGGTCCACGACTGGCCTACGTACCACGGCTGGGTCTGGTTGGACGGCTACGAGCTCAACGCCGTAGGCGAGGCGGTGGACCGGAGGTCCATCTTCGTCCAGATCAACGGGCTACGGCGGCTCCGTGTGGTCGCCGGCATGCCGAGCCGGACCGCGACCGGTCGCAGACCAGCCCCGGCCGTCTCCGCGCGAGCGAGTTGACCGACCAGCCCGACCAGTCCAACCAGCCCGACCTGGCGGGCTGTCGGTCCTCACCCGACCCGGCGGCCCTCAGTCTTCGTCGGACTCCGTCGGCTCCGCCGACGGTTGCGGATCCGTCGGCTCCGGTTCCGGCGACGGCTCGGAGTCCGCAGCCGAGATCACCAGCAGTACCTCGCTGCCCGGCGGCACCTCGGAATCGGCAGACGGGTCGGTATCGATCACCGTACCCGGAGGTTGGTCCGAGTCCCGCAGCTCCAACCGGTAGACCAGCCCCAGCGCGTCGAGCTCGGCCCGCGCCTGTCGCTCGGTCAGACCGATCAGATCCGGTACGGCCACCACCGGCGCGGCGGTGGTCTGCTCCGGCGTGGGCTCCGGCGCGTCGGTTTCGGCCTCAGTGGCCTCCTGGGTGGGTGCCAGGGTCGCGGTCGGAGCCACGGTCGGCGGGTTCTCGGGTTCGGTCGCGTCGTCGCCGAGGCCGTTCAGCCACCAGACGAGCAGCCCCAGGAGCACGACGAGCACCAATACCAGCACACCGATCAGGATCGGTGTCCACCACGGGCGCGCCCCCGGGCCGCCGCCCGGACCCGGCCACTCCGGTGGTGCCGGCTCGTCGGCCGCCGCCGGGCGGACCGGCACACCGGCCCGCCCGGACCAGGCGGGCTCGCGATCCGGGCCGACCGGGCCGACCGGGCCGACCGGACCGGCCGAGCCTGTCGAGCCGACCGGACCGCCATGGTCGCCCGGAGGCATCGGAGCGGTCGGCTGGCCCTGACCGCTCGGGGTCCGGTGGCCGCTGGTCTGGTCCGGACGGGTGGTTCCGGGGCCAGCCGGATCCGCCATGGTCGGATCATCGCCGTCGGCCGGTCGATCGCCGGCTCTGGTGGCCCACGGGTCGACCGGTCGCGGTAGCTGGCTGGTGTAGTCACCGGCGTCCCGCCCGGTCGAGCCGTTCTCGAACGGATCCTTCGGTGTGTCGGCCATGGCTCGTCCTCTCCGTACCGGCGGGTGACAGGCGGTACCCGGACGGTACCCGGACAACGTAACCAGCCCCGCGTGGCACGGCTCGCGCGACGCCCACGAGTCGCCGTGTTCGGCACCGACCGCTACAGTGCCCCGCATGGCCGTACGAGGCTGGGGAAAATCGGTCGCGACGGCGACCGGCGTCGCTGCCGGCGCTGGTGCCGCGCAGCTCGGCCTTGGCTACGGCCTGGGCATCGTGGCCTGGCTACCGTCGGTCGACAGCGGCGGTGAAGCCGCCTGGGTGGCCAGCCTGGCCTGGGCCACCTGGATCACCGCGACGTCGGTGGTGGTCGGCGCGGTGACCGCCGACCGACTCGCCGCACCACGCACCGGATCCGACGAGCCGGCAGCCGACCGCACCGCACCCGACGGGCCCGACACCGCACCCGACGGATTCGACGGACCCGGCCGGGCCACTCATGCCGGCCCGGCGGCATCCGGCGAGACAGATCACCGTGGCCAGGTCGACAGCCTGGTCAGTTCGGTCCTGTGGCGGCTGGCTCTGGCGGTCGCCGCAGCCGTCGGCGGGTTGCTCATCGTCGCCCTGATCGCCGTCCCGGCGCGGACCGCCACCCGGGCGGACACCTTCTCACCGCAGACCATCGCGGCCGGTTACGCGATGGTGGGCGCGGTCGTCGGGTTGCTGATGGCCGTCTGGGCGGTCGCCTCCCGGGCGGCGGCGATCAACGCCGTCGCGACGGTCGGCTGGCTGTGGTTGCTCGCGGTGGTCGCGGTGATCGACTCGGTGGTGTCCGGCACCGGACTGACCAGTGCCCAACTGGGCGTCTGGCAGATCACCGTCGACAACGAACGCTACTGGTTGCGCAACATCTACTGGCCCGGAGCGGCGCTCTCCCTGGGCTCGGCGTTCATCATCGGCGCCGTCTCCGCCTGGCCGGCGGCCCGGTACGCGCAGCAGCGGGTGGGCGCCGCGATCTCCGGCGGGGTGGGTCCGCTGCTGATCGCGGCGGCGTACTTCCTCGCGGCACCCCGGTTGATCGGACCCCGCGCGGAACAGCTCTCCGCACACCTGTTGGCGCCGTACGCGGTGATCGCCGGACTGGCCGGTTCCGTCCTGGTCACCGCGATCGCACAGCGGCTGGAGTTGTCCCGACAGCGGGTCCACCGGTCGACGCCGGTCGGCGACCGACCGCAGGCGACGCCGACCGCCACTGCCGCCACTGCCGCCACTGCCGGCGATACGGTCGCAAGCTCGTCGGCCGGCGGCCCCTCGGTGAGCCCGGCCGGCGGACCCTTGGTGAACTCCCCTGGTGACGCGTCCGCGCAACCCGCCGGGTCGGCTGGGAACGCGCCGCCACAACGCGCAGGGCGCCCGGCGCGGGCCGGTCGACCGGCGCGAGGCAGCGCTGCGGTGTCCCCGCCCGGCCAGCCCCGACCCACCCAGCCCCGGCCTACGGCCGACGGCGACGCCTCTCGGTGAATCGTCGGCGTTCAGTCGACCGGCCAGGTGTGCACCGGTTCGTTGCTGCGCTGCAGTTCGGCGTAGCGCTGCAGCATCTCGTGCAGGGCGTCCGGGCGGGCCAGCCCACGTTCGTGTTCGGTTCGCCAGACCGTCTCGGTCTGCCAGACCGCACCGTTGCGTCCGGTACGGCAGCGCTGCTCGATGATGCCGAGTAGCCGGTCCCGCTGGGCGGGGTCCACGCCGAACCGATCCAGTCCGGCGTACGCCTTCGGAAGCAGGACCTCCAAGACGAGATCGGTGACGGGAATCTCGCCGAGCTTCGGCCAGTGGATTCCGGCGGCGATACCGCGCCGGGCCGCTTGGTGGAAGTTCTCCTCGGCCGCGCCGAAGGTGAGTTGGCTCCAGATCGGCCGGTCCGCCTCGGCCAGCTCCCGGGCCAGGCCGAAGTAGAAGGCCGCGTTGGCCAGCATGTCGACCACGGTCGGGCCGGCCGGTAGCACCCGGTTCTCCACCCGCAGATGGGGCCGGCCGTGCATGATGTCGTACACGGGCCGGTTCCAGCGGTAGACGGTGCCATTGTGCAGCCGCAGCTCGCTCAGTTCGGGCACGCCGCCGTTCTGCAGCACCTCGACCGGGTCCTCCTCGGCGCAGATCGGCAGCAATGGTGGAAAATAACGAACATTTTCCTCGAATAGGTCGAAGATCGAGGTGATCCAGCGCTCGCCGAACCACACCCTCGGGCGTACCCCCTGCGCTTTGAGCTCGTCCGGCCGGGTGTCGGTAGCCTGCTCGAACAGGACGATCCGGGTCTCCGCCCAGAGTTGCTTGCTGTAGAAGTACGGTGCGTTCGCCCCCAGCGCCACCTGCACGGCGGCGATCGCCTGCGACGCGTTCCAGTAGTTCGCGAAGCTGTCCGGAGCCACCTGCAGGTGGAACTGGAGGCTGGTGCAGCCCGCCTCCGGCGCGATCGAGTCGGTGTAGGTCTGGAGTCGCTCGACACCTCGGATGTCGAGCCGGATGTCCTCACCCCGGGCGCCGACGATCTGCTCGTTGAGCACCCGGAAGCGCCCGTTGGTGGACATGTTGTTCAACACCAGGTGCTGTGGCGTCAAGGTAGGCAGGATGCCGATCAGGATGATCTCGGCGTCCGCCTTGGCCGCCCGGTCTCCGGCTCTCGCCAGGCTCGCCTGCAGGTCGGCTTCGTAGTCGGCGAACCCGTCGGCCTCGATCAGCCGGGGGCGGGCGTTGAGTTCCAGGTTGAACTGCCCTAGTTCGGTCTGGAATGTTGGATCGGCCAGATTAGCCAGGATCTCCGCGTTGCGCATCGCCGGCTCGGCGTACGGGTCGATCAGGTTGAGCTCGATCTCCAGTCCGGTCGTCGGGCGGTCGGCATCGAACTTGAAGTCGTCGAGCATCAACGCGAACACGTCCAGGCACCGGCGAACCTTCTGCCGATAGCGGATGCGGTCCTCCCGGGTGAACGACGCCCCTGACCCGACATCCCTGCCCATATTGCCCTCCCCGGCGCAATGGTGTCGCCTGACGCCCGGCCACTGCGTACGAGCACAGGCCGAACGTGTGATGCGGCTCCCGACTGTGTTGGTGCATCCCTGCTCGACCGCGGCTGCCGCCGGCTCCCCAGGCCGGGACAGGCGTTGATCGCCCCAAAGTGAGCGAATAGCAGCGCTCGGTTTCACCTTTTCACATCTGGGCACCGTCTTCTACTGCGGTTATCACAGACAGCGGCACCCCGGTCACCGTTGCCGGTGACCGGGGTGCCGCTGTCTGTACCGACCGTCAGGCCTGCCGGATGGCCTCGCCCTCGATCTCGATCCGGATCTTCTTGCCCACCAGTACGCCGCCGGTCTCCAGCGCCACGTTCCAGGTGAGGCCGAACTCCTCCCGGTCGATCTCCGTGGTGGCGGTGAACCCGAAGATGTCCTGGCCGAACGGGCTGCGGCCAGCGCCTTCGAACTCGACGGTGAGCTCGACCGGGCGGGTGACGTCCTTGACCGTCAGCTCGCCAGCCAGCACGAACTCGGTCCCGCTGTGCGAGGTTATCCCGGTGCTGCGGTATTCGATCGTGGGGTACTTCTCCACGTCGAGGAAGTCGCCACTGCGCAGGTGGCCGTCCCGGTCCGCCTGACCGGTGGCGATGCTGCCGGCCTGCAGTACGGCCGTGACGGAGGACTGCAACGGATCCTCGGCCACGGTGATGGTGGCGGTCGCCTCAGCGAACTCACCACGCACCTTGCTCACCATCATGTGCCGGGCGACGAAGCCGACCCGCTTGTGCGCCTGATCGAGCTGGTAGGTGCCGGCGGTGGGGATCACGATACCGTTCCACTCGCGGGTGTTCTGGTCGGTGCTCATGGCTGCTGCCTCTCACGGACATGTTGTTGAAGGGTGAACAACTGCAGCAGCAACAATAGACCAGGCAATATTCCACCTGTCAAGTACTGCTACGATGACCAGGTGACCGACCATCTCGCCACCGACCCACGGATCACCGCGATCGGCCTCTTCTTCGAAGTCCACGCGGGTCTGTCGGCTCGCTTCGCGGCACAGTTCGAGGAGCACGGCCTGTCCACGGTCGAGTTCGAAGTCCTGATGCGGCTCCGCCGGTCACCCGACCATCAGCTGCGGATGACCGACCTCGCCGCTCAGAGCACCCTGTCCAGCAGCGGCGTCACCCGAGTGGTGGACCGGATGGAACGCGACGGTCTGGTGTGCCGCCGGGCGTGCCCGTCCGACCGCCGCAGCTCGTACGCCGTACTCACCCAGGCCGGCGCGCAGCGGCTGGACGAGACGTTGCCCGGACACGTGAAGCTGATCGGCGAGTGGTTCACCGGGCAGCTTGATCCTGACGCCCTGGCCGCCTTTCTCGAGTCGCTGCGCCGGCTTCGTGACGCGGTGCATCCGGACGCGACGGCGGGCAGTGACGGCGCGGCGGAGGCTGTGGACTGATCCGAACCGCCACCGGCAGAAGCACCGGCAGAACCCACTACCAAAGACCATCAAAACCGACATAACGCCCGTAAGGAAGGGGTTGATCCGGATACCGTACCCGGGCCGGGAACGTAACGGGGGGTGCGGCGCGTAGATCCGGACGATCCGTCCGGTGCTGGGGGGCGACTCCGCGCCAGCCCGGGGGGCGTGTCGACGTCCGGCGAGGACCGGCTGCGGTTCTCGCCGGACGTCCGCGTCACGGACAGCACGAGGACAGCACGAGGACAGCACGAGGACAGCGTCCGCGTCACGGACAGTGTCCGCGTCAGGGGGTGCCGTCGACCCAGCCGACCGCCTTCCGTTCATCCGGCAACAGCTGAACGCCGTTGTCGCGGCAGGCAGCCGCCAACCGGTCCAGCGCGACCATCCGGGCGACCGACGTCTCCGTGTTGACGACGAGGCCGACGAGGGCTTCCACCCCGTCGCGCGAATCCAGATTGCGGGCGACGGACCGCGCGGCCACCGCGAACCACTCCACAGCCAATTCCCGGTCACCGCGCGCAGCGGCGATCGTCGCCTCGATCATCGCGCAACGGGGATCCTCCTCCGCCCCGTTCTGATCAGCGACACCCGTGAGATCCATCGGCCCGGAGTCGGCCGCAGCCGCTGGTGTCAACTGCGCGCGTAGCTCGGTCAGGGCCTCCTCGGCCGGTCCGAGCCGCCCGTCCTGTGCCAGCGCCAGGCCGATCGTGCCGATCACCCGACGCCGATGACTGGGGTCGCCGACGCTGGTCAGCGCCGAGAGCACCTGGCGGCCGAGATCGACCGCCCGGGCGTGGCGTCCCTCCAGCCGGGCCACTTCCGCCAGGTTCGCCCGCGCCAGCACCCGCAGCCGGTCCTCCCCCGCCCGGGCCGCGAGCCGGTCCACCGCCGCGAGGCGCCGACGGGCCGCCCGCAGATCGCCCACGCGGATCTCGTGCCAGGCGAGGTTCTGCTGGGCGATGGTCATGTCCCGGACCCGACCGGTCCGACCGGCGAGCGCGAGCACCGTGTGAGCGTGCTGGCGGGCCTCGTCGAACCCGCCGGCCGCCATGCACACGACGCTGAGCAACCCCCGGGCGGCGAGCGCGCCCGCCGTGTCGCCGGCTTCGGTGAACGTGGCCAGCGCGGCGCGCAACGTGGGCAGTTCCTGCGGACCGGCCGAGTGCTCCACCGCGAGCGCGGCGACGCCGACCTGCGCCCAAGCGCGCGTCGTGGGATCGGCGTCGGCGGTACGGGGATCGTCGAGCAGCCGACGCAGCCACCGCCGCCCCGCCACGTCGCGACCACGGAACCGCCACCAGCGGGGCAGGCTGGCCGCCAACCGCAACGCGGTGTGCGGATCGTCGTTGGCCGAATGCGCCAGCGCCGCCCACAGGTCGCTGGCCACCTCGTCGAGCCGGTTCACCGTGGCGACCAGCTTGGGTCCGGCCAGGTCCACCGCCGAGCGTTCGGCGAGCGCCGCGAACAGCGCGGCGTGCCGCCGCCGGATCGCGGCGAGCTCACCACGGGCGGCGGCCCGCTCGGTGGCCAGATCCCGGACCACGTCGATCAGCCGAAACCGGTACGGTCCGACACCGCGCGCCCCGAGCAGCCCCAACGCCATCAACCGGTCGAGGTACGGCACCGGGTCGATCGGATCGACCGACGAGTCGGCCGGTTCCACGGCGAGCATGCCCTCGGCCAACTCGACCGACCACCGGTTGCGGAACACCGAGAGCCGGCGGATGGCGTAGCGCTCACCCGGATTCAGCAGCCGGTAGCTGGCAGTCACCGCGTCCCGCAGAGTGACCGCCACGGTCGCCCGGGTCGGCGGCGGGCCGGACAGGTCGAGCAGCCGGTCGCCGTACCGGTTGAAGATCTCGTTGAGGTCCAGCGCCCGCCCTCGGGCGGCGGCCAGTTCGATCGCCAACGGCAATCCACCGAGCCGGCGGACCAGGCCCACCAGGGCACCCACCTCGGTCTGGTGGATCGGTTCGCGGCGGACCTGACGTAGCCGGGCCAGGAACAGCCGTACGGCTGGGTAGCCGGCGACCGCAGCGAGGTCGGTTTCGGTGTCGGCCGGCGGCACCTCCAACGGCGCCACCGGCCAGACCCGTTCGTCGGGCAGGCCGACCGGATGTCGGCCGGTCGCCACCACCCGTAGCGCGGCCGCCGAGGCGGTCAGCCAGTGCAGGGCGTCCGCGGTGGCGGCCGGAGCCCGTTCGACGGCGTCGACCAGCAGCAGCGCCGGGGCACCGGTCAGCCGAGCCGCGAGATCGTTGGTCCGGCCGACGCCGAACACGGTCGCCGTCGCGGTCAGGATGTCACTGACGGTGGAGCCCTCGGTGATGACGATGCCGCCGATGCCGCCGTGGTGTGCCGCGCCCACCTGCGCGGCCACGGCCAGCGCCAGGCTCGTCTTGCCGACACCGGCGAGGCCGACCAGGCTGATCAACTGGGTCGGGGGAGCGTCGGGTCCGGTCAGGGCGGCGGCCAGCTCCGCGACGTCACAGTCCCGCCCGACCAGGTCACCCGGCGGTGGCAGACCCCGGCTGCGTCCCGGCCCGGTCAGCACCATGCTGTCTTCCTCGCCGGCAGGCCCGTCGTCGGTGACAGCGTCGGCGTCGGTGGCCGGGCCGGCTCCGGCGGTCACCGGTTCGAGGGTCGCCCGGGCCTGGCGTGGGATCACCGGTCGTGGGTTGAGCGTCTGGCCACGGGCGACGGCCTGGAATTCCGTACGGTCGGGACCTGCCAGCCCGAGCGCGGTGGCGAGCAGGTCGACCGTCGTGCGCTGCGGGCGTGACGACCGGGCCCGCTCCAGGTCCCGGACCGTACGGATGCCGACGCCGGCCCGGGCGGCGAGTTCGGCCTGGGTCAGCCCGGCGGCCAGCCGCTGGCTGCGAAGTAGTTCGTCGAACCCGACCCTGCTCTGGTCAGGAGCATGATCCGGACTCATGGCTGGGAAGCGTACGCAATCGGCTGGCGGACGGTCAGCGGTCGGTCATGCAGACGACGCGAAAGAAACGGATTTCCGACAGAACCTAGGAAGATCGACGACTGTCGGCCACGCCGAGATCCCGGGCGATGATCATGCGCTGCACTTCGGAGGTGCCCTCGCCGATTTCCAAGATCTTCGCGTCCCGCCAGAAGCGGGCCACCGGGAACTCGTTCATGAATCCATATCCGCCATGGATCTGGGTCGCTTCGCGGGCGTTCTGCACGGCACACTCACTGGCGTGCAGCTTGGCCACCGCCGCCTGCCGCTTGAAATCGTCGCCGGCCAGCATCCGTGCCGCCGCGTCGTAGTAGGCGAGCCGGGCGGTGTGGGCCCGTACCTCCATGTCGGCGATCTTGAACTGGATGGCCTGGAAGGCACCGATCGGCTGGCCGAAGGCTCGTCGCTGACCGGCGTAGCGCACCGACTCGTCCACGCAGCCCTGGGCCAGGCCGACCGCCAACGCGGCGATGGCGATCCGTCCTTCATCGAGAATGCGGAGGAACTGGGCATAACCGCGTCCACGTTGGCCGAGCAGGTTCTCCGCCGGCACCCGACAGTCGTCGAAGGTCAACTCGTGGGTGTCCGAGGCACACCAGCCCACCTTCGAGTAACCGGGGGCCACGGTGAAGCCGGGCGTCCCGGTCGGAACGATGATCGCGGACAGTTCCTTCGACCCGTCCGGCAGCACACCGGTGACCGCAGTGACGGTGACCAGTGTGGTGATGTCCGTTCCGGAATTGGTGATGAACGCCTTGGATCCGTTGATCACCCAGTGGTCGCCGTCCAGCACCGCCCGGGTCGCGGTGCCGCCGGCGTCGGAGCCGAAGCCGGGTTCGGTCAGTCCGAACCCGGCCAACGCCTCACCACTGACCAGTTGCGGCAGCCACCGCTGGCGTTGCGCGTCGGTGCCGAACCGGTAGATAGGCATCGCGCCCAGCGAAATCGCCGCCTCCAGGGTGATGGCCACACTCGAGTCGACCCGGGCCAATTCCTCAAGGACCAGGCAGAGCGCGAAGTAGTCGCCGCCCATCCCGCCGTACTCCTCGGGGAACGGCAATCCGAACAGCCCCATCTTGCCCATCTGCCGGACGATCTCGTAGGGGAAGGCGTGCCGCTCGTAGTAGTCGCCGATGACCGGCGCGACGACCTCCCGGGCGAACTCCCGGACGGTCTCCCGCAACGCCTCCTGCTCGTCGGTTAGCCTGAAGTCCATCAGTGTGTCCTCTCTAGACTGACGAACGGCGCTGGACCGGGCTGACGCCACGCGCTGGACCGGGCTGACGCCACGCGCTAGACCGGGCTGACGCCGTGCCGGCGGCGGGAGAAGTGCCGATCCCGCCCGGCGGCCGCCGCGTACCGCCGGATCAACTCGGTCCGCAACTGGTCGGGTGCGACGATGGTGTCCACGACCAACTCGCTGGCCAGCCGTACCACGTCGATGTCCTGTTCGTACTCGGCCCGACGCGCGGCGACGAAGTCCGCGCGTTCCTCGGGGTCCTCGATCGCCGCGATCTTGTTGGCGTAGACGGCGTTGACGGCGGCCTCGGCCCCCATCACCGCGATCTTCGCGGTGGGCAGGGCGATCGTGGCGTCCGGGTCGAATCCCGGGCCGGCCATCGCGTACAGCCCGGCACCGTACGCCTTGCGGACCACCACACAGATCTTGGGTACGGTCGCTTCGGACACCGCGGTGATCATTTTCGCGCCGTGCCGGATGATGCCCTGCTTCTCCACCGCCGTGCCGACCATGAAGCCAGGCACGTCGGACAGGAACAGCAGCGGAACGTTGAACGCGTCGCAGAGTTGGACGAACCGGGTGGCCTTGTCCGCCGAGTCGACGAACAGGACGCCACCCTTGAACATCGAGTTGTTGGCGACCACCCCCACGACCTGGCCGGCCAGCCGCCCGAACCCGACGGTCAGCTCGCGGGCCCACAGCGCCTGGATCTCCAGGAAGCTGTCGGTGTCGAGCAGCCCTTTGACGAAGCGTCGCATGTCGAACGCCTGCCGCTCACTCGCCGGCACCAGGGCGGCCAGGTCGACGCCGGCCGGTGGGTCGGCGGCGGTGACGGCCGGCGGTGACTGGGTCCAATTGGCCGGCAGGTAGGACAGGTATCGCCGGACCACGTCGAGGGCGTCGTCCTCGGACTTGCAGAGGAAGTGGCCGACGCCGGACTCAGCGCAGTGCACCCGCGCGCCGCCCATCGCCTCCAGCGTGGTCTTCTCGCCGGTGACCATCTCCACCATGCGGTCCGAGCCGAGGTACATGCTGGCGTTGCCCTCGACCATCGCCACCACGTCGCAGAACGCCGGGATGTAGGCACCACCGGCCGCTGACGGCCCGAACAAGGCGCAGACCTGCGGGATCGCGCCGGACGCCCGGACCTGGTTCCAGAAGATCTTGCCGGCTCCGCGCCGGCCGGGAAAGAGGTCGACCTGGTCGGTGATCCGGGCCCCGGCCGAGTCGACGAGGTAGACCATCGGCACTCCGGTGGCGTACGCGCGCTCGATGATCCGGATGATCTTCTCGACGGTACGGGCGCCCCAGGAGCCGGCCTTGACCGTGGAATCGTTGGCCATCAGACAGACCTGCCGGCCGTCGATGGTGGCACTGCCGGTCACCACGCCGTCGGCAGGCAGCCCGTCGGCGAGGGCGTTGGCGTGGCGGCCGTCCTCGACGAAGGAACCGGCGTCGACCAGGCGGTCGATCCGGTCGCGGGCGAAGAGCTTGCCCTTGCTCGCGTTCGCCGCGTGGTACTTTTCCGCGCCGCCGGCCCGGATCCGCTTGTCGAGTCGCTCCAGTGCCTGCTCGTGCTCCAGAGCCTTGTCGTCACGCGCCACGCCGCCCCCCTCGCCGCTCGCCACATCGACCACTGAACGATCGTTAATCTACCCTATCGCCGACCCGGCTCGCGCCCCCGCGACAGTGCCTGTCGATCGGCGTCAACCGATCGGCGTCAACCGATCGGCGTCAACCGATCGGCGTCAACCGATCGGCGTCAACCGAGTCCGAGGGCCGGCGCGCAGCACCCCGGACGGAAGCTGCCGGCCGACGAGTTCCTCGGCCAGCTCCGCCGCCTCCACCAGCGCGTCCAGGTCGATCCCGGTGTCGATCCCCATGTCGTGCAGCATGTGCACCACCTCCTCCGTCGCCACGTTCCCGCTGGCCCCGGGCGCGTACGGGCACCCGCCCAGCCCACCGACACTGGCATCGAACTCGGTGACCCCCAGCTCCAACGCGGCCAGCAGGTTCGCCAACGCCGTACCCCGGGTGTCGTGGAAGTGCAGCAGCATCGGGATCGCCGCCTGCCGATCCCGGACAGCCGTCACCAGCTCACGGACCCGGCGAGGGGTGGCCATCCCGGTCGTGTCACCGAACGCGACCCGGTCCGCCCCGTCGGCCACCACCCGGTCGACGATGTCCGCCACCCGTGCCGCGTCGACGTCCCCTTCGTACGGGCAACCGAAGCTGGTCGCCACGATCACCTCGACGTGCGCCCCCGCGTCGTGCAGCACCGTGGTCAACTCGGCGATGTCGTCAAGCGACTGCGCGGTCGACCGGTTGACGTTGCGCCGGTTGTGCGTGTCGCTGGCCGAGACCACCACCTCGACCTCGGCGAAACCGGCGTCGATCGCCCGCCGCGCCCCACGCAGGTTCGGCACCAGCGCCGAGTACCGTACGCCCGGTACCCGCCGGGCCAGCCGCCAGACCTCGTCGGCGTCGGCCATCTGAGGAATCGCCTTGGGGTGCACGAACGAGACCGCTTCGATCCGGCGCACCCCGGTGTGGGACAGCGCGTCGATCAGCCGCACCTTGGCCTCGGTCGGGATCGGCTGCTCGTTCTGCAGGCCGTCACGCGGACCGACCTCGCGGATGGACACGGACTCGGGAAGGGGCGTCACTGCCATGCGTCCAGCTTCCCGCGCCCGCGCCCGCAGCTCAATGTGTCGGACCGGACACGCCCAGCGGAGGTGCCCGACCCGACCAACCGCCGCGCGTCTCAGCGCATCCGGCCGACGATCCCGGTGTCGTAGTCACCGGAGACGAACTCCGGATGGTCCAACAGCTCGGCGAAGAACGGCAGGTTGCACTTCGGCCCGGCCAGCTCGAAGTCGGCGACCGCGACCCGGGCCCGGGCGATCGCCTCGGCCCGGTCGGCCCCCGACACGATCAGTTTGGCCATCAGCGAGTCGTAGAACGGCGTCACGGTCATACCGGCGGCGTACCCGGCGTCCACCCGGACGCCGTCCCCGACCGGCTCCGACCAGGCGGTGATCGCGCCCGGTCCGGGCAGAAACCGCTTCGGGTCCTCGGCGTTGATCCGCAGCTCGATCGCGTGTCCGCGCGGGGTCAGCGCGTCCGGGTCGAACGTCGGTTCAAGACCGGCGGCGACCCGTAGTTGCTCCTCGACCAGGTCGACGCCGTAGACCAGCTCGGTGACCGGATGCTCGACCTGCAGCCGGGTGTTCATCTCCAGGAAGAAGAACTCGCCGGTGGTCGGGTCCAGTAGACATTCCACCGTGCCGGCGTTGCGGTAGTCGACCGCGACACCGGCCCGCACCGCGGCCGCGAGCAGCTCGCGGCGCAGTTCGTCGGTGATCGCCGGGGACGGCGACTCCTCGACCAGCTTCTGGTTACGCCGCTGCACCGAGCACTCCCGTTCGCCGAGGGCGACGACCCGGTGACTGCCGTCGGCGGCACGCCACCCGAGGATCTGCACCTCGACATGGCGTACCCGGGGAAAGTAGCGCTCGATCAGCACGGACCCGTCGCCGAACATCCGCTCGGCGAACGCGCGGACCTTGTCGAACTCGGCGCGCAGCGCCGCGTCGTCGGCCGCCACCGCCATGCCCATCCCGCCGCCGCCGGCGGCGGCCTTGACCATGACCGGGTAGCCGATGGTCGCGGCGGCGGCGAGCGCGACGTCGACGTGTACGGCCGGTTCGGTGGTTCCGGCGGCGACCGGCACGCCGGCGGCGGCCATCAGGTTCCGGGCGTTGATTTTGTCGCCCATCGCCTCGATCGCGTCGGCGCCGGGTCCGACCCAGATCAGGCCGGCGGCCTCGACGGTACGGGCGAACTCGGCGTTCTCCGACAGGAAGCCGTAACCGGGGTGGACGGCCCGGGCCCCGCTGGCCTCGGCGGCGGCCAGGATCGCTTCGGCGTTGCGGTAACTCTGCGCCGGGTTGGCCGGCCCCACGCAGATCGCCTGGTCGGCCTCGGCGACGAAAGGCAGTCCGGAATCGGCCTCCGAGTGGACCGCGACGGTCCGTACGCCCAGTCGGTGGGCGGTACGAATGATCCGCCGGGCAATCTCTCCCCGGTTGGCCACCAGCAGCGACTCGATCATGTTCTCCCCCTGGGTCGGGGCGCCCGGTCGGACGTACGGATCAGCGTCAGCCCGTGCCGGACGCGGGTCGGTCAGCCCGCTCGGGGACGGCGGTAGCCGTCGGCCTACGCGGGATGATGGCGGTGTCGGTCAGCAGACATCGGAGCGCGGTGTCGGCCAAGCCCGCGAAACGCGCGGTGTCGGGTCAGCCGTGCAGGGCGGCCAGGGTGGCGGCCCGCAGCAACACGGCCCGCCGGTCCCGGTCGACCTCACCGCCGAGAAACGGCGTGGAGTTCATCAGGCCGAAGGCCGCGTGCGCCAGCACCCGGGCCTCACCGGCGGACAGTTCGCCGCGCAGCACGGTCAGCACGCCGACCCACTCCTCGACGTACAACCGTTGCAGCCGGCGAATCCGGCGGCGCGGCTCCTCCGGTAGCCGATCGAGTTCGTGCAGGTGAAGCGCGATGACCGCCGGATTGGCCAGGGCGAACTCGACGTGGAACTCGATCAACGCGGCCAACGCGGCGTCGGCGTTGCCGGGATGATCGGCGACCCGGGCCCGCCCGCCGTCGAGTAGTTCCTCGCTGACCGGGATGAGCGCCGCCGCCAGCATCGCTTCCTTGCCCGCGAAGTGGTGGTACAGCGCGGGTCCGGTCACCCCGGCGGCGGCGCCGATGTCGTCCATCGAGACACCGTGATAGCCGCGGGCCGCGAACAGCCCGACCGCGATCTGGAGAATCTCGTCGCGCCGGGACCGACGTCGTGGCGCCGTCACATCCGCACCGCCCGTCGCCGTCGTCTGCTGATCTACCGTCACCTGGTCAGCCTAACCCCGTGTCCATCCAGAATTGAACGCTCGTTCAGTCAGGAATGTGCTGTCGATCGTTCGCCGATCGGTTCACGCTGACCCGGCACCGATGCCCGACGACACCGTACCGCCACCGGGACCGATGTGTATCCGAGCCGTGGGGTGAGGTCACCGCGCGGACCCGGGCCAGGTCACTGCGGCGGACCCGCCAGGCCCTCGACGATCTGCGCGTTGGGCAACACCCCCACCGCCGGACCGGGCAGCACGATCTTGCTGCGGCGCACCCCGGAGCCGATCACCACGTGCGGTACGGCCACCACTCGGGCGTCCACCAGGATCGGCCACTGCGGCGGCAACCCGATCGGGGTGATTCCGCCGTATTCCATGCCGGTCGACTCGACCGCGTCCGCCATCGCAGCGAAACTGGCCTTACGGACATCCAGCAGCCGCCGGACCGTGCCGTTGACGTCGACCCGGGTGGTCGCCAGCACCATGCACGCCGCGTACCGCACCACGCCGCCGCGTTTCCCGGCGACGACCACGCAGTTGGCCGACTCGCCCAGCCCGACCCCGTACGCCGCGCAGAACTCGGCCGTGTCGGCGAGGTCGGCGTCGATCTCCCCGACGGTGATGTCGTCGACGTCGACCGGCACCTCAGCGGACCATTGCCCGATCGCGGCGGCGACCGGAGCGGCCACCAGGTCGAACCGGTTCCGTACCGGTTCGGTCTGCAGTTTTCCCAGCACGCCGCCATCATGCCCGGTCCGGGCCGCCCCCGCTCGGTCGGGTGACACCTGTGGTTAACCTCGGCTCCACCCGTCACCGCCGATGTCGCGGTAGATTCGCCGCCGCCGTAAATTCGCCGCCGCCGTCGCGCGCCCGCCGGCCCCGCCGGCCCGCCGGTCCGGGACACTGGGCGGCGACACCCACACCGCACCCGAACCGCCGAGAGGTGACCGTGACTGCCCCGAGGGCGACTGTCGTCGTACCGGTCTACAACACCGAGGCCTGGCTCGGCGACGCGCTGGCCTCGATCGACCGCCAGCCCGACCGCGCCACGATCGAGGTCGTCGTCGTCGACGACGGGTCGACCGACGCGTCCGGGCAGATCGCGCGGGACTACGCCCAGCGGGCACCGGGGGTGCGCTACGTCCGGCAGGACAACGCCGGCCTGGGCGCGGCCCGCAACCACGGCGTACGCCTTGCCACCGGCGACTACCTGGCGTTCCTCGATTCCGACGACCTGTATCCCGCCGACGGGCTACACCATCTGATCACCCGCGCGCAGGCCACCGAGGCACCGATCGCCGTCGGCGACATGCACGGCTTCCCGCCTCGGCCGAGCCCGCCGTGGCGGGCCGAGATCGTCGGTCCACAACGCATCATCACCTCGCTCGCCGAGGCACCGTTGCTGGTCGGCAATCCGTCCGCGTGCAACAAGGTGTTCCGGCGCGAGTTCGTCGGCGCGATCGGTGCGACCTTCACCGAGGGCAGCGCGTTCGAGGACGTGCTGTTCACGGTGCCGTTGCTGTTGCGCGCACCGCGCATCGCGCTGAGCCCGCACCTGGTCTATCTCTACCGTCAGCGGGGCAACGGTTCGTCGATCATGGACAACCGGTTCCGGCCGGTCAAGATCATGCAACACCTCGCCATCATCGAACGGCTGGTCGCCACGACGACCAGGGACGGCGCGGCCACCGTCGACAGCGCAGCCACCGACGGCAGGCCGGCGACCGGCGTGGATCCGGGGGCGCGGGAAGCGGTCTACCGCTGGGTCGCGTACATGCAACTGGCCTATGCCGGGCGGGCCGCCGACAACCTGGACGACGCGCAACTCGACGAGTTCACCAAGCGGATGTCCGCGCTGCTCGGGCACGTCCCGGTGCCGGTGGCCGCCGAGTACGCGCCCAATCCGGGCGCCGGGCTCCGCGCGGTGGCGCTCTACGACAACGATCCGGCCGGGGTACGCCACCCCCGCCACCACGGCCCGGTACGGGTCGTCGGCGGGCAGCTCTACCTCGACCATCCCGCGTTCGACCGCTATCGCGAGCTGCTGCGGGTGTCATCGCCCGGCACGACGGTGGACACCGTCCGCCGCAGCGGTCCCGCCGGCGGGGAACGGATCCGGCTGACCGGTCGTTGCGTGCTGCCCGGACCCGGCGGCGACCCGGGTCAACTCCGCGACGACCTGGTCCTCGACGTCGGTGACACCCGGCTGCGCCGGCCGCTGACGGTGATCGACGGCGTCGGACCGCAGGTGCACTGGCAGGTCGAGATCCCGCTGGCCGAACTGCCCCGTGGCCGACACCTGCTGCGGGTCGTCGCCCGGGACCGGGGTGCCGAACTGGTCCTGCCGCCGGTGCCCGGCACGCCGGGCACCCGGGCCGCGCTGACCCGGCAGGGCAACGCGGTGTGGGTGGCGCCAGGCCGACAAGGACTACGTCTGATCGTCACTGACCCGATCTCCACGGCCGCGCTCACGCCGGCCAGGTGGGGGCGGGTGGCACGCTTCCAGGCCCGGCGGTTGGCGCGGCGCGGGATCGTGGTGGCCCGGGTGGGACGCCAACGGGTCCGACGGCTGACCGGACGTTAGCCGCGCACGTCACGGTCCGCTGAGGACAGGCAACGCTTCGGTGCCCCGTGACCTCGATTCGGTGCCACGTTGCACGGCCCCCATCGACCATCGAGCCCGGAATCGAGCAGGCAGATAGCAAGACAAGCGAACATCAATGCCTTGTCTGATCGGCAGCCCTGTGCAACGATTCACCGCACGCAGGCGCTGAGAAGAACCTGCTAACGGGGGCGCAACACGGGCATAACCGGGGGGGACCCCTTGCTGTCCGGCCCTCAACGCTACGGCGCAGAGCTGGCGCCGCGGAGAGAGGTGAGGACGGAGCCGTATGGACGCGACGAAGCAACTCGGCGAGATCCTGAGATGGGCAGCGCGGCGAGGGGACTCGTTGGCACCCCCGCCCCGCGCTCACGTCGAACCGGACACGCTGATCGAGGCCCTCACCGCGCACCGTCTTACCGTGCGTTTCGTCGACCGGCTGGCGGAGGCCTGCCCGACGCAGGACTTCGACGACGTCGTGCCTTCACTGACTGCGTTGAACCAGCGGATCGCCGAGCGCGCCGAACTGGACATCAAGTCCGTGGCGCGGTTGCAGGCCCTGGGCGATCAGGACCATCCGCCGATTCTACTCAAAGGGTTCACCCCGCACTGCCTCACCGGCGGAGTCGCGCCGCATCATCGGGCGGGTGACATAGACCTGCTACCCCCGGACCTCGGGGCCTTCAAGGAACTTGCCCGAACGCTCGGTTACGAGGAATTCCAGCGTCATATCGCCTTTCACGAGGCGGGTTACCTCGTCTGCGGAGATGCCGGCGATCGGGAGACTCGAACCCTGCTCGACATCCACCGTGGATTCCCGATGTTCGCGCCCGGCGACCTGGCACCGAAGGAGCAGACGGCGGCGGCTCGGGTGGACATCGATCCCGACGGGCTCGCCCGCCGGTCGATGTGGCTCATGGTCGAGTACGCCGACTTGAGGAACGAATGGAACTGGGTGCCCGCCGGGTCTGGCCGGGTGGCTGTCCTGAGCCCGGAACTGGCCACGCTCATCGCCGCCTCCCACCTGCACAAGAACATCCACAATCGGGCGTGGCGCTATCCGCTGGCGAACCTCCCCCTCGGTGAACTGGCCGACGCCGTGGACATTGCCACCGTCGCAGTACGCGGTCCCGAGAAACTTCGCGCCCTGGCCGAGCGGCTCGGCGTGAACGACGCCGTGGTCTTCGTCGCACATGCGATGGATCAGCTATTCGGCACAGTCCCGCCAGCCTTGGCCTGGGCACGACAGCGGGAAATCACCTACACGCGCACGCTGTGGGCCGACCACCACCATCCGCTGGTCCTACAGCGCACCCGCCCGCTCGAAACCTTCGCGAACCTCATCGTCCGCGAGCAGAGCATTCAGGACTACGTGCGGGAACTGGGCGCGACGCCGGTCGCGGCGCCGATGGAGATCGACCGGGCACCGACCTACGAACTCGGTGACGAACAGGTGGCGGCCTTCACCCACCGCAGGGGCCTACACGCCGTCGACGCCTCGTTGCGGGTCGCGTACACAGCCGGAACCGTCCTCGTCCATGTCACCCCGCACCAGGCGACCGA
The DNA here is from genome assembly GCF_029626025.1 of Solwaraspora sp. WMMD406. Taxonomy (NCBI): domain Bacteria; kingdom Bacillati; phylum Actinomycetota; class Actinomycetes; order Micromonosporales; family Micromonosporaceae; genus Solwaraspora; species Solwaraspora sp. WMMD406. Next base: position 590,192 of record NZ_JARUBF010000001.1, read on the forward strand.
CGGGCCGACACGTGTCTTCTTCAACTTCGGGGTGCCTGTCTACGAGGTGACGCTCTGGCCAGATGGCGAGCTGACGACAAAGGACTGCACCCAGGGCATCGACATTCAGCACGGCCCCGAAGTGAGCCTGATTCCCCGCACCGAGGGGAACTCCACGATCGCTGTGCGGTTCACTGCGTCGGATCTGGGCGGTCGCGATCCGCTCGATCTGAACCGCCATGGCCATGCCATGGTGCTGGGGGTCAGGCAGCAAGTTCCCGGCAGGGATGTCAACGCCGCGACGGTCGCCGCCTTAGAGATCATCCCGTCCTGATCCCGATCTGGACCGATGCCGAAATTCACGACCACGACAACAGGGGGAACAGCTATGGGTGCTGCGCTTGCCGCCAACCGACCGCCACAAAAGTGGCATGATCCGGCGGCACATTTCGACCCTATCATGGAAAGTCCCTGGTACCGGATGATCACCGCGATCAACGCGGCAATCGTTGAAGCAACGGCCGCCTTCTATCAGCGTCGTGGTATCGTGCCGGCTCTCATGCCCATCACGGTCAGTTCTGTCTCGAGCCCGATGGGACTGGGCAGCGACAGTTTGCCGGTTCGGGTGAACCTCCTAGGCAGGGAAACCTACCTGGCGGACTCGATGCAATTTCAGCTCGAGTTCATGCTCCGCCACGGTCTCAACGGCGCCTACTACATCATGCCGACGTTCCGCGGCGAGGAGCCCAACGCGACGCACCTCAACCAGTTCTTCCACTCCGAGGCGGAAATCACGGGTGGCCTCGCCGATGTGATGACACTCGTCGAAGCCTACTTGCGAGCACTCACCGCCAGCGTCGTCGCGAGCCCGGCGTGTGAGGCGGTGGTAGAGGCGGTCGGCGGCCTCGATCACCTCCAACCGCTGCGAAACGAGTCGCCGGTGCCATCCATCGATTTCGAATCCGCCGCCGAACTACTGGGAGAGAGTGCCTTTACGGTGCGGGAACAGGGAATCCTCACCATAACACGTAAGGGCGAGCGGACGCTCCTCGAGCACTTCGGTGGCGCTGTGTGGCTCACCCATCCTCCGTGCGCCTCCGTTCCCTTCTATCAGCGGTCGGACGCGCAGGGACGGGCGATGAGCGCCGATCTCCTGCTGGGTTGCGGAGAGGTCGTCGGGTGCGGCGAACGGTGGACCACCGGAGCGGAGGTCAGACGTGCGCTGGCGGATCACCTCGTGGATGAAGATGACTATCGCTGGTACGTCGACATGAAGGACCGGCTGCCTATGCAAACCGCCGGTTTCGGTCTGGGGATCGAACGCTTCCTCATGTGGCTCCTCCAGCACGACGACATACGCGATCTGCAAGTGATGCCCCGGATCAAAGGGCAGGAAAGCTGGGTGTAGGAACATTACCGATCAACGATGCCCAAGGAAAGCTACATGCGTGTGGAAACCGTGGATCCAGTGGCCGTAGCCGACATGGACTACTCTCGCTTCGTCGGTTTCATCCGAGAAAGAAATCGCCCGTCCGGGGGGATTCGTTCAGTTCAGGAAGCGACCATCCATGCTCGCATCGGCCGGAACAGTCGCGTTCTCGAGATCGGCAGCAACACCGGATTCGCGTCGGTCAACATAGCACTCCTCACCGGCGCCTCAGTGGTGGGAATCGATCTCCAGGAGGAGTCCGTCGCGGAGGCCACCCGATACGCGCGGCAGCAGGGTGTCGCGGATCGCGTCGATTTTCGCGTGGGCGACGTGCGGAGTCTGCGCTTCTCGGATGGCGAGTTCGACGCGGTGTGGGTGAGCAACGTGGTCTCTTTCGTGGCTGATCAGCACGCCATGCTGAGTGAATGCCAACGGGTCCTCGCCCCCGGCGGCACCCTGATCACCATTCCGATCTACTACCGCGAGCAACCGCCACAAGCGTTGGTAGACAGGGTATCCGCGGCCATCGCCAACCAGATCGACGTGCGAAGCAAGAGCAGTTGGCGGACCTTCTTCGAATCCAGGCATAACCTGGAACTCTATCATGAAGCGGACTACGACTACGTGGATCGTACCGATCAGGAGATAGTCGAGTACTGCGACACGCTGTTGTCGAAGGAGCACCTGCGTACCTTCACCGATGCTCAGCTGGACCAGATTCGGGATCGAGCGTCTGAATTCATGATGCTGTTCAACGAAAACCTCCGCTACACGGGGTTCTCGGTCATGCTCTTTCAAAAGCGGCTCGTCCGGGACGAGGTGGAACTGTTCCTGAGTCGCCCTGCCGTGTCGCCGTCGGAACGTGGCTGACGTCGCGGCGGTCCGGGAACGGCTGCGGTGGCTCCGTGAGCTCCGCCTGCCGATCGGGCGGACCCCACTGGCGGTCGTCGATCTCGACCGGATAACGGAGAGTGTCGATCTGGTACGGCGTTCGGCGCCGCACAGCCGGCTCACCTATGCGCTGAAGGCCTCCTATTTCGCACCGCTGGTTCGCTCGATGCGGCAGGCCGGCGTCGGCGTGAGCGTCTTCTCGGATCTGGAGCTCGCACTCGCCCGGCGCGCGGGCTTTCCGCCGGCGGACATCGTCTACAACGGCGTCGGCCGTACCGGCCGGTCGCTGAACGACGCGGTGGAATCCGGTGTCCAGGTCACCGTCGAGTCAATGGACGAACTTCACGCTCTGCTGCGGAAGCGTGCCGGTGCCGCCCGACCCGCTGCCATCGGGCTGCGCGTCAATGGGGCGCACTGTAGCGACATCGACGCGGCGGTGAAGTACCAGGTGCTCGGCCTTCCAGTGGGCGAAGTCGCGCGGGCCGCCGACCTGATCGCCGGGTCTGGCCTACGCATCAACGGGATCGGCTTTCACCTGTTCCAGAACCAGGTGACGAACGACGCCCACCTGTCATACGTTCGATCACTCGTACCGACGCTGCGGAAGCTCGCCGGGCACCCCGCTGCCGCGGTAACGTTCGTGGACGTCGGCGGCGGCTTCGCGAGCCGGCTGGAGACAGGCGACCAGCGTGCCGCAGACACGTTCGCCGGCATCGAACAGGAGATCCGTGATCGGCTGGGGGTAGACCCAGTCTTCGAACTCGGCAGATTCCTGGCGTCGGACGCGCAGTTGATCGTTAGCCGGGTCGTGGACGTCCGCTCTACGTCCGCCGGACACCGAATCGTCCTGCTCGACGCGTCGACGAACTACCTGATACCGGCGCCAGGGCATCGATTTCGGGTAGCGCCCGTCGCTCCGGAGGGCAGCGGTGACCAGTCGTCGCCGGCTACCTTCGTGGACAGACTGGGCAGCAAGATCTCCAGCCACCTATGTGGCCGGCTCGCGCCAGGCGACCTGGTCGTCGTCCTCAACTGCGGCGCCTACACGGACGTGATGAAGGAGCACTTCGTCTATCCCCTTCCCGAGGTGGTGGCGATCAGCCGGGGAAGCATCGTGGTCACGGCACCCGCCGGCGACGGCCACGACGTGGCCCAATACCACCACTGGCATCGCGTGGCGGAGGTGGTCGATCAATGACCCGGTTCATCCCCGTCTACGGAACCAAGGGTGGGGTCGGCAAGTCGACGATCGCCACCAACCTGGCCTACGCCATGGACGCGGCCGGTGCCCGCGTCGCCCTGATCGACCTGGACATCACCGGCCCGAGTGTGCCCGACCTCGTCGGCGGGCTCGGCGGCACGCCGCCGACGATGTCCAGGTTCCGGGTCTTTCCCGGGGTGTTCGCCGGGCAGGGCTATTGCGTAGTCGGGTAACTCCTGGTCACGGCGTCGATGAGGTCTGTAGAACGGCGGTTCGCTCGTCGGGTGGCGCGGGCGATGTTGGGTTCGCCGTTGCTGCGGTGGTAGCCGACCGCGGTGTTACGGAGTGTGGCGAAGACGGCGGGTCCGTTTCCGGTCCGGGCGTGATGGGCATCCTCACGTAACGTGACATCGCGGACGTAGTGCAGGCGGTTCTCGATATGCCACTCCGCCCGGGCCCAGGTGCCGAGGTCGGCGGGTCGGGCCTGTCCAGCGGGCAGGGACACCGTCAGGTACGCCGTTTCGCGGCTGGTCCTGCCCTTCACCGTGCGGGTACGGGTGATCCGGACGGCCTGCTGGGCGTAGGGGAAGCCGAGCCCGCCGGGGGTCGCCACGGTGACAGCTTTGACGGTGCGGGTCTCCGTGCGGCCGTGTCCGGTGTCCCGGGTCCGGGCTCCAACCGGGACCTGCGCCCAGGGAACAGCTTTGAGCTGGGCGAACGTGGTCGGCCGGTTGGCTTTGACCGTGACCATCAGATGTCCGCCGGCGGCGGCCAGGTACTCGGCGTGTCCGGTCTGGGCGTGCAGGGCGTCCGCGACGACCAGGACGTCGGTCAGCGATCCCAGCTGGGCGGCGACCAGGCGCAGCAGGGGCGTGAACGCCGGGATCTCATTCGACTTCGCGGCGATCTGGACCTGGGCGAGCACGACGCCGGTGCTGGTGTCGTAGGCCGACAGCAGATGGATCTGACGTCCGTCGGCGAGTCGGGCGCCGCGTACGACCTTGCCGTCGACGGCGATGACGAGGCGCCACCGCCGCCCGCTGCGGGTGACGGGTGTCGTGCGTGCCAGTAGCCAGCTGGCCAGCACCGTCGACAGGGCCTGCGCGTCGACGCGGATCAACAGCCGCCACACCGTGGTCGCGGCGGGAACCCGGTCGGTGAAGCCGAGCCTCGCCCACGCGGTGCGGTCCAGGTCCCGTACCCAGTCGGCGATCGCGGCGAAGGTACATGCCCCGGCCAGTACCGCGCACACCGCGACGGCGAGCACGCTGACCAGGGGGTAGCGGCGGCCACGCGGATCACGCGGATCGGGTACCGCCCTCAACGCGGCGAACAGGCCGTGATGCTCGCTGTCGGTGACCGCCGCCGGTGGTGGCGTATCGGTGGGTCGGTGCGGAAGCAGAATCTCGGTGGGTGATGATGGCATCGGCGGGTGCGGTCCTTCTCGTGATCATGTGGCTTCGCAACTTCATGATCACCAACGGGCCGCGCCCGTCCTGCATAGACCCCCGAATTCCTCCCGAACTCCCAGCTCAGCCAGCCCTCAACCGACTACGCAACAGCCCTGGTTCGCCGGGGTCGAGGTGTCCAGTGTGGGATTTTTCACGCAACCGCACGAAGCCCCGTTCCTCACCGGCCGCTATCTCGCCGGAGCGCTGGAGCAGATGCTCTTCTATCAGCCCTGGGACGGCCGGGACTACGTCGTCATCGATCTTCCGCCGGGATTCGGTGAGTTGCACCGGCTTGTCTTCACGCGACTTCGCACCGAAGCGATTCTCGTCACGACACCACACGTATTGTCGCAGCGTGATCTCGCCCGCGGAGTGCGGCTGCTCACGCAGATAGAGTCGGCTGTCACCGGAATCGTCGAGAACATGAGCCAGGTGACCTGCATGCGCTGCGGGAATCTGTCTCCTCTGTTTCCGGCCAGCGAATCCTCTGTACTGGCAGGGCTGCCCACATTGGCCCGGCTTCCCTTTTCCCCGGAACCGCCACGCTCGCCGGACGGGTCGGTGCCGCTGTTCTTGGTGGACGATCCGGCACTCAGCGAGTTCCGGGCCGGCATGACTCGACTCGTGACCCGACTGACGGAAGGACGGTGACGCGAGGTGCTGGCGGCCCACAAGCCGATCGACCTGTCGATCGGATCATTCTCCGACGACCAGCTCACCAGGGTGATGAACGGCTTCGGGGTGCGAGCCTTTCTCGTGTTGCCGTTCTATGCGCTCAACGACGTCATACTGGACCTGCGACGCAGAACGGAGACCGCACGAAAGGTCCTCATCGAGACCGACCACGGCGTGGTCTTCGTCAAGGAATTGCCCTGGTATTGCTCGTCACCCGAACACGCACGCTTTCAGACCTCGCTTCAAGAGGCGCTACGGGAGCAATCGATGCCGATTCCAGAGCTGGCGCGCGCCACCTCGGGAGAGAGATTCGTCGTCGACGGCATGTCTGGAGCGATCTTCGTCGCCCATCACTACACGCATGGCCGGAGCTGGACGGAAAGTATCGGCGAGGCGCACGCGGCGGGCGGCACGCTCGGCCGGCTCCACGGTGCCTCGAGTGGCATTCGGCTGCAAGGTTTCCCCGGCATGGACGACGTCTTTGGGACGGCGCACAAGATCACGTCCCTGCTGCGGCACGGCTGGACCCGCGAGGCGGAGCGAGACGTCGGCGCACTCGCCACCGTGCTGCTCGACACGATCGACCACTGCCGCCGCGCCGCACGTGCCGCCGGATACGGCGACACCGTGCTGCCGGTCCATGGCGACTACAACCCGTTCAATCTCCTCTACGACCTCGACTCGGACGTTGTCGCCGGGGTGGTCGATTTCGACAATGCCTGCCTCGACGATCCGGCGCACGACATCGGCGAAATCGTCGTCCGCTTTGCCTGGATGCGATACCGCGGTCTCAGCTCCGCCTACGGCGCGGTCCCCGACCAGTTCTGCGACGCGCAACTCGAAGCGGTGCTTGGCGGCTATCTCGACGCCAACGAACAGGTCGGTCGCAAGGCTCTGCCCCTGCTCCCGCACGTGGTGACCGCCGTCGCGACTGAACTGGCCGCCATCGGCCTGCTCGCGGGTTACTACTCTATCGACGACATTCCCTAGCTGAAGAAGAACGCCACCGCGTTACCCCAGATGGCTGCAGACGCCATCGCGGCGTTCACGAGATAGGTGCGCAATGACCAACATGCCAGAAAACCTGCTCTCCATCATCGGCATCGACGGCGCCGGGAAGTCGACACAGGTCTCGGCCGTGAGCGCCGCATTGTGCGATCTGGGTGTCGACGCGCGCCCGATCGTCGCCAAGGCCTTCGGGGCCCGCACAGTCACCGTCCTCGCGGAGCAGCTGACCGGTGATCGATTCGCGTATCACCCGCTGATCCCGGCGGAACTACGAGAATGGGCGCTAGCCTGCGATCTGGCGCAGTACACGCGAATCGAGTTCACGCCGCTCCTACAACAGGGAACGACGCTTGTCTGGGATCGCGGCCCGCTAGCCTACCGGGTGTCCGCCGACGTCTACGGCGGGCTCTCCGAGTGGGTGGAGCGGGCACAGGCGCTGTTCCCCTGGCCACGCCGGACGTATCTGCTGGACCTGCCAGCGTCGATCGCCGTCGACCGGCTACGCAAGCGCTCGTCGCGACCGCAGCAGGCCGACGAGTCGGAACCGCTGCTCGAGCAGGTACGCGCGGGATTGCTCAGAGAATCCCAGACGCGCGGCGATGTCGTCGTGCTGGACGCGACTCGCGACGACGTCGAGTTGACCAGGACGATCGTGGCGGACTGGCTGAGCAGCTCCTGCCGCGGTATAGGGACCAGCGCATGAATGCGTCACACGGGGAATCGTTGTCTGTGGGATTCGTCAATCGCCAGTTCGCTATTCGGCTCGGCCCCGGCACCGAGACCGCCATGGCACCCGTGCTGCGCTTCCTGGCGCCGCACTTCCGGATCCGCCCGGCGGCCGCCGCATCATCGGCGCCTATTTCGCCGCTGATCGAGTTCGAACCGTACGACGCCTGGGAACGGCCGGCCGACGACGGTGAACCGACGCTGGTGCGTGAGGTCACCGATCCAACGCGGAATGTCTGGGGTCGCCGGTGGCGACGGGATGGGCGCACCCTCATTCACATACCGTCGAGCACCACCGTCCTGGACCTTGCTGACGACGCGACTCATGCCGTGGTGTATGTCAGCCCGCGGTCGAAACACCATGCCAGTGACTTCCTGCGGGACGTAGCGTGGGAACTCGTTGCCGGAGACGGCTCGTTCACTCACGCTGCGGCCGTGAGTACCGACGACGGCGTGATCGCCATCGTCGGGAACAAGGGGGCGGGCAAGACGACGACGGCCATCGAGTTCATGCGGTCGGGCGCGGACTTCTTCACGGGCGATGTGCTGTTCCTCGCCCACAACGACAATTCCTGCCACAGCTTCCCCGATTATCCGCACGTCGGCTGGGGCACTCTCCGCATAAATTCCGAATTGGCCGCCGCAGCCCGTCGGCATGGACTCGAACCGGCCTCCGACAGCACCAAGGTGTTCCTGCCGCACGACATCTACCAGACGGCGCTGGGCGTAGCACAGGGTCGTTCTCCGCTTCCCCTGCGGGTCGTGGTCGCGCCGCAGGTGGCGGAACCCGGTGCGGCGCGCATCGTCGAGTGCCGGTCGCCGGACATCGTCGAGCCGATGTCGCGGGAGACGACCCGTGCCGGCGAAGGCTGGGAGTCGTTCGTGCGGCTGCTGCGGTCTGGCACCGCACCGGCCGTGTCCCCGGTGTTCCAGCAGGCGATGTGGTTCCGCCGGCCCGGTCGTGGCCACCCGCCGGCGGGCCAGGTGGCGGCCGTGCTTGGGCGGAGATACCGGCGCCAATAGTGAAACGATACATTGGCGCTGTACGGGGACTAGTCTTGACTGTCCGAACATTTCGATGCGACGATGCACCACCTCTGATCAAGCTTCGGCCGCTCGGCGCCATCGGCGCTGCGCCGACGCGTTAGGGGGGTTCGGAGTGGACGTCTCTGGTGTTGTCGCACTGGTGACCGGTGGTGCGTCGGGACTGGGCATGGCTACGGCTCGTCGACTGCTATCGGCTGGCGCGAAGGTGGTCCTCGTCGATCTGCCGACGACCGACGGCAGATCGAGGACGGAGAAGCTAGGCGAGCACGCCCGCTTCGTGGCGGCCAACGTCAAGGACGAGGATCAGCTCGGCGTCGCGTTCGATGTCGCCGGCGAGCTGGGTGAGCTGCGGCTGGTGGCCAACTGTGCCATCATCGGCACGCCGGGACGGACGATCGGCCGGGACGGGCCGATGTCCCTGGGCCGGTTCCGCAAGATCATCGAGGTCAACGTCGTCGGCACGTTCAACGTGGCTCGGCTGGCCGCTGACCGGATGCGGCACCTGGGTCCGGTGAACGGGGAGCGGGGCGTGATCGTTAACCAGGCAGCGGTGGCGCAAACCGTCGGTGAGTTCGGGCGCGTAGCCTATTCCACGTCGATGGGTGGGGTCGCCGCGATGACCCTGCCGCTCGCGCAGGACCTCGCGGAGCTGCAGATTCGGGTGGTCACAATCGTCCCCGGCGTTTTCGACCTTCCTTTGTTCGACTCACTGCCGCACGAGGTCCGGGAGTCGCTCGACGCGCAGGTGCCGCACCCCAGCCGGCTCGGCGAGCCGGACGAGTTCGCCGACCTGGTGATGCACATCGCGGCGAACCAGATGCTCAACGGCACGACCATCCGCCTCGACGGCGCGATCCGCCCGTCGCCGCGTTGACGTGGCCGTTCCCGATGCGATTTGATCTCACTGACCGCCGCGCCCTGGTCACCGGCGCCGGGCACGGAATCGGCGCTGCGGTAGCCCGGCGGCTCGCCGCCGCCGGTGCCGATGTCGTCGTGCACCACGGCCACAGCGGCGAGGAAGCGGCGCGGGTCGTCGCAGAGATCGAGCAGCTCGGTGGCCGGGCGACAGCACTGCAGGCCGACCTCACCGACGGCCCCCGGACGAGTGCGATGGTCGATGCGGCGGCGGCCTTCCTCGGCGGTCTGGACATCGTCGTCGCCAACGCCGGACAGTTGGTGGCCCGCGTGTCGATGGCGCAGCTGACCGAGGATCACTGGCAGGCCGTCCTCGACGTCAACCTCACCGCCACCTACCGCACGGTGCGTGCCGCCCTCCCCTATTTGCGAGCGGCCGGACGCGGACGCATCATCACGATGGCCGCGCAGGCCGGTCACGACGGCGGTGGGCCAGGCGAAGCGGCCTATGCGGCGGCCAAAGCCGGCGTCATCGGTTTCACCAAGGCGCTGGCCAAGGAGTTCGGTGCGGACGGCATCACCGCGAACGCCCTCGCGCCGGGATTCGTCAGCGGCACGGCCTTCCACCGCGACGTCACCATGCCGAAGCTGCGGGACCGCATCATCCGCCGCGTGCCGGCGGAACGGGCGGGCGAACCGCAGGACGTGGCGGGCGCGGTCGCGTTCCTGTCCTCCGACGCGGCCGGCTACCTCACCGGCGCGACGATCGACATTGGCGGTGCCGCGTGGCCCCGGTGACCGGTCGCACGTCGTTCGACCTGACGGGCCGTCGGGCGCTGGTCACCGGCGCCGGCCGGGGCATCGGTGCAGCCATCGCCTTCGGACTCGCCGAAGCCGGGGCCGACGTGGTCGTTCACTTCGGGCAGTCAGCTGACGAGGCAGCGCACGTGGCAACCACGATCCGCGCTCTCGGGCGGCGCGCCACCACCATCGCGGCCAACCTTACGGATCCCCGGCATGTGAACGGGCTGATCGACGAGACGGTCGCCTTCCTCGGCGGCCTCGACGTTCTGGTCAGCAACGCGGGTCACCTGGTGGCGCGGGTACCGGTCGCGGAGATGGCCGAGGCGCATTTCCAGCGAGTTCTCGACGTCAACCTGGTGTCCACGTTCCGCGTCTGCCGAGCCGCACTGTCGCACTTGAGCCAGGCGACGGACGGGCGGGTGATCATGCTGGCCGCGCAGGCCGCGCACAACGGCGGCGGCAAGGGCGTCGCCGCCTACGCGGCCGCGAAGGGTGGAGTCGTCTCGTTCGCAAAGGCCTTGGCAAAGGAGGTGGCCGCTCGTGGAATCACGGTCAATGCCATAGCCCCAGGATTCATCGGCGGCACCTCGTTCCACGACACCTTCACGGCGCCCGACAAGCAGCGCCGGATCGTTGCGCGGCAACCGATCGCGCGCGCCGGCACGGCCGACGACGTGGCCAGCGCGGCCGTCTTCCTCGCCTCCGGTGAGGCGCGGTTCATCACCGGCGCGACCATAGACATCGACGGTGGCCGATGGCCACGCTGACCCGAGGAAGTGGTGCGAACGACATGGCCGAGTCCGATCGCGCAAGCCTGTCCGCCGGCACGGTACTGGGTTTCTACTGGCGCGCCTCGTGGCGCTACCCGCACCTGGTCATCGCCTGCGCCCTGGCCGTGCCGTTCACCGTCTTCGTCAACTCGGTGCTGCCCCCGCTGATCGTCACCGACGTGCTGAACCGGCTGGCCCACAATGACTATCAGCCAGGGCACCCGTGGGAAAGCTTTCGCACCAGTCTGATTGCCTACGCGGTGGCGATGCTCGCCGGCGGCGTGGTCGCCTGGCGGTTGGTCGACGTGGCCGCCTGGCGGCTGGAGGCACACGTCCAACGGGATCTCGCCCAGCGCTGCTTCAACCACATCATCAAGCAGAGCATGGACTTTCACGCCAACCGGCTCGGTGGCTCGCTGGTCGCGCAGAGCACCAAACTGATCGGCACCTACACCCGCATCACCGACACCTTTCTGTTCCAGACGCTGCCGCTGCTGTCGTCGCTGACCGCGGTGGTGGTGATCATGTCGGTGAAGGTTCCGCTGTACTCGGCGCTACTGGCGGTGCTCGCGATCTCCTACATGACGGTTGCCGGCGCGTTGTCCCGTCCGGTACGGAGCATCGGCCGGCAGCACGCGGCGAGCGAGAGCGTGCAGACCGGACAGCTAGCTGACGCGATCACCAACGTGGTGGCCGTCAAGAGCTTCGCGCAGGAGCGGTACGAGGAACGCAGGTTCGCTGAGACCACGCGGCACGTGTTCGGTTCGATGTTGCGGCTGTCGCGCGCGCACATGCGGCTGATGGCCTACTTCGGTGGCATCACTGGCACCGTCGCGACCGTGGCGCTCGCGGTCGCGGTGTACGTGGTGGTCTCGCTGCAGGCGGAGGTGGGCACGATCTTCCTGATCGTCAGCTTTACCGGCACCGCCCTGCAGCAGCTGTTTGTCTTCTCCAACTCGAGCCTGCGCACGTACAACCGGGCGGTCGGGGACGCCAGCGAGATGGTCGAGATCCTGGCTACGGACTCCAGCGTGCCCGATCCCGCCCGGCCGGAATCGTCGCGGATCGGCACCGGGGCGATCACGGTCGACGACGTGGTGTTCCGGTACGCCGGGTCGACTGAGCCGCTGTTCGACGGGTTGAGCCTGACGATCGCTCCGGGGGAGAAGGTCGGCCTGGTTGGACACTCTGGTGCGGGCAAGACCACCCTCACCCGGCTGTTGCTGCGGTTCTCGGACGTGGACGCCGGTCGCATCCTGATCGACGGGCAGGACATCACCGCCATCACCCAGGCCGACCTGCACGCCGCCATCGCCTACGTGCCACAGGATCCGCTGCTGTTCCACCGGTCGATCAAAGAAAACATCGCCTACGGAGCGGTGGATGCCGACGAGCACCGGATCCGGCTGGCCGCCCGCCAAGCGAATGCGCTGGGGTTCATCGTGGAGCAGCCGGCGGGGTTCGACACCCTGGTCGGTGAGCGCGGAGTGAAGTTGTCCGGCGGCCAACGTCAGCGGATCGCCATCGCCAGGGCCATGCTCTCCGACGCACCGATCCTCCTGCTGGACGAGGCTACGTCGGCCCTGGACAGCGAGAGCGAGGCGTTGATCCAGGATGCATTGTGGACGCTGATGGAGGGCCGCACCACGATCGTCGTCGCACACCGTCTGTCGACGATCCAGAAGATGGACCGGATCATCGTCATGGACGAGGGTCGGATCGTGGAGACCGGGGTCCCACGCGGACCTGCTGGCCGTTCCCAACGGTGTCTACGCCGCACACTGGGCGCGCCAGTCCGGCGGGTTCGTCGAGCCGGAGCTGTACGGTTGACGCGCCGCACGGTCCTGAAGCCCTACGCGCCGGCACCCGGCGCTGCGGTCGGGCTCGTCACGCCGTCCAGCTCGATAGCCGGCTATCCTCGCCGGCTTCGGCGGTCACTGCACGCGCTGTCACGGCAGGGTTTCCGGCCCCGCCTGGCCCCGCACGCCCGGTGGGAACCCCACAGTCCCCCGTCACCGGCCGAGCTGGCGTCGGACATCGTCTGGTGCTGCCGGCAACCGGACATCGAGGCGATCGTCTGCACCACCGGCGGCCTCACCTCGAGCAACCTGCTGCCCTACCTCGACTACGGGCTGCTTCGTGCGCGCCGCCTACCGGTCTGCGGGCTCAGCGACATCACGGCCCTGTTGCTCGCCATCCACGCGCACAGCGACCTGGTGGTCTTCCACGGACCCACCCTGCTGCCGTCGTTCGGTGATGCCGACGGAGTCGCTCCGTACACTGCCGCCAGCCTGCTGGCCGCCTGGCGGCCGGCACCCGGTCGGGACCTCGATCCGGCAGCCATGACCTCGGCCGAGTCACTGTGGTGGGAGACGGAGGATCACCGCCCGCGCATCTTCCGTCCGGCTGGTGCGTGGCGTGTCCTGCACGCGGGCAGTGCCCACGGACGCCTGCTCGGTGGCCACCTGGGCACCATGTGCCAGCTGGCCGGCACCCCGCACCTGCCGGAACTTCGCGGTGCGGTGCTGTTCCTGGAGACCAACGAGGCCCGAGCCACGCACGCATGCGGACAACTCGAGGTCCTCACCGACGCGGGAATCCTCGACGGGGCAACGGCCCTGGTGGTCGGCAGATCGCCGAGTCTCGATCGTCCTGCGCAGTGGGAGCATGCGCTGGCGCGGTTGGGTGCGGACCGGTCCATCCCCGTGCTGACAGACGTGGACCTCGGCCACACGGTGCCCATGCTGACCCTGCCAGTCGGCGTGCGGGTCGCTGTGGACACCCACCCTGTTCGGATCCGCCTCGAGGAGAACGCCGTCGTGTCCCGGCCGCACTCTGACACCGCGTGAGCACGGTTGCAGAGGTTGCGCTGTGACAAGATTGAGACAGCTAAGTGGTTCAGGTCGTAAGTCCTTCGGGGGTTGACGGTCCGGACCTGGCGCGGTTGGTGATCAAGAGGTCCTGGGGCTGAGCTTGAGGTCGCAGACCAGGTCGAAGGCTTCCTCGGTGGTGCCGGTGAACCAGACCTGGTTCTCGTAGTCGTTCGTGCTGGCGGTGTGGATGGCGGTACCCCACCGGTGGGCGGAACCGCCGTAACGCAGTCGCATCAGGGGGAGCCGTTCACCGTCGGTCAGCTCGACGGTGACGTAGGCGAACTGGCCGTGGTACCGCACGTGCACGCCCGCCACCTGTGGCCAGTTCCGGCGGGCGTGCCCGCTCAGCCGCTGGATCAAGGACGCCTTGGTCGACGCGGGGATCGTGGGCATGGCCTCATCCTCCCCGTTCGCGGCGTGTCACGTGCCGCTGTCGAGCCGTCATCCGGCAAGGATCGTGATCCGCCACGGGGGCCGTCGATCGACCGTGGAGTCCTCCAGTGCCCGCCTGCCACGCCCGCCAGATCACCGTGTCCGCCGCCGACCGGCACCGGCTCGAAACCCTGGCCCGCTCACATGCCGCCGGCTACCAGCAGGTCATCCGCGCCCGGATCGTCCGCGACGCCGCCCGTGGCCACTCCAACGCGGCGATCGCCCGCCGGCATCAGGTCACCGTCGACACGGTACGACGCTGGCGCGGTCGGTACGCCGACGAGGGCATGGCCGGGCTGACAGACCGACCCCGCAGCGGACGACCGCCCCGTCTCACCCCGGTCCAGATCGCCGAGGTCAAAGCCCTGGCCTGTCAACTACCGGCCGAGACCGGCACACCGCTGTCGAAGTGGAACTGCCCCGACCTCGCCAGAGAGGTCGCCGCCCGGGGAATCGCCGAGACGATCTCACCGGCCACGATCCGCAGAATCCTGGCCGCCGACACGATCAAACCCTGGCGACACCAGTCGTGGATCTTCATCCGGGACCCGGACTTCGCCACCCGCGCCACCCGCGTCCTGAACCTCTACCAGCGCGTCTTCGACGGTCGGCCACTGGGCGACGACGAGTACGTCATCAGCGCCGACGAGAAGACCTCCATCCAGGCCCGCTGCCGCTGCCACCCCACACTGCCCCCCGGCACCGGCCGCGCCATGCGGGTCAACCACGAGTACGACCGCGGCGGCGCCCTCGCCTACCTCGCCGCCTACGACGTGCACCGCGCCCACGTCATCGGACTCTGCCACGACACCACCGGCATCACCCCGTTCACCGACCTCGTCGACGAGGTCATGACCCGGGAACCGTACGCCTCCGCCCGCCGCGTGTTCTGGATCGTCGACAACGGCTCCTCCCACCGGGGCCAGACCGCGATCGACCGCCTGCGCAGGCGCTACCCCAACGCCGTCATGATCCACACCCCGGTCCACGCCTCCTGGCTCAACCAAATCGAGATCTACTTCTCCATCGTGCAACGCAAAGTCGTCACCCCCAACGACTTCACCAGCCTCGACCAGGTGCAATACCGCCTCGCCGCCTTCGAACAGCGCTACAACGCGACCGCCCGGCCCTTCAGATGGAAGTTCACCCCGACCGACCTCACCGACCTACTGGCCCGGATCGAACGACACGAACGGAAAGACCCACACCCCGAGCAACACGCCGACTGCCAACACCAGCCCGCCGCACACGCCCAGGCCGCGTAACCCCGAAGGACTTACGACCTGAACCACTAAGGAGCACCTTCAGATGATCGAGAAGGGTAGGGAAGCCGCACGTGAAACTATTTGACAGGGCCACGCAGGGAACGACCACACTGTCAGTGGGCGACGAGGCTCTCATCTACGTCTGCGGCATCACCCCGTACGACTCCGCGCACCTCGGCCACGCGTTCACGTTTCTGACCTACGACCTGTTGCGGCGCCGTCTCGAAGACACCGGCACCCGCGTACGGATGGCTCGCAACATCACCGATGTCGACGAACCGATGTACACCAAGGCCGCAGAGCTGGGCGTTCACTACCTGGAATTGGCGCAAACCGAGTCCGCCGAGTTCAGCCACAGTATGCGAACTCTCAACTTCATCGACCCTGAGGTCGAGCCGCGGCCGAGTGAACACATCGCGGCCATCGTCGATTCGGTGCAACAGCTAAAAAAGCGCGGACACACCTACGAAATCGACGGCGATATCTACTACGACGTCTCGACGTTCCCAGAATACGGCGAGATCAGCGGGTACAGTGAACGCCTCATGGCCGAGTTCTCCAGCCTGCGTGGCGGGGATCCGCAGCGCGTCGGCAAGCGGCATACCCTGAGGCTTATTCAGCAGGCCTCCGACCCGCTACAGTAGACCCCCAATAAAAGGACGATCCGCTCTTCCGTAGGATGGAGTTACCACACAACATCACAAAGAAAAGCGGACCGCCGAACATGTATCATACCACTGGCTTCACCACGGACCAGATCCGCGACCTCTGCGTGCTGGTCCGAGCGGAATGCCAGGATCTGGATGTGGAGCCGTGGCCCCCGGTCCTTGGTCTCTACCGCGCTGTCGTCGTCGCGTTGACCTACATGCGTCGCAACCGCGTCCAAGCGGAGATCGCCGAAGCACACGGCGTCTCCCAGCCGACGATCTCGCGAGCGGTCACCGGCATCACCCCGGTCCTCGATCGCGTGCTGACGGAGTTCGTACCGACAGCCGACGACCTCAGCCCGACCGACCAGTACATCGTCGACGGCACCCTGCTTCCCTGCTGGTCATGGCGCACGCACCGCTGTCTGTACTCCGGCAAGCACAAGACCACGGGCATGAGCGTCCAGGTCGCCTGCACCCTCGACGGCGCGCTCGCCTGGATCTCCGATCCCGTCACCGGCAACCACCACGACTCGTACGCGATCAACGACACCGGGGTCCTCGTCACCCTGAATCCCGGAGACTGGATCGGTGACAAGGGCTACGTCGGCAACGGCATGATCACCCCGTACAAGAAGCCCAAAGGTGGCGAGCTCGCGGAATGGCAGAAGGAATACAACAGGCAGGTCAACAAGATCCGCTGGGTTGTGGAACAGGTCGTCGCGAACCTGAAGACATGGCGGATCCTGCACACCGACTACCGCAGACCGCTCGCGACCTTCACAGAAACGATCTCCTGTGTTATCGGGTTGCACTTCTACAGGATGGCCTGTGAATAGACCTCCCTGGACTTCCTTCTCTGGAAGAGCGTTCCGGACGAGCACGATCCGGCCCGGTGGGAGACGTCGCTGGGTGCCGGCCGGCCGGGCTGGCACATCGAATGCTCCGCGATGTCCCTCGTGCACCTCGGTCCGACCATCGACGTCCACGGCGGCGGCTATGACCTGATCTTCCCGCACCACGAGTGCGAGAACGCACAGAGTCGTGCCATCCGCCCGAATGTCCCCTTTGTTCGCCGGTGGATGCACACCGCCCCGCTCGGTCTGGGCGGCGAGAAGATGTCGAAGTCCCTCGGGAACCTGGTTTTCGTGCGGGATCTGGTGAAGGACACGGATCCGGCCGCGATTCGGCTCGCGCTGATGAACTATCACTATCGAATCGGTGGCGAATGGCGAGCGGACCTCCTGCGGTCCGCCGGTCACACGGTCGAGAAAGTCAAATACGCGCTGCGTCATCCCGCCGGTGGGGACGTGCGCCCCCACCTGGCGCGCATTCGCGCCGCGCTGGATGACGACCTGGACACCGCGTCCGCGGCGAGCGCCCTGAACGACATGGCGGACACGGCAATCAATGGTGGTTCCGCCAATGCCGCCGGCACCATCAACGAAGCGTTGCACCTTCTGGGGCTCGACATCGAGGACCGGACGTGATCATCTACAACACGCTGACCAGGCGGAAAGAGCCCTTCGTCCCCATGGAGCCAGGCCGGGTGCGGATGTTCGTGTGCGGGCCGACCGTCTACGACCTCAGCCATGTCGGGCACGCCAAGACCTACACCCAATTCGACCTGGTTGCCCGCTACCTGCGCGCCCGTGGCTACCGGGTGACCTACGCGCAGAACCTCACCGACATCGACGACAAGATCATCCGGCGGGCCGCCGAGCTGCGTGTCTCGCCGCAACAGCTGGCCAAGGAGAACGAGCAGGCGTACCTGGAGGACATGGCCGCGCTGCACAACACCAGCGTGGACGTGCACGAGCGGGCGCTCGACCACATCGACGACATCGTCGCCCAGGTGCAGGCGCTGATCGACCGCGGCCATGCCTATCGGCTCGACGACGGCTGGTACTTCGATCTGTCCACGTTCGCCGGCTATGGCAAGCTTTCCGGCCGCACGGAGACCCGGCCCGAAGACTCGCTGTCCCGAGTCGATGAGAACGAGCAGAAGCGCAACCCCGGCGACTTCGCGCTCTGGAAATCCCGCAAGCCGGGCGAGCCGTACTGGGACACCCGGCTCGGGCCGGGGCGTCCCGGTTGGCACATCGAGGACACCGCTATCACGGAGGCGCTGTTCGGTCCGCAGTACGACCTGCACGGCGGCGCGGAGGACCTGATCTTCCCGCACCACGAGGCCGAGATCGCGCAGATGGAGTCCGCCTCGGGTCGCGAGCCGCTCGTCCGCTGCTGGATGCACACCGGCTTCCTACGCGTCGGCGGCGACAAGATGGCCAAGAGCGCGGGCAACTTCACGACCATTCGGGACGCGTTGGGCAGAGCTGACTTCCGCACGCTCCGGTACGCCTTCCTGTCCCAGCACTACCGGTCGTCCATGGAGCTCGACGAGGGCACCCTGGAACAGGCTCGCGGTGCTCGCCGACGCGTGGAGAACTTCTGGCGACTGATCGATCACAGCCACGACGACCACGCCACGCGGGATCTGACCGAGCGCACCCGCGACGACTTCTACGCCAGGATGGACGACGACTTCGACGCGCCGGGCGCCCTGGCGGCACTGTTCGAGTACATCCGCGAACACAACCGCAGCGAGCACCAGCCGGGCAGGGCCGCCGCCGACTTCCTCACCGAGGTCAACACCATCTTCGACGCCTTCGACTTCGAGCGCGACGAAGCGGGTGCGGACGACGCCGTCATCGAACGACTCCTGGCCGATCGTCGTCGGCTCCGCGGCGAGAAGCTGTACGCGGAGGCGGACGCGATCAGGGCCGACCTGACGGCACGCGGCATCGTCATCGAGGACACCGCCACCGGCACCCGCTGGTGGCGGGACAAGTGACGGCCCCGGCCCGCTACGCGAGCTGCCGCATCACGTGCGAGACAACCGGAGCCACAACCTCGTCCTCTCCTCGTCCTGACCGGCCCCACACCGCAGAAGCGTTGATCGCGGGCCGCCGACCAGCCAGTTCCACACATGAGGTAGGCCGTACGGCGCAACAGCGGCGCTGCTGACGTGGCGAAGTCGACGAAGCTCTCGTCGAGGGTACGGGCCGGGGTCCCGGTACGCGCGGACGTCTGGTCGGTGGCCGGCCGAAGGCTGGCGACGAGCCGACCGGACAGTGCCACCTCAGCCGCCGTACACACCGCACGCTCATGCCGTGGCACCTTCCCGGGTCCGGACTCCGTCGAACTGTCAGCCAGCCGGGTAGACGCCGCGAAATCGAGAAAAGATGACATGTCCCAGGAGATCCCGGACGTTCGCTTCGTGCTCGTCACCTGTTAGCTTTCGGATCGGCCTCTCGTCCTCTCCCGCGCGGAAGATGTCCGCTTCCCCCAGCGGACGATGTCCGCGCTCGCCGGCGGACAATGTCCGCTGGACCGACGGATCTGGACCGACGGATGCGGAAGGCGACTTGTTCAGATGACCCTGTTGAGCCTGATCATCCCGGTCTACCGAGTCGAGAAGCACCTGGCCGCGTGCCTGGATTCGATCCTCGGCCAGCCGCACGACGGCGTGGAGATCATCGCGGTGGACGACGCGTCGGACGACGGGTCGAGCGCGATCCTGGCCGACTACGCCAGCCGGTACGCCGAGCTGACCGTGGTGACCCTGGACCGCAACGTGGGGCTCGGTGCGGCCCGCAACGCCGGCATCGCCCGGGCCGACGGCCGCTACGTCTGGTGTGTGGACAGCGACGACTGGCTGCCCGACGGCAGCCTGGCGGCGGTCACCGAGCGGATCGCCCAGGTCGAGCCAGACCTCCTGATCACCGGTTACGCCCGGGTCTACCCGGACGGCCGCAGCGACGACCAGCCGGTACGCCGGATCGCACCCGGCCGCGATCTGCCGACGCTGTTCCGCTTCGCCGACGAACCCGGCCTGCTCAACGTCCTGTGGATCGCCTGCAACAAGATCATCAAACGGGACCGGCTGGTCGAGTCGGGGATCACCTTCCAGTCCGGCTGGTACGAGGACGTCTCCTTCGTGGTGCCGCTGCTGGTCGCCCTGGACCGGATCGCCGTGCTCGACCGCGACTGCTACGCGTACCGGCAGCATCACGACGGGGCGATCACCCGGACCGTCAGCGACCGGCACTTCGAGGTGTTCGACCAGTGGCAGCGGGTCTTCGACCACCTGGACACCCGTCCTGACCGTGGCGCGTCGCTGCGGCCGGTGATCTTCGGCCGGATGATCTGGCACTGCCTGCAGGTCCTCGGTCATCCGCACCGGGTGCCACGGTCCAGCCGACGCCGCTACTTCCGGCGTACCAGCGAGCTCTACCGCCGTCACCTGCCACCCGGCGGCTACCCGGTGCCAGGCGGCGCGAACGAGGCGGTCAAACACCGCCTCGTCGCGGCCAACGCCTATCCTCTGTACGAAGCGTTGACGGCCGGCTGGCTGCTCCGCAAACGACTGCTGGGCCGGGCCACCCATCCGACCAGCCCACCGATACCGCCGACACCGGTGCGGACCGCGGCCGGCGCGGGCCCCGGCGACGCAGACAGCGACAGCCGCAGCGACGGTCAGGAGGGGACGGGCAGGTGAAACGTAGCGCCGGGGCAGCCCCGGCCGGTCCGGCATCCACCACCGTCGACTGGCGCCTGACCGGGCTTCCCGCCCCTCGTCCCGCTACCCGGCTCGGCCGTGCCGTCGGGCTGCGGGTGGTACGGCTACCAGGCACCCGCCGGGTACTGGTGGTCGCCGGCACCGTCGAATGGCTCCGCGATCTGCTCAACCGGCCAGCGGCCCAGCAGCCGGTACGCGGCGCCACCGTGATCGTCGTCTGGTGGCGCTACCCGCGACCCGGCTGGTCGGGCACCATCGGCCCGCTGCGGCACCTGCGCCGCCAGCGGGTCAGCCTGCCCCGGCTGCGTCGGGGCGCGGCCACCGTACGGCTCGCTCTGACCGCGCCGGTCCCGCTGCGCGAGGCGGTACGGTCGGCGCTACGCGCCCTCGACGGGTCCCGGCCGATGCCGGCGCCCGCGAGCGCGGCGGTGACCAGTCACCGGGAGCCGCCGTCGTATCTGCCGGCGGTGGCGACCGTGCTCGACACCACGGACCCGATTCCGGCGCGGGCCGAGATCCGCTCACACGATCTGGTCCTCGGCCCGACCACGACCGGGCCGGATCAGCCCGCCGGCACGCCGGTCCAGCTCAATCAGTCCGATCAGCCCGATGGCACGGCGGACCAGCCGGAGCAGCCGTACGGGACGTGGCTGGGCACGACCGGGCACACCGTACAGGGCCAGGACGGCAGGCCACTGGTGCTCGTCGACGCCGAACGGATCAATCCACGGGGCCGCTTGGCCTCGGCGTACCGGCCAGGGGCGGCCGAGGTCACTCTGGAGTTCGCGCGGGCCGACCGACCCGGAGCGGGTTTTCGCGGCCGACCGGGTGGGCCGACGCTCGGCGGTACGTTGACCGGACCCGGCTTGGACGGCGCGGCCGTGGTCGCGCTGCGTCAGGTCGGGGTGGTGCACTGCCGGCTGGTTCCCGGCGAGCATCCGGCGCAGACAGCCGGCCTGCTGGCGCAGTTGGCGGCGACCGGGGTGCTGGTGCACGCGCCGATCCTCGCGCCGGCCGTCGCCGATCTGCTCGACCCCGAGCTGCGGGCGATCATCACCGAGCCGCTTGTCGGCGTCGCCGACAGCGGGCACGACGCCGTGCCGGCCGCCGAACCGACCGGCGTCGCCCCCGCCGTGACGCCGGACCCGGTCGCGATGGCCGCGCTGGCCGCCGAGGCGCGCAGCGTACGGCAACGCCGGGCCGCGCTCCGTGGCCACGCCGCCGGCCTGCGGCTGGCCCAGCTGGGTGCCGGTGGGCTACCGGTGCTCGGCCGGCCGCCCTCGGTCAGCGCCATCCTGGTCACTCGGCGACCGGACCTGGTAACCAGCGCACTGGCGGCCGTCACCGGGCAGACCTACCCGGAGCTGGAAATCATCCTCGGCCTGCACGGCATCGAACTGCCGGAGTCGGCCAGGGTCGCGCTCTCCGAATGCGGGCGGCCGTTCGAGGTGGTGCACCTGCCGGAGACGACGGACTTCGGGGCGGCGCTCGGCGCCGCCACCCGACGGGCCCGGGGCACCCTGGTCACCAAGTTCGACGACGACGACAGCTACGGTGCCGAACACGTCTGGGATCTGGTGCTGGCCCGGCACTATTCCGGAGCCACCCTGGTCGGCAAGAGCGCCGAGTTCGTCTACCTGGAAAACCGTGGGGTCACCCTGCGCCGATCGTCCGGCATCCCCGAGGCGTACGGCGATGTGGTCGCCGGCGGCACGATGCTGCTCGCCAAGGGTGATCTGGAGGCGGTCGGCGGCTGGCGGCCGGTGCCCCGCTCAGTCGACCTTGGCCTGATCGAGCGGCTCCGGGCGGAGGGCGCGACGATTTACCGCACCCACCCGCTCGGCTACCTCTACCACCGCCGTCCCGCCGGGCACACCTGGGATCCGGGAGAGGCGTACTTCGTGGACAGTTCGTTCGCACGCTGGCCGGGGGTTCCGCCGGAGCTGATGGCCGACTTCAGACCACCATCGACGGCAGTGGCCAGCGACGCAGCCGGTGCGGCAGCCAGACCAGCCGGTCACCCACCTTCGTGACCAGACCTTCCTCGTCGAAGTCGCGGGCGATGTCGAGGTCGATGTCGGTGATCTCGGCACCGTCGAGTAGCTGGTCGAGCACCGCGAGGCAGGCCGGGTCGTCGATGGTCAGCAGGGGTCAATTCCCGGACCAGCACCAGCCGCCGGACCGCGTCGGCGGCGGCTGTCGAGTCCGTCACGGTCACGTCGACGACTCCGCTGATCACCACCTTGCGGACGCCGTCGGCGAGCCATCCAGCGACCGCCTCGCCGATCGGACCGCGCGGCTCGGCCGGGCCGAGGTCGATCCCCGGCAGGTCGGTCACAGCGGGGTCGTCCTCGGCGGGCGGCAGATCTCGGCGGGCGGCAGATCCGGCCCTCGCATGACCACCCTGCGGGCGGGTACCCGTGGGACATGATGGGCAGCGCCAAGTCCCCGTCGCGGTCCCACACCTCGCTGGCGGAGCCGGGCCGTAGCAGAGCCGCCGTGCGGCCAGCCGGGTACGGCGATCTGGCGACCACGGCCCGTACGCATGTGGAGTTCCTGCCGGTCGGACTGTTCCCGTCACTCGGAACGAGGTTCGTCCGTCGCTGGCACCGCACCTACCTGGACTCCCGGCACGGCGTCGGCTACGTGGTCACCGACCCGACGGAACCCCACGCCGACATTGTCGGATTCCTGCTGGGCACCACCGACCAGGCCGCCCACATGGCGGCACTGCTCGCTGATCGACGGGCGCTGGCGTCCCTCGCGGCGGCCGGTGCCGGGGCACTGGGGCGGCGACCCAGGTTGGCCCGTCAGCTGTCGTCCCGGGTCGTGCCCTGGGCCCGGCAGATCGCGCAACGCCGATCCGGTCAGTCGGCTGCGGCGGACGGGCCGGCCGACAAGCCGCAGGTCGCGGTGATGGTCGCGGTGGCGGTGCGACCGCAGTGGCGGGGCAGCGGAGTCGGCGCGGAACTCGTCCGCCGGTTCGTCGAGGACGCCCGGCGGGCCGGGGCAGCGGAGGCCGAGCTGGTCACCCCGGTCGGGTCGGCCGGAGCGACCGGCTTCTACGAACGGCTCGGCTGGGAGCTTGGGCCGTGCTGGCACACCCGCGACGGTGACCAGCTTCAGGCCTACCGTCAGCGCCTCGATGCCGACGACTGATCAGCCACCGGCCGGCTGCCAGGCGGCGAGATCCTCGACTTGAGGTGCGTGCGCTCCAACAACTCTCGATGCTGGTGCGGGATGCCAATCCGACGGAGGCGTTGCGCTTCGCTGAGGCGGCCCAGCGGATCGGCGCGCCGTGGGCTACGCCCCGGCTAAAGGCCCTCCTGCACCTGCGCTCGACGCTGGCCTATGCCAAGGCGGGCGACGCATCCGGCTTCCGGCGCAGGCCGCGTACGCCTCCTGGGGCTGGCGCACTGTCGCCCAGCTCCGGCCGGGGTGGGACAACGCCCCCGTCTACGACGTCCTCATCCGCCCGTAGCCCCGTCGAGGTGACGCCCTACGCACCCTAAAACGGACGCGTGAGGTGTCTCAGCGTCACCTCGACGAAAGCGCAAACCGGCTGTACGCCCAGGTGGGCACTTGGAAGTCGTATGATCTTCCTATGGTTACCACAGTCAACCTGCCGGACGATCTGCACGCGCGGCTCAAGCAGATCGCCGAGACCGAGCACCGGTCGGCCAACGCCACCATCGTTGTCGCGATCGAGGAGTACGTCGCGAGGCACAGCAAGCGGTCCAAGGTGCGTGGGTTGGCCGCGGATGTGGCCGAGCGCCACCGTGAGCTGCTCGACCGACTGGCCCAGTGACCGTCTATCTCGATGTCGAAGACCTGCTGGAGATCGGCGACCTGCTGGAGATCGGCTCGATCGTCTTCGGCACCCCAGCCAAGGTCCGCGACTACGGGCTGCTCGCCTCCGCCGCTGCCCGTCCGAGCACGATCGTCTTCGGGCAGGAGGCCTACCCCGACCTCGCGGGCAAAGCGGCCAGCCTGCTGCACTCGATCTGCGGCAACCATGCGCTGGTCGACGGCAACAAACGCCTGGCCTGGGCCGCCGCGCTGGTTTTCATCAACCTCAACACCGGGGCGACGATCCCGGACGTCGACGTCGACCGCGCTGAGGCGTTCATGCTCGCGGTCGCCGACGGCAGCCTGCACGAGGTCGCCGCGATCGCCGCAGAACTGCGACGGCTCGGGCTCCTCGACGCGCTCAGCTCATGATCGTGAGCGCCAGGAGGCCTTGGTCCAGACCGATCAGTAGCGTGTCGTCGACGGTGCAGCAGGCCAGCGCTGGATGGAGTACGGGGATCGTGCGTACCGCGCGAGCGGTCGGTGGGTCCCAGACCCGGACGGTGCGGTCGTGGCTGGTCGAGGCAAGCAGGTCACGCCCACCCACCCGGACCAGACTCAGCCCGGTCACCGGCCCCGTGTGCCCGGTCAGCCAATGGATCGGCTGACCCCGCTCGGCGTCCCACAACCGGATGGTGTGGTCCGCGCTGGCCGACGCCAGCGCCGGACGGCCGGCGACCACAAGCCCGCAGAGTGCGTTCACCGCGTCCTGATGCCCCTGCTGCGACCAGAGCTGCGTGCCGTCGGTGTCCCAGAGCATGATGGTGCCGCTCTTGTCTGCGGAGGCGAGCATCTCGCCGGCAGGCCCGGCGACCGTGGCCAGCGTCGTCACCCAGGCCAGGGTCACGTGCCCGAGCAACACCTCGCGCACGTCGCCCGAGTACGGACGCCACAGCCGGACAGTGTGGTCGTCGCCGGCAGAGGCCACCAACAGCTCCGCGGCGTGCTGCACCGGGCAGACGGCGGCGACGCGCTCGTAGTGGCCGTTCATCTCCCCCTGCAGTGTCCCGTCCCGCGCGTCCCACAGCTTGACGGCTCGATCATCGCCAGCGGTCAGGATGCGCGGTTCCTCCTCGTCGGGTACGACACACAACGCATTGACCGGGCCATCCGACGCCCGGAACTCGCGCATCTGGGTGCCGGTGACCGCATCCCAGATCCGTACCTGCCCGTCCAGCCCGGCCGATGCGACCAGCCGGCCCTCATCGCCCGGCACCCGGCACACCGCGGTCACCGCCCCGATCCGGTCGTGCTCGGCGACCGCCCCCGGCGGTCCGCCGCCCGGGTCCCACAGTCGCACGGTCCCATCGTCGCCGGCGGTGGCGAGCATCCGGTTGTTCGCCGTCGGCAGCTCGCAAACCGCTCGGATCCAGCTGGCATGCCCGCGCAAGCTTGGTCGGGGAATCCAGGTCTGCTGCGGGGCGCCGGTCGGCACCTCCCACATCCGGATCAGTCCGTCCTCACCGGTCGAGACCAGCAGGCAGCCGTCGCTGGTGTCTACCGTGCACAGATCGGTCAGCGGGCCCCCGGTTCGCAAGACCTGGACGCATGTCCCGGTCACGGGGTCCCAGATCCGCACTGTGCTGTCGTAGCCGGCCGAGGCGAGCAGGGTACGGCCGGGGGTACGCACCGCGTACAGAGTGTTGACCCAGCCGAGGTGACCAGTGAGGACTCCGGTCGGTTCGCCGGTTGCCGGATCCCACAACCGCACCGTGCCGTCGTAGCCGGTGGAGGCGAGCAACTGTCGGTCCGCGACGGGCACGTGGGTCACCGCCGTCACCCAACCGGTGTGCCCGCTCAGCACGTGGCCTGGTCTGCCCGTGTCCGGATCCCACAACCGCACCGTCCGGTCGTCACCGGCGGAGGCGAGCAGGTCACCGTCGGGCAGCGGGATCGCGCAGATGTTGCGTACCCAGTCGCCGTGGCCACGCAGCTCGTGCCGGCGGTGCCCGGCACGCGGGTCCCACAGCCCGATGGTGCCGTCGTGGCTGGCCGTGGCGAGCAGCACCTCACCTGTGGCGAGGCGCACCGCGCAGACGCCGTGGATCGTGTCGTCGTGACCGGTGAACGTCTGCTCGGCCTGGTTGGTCAGCGGATCCCAGAGTCGCACTGTGCCGTCGTCGCCGGCCGAGGCGAGCAGACGACGCCCGTCGATGACGATCGCCGCGACGTCGTAGACGGCCTCGGAGTGTCCGTCGAGGATGCTGCGTTCCTGTCGGGGCGGGGTGTGCGCCCAGCCTGCCCGGTACGGGGCGGCCGCCGCCGTGATCCCGTTGTCCAGGCCGTCGAGCCGGTCGACGACGGAGAACAACGCCGCCCGCTCGGCCGACTCGGCCGCCACCGCCAGTGGGGTCCGTTGTAGGAGCCGGGCACGAGTGACGGCGAGCGGACTCTGGGCCGCGTCCGCCACCGTCAGCAACCGGTCCAGGTGGGCGTGTAGCAGATAGTCGTCATCGGTGAGCAGGTCGTCGACCGCGCCGGCGCCGGCCGCGTGCTGCGGTAGCGACCGCAGCAGGTAGTCGAACGCTGTGGCCCATCCGGTGGCCCGCGCGGCAGCGGTCCAACTCGTCAACAGCCGGGCGTGGTCGTCACGCCGCGACGCCTGCGCGTCCCGATCGGCCAGCAGCGCGTCGTTGAGCGCTTGGTGGAACAGCCGGTACACGGGCTGAGCGCCGCCGCCCGCTTCGACGAGGAAGTTCGCCGCCGAGGTACGCGCGAAGTCGGCGAGTTCCGGCTCGGTGACCGCCCCGCCGAGGGCTTCGATCGCGGACTGCCACAACGTCAGTGGCAGTCCCGGCGTCTCGGCGTACGCCAGGGCGGTCAACGCCAGCCGGGCCGATGTTCGGCCGGCGGTCGGCAGCCCGGCCAGGTAGGTATCCAGGGCGTGCGCCACGGTAGCGGTGAACGACACCTCGTCCGGGTCGATCGCGATGTTGTCGCGCAGCGCGTGAGCGCGGGCGACCAGGCCAGCGACCAGGAAGTTTCCCTTGGCGAGGGCGGCGATGCGGCGGGCGAGCGGCGCGGCGACGGTCGGATCGGCGTACGGGTTTCCTGGTCGTTCGGCACCGATCAGTTGCAGGGTCGCCCGGGCGTACTCAGCCAGGTCGGATTCGGCGAAGTACTCCGACGTGTCCAGGTCGACGAGTTCCGCGTTGCCGCCGAAGCGGCTGATCAGGTCACCGTGATCGTCGGAGCGCCGGGTGCCGATCACGATCCGCAGGCCCCGTGGGCCGCAGTCACGGGCCAGGGGCATCAGGATGTCGTCGATGATCATGCGCGCCTGCGCCGGGTCGGTCGCCTCGTCGAGGGCGTCGAGGACCAGGGTGAACCGGGTCCGCCGGTGGTTCAGCTGATCGCGCACCGCGGGCATCAGATCAGCCGGTACGCCTGGCAGCTCGACGGCGACGGCACGGGCGATCTCGGCGGCGACTTCGAGGGCTGTCTTGCCCTTGACGTGCACTGCGCAGGAGACCGCACCGACCGGAGCTCGGACGGCCACGTCGGTGTCGGACAGTTCCCCGCTGATTTGCTGGTCGGCGGTGGTGACGATCCGCCCGAGTACGGCCGACTTGCCGACCCCCGGCGACCCGGTGACGATCAACGGCCGGCTGACCGGTTCGGCGCTGTCGATCCAGTCGACGATGCGGTGCAGGGCGGCTGCCCGGCCGCGGAACCGCGCGCCGCCTTCGGTGTCGACCGCGACCCCGCGTGCCCTGGGCAGCCAGTGCCGGCCGGCCTCGCCGTCGGTGGCCAAAGCCCATCCCCAAGCGGCGAGGGCGGCGTCGTCCGCGTCGGCGGCCCGCCAGGCGGACAGAGTCGCCAGCTTCATGTCCGGTAGTTGCTGGTCGGCGTAGTGCAAGGTCACGGCTTGACCGCCGCCCTGGGCATCAGCGGTGACCACGACGCCGACCACCGCCTGGTACTCGGGTGACCAGACCGCACCGCCGCTGAACCCTTTGCTCAGCTGGGTGGCCGGCGAGGTGTGGATCATGACGCGACCCCACCCACCGGGCTGGCCGACACTGCCTTCGGCATGGCAACCGCCGACCACGTGCGCCGGGAACCCGTATGTCCAGTAAGGACTTCCTGCCAGTGGCTTGGCGGGCAGACAACGAAGTCGGGCCGGGGTCACCGAGGCCGGCACCGGCTCCACGAGTTCAAGCATGACCAGGTCGACCTTGGCGTCCCGCATTCCGTCGTGCAGGCAGCTGCCGATCCGGCGGCGGTCGAACCAGGTGACCTTCTCGGCCAGTGGAAACGAGATCCAGAGGTCGTCGTGCAGCTTCCCGTCGTTGCCGAACACGACATGGTGGCAGGTCAGCACCAGGTTGCTCTCCACAACGACCCCGGTACCGACGGGGGTGTCCTGGTGCTGCCCGCGGTGCAGGGCAACCAGCCAGGAGCAGTCGTCGGGTCCTGCGGTCACCGGCCGCTCCGTCCCGGTCAGCGCCGCATCGTGGTGCCGGCGTCCGGCGGCCCACCCGGATACCAGCAGAGGGTGACTTCAAAATTGCCTTCGGTCGCCGCCTTGGCGACCACCCAGTTGGCCGTTCCGGTCGCCTTGATGCCGAACTTCACCTCGACAGCATCCGGGGAGACAGCCTTGACCTGGTCCAATAACACTTTGGCGGCGGCGACGGCAGGTGCGGCGGACTCTCGTACCCAGCCGGCGACGTCACCGATCCCGGCCGGCTGAAAACCAACCGGTGGATCGATCTCGATCATCGCTATCGTCTTGTCGTCGACCTGATAGCGGACCACTTCGGACTGCACCACACACCTCCGCTGCCCGACAGAAGCAGACATAAGACCGCAGCCCGCACTTTGCGGACCACCACCCGGGTTACACCGACCAGCCATGCTGCCTCTCACCGACGAGATTTGGCAACGGTTCCATTCATGATCACTTTTAGGCAGCTGCGAACAGGTGTTTCAGGTAAGCGCCTGCCCTGCGGGGTTGAAGATCCACTCATTGCCGAGTGTCAGCTATCTGCACCGGACGGACGGACCTTGCGCCGATCCGGCGGTATCGGCAGAATCGGCCAGTGCCCAGGCCACCCCGGCCCAGCATCTCATCTTCCCGGCCACCCCGAGCTATTGATCATCGCCATGTCGATGCGACCGCTCACGCCCTTGAGGAGCACCGCATGTCGGAGAAGGACCTCACCCTCGTCGAGCGGTGCGTACTCATCAACCTGATGGTCAAGGCCGCTCCGCTGCAGCAGAGCTACCTGATCAACGTCGCGGGCGTCACCGGGTTCAAGGCGACCCATCGCCGCGCCCTGGAGACCCTTGGGCTGATCGAGGTGACGGAGAAGCCGATCACCCTGCACCTGACCGACAGCGGGTGGGAGGCAGCCAAGGCGGAGTTGAGTAAGGACGAGCCACCGAAGGGTGCCGGCACCGCCGGTGCGACGCTCTACACGGTGCTCGACTTCGTTCGCCGGCTGATCGACCACTCGGGCGTTCGAGCCGACGACCTCTTCCGGATGCAGTTCAAGCCCAACGAGATCGCTACCACCATCAGCCCGGCAGAGCCGGTCGGGACGACGGCCAACGGCAGCGAAGCGAGCCAGGTTGACGTGGCCACACGGATCCGGCGGGCGTACCACGAGCTGATCGACCAGCCCGGCGACTACGTCATGCTGGCCGCGCTGCGGGCCGCGCTCGCCGATCTGCCGCGCGACGATCTCGACACCGCCCTGATCAAGCTCAACCAGGACCCCGACGTGCAGATCGTGCCGGAATCCAACCAGAAGGTACTCAGAACGCAGGAGCGCGACGCGGCCGTCAGCATCGGCAATCAGCTCCGGCATCTGATTTCGATCTCGCCCTCATGACCGGTCCCACCGGGATGACCGATGAGCAGCGGCGGGCGCTGGCCGCGCTACGGTTCAACTGGGCACCGACTCCGGATGATGTCTGGAAGCCGATCCCGTTTCACGTCGAAGGGCTACATCACCAGATCATCGAAATGGTGATGGAGGGCGTCTCCGAAGCGAATCACAGCGTCGACTCCAGCCCGGTGGGTCTGGCGATCCTGGGACAACGCGGCACCGGCAAGACGCACCTGCTCGGCGCGGTCCGTCAACGGGTACAGGCCGCCGGTGGGTTCTTTTTTCTTGTCAGGCTCCTAGAGGCCAACGCGTTCTGGCGGAGCACCTCGCTGTCCCTGCTGGAGGATTTCGCCCGACCGGCACCGGACGGGACTTCGCAACTGCACGCATTCCTGCGCAGACTGGCCGACGAGGTCGACGCGCCACGCGCCGTCCGGCGGTCGGTCACCGGCGAGACCGAACTGACCCGGCACGCCCTCGATGCCTTCGTAGACCAGGTACGCAAGGCCAATCGCCAAATCGGCACCGAATGCCAGGACACCGCTCGGGCACTGGTGCTATACGCCAGTGACGACGGCACGGCCCAAGACGTCGGCTACGATTTCCTGTCATCCAGTGACGAGGAAAGCCCCGGAGCGCTGGCCGCGTGGGGCATCCGGCGCAGCAAGCGTGCGCCACAGGAGATCGTCCGCGACACCTCCCGGTTGGTTGCCCTGGTCGGACCCACCGTCATCGCGCTCGATCAGATCGACCTGATGGTCGCCCAGTCGGTCAAATCCACCACTCGTGAAGTCCGCGGCGAGGTCGACTGGCAAACCTCGTTGCTGCTGGAGCAGATCGCCAGCGGGCTGATGTCGCTCCGTGAGAACACCCGCCGCTCGTTGTCGATCGTCTCCTGCCTACCGCAGACCTGGCAAAGCATCAAGGTGCAGGCCACCGACACTGTGCAGGATCGGTTCCGGGAGGCGGTGCGGCTCAAGGAGATCCCGTCACCGGAGATCGGCCGCGAGTTGGTGGAGAAGCGGTTCGGCCTGGTCTTCGACGAGCTGGGCTTCACCCCGCCGTACCCGACGTGGCCGATCCACCCGTCCGCCTTCGCTGAGGTCGTCCAGTTCACGCCGCGCGAACTGCTCCGTCGGATCGACACCCACGTGCGCAGCTGCCTGGCTGACGGGCAGGTGCGCGAGCTTACTCACCTGCTGCGTGCGCCATCTGGATACGACGGCCCGTCCACGAGGTCCGATGCCGTGTCCACACCCGATCGGTCCGGCAAGTCCGAGTCGCAGGGCGACACGCGGCCGGTGCCGGCCGAATCCGACGAGCTAGCCAAGATCGACATCAGGTACGCCGAGTTGATCGAGTCAGCCGAGACCGCGAGCGCGGTGCAGCAGTCCAGCGAGGACCTGAGGGTGCCGGTGCTGCTGCAGGCCGGGTTGACCGCGTGGATCGCCGCTCAGGACGGATCAGCCGACGAGTTCAGCCTCGACCCGCTGCCGGTCAGCGGCAAGCCGGCTCTGCACGCCCGGTTGCGGCGAACGCTCGACGACGAGACCGAGGACGAGGAACACTGGTCGTTCCGGGCCGTCTGCGCCCCGCACCACATCGCGGCGCTCAACCGAATCCGCAACGCCATGACCACCGCCGGGTTGACCGAGGGGGTCACCAAACGGCGTCTCTTCCTGCTCCGGAGCGTGGACTGGTCGGCCGGTGCACGTACCCGGGAGGTGCTCGACGCGTTCACCAGAGCCGGCGGGCGGACGCTTCCCTTCCCCACCGCGGACATCCGGCGCCTGGCCGCCCTGGAACAGCTGATCCAGCAGTACGGGTTGGAACGGCTACGACCATGGTTCGCCAACCGGCGACCGGCATCCGGTATCGCGGCCCTGCGGACCGCGCTCGATGGCGACACCGACGCCAGCAGGGACGACCATGCCGCCGGTGGCGACTCGACGGCACCAGCCGAGCCCGATCAGGCCACGCCCCCGGTCGACCCGCCGGTACGGGCGGTCGGCCGGGCCTCCGTACCAGTGATGCCGGCGGCAAGTGAGAACTCGTCTGCTGGTCGCGGTGGGCGCGACGATCAGCCTGTGGTGCTGCCCGGACCTGAACAGCCTCAGGTGCCGGCCGGGATCGACCCGTACCACTTGACGGTCGGTTCCGTCGCCGGACGGCCGGATCCGGTCCGGATGAGTCTGGAGTCACTGCGTCGGCACACGGTGATTTTTGCTGGCTCGGGATCCGGCAAGACCGTGCTGATCCGCCGGCTTGTCGAGGAGTGCGCACTGCGTGGCGTGTCCGCGATCGTGCTGGACCCGAACAACGATCTCGCCCGACTCGGCGATGCCTGGCCGGAGCAGCCGATTGGCTGGGGCCCTGCGGATCCGGATCGGGCTGCCGCATACCTGGCCGGCACCGACGTGGTCGTCTGGACGCCCGGTCGTCGTGCCGGCCGCTCGCTGAGTTTTCCACCGCTGCCGAACTTCCGTGACGTGCTCGACGACCCCGACGCATTCCGCGCGGCTGTCGACTCAGCCGTCGCCACACTCGCGCCACATGCCCGGGTCGACGGCGGCACCGACAAGGCGAGGCTCGGTCGAGCCGTGCTGCGCGAGGCGCTGACCGGGTACGCCCGGACCGGTGGCAGCGACCTGCGGGCGTTCACCGATCTGTTGAACGAACTGCCGGACGGGGTCAGCCAGCTCGACAGCGCCCCGAAGCTGGCAGCGGGCATGGCGCAGCTACTGAAGGCCGCGTTGATCGACGATCCGCTGTTCGGGGGTGACGGCACTCCTGTCGACCCCGGCACGTTGCTCACGCCGCTGCCAGGACGACGCGCCCGGGTCTCGGTGATCAGCTTTGTCGGACTGCCACACGACCACCAGCGGCAGAGCTTCGTCAATCAGCTACAACTCGCCCTGTTCACCTGGATCAAGCGGCATCCCGCTGGTGACCGGCCACTCGGTGGCCTTTTCGTGATGGACGAAGCTCAGACGCTGGCACCATCCGGTGCGGTCACCGCGTGTACACAGAGCACCCTCACCTTGACGTCACAGGCCCGCAAGTACGGACTCGGTCTGGTCTTCGCCACCCAAGCACCGAAGGCGCTGAACAATCAAATCCCTGGCAACGCTGCCACTCAGTTCTTCGGCCTGTTGACCGCGCCGGTGCAGATCGAGGCGGCCCGCGACGTCGCGCGGGCCAAGGGCGCCGACATCCCTGACGTCGGCAGAATGCGCACCGGACAGTTCTACGCGGCGGTGGAGGGCGCGCGGTTCGTCAAGCTCCAAGCGCCAATGTGCCTGAGCCACCACCCCCGCAGCCCGTTGACGGCTGAGGAGGTCGTACAACGAGCCGCTGTCACCAGGTGACCGGTCTGTTCGCGCCGATTCAGGACCAGCATCTTGGTCGTGCTCCACCACTCGCCTCGGTGTCCATCACCCGCCAGGCAGGCACCTTCCGGGTGGCTCGGCTGCCGACAACTCACCAAGTGATCGGATCCGGAGCAGAGCTCGCTACGACCTTCGTCGGCTCTCCGCATCCGTACATCAGGACGGTCGCCGAACTCATGGACGGTCGGGGACTCCGCCGACGCCTCCGCCGGTTGTGCCTCGGCGTCGCGGGCGGCGTTGAAGCTCGACACCAGGTCCACGCCCGCCGACTCGTTGCTGCTGAGCGCGCGCTGAAAGAAGATGATCTCTCCGGGTACGTCGAGCGTCGGCCGCCAGCCCAGACCGTCCCGATAGAAACGCCGGGCCGCGTCGAGGTCGACGGTCGCGACCGTGACGAAGTGGACCTGCTGCCGCACGACCGTGCTCCCTTGCTCGACCTCGGTGCCGACCCGTCCGGCACCGCAGTCGAGTGGCCGGACCAGGGAACGTGGCTAGTCCCAGGTGACCGACCAGATCGACATGCCGGCGGGAACCGGCGGGACGTCAACGAAGTCGTCGACCAACCCCGCCATGATGCCACTGGACTCCAGCCCGTCGACCCACGACTCGCAGGTCGGCTCGTCCGCCGAGGTGCAGATGGCGACCGCCTCACCAGCCAATTCGTCGGTTTCCAGCGTCTCCGGGTGCAGCTGCACCCGTACCCAGGCCACGTCCTCGCGCCGTTCGATGTCCCGGAACCGGTCCGCCAGCTCGGCCAACGGCGGACGCCCGTACTCCCACTGGTTGGGGGCGATGGAACCCTCTTCGTCGTTGCCGTCGAAGAACTCCGAAATGGTGACCAGCGGCAGGGCATCCGAGTCCCCGGCCCGCCGCACCAGCTCCGCGATCGAGATCACGATGCGCAGTGTGCCACCCGTAGGTGCCTAGCTCGCAGCCTGGTCACCCCCGCGATCGTCCCCAGCCGACCTGGGGATCTCGCCGGTCAATCGGCCCAGCCCGCCGGCCAGTACGCCGGGTGCCCGGCGGCGGCGACCTGGGCGTTGGCGTCCACGATCACACTTCCGGCTTCGGCGCGCGCCGCAGCCAGTCCCTCCTGGTCGCCGCCGAACCGTTCGTCCGCCCCGCCCATCACCTCGTGGACCAGCCGTACCGCCCGGTCGACGTGTCCCACGTTCAGATAGAGCCGGGCCAGGTAGAGCGCCTCGAAGGTCAGGCGGGGATCCTGCCAGCCGGGCCGGCGGCGGGCCCGGCGCAGCAACTGCTGCTGCTTCTCGATCGCCTCGAAGCCGAGCCCACGCGCGGCCAACTGCTCCGCGCGATGCCCGAGGACCCGCAGGTCCTGCTCGACGTCGCGGGGCGCCGAACCGGCGGCGGTCAGCACGGCCAACCCGCCGAGCAGGCAGACGTAGAGCCCGATGCCGGGTCCGATGTCCCACCTCGCCCCGTCCGGACCGGCCGTGTCGCCGACCTCGACGAAGTCCAGCACCGTCCAGGCCAACGCGAGCGACGCCGCGCCGAACAGCGCCGTCTGCTGCCAGCGGCGCGCCCGACCCAACCCGTACCAGCCGGCGAGGCCGACGGCGACGATCCCGGCGAGCAGCGTGACGAGCGCGTCGCCGCCGGCGATACCGGCTCGGGAACCCAAGGCCGACCCGCCGGTGGCCGACGCCGCCACGCCGTAGGTGACCGCGTCGGCGTCCGGCCCGGCCACCCAGGGCAGTACGGAGCCCAGCATCAGCATCAGACCGCCGGCGGCAGCCAGGCCGGCTGCGATCAGCCCGCGCAGCGGCGGACGCACGCGGTCGATCAGTTCGAGTACGGCGTTGCCCGTCTCGGCATTGTCGCCGGCCCCGGTGTCGCCGTTGCCTGCTGTCACGGCCTTCATGAGGGCAGCCGGACCAGGTCGGCGGTGGCGGTCACCTGGGTAACGTAGAAGATCACCGGAACCAGCAGAACAGCGATCGGCATCAGCACGATCCGGGCGGCCAGCCGTAGCCGGGTCGGCTGGAGCCGGGCGGCCAGCAACGCGAGGCTGCCGGGTACCAGAATCAGCAGGGTGACCACCGACAACAGGTAGCGGGCCGGGCTGTCCCCCGGCGCGGGAAACAGCGGCGCCAACACGGACTGTTCCGCCAGCCAGGTCGTACCTCGGGCCAGCCCGGTGACCACCACCACCAGCGCGACGAACGGCAGGGCCAGCAGGAACAGGTCCCACAGCCAGCGGATTCCGCCGCTGGTACCCGGCCTGGCGGCGAATCGGCGCGGCGGCCCGTACTCGCGCTCCCGTAGCTGTCGTTCCTGCTCGCGGCGGTGCTCCTCGCCGGACACCCCGCGCACCCCGGCCCAACGGGCCGCGCTGAGCTCCGCCTCACTCATCGACTGGAGTGGCTTGTCGGGATCCATCGACGTCACCGCCGTTCCTCGCTCCGCGCACCACCGCGCGCCGTCATGGGGCGGCCCGCCGGGTAGCCCGCTGCCGTCGTACCAGGGTGACCAGGCAGACGCCGAGGCCGGCCGCCGAACCGACCAGACCGCCGGCGAGGACGCGCAGATCCGGCTCGCCTGATAGCGGACCGACCGCGAGACCGGCCACCGAGCTGTCCGCGTACGGTCCGGGATCGACGAGCGTGACCTGGTAGACACCGGGGCCGAGCGCCATGCCGCCGATACCCCAGCCGAGCAGCTGCGCGGATTCGGTCGCCGCCCGGTAGTCGTAGCCGAGCGCCGGACCGACCGGTACGGCCGCGCCGTCGGCTCCGGTGACCCGGATGTCTACCAGCCGGGCCACCCGCGAGTCGGCCAGCCGCCGGACCGACTCGGGCCGCTGTGCCCCGGCCACCGTCTCCAGCCAGACGCCGTACTCCCCGGCGTCGGAGACCTCGACGGTGAGCGTGCCGTCCACGCCGACGCGGGTGTACGCGGCGGCGGCGACGTCACGGTCGGTCTTGGCCAGGTAGCCGTACCCGAACAGGCCGAGAAAGCCAGCCACCCACAGCGCCAGCCCGGCGACATACCACCACCGGGAGGGACCCAGCCGGATGAAGAAGGGACGGATGTTCATCGGTCGTGTTCCCTGGTCATGGCGCCCAGCCGATCAGCCGATCCGGCATCTCGGTCCCGGTGACGTCCCGAGCCGCCCCTGGTCGGAGTCGACGTCGCACCCCTGGTCGGAGTCGACATCAGCAGACCCGTCCGCCGCGATCCTGTCCGGCGGCACTTTCGTTGACCAGGTCGAGAGCAGCGGTCGGCTCCGGGTTCGGCAGGTCTTCACGACCTTCGGGCGTCACCGGAGCGCCGTTTCCGGTCACGTGAGAGACGTAGAAGTCGTCGCCGTCCCACTCCAGCCACAGGTAACATCTGGCGAAAGCCATGTCGGCCTGCACCTTCCATTGCCCGTCGGCTTCGACCGGTTCCCCGAGTCCGCCATATCCGGCGTCGGTCAACGCCTGTACGAACTCGTCCCGCTCACTTTCGCTGGTAATTCTTCCGCCGACGAGTCCGCAACCCGCTGCGGGGAACACGAGGGCGGTGACCGCAATAGCGCTGACCACGCCGTACCGACGCATAGATGACCTACTCCCGCCAACGATTCACAAGGCGAATCATGACTGTCTCTCAACTTCGGGAAGGTCACCGTACCGTCTGCGCACAAGCCCACGGATTGGCAGTGATCCAGGTCACACAAGGCTGGACCAACCGGACCAACACCGCGCCGCCGGGTCAGCGGTATCTCGGCGGAAGCGACCGATCTGCCACTCAACCATTCGGACAGTGCTGCCCGGCCCCTCATTGGTGGCCGGGCAGCCGTACGTCCCGCTGGGGCACCCGACCGACGACCAACGTATCCGCAGGTCGCGTCCATGGCACCACTGTGCCGGCCAGGTGTCGGTCGGATCACACGATCGGCCGGCTCACTCAATCAACGCCGAGATCACCGGGCTGCGGATCAGGATCGGGCAGTCCGGTCGGACGCAGATTCCGGTTGTTACGTGGTTCCTGCCGGGTCTTCGCATCGTTGAGCCGACGACGCAGATCATCGCGTACGTCGTTGAGCGCGGCCCGCAGATCCTCCTCACCCGACGTGGTGACAATTTTCGGCCAACCCGCGATCCAGCATTCCAGCGTCACCTTCTGCCCCCGGGCAGCCCGATCCTTGACCGACAGTTCCAATTCGGTGCTGTCCTGCGGGAACGCCGCCAATCGGCTGTCGAGGGTGGCAAACTGCTCCACGATCCACCGTCGATCACCCTGTGAGAAACCGCCCCCGAGGCGGAGGCAGTCGTCGACGGTCGCCGATTCGGATGCGGTCGTCATCACGCCACCTCCCGACCGGAATCACGCACATCGGCGGTACGGGGCACGGAATCGTCGACCATGGCGCTGGCCCTTCTGTCCGGACAGTTCACTGTCGCGTCACTGTCGTGGATACTCGCAGTGGTTCGGCACATACCCACCTGGGCCCGGGGCGGAAACGCCGTACGGGCGAGGAGCACGAGGGGCGACATGGACGACGGTCTGCTGACGGCGCTGACCACGGCGACGCACGACCAGCCCGACGCGGTACGAGTGGCGGATCGGGCGATGTCCCGGTCCGAGCTGCTGGCCGCCGCCGGATCGGTCGCCCGCGACGTCGCCGGAGCGCAGGTGGTCGCAGTACACGCGGACGCGAGCCTGGACACCGTCGTCGCGGTCACCGGCTGTCTGCTGGCGGGTACGCCGGTTGTCCCCGTACCGCCCGACGCCGGACCGGTCGAACGTGAGCACATCATGCGCGACTCCCACGCCGAACTGGTGCTCAAGGCCGGCCGAATCGACCCGCCCGGTGGAGCCGATCCGGTGGATCGGGCCGGGACCACACAGCAGCTGACCGGCGACGCCAGGGCGCTGATTCTCTACACCAGCGGCACCACCGGAGCGCCCAAGGGCGTACCGGTCACCCGGCGGGCGATCGCCGCCGATCTGGACGCCCTGGCCGAGGCCTGGGCCTGGACGCCCGACGACGTGCTGGTGCACGGCCTGCCGCTGTTCCACGTGCACGGCCTGGTGCTCGGGGTGCTCGGCGCGCTCCGGATCGGGTCCCGGTTGGTGCACACCGGCCGTCCCACCCCCCAGGCGTACGCCACGGCCGGCGGCACCCTCTACTTCGGCGTACCCACGGTCTGGTCCCGGATCTGCGCGGACCCTGCCTCGGCACGGGAGCTGCGTGGCGCCCGGCTACTCGTTTCCGGCAGCGCCGCGCTACCCACGCCGGTCTTCGAAGAGTTGGCCGGTCTGACCAGGCTCCGGCCGGTCGAGCGGTACGGAATGACCGAGACCCTGATCACGGTCAGCAGTCGGGCGGATGGCGAACGGCGGCCCGGCGCGGTCGGCGTTCCACTGGCCGGCGTACGGACCCGCGTCGTGGACGAGCACGGCGAACCGCTCCCGACAGACGGCACGACAATCGGTGAGCTGCAGGTACGCGGCCCGACGGTGTTCGATGGCTACCTCGGCCGGGACGATCGTGCCGAGTTCACCGCCGACGGCTGGTTCCGCACCGGGGACGTCGCCGCGATCGGCTCCGACGGCTGGCACCGCATCGTCGGCCGGTCCTCCACCGACCTGATCAAGAGCGGCGGCTACCGGATCGGCGCCGGCGAGGTGGAGAGCGCGCTGCTGGCCCATCCGGCGGTACGCGAGGCGGCGGTGATCGGCGTTGCCGATGCCGATCTCGGCCAACGGATCGTGGCGTACGTCGTTGCCGACGGCGTACGGCCGGAACAGCTCATCGCATTCGTCGCGGACGAGTTGTCGGTCCACAAACGTCCTCGCGAGGTACACATGGTGGACGGTCTGCCACGCAACGCGGTGGGCAAGGTGCAGAAGAAGCTGCTGTCCGACCTCGAACCCCGACGGCCTGGCGATGGCCTGGGCGGCATCAGCCGAACGGCTGATACGGAGGGTTCGACCGACTCCCTATAAGTTTTCATTATTGGCGGCTCAAGTATCCATCATTTCTGACGCCGAAGTTGATTTCTCGTTGAACCGATCCCTACGGTGTGCGTAAGGCCGGGACAGCGCTCGATGCATGGTGTCATCCGAGTGCCCGAGCCTACGGCAGACAGCCACAGCACGGTGAGCGTTCGGAAGGTATACACATGGGACGGTCGGCCCACAGACGCGCCACCACTGGACGGATCGGTAGTCGGGGACGCCGCGCGGTCATCGCGGCCGCCACGCTCACCGCCTTCGGCGTCCTGATTGGTGTCAGCCAGATCTCGAACGCGGAAACGGACCGCGACGCGACCGCACAGACCAACACCAACGGCTTGGACGTCCTCGGCGACAGCTGCGAAGACAGTGCTCTGCCGGCACACGCCGGCTTTCAGGAGGGCGGCCGCTGTGTCTCGACCGCGTTCGGTGAGGTGGCCGAGGCGGAGAAGAATCCCACGCTGCTGATCACCGAATTCCCGGAGAACGTCGGGGTCGGCGAGCCGTTCCAGCTCAAGGTGAGTACCCGCAACCTGGTGCGTGACCGGTTCCTCCCGGCCGCCCAGGGCGGCTACTACGTCGAGTCGTCGCTGCTCAACGGCGACGGGCTGGTACGCGGCCACTTCCATACCGCCTGCCGGATGCTCACCAGCACCACCGAGGCGGTCGATCCGGCACCGGTCCCGGCGTTCTTCGTCGCCACCGAGGACGGTGGCGGTGGCGCCGAGCCGGACGTGGTGACGATTCTCGTACCCGGCATGCCGCAGGAAGGTGTGGCGCAGTGCGCGTCCTGGGCGGGCGACGGCTCGCACCGTATTCCGATGATGCAGCGCGCCAACCAGACGCCAGCCCTCGACGCGGTACGCATTCGGGTCGGTGCAGCCGGACAGCCGCCGGAGGAAGAGGCGCCCGAAGAGGAGCAGCCGGAGGAGCAGCTCCCGGGCGAGGAGCAGCCCGAGGAGCAGCCCGAGGAGGAAGTTCCGGGCGAGGAGCAGCCGGGCGAGGAGCAGCCGGGCGAGGAACCGCAGCCGCAGGAGCCGGGCGAAGAGGAGGGCCCTGGCGAACAGGAACCTGGTCCGGAAACCCCGGAGGAGACGGCTTCGCCAGAACCACCAGCCACCCCCGTCCCGACCGAGGCACCGACCGAGGCACCTGAGGAAGCGCCGACCAGCCCACCGGCCGCCGGTGTGGACCCGGAGGACGACGAACAGACGGCCGCTCCGGTAGCCGGTGGCACCGATCCGACACCGTCTCCGTCGCCCACTGCGCCCGCGCCCGAGGAGTCAACGAACGATCCCGGAGAGTCGCCGGCACCGATCGTGGAGAACCAGCCGGCGGGTGCCGTTGCCAACGCCCCAGCGGCCGACGAGCTCGCTGCCGATTCGGATGACCTGGGCGGTGACCGGCTGGCGCTCACCGGAGCCAACACGATGAACTTCCTGGTCGTCGGCGCGGTGTTGATCCTCGGCGGACTGGTGATCGTCCACCTGACCCAGCGGCGCCGCTACCCGGGACGACGCCGCTGACCGTACGGCCCGCCCGCCTGTGGGACGGGCGTTGGATTCACGTGAAACGGCCCTGACCGGCGACGGTCGGGGCCGTTTCGGGTGATGTCCGTCGGCACACGGAGCTCATCGGCAACGGATGACCCGCCCCGGTCGGTGTCCATCGGGGCGATCTCCCAGCTCTGCAGAATCGGCCGGGCCAGGCCGGGCCTGGCAGCAGTCGCGATCAGATCGACGCCGAGATCATGTCACAGCGTGGAGCCAAGGGGACTCGAACCCCTAACCCCTGCCTTGCAAAGGCAGTGCTCTGCCAGTTGAGCTATGGCCCCGTACGGTCGCCCTCGGCGCACGCCTGCGAGCGGCGACCGTTGTGGGAGACCGGAAGTTCGGGTCAGCGCAGGTCGGGAGCAGTGGTGGCCTCGTGCCACAGGGCACGCTCGTCGCTGGTGTCCTTGACCTTTTTGGCGATCAGTGCGGCAACACCGATGACCGCCGCGATGATCAGGAGCTTCTTGGCCATGGGGCGAATCCCCTTACGCTCGACTGTCGTGGAGTGGGGCTAGCTGGAATCGAACCAGCGACCTCAGAGTTATCAGCTCTGCGCTCTAACCGACTGAGCTATAGCCCCGTACGCGACGAGCAAGGTTACCGTACCGCCGGGCCGTGCCCCAACTCGGGGCAGCGATGGCGTCGCCTGAACGGATCGACCTAACCGGTCAGGCTGATCGGGCCTGTGCACCGACTCGGAGGAGCGTACCGGATCGCGGAAGGCCGGGGCCATCGGGTATCGACGCACCCGACCCGCCCGGCCTTCCGCTCAGCGGCAAGCTCAGTCGCGTTCGGCGAGGGTCAGCTCGATCCCGCCGACCAGGTCGGCGCAGACGTTGTAGATGAAGGCACTGAGTGTGGCGAGCGCGGTGAACAGCACCACGTTGATCAGGCCGAACAACGCGGAGGTCCCGATCACGCCCTGGGCGGTGATCCGGAACGACGGCCCGTCCCCGCTGCCGGTGCTGATCAGGTCGCTCAAGCTGGTGTTGACGCTCTGGAAGACACCCATCGCGTCGAGCGCCAGATAGAGCACGGACGTCGCCACCACCACGACGATGAAGAGCACCAGCGAGACCGCGAACGAGAACTTCATGACCGACCAGGGGTCGATCCGCTTGAGGTTGAGTCGGGCTCGACGAGGGCCACGTGACGCCGGGGAGCTCACCGCCGGGCGGGAGACCCGGGTGCCGTCGCCGCCGCCGACTCGGGCCGCGCCGACGGCGGCCGCGCCGCCGATCGTCCGTACCGAGGGCGATCCCAGCCCGGCCCGGCCGGCAGCGGTGCTCCCCGGCGACGTGACACCGGGTGAGCCGAGACCGTTGCCGGGCCGGGTGCTGGTGCCGAGGCCGCCAGCGGCGGTGGCGCCGAGCGCCCCACCGCTGAACCCGCTGCCGGAGCTTGCCGGCGGGGCGGAGGAGACAGGAGGCGCGGAAGTCACGGGTGGTGTCGACCTTCCAGATGAGGCGGCGCTGCCGCTGGCTGTAGAGGCACCGTCGCCCCCGGCTCCCGGTCCGGACGCTCGATCGTCCGGTGGGACGTCTGCGGGTTTGTCCGGTGGTGGCGGCATCCCGGGTGCTCGGGTGAATTTCGGCGAGGGCGAATCGGCGGGGACACTCGCCCGACCGACGGCTGCCCGCCCGGTGGCCGGTGCGGCTCCTCCGCCAGCGGAGTCCTCGTCGGCCGGTGTCGCCGAGGCCCCCGTGGCGCCCGACTTCGCCTGGGTCTCCGTCATCAACTAGTCCTGTTCGTCAGGCTCGTCGGCATTGCGAGCAATGGCCACGATCGTTACGCCTTCTGGGAGGTCCATGAGCTTGACCCCCATTGTGTTCCGATCCCGGGTACGTCGTACAGGCTTCACCGGAGTCCGGATCACGCCACCGTTGCTGGTGATGGCGAAGAGCTCGTCGTCCGGGCTGATCACGGCCGCGCCGACCAGACCACCGCGACGCTCGGTGATCTTCGCGGTCAGCACGCCTTTGCCTCCCCTGCCCTGGACCGGATATTCCTCGATCGGGGTCCGCTTCGCGTACCCGCCGTTGGTGGCGACCAAAACGTCCAGCCCGTCCTGGACCACCTCCATCGCCAGCAACTCGTCGGCGTCGGTGAACCGCATGCCGATGACGCCCGAGGTGGCCCGGCCCATCGGCCGCAAGGCCTCGTCGGTGGCGTTGAACCGGATCGCCTGGGCGTTCTTGGAGACCAACAGCAGGTCGTTGTCGGCCGAGGCGAGCGCCGCGCCGACGAGTTCGTCGGCGTCGCGCAGGTTGATGCCGATGATCCCGCCGGAGCGGTTGGAGTCGAACTCCTCCAGTTTGGTCTTCTTGACCAGGCCGTTGCGGGTGGCCAACACCAGGTACGGCGCGATCTGGTAGTTGGGGATCCGAATCACCTGGGCGATGTGCTCGTCCGGCTGGAACGCCAGCAGGTTGGCGACGTGCTGACCCCGCGCGGTCCGCGACGCCTCCGGCAGCTCGTACGCCTTCGCCCGGTACACCCGGCCCTTGTTGGTGAAGAAGAGCATCCAGTCGTGGGTCGAGGCGACGAAGAAGTGACTGACGATGTCGTCCTGCCGCAGAGTGGCCCCGCTGACGCCCTTGCCGCCCCGCCGCTGCGACCGGTAGAGGTCGACCTTGGTGCGCTTGGCGTACCCGGTGCGAGTGATGGTGACCACCACGTCCTCGCGGGCGATGAGGTCCTCCATCGAGACCTCGCCGTCGAACGGAATGATCTTCGTCCGCCGCTCGTCACCCCACTTGGCGACGATCTCGCCGAGCTCCTCCGAGACGATCCGCCGCTGCCGTTCCGGCTTGGCCAGGATGTCCTTGAGGTCGGTGATCTCCAGCTCGATCTTGGCGAGCTCGTCGATGATCTTCTGGCGTTCCAGCGCGGCGAGCCGGCGCAGCTGCATGTCCAGGATCGCGGTGGCCTGGATCTCGTCGACGTCGAGTAGCTGCATCAGGCCCTGCCGGGAGTCCTCGACCGTCGGCGAGCGCCGGATCAGGGCGATCACCTCGTCGAGCATGTCCAGCGCCTTGACCAGGCCGCGCAGGATGTGTGCCCGTTCCTCGGCCTTGCGCAACCGGTACGCCGTACGTCGGCGGATCACGTCGATCTGGTGCTCGACGTAGTAGCGGATGAACTGCGCCAGGTTGAGCGTACGCGGCACCCCGTCGACCAGCGCCAGCATGTTG
Source organism: Solwaraspora sp. WMMD406 (assembly GCF_029626025.1). Classification (NCBI taxonomy): domain Bacteria; kingdom Bacillati; phylum Actinomycetota; class Actinomycetes; order Micromonosporales; family Micromonosporaceae; genus Solwaraspora; species Solwaraspora sp. WMMD406. The sequence continues at coordinate 634,619 of NZ_JARUBF010000001.1, forward strand.
GCGCCGAACGTCTCCTGCAGCTGGGTGTGCTTGTAGAGGTTGTTGAGCACCACCTTGGCGACCGCGTCGCGCTTGAGCACGAGGACCAGCCGCATACCTGTACGCCCGGACGACTCGTCGCGAATGTCGGCGATCCCGGCGAGCTTGCCTTCCTTGATCAGCTCGGCGACCCGCTCGGCCAGGTTGTCCGGGTTGACCTGGTACGGCAGCTCGGTGACGACGAGCGCGGTCCGGTTCTTCTTGTCTTCCTCGACCTCGACCACGGCGCGCATCCGGATCGAGCCACGCCCGGTCCGGTAGGCGTCCTGGATCGGGGTGGTGCCGACGATCAGCCCCGCCGTGGGGAAGTCCGGGCCCTTGACGATGTCGATCAACGCGTCGAGGGTGGTCGCCTCGTCGGTCTCCGGGTTCTCCAGGCACCACTGCACCGCCGCCGCGATCTCCCGCAGGTTGTGCGGCGGGATCTTGGTGGCCATGCCGACCGCGATGCCCTCGGAGCCGTTGATCAACAGGTTGGGGATCCGGGCCGGCAGGATCACCGGCTCCTTGGCCCGCCCGTCGTAGTTGTCCTGGAAGTCGACGGTGTCCTCGTCGATGTCCCGCAGCATGTCCATCGCCAACGGGTCGAGCTTGCACTCGGTGTTGTGGCTGACGAATCCGTCGGTGACGAAGGAATGGTCGTCGGTGTCCACCCGGAGGCTGTAGACCGGTTGCACGCCCGCATCGGTGATCTCGGCGACCTCGGCGTAGTAGAAGCGGCCGTCGACCAGCGGCTCGACGACGTCACGCACCTCGCGTTCGGTGATCCGGGCGAGGATTTCGGACCGGTCGCGTTCCCACCGTTCGATCCGGTCGACGTTGTGCCGACGCAGCCAGTCACGTTCCGTCCACCGGCTCGCGCCATGCTCCCGGATGAAGTCCCCGACGAACGGCACGAAGTCGCCGGCGAGGGCCCTGCTGGTCGCCGACACCTGGGCCAGCTCGGACTCCAGTTTGGCCTGCTTGCGCCCGAGGAAACCGACGTGGGCGGCGAAGATCCGGGCGTCGCGGCGGTTGGTCACGACCACCTTGATCTCGCCGTCGTCGTACCGGCACTGCTTGCTGATCACGCCGAACTCCAGCAGGAGCTGCTGTACCTCACGGGCCAGCCGGTCACTGCGAGTGGAGTACGAGATTTGGATGGTGTTGCGGGGCAGCAGCGAGAAGGAGCCATCGCACTCGAAGAGCGCCTGGAGGAAGGCACGCTTGACCGCCGCCGGCCCCTGCCAGACGAACTCGGGTACGAACTTGGCGGCGCTGCGCGCACCGACCAGCTCGCCCAGTGCGGTGCTAGCAAACTGCTTGATGCTGGCCCGAACTCGGTACAGCGTTTTGCCTGAGGGCATCGACTCCTCGTTGACCCAGCGCTTACCCCCGACAGCGAGATCGAACGCCGCGATCACCCGTGTGAAGAAGCTGCGATCGACGTTGGCGAACTCAACCCACCTGTCGGAAATCCAGCCCTCACTCACCAGCGCACCCGCAAGGACGGCTGCCTCGACGTGCTCCAGCATCGGGTAGCCGATCTCGTCCGGCACCGAACGCTGGATGACCACCCGGTCGCCGGGGGAGATCTCGGCGAGTAGCTTCCAGAGCAGGGTCGGCACGCCGGCGACCTCGACCAGGCAGAGCACCGGGTGGTTGTGGGTGCCGGTCAGCTCGTACCCCTCGCGGGTGCGCAGCCGCAGGGTCGGGTGCTCGCCGGAGTGGAAGAACTTGGAGGCGCGGACCAGATCGCCGTTGCGGTCGCGGACCTTGAGGTCGACATCGGTCTCGCTGCTCGACGCGGCGTCCGCCACGACCTGCTCGATCCGGACCGAGCCATCAGAGGTGCGGATTCGAACATTACCGGACAGACAATAACGCATCGCCGCAGCCGGGTCGTTGCCAGGGGAGCCGAAGTTGCCGTTGCCGTCGACCAGCGGGTAGCGCAGCGACCAGGGCTGGGCCATCCGGACCAGCGCGTCGTAGATGGCCGAGTCGCCGTGCGGGTGGAACTGGCCCATCACGTCGCCGACGACCCGGGAGCACTTGACGTAGCCCCGGTCCGGTCGGTAGCCGGAGTCGAACATCGCGTAGAGGATCTTGCGGTGTACGGGCTTGAGCCCGTCCCGGACGTCCGGTAGCGCCCGCCCGACGATCACGCTCATCGCGTAGTCGAGGTAGGAGCGCTGCATCTCGACTTCCAGCCCGACCGGCTCGATGCGATCGTGGCCGGCGACCGCTGCCGTGGCGGGGGGTACCGCCGCGGCTGCCGCGCTGTCCGACTCGCTGTCGAAGGACTCGGGAGTATCCGTCACAGTTAACCCTTATCAGACTTAATACCGTCATACCGCTGTGGACAACGGCTGTGGAATCTGGCGAAGCGGGGGACAACTCGTCCGGGCCGGCCGAGGTGACGGCCGGCCCTGGTCATGGTCGCTAGATGTCCAGGAACCGCACATCCTTGGCGTTGCGTTGGATGAACGACCGGCGCGCCTCGACATCCTCACCCATCAAGACGCTGAACAACTCGTCGGCGGTCGCGGCATCGTCGAGGGTCACCTGGCGAAGCGTACGGGTCGCCGGGTTCATCGTGGTGTCCCACAGTTCGGGGTAGTTCATCTCGCCCAGGCCCTTGAACCGCTGGATGTCGTCCGGCTTGGCGTTCGGCTTCTTCTGCTGACGCAGCGCGATCAGTCCGTCCCGCTCCCGGTCGGAGTACGCGTACTGGGCGTCGTCGCCCTTGCGGTTCCACTTGATCTTGTAAAGCGGCGGGGCGGCCAGATAGACGTGACCGAGCTCGACCAGCGGCCGCATGAACCGGAACAGCAGGGTGAGCAGCAGGGTCTGGATGTGCTGACCGTCGACGTCGGCGTCGGCCATCAACACGATCTTGTGATAGCGCAGCTTTTCGATGTCGAAGTCGTCGTGGATCCCGGTGCCGAGCGCGGTGATCAGCGCCTGCACCTCGTTGTTCTTCAGTACCCGGTCGATCCGCGCCTTCTCGACGTTGAGGATCTTGCCGCGGATCGGCAGGATCGCCTGGGTACGGGGGTCGCGCCCCTGCTTGGCCGAGCCGCCCGCCGAGTCTCCCTCGACGATGAAGACCTCCGACTCACGCGGGTCGGTCGACTGGCAGTCGGCCAGCTTGCCCGGCATCGAGCCGGACTCCAGCAGCGACTTGCGCCGGGCCAGCTTGCGGGCCTGCTGGGCGGCGATCCTGGCCCGGGCCGCCTGGGTGGCCTTCGTGATGATCATCTTGGCTTCGGCCGGGTTGCGGTCGAGCCAGTCGACCAGCCACTCGTTGCACACCCGCAACACGAAGCTCTTCACCGGGGTGTTGCCGAGCTTGGTCTTGGTCTGGCCCTCGAACTGCGGATTGGCCAACTTGACCGAGATGATCGCGGCCAGCCCTTCCCGGATGTCCTCGCCGGAGAGCTTCTCGTCGCCCTTGAGCAGCTTCTTGTCCGCGCCGTACTTGTTGACGACGCTGGTCAACGCGGCCCGGAAGCCCTCCTCGTGGGTGCCGCCCTCGTGCGTGTTGATCGTGTTGGCGAAGGTGTAGACCGACTCGCCGTACGATTCGTTCCACTGCATGGCGATCTCGACCGACATGCCCTCCTCCTCCGCGCCGAACTCGACCACCGTCTTGTGGATCGGGCTCTTGGAGTTGTTGAGGTGCCGGACGAAGTCGGCGATGCCACCCTTGTAGCAGAACGTCACCTCGCGGGGCTTACCGTCCTCCTCGGCGACCCGCTCGTCGCGCAACTGGATGGTCAGCCCACGGTTGAGGAAGGCCATCTCCTGCAGGCGACGGTAGATCGTCTCGAAGGCGAAGTCGGTGGTCTCGAAGACCGACGAATCCGGCCAGAAGGCGACCGCCGAGCCGGTCCGGTTGGTCGGCTCGCCCTTGTCCAGCGGGCCCGGCTTGGAGTTGGTGTACTGCTGGCGCCAGACGTGGCCGTCCTTGTGGATCTCCACCTCCATCCGTACGGAGAGGGCGTTGACCACTGAGACACCGACACCGTGCAAACCACCGGAGACGGCGTACGCCTTGCCGTCGAACTTGCCACCGGCGTGCAGCACGGTCAACGCGACCTCGACGCCGGGCTTCTTGAGCTTCGGATGCAGGTCCACCGGGAACCCACGGCCGTTGTCGGTGACCCGTACCCCGCCGTCGGCGAGCAGCACCACCTCGATGGTGTCGCAGTAGCCGGCCAGGGCCTCGTCCACCGCGTTGTCCACGACCTCCCACACCAGGTGGTGCAGGCCACGTTCACCGGTCGACCCGATGTACATGCCCGGCCGTTTGCGGACCGCCTCCAAGCCCTCCAGTACGGTGATCGACTCGGCGCCGTACTCCTGCTTTTTCTGCGCTGCCACCCTCGGCCACTTTCTCGCGCACCTGGCCAGTGTCAGCGCAGGTGGCGCGGGGTTCGGCGGGCATCCGGACGACGGGCGCGAATCGGCACCATGGTCGACAACCCGAAAAACCGGGTGGATCGCCGACGGGTGGCGAAACGCGCCGATCGCCGCAGGGCACCCGCGGATCACGAACGGCTGGGTCCCCCTGCGGCCCGCCGATCGTGAACTGGATCGTCGCGCCGCACGGATCCCTCGTCTCTGCCTACGATCCTACTGTGCCGAACCCAGATAACAGGGACGCGGCACCCCCGTAAAGCGGCTGAGAGGTGCGTAGCCGGCCGCACCCCACCCACCGCGACCACCCCCACACGCACCCGACCGGCCCGTGGCGAGCGCCGAACCTTTGCGGCACCTTAAGATGAGACACCGCCACAGTTGCCGCTACAGTGCCGCTACCGCTGCGGCGTACCGGGTCCGCCCGATACCCGCCACCGGCTCGAGAAGGGTGACGCTTGCGATGGGGCTGGACAACGTCGCCGTGCAGTGGCCACGGATCGGCGAGTTCTACGAGCCGGTCGCGCCGGCCGAGTTCGTCGACTTCGGCGACCTGGCCGAGGTCGCCGAAGTCGCGGCGCCGACCGCGGCGCTCGCCGGATACATCGCCAAGACCGGCAGCGTACGGGCGACCGCCTACACCGAACTGGTCGATCTGCTACTCGGCCTCGTCGGGGTGCTGTACGCCACCGAGGCCGCGGCAGAGGACGAGGACCCGGTGATCGACCCGGACGGCTGCGCCTGGATCGCCGGCGGTCTGGAGCGCTTCGTGGCCGGCCACGACAAGTACGGCGAGGTGGTCACCTTCGACACCGTCGCGGCGGTGCTGCGCGACGCGCTCGTCGACGCCCGGCTGGCCGAACAGCAGTTGCGGTGGCTGGACAGCCGGCTGGACGCGCTGCGCGACGACGCCGGCAACGCGCCGCAGTGGAGCTTCCCGCGTTCCGAGCTGGCCGTACTGTCGCGTTTCTACCGGCGCTGCGCCGACCGTGGCTTCGCGATCTACGCCGACGCCGACGGCTGATCCCGCCCGTCGAGTCCGCAGGTCGATACCCGCGCGGGACATCTCCAGCCGGCCGATCTCCAGCCGGCCGATCTCCAGCCGGCTGAGTCGGCTCGGCCGTACGAGCCGACTCAGCCGTACGTGTCCCGAGGTCCCCGCCCCCGTACCCGGCGCGGTCCCTTCGACCACGATGGCGCAGCCGGACCGTGGATGTGCAGTCTGCGCACCACGTTGTGCCCGACCTCCTTGGCGATCTGCTGCAACAGCGAGCGGGCGAGCAGCCGCAGCTGGGTGGCCCACGCGGTCGACTCGGCCTCGACGGTCAACTCGCCGTCCTCCAGCTTGACCGGTCGGCTGTGCGTGGCCACCTCCGGCCCGACCACCCGTTCCCACGCGCCGAAGACGGTCGCCTCGGCGGCCGGACGCTGCCAGCCACGGGCCTTGACCAGCCGGGCCAGCACGTCACCGAAGAGTTGCGGATCGCGCGGATCCGGGCCTGGTCCGGAGTAGCCGCGCAGCCGCCGCCGGTTGCCGCCACGGCCGCCGGCGAACTCACCCGCGTCGCCGCCGGCGCCGTCCCCCGACAGATCGTCTGACGAGGTACGGCGACGCGGCTGGCTCGCCAACCGTCGGGCCCGGGCGGCGTCCAGAACCGCCCTGGCGAGCTGCGGACCGGTCGACGGCGGCGGCAACCGTACCGGGTCCTCGTCGCCGCGCGGGCGCGGTGTTCCCGGGGTGTCGGGCGGTGGATCAGCTGGCACGGCGGACCTCCCCATGAGTCACCTCGAACCTGGCCCCACGCAGCGCCAGTGGTACGTCGTCGGCGACCGCGCAGGTCACCAGGAGCTGGCTGGCTCCGGTCACGAGCTGCGCCAACCGTTCCCGCCGGCCGGTGTCCAGCTCGGCGAAGACGTCGTCGAGCACCAGCACCGGCTCAATCCCGTCGGCGCGCAGCAGGTCGTAGGCGGCCAGCCGCAGCGCCAACGCGCAGGACCAGGATTCGCCGTGGCTGGCGTAGCCCTTGACCGGCAGACTACCCAGGTTCAGCTGCAGGTCGTCGCGGTGCGGCCCGACGAGCGTGACGCCGCGTTCGACCTCACTCGGCCGGGCGGCGCGCAGGGCCTCGGCGAGCGCCGATTCGAGCGCGCCCCGGTCGGCGGTCGCCGGCTCCGGCAGCTCCGGCAGCTCCGTCGACGATCGGTAGGAGATCGCCGCCGCGCCGGTCCCGGCGGCCACCGCGTCGTACGCCTTGGCCACGTGCGGAGCCAGCGCGGTGACCAGCGCCAGCCGGCCGGCGAGCAGCTCGGCGCCGTGCCGGGCGAGGTGCGCGTCCCAGACGTCGAGCGTGCTCAGGTCGCCGCCCCGGGAACCGCCGGTCTTGCGGGCCAGGTACGCGCTGCGCAGCAAGGCGTTGCGTTGCTTCACCACCCGGTCGTAGTCGGCGCGGACCCCGGCGAACCGGGGAAGCCGGGTGACCAGCAGATCGTCCAGATAGCGGCGGCGTTCGGCCGGATCGCCCCGGACGATCTCCAGGTCCTCCGGGGCGAACATGACCAGGCGCAACGCGCCGACGATGTCCCGCGCCCGGCGTACGGCGGATCGACCCAGTCGGGCCCGGTTCGCCCGACCCGGCGTGATCTCCAGTTCCACCAGCAGCTCGCGTTGGTCCTGCGTGATCAGGCACCGGATGATCGCCGACTCGGCACCGACCCGTACCAGCGGCGCGTCGGTGGCGACCCGGTGGCTGCCGAGGGTGGCCAGGTAGCCGAGAGCCTCGATCAGGTTGGTCTTCCCGACCCCGTTCGGCCCGACCAGTACGCTGCCGCCAGGCTCGAAGGCGAGATCGACCCGCTGGTACGAGCGGAAGTCGATCAGTTCGAGCCGGCGGACGTGCACGGGCTCAAGGGCTGGACTGTACGGCGTGACCGCCGAACTGGTTGCGCAACGCGGCCACCGCCTTCATCGCCGGCGAATCCTCCTGCCGCGAGGTGAACCGGGCGAACAGCGACGCCGCGATGACGTTCATCGGCACCCCGAGCTTGATCGCCTCCTCGACCGTCCAGCGGCCTTCCCCGGTGTCGTCGGCGTAGCCGCGCAGCGCAGCCAGCCCCGGGTCCTCGTCGAGTGCCGCGTCGAGCAGGTCGAGCAGCCAGGACCGGACCACGGTCCCCTCCCGCCAGGACTTGATGACCCCGGGCACATCGGTGATCAGCTCCGCCCGCGACATCAGCTCGTAGCCCTCGGCGTACGCGTGCATCAGGGCGTACTCGACACCGTTGTGCACCATCTTGGCGAAGTGACCGGCACCGACCGGTCCGGCGTGCACGAAGCCGTACTCGCCGGCCGGCTTCAACGCCTCGAAGATCGGCATCATCCGTCGGACATGGTCGGCGTCACCGCCGACCATCAGGCCGTAGCCGTTTTCCCGACCCCAGACACCGCCGGAGACGCCGACGTCGAGGTAGCCGATGTCGTGTCGGGCCAGCCGCTCGGCCCGGGGGGTGTCGTCGGTGAACCGCGAGTTGCCGCCGTCGATCACCAGATCGCCGGGGGCGAGCAGGTCGCACAGCTCCTCGATGACCGAGAAGGTCACCGTCACCGGCACCATCGTCCAGACCGCCCGGGGAGCGTCGAGCCGGTCGACCAGTTCGGCCAGGCTGGCCACGTCGCTCACGGCCGGGTCTCGGTCGTAGCCGACCACTTCGTGACCGGCGTCGCGTAGCCGGTCCCGCATGTTGCCACCCATTCGGCCCAGACCGATGATGCCCAACCGCACGACTGATCCCCTCCGTCGGTACCGCTCGTCGCCTGCCGGATCGCGCCGCCTAGCGGGTGACCCGGATCGGCATTATCAGGTAGCGATACCCAGGAACGATCTCACCATCCTCGCCAGCGGGGGAAATCACCGCCGGCTTGAACGCGTCCACGAACGCGAAGACGGCGGTGGCCGCGCCGAGGTTCTGCAGACCGTCGATCAGGTACTGCGGGTTGAACCCAATGGTCAACGGCTCACCGGTGAAGGTGGCCTCCATCGCCTCGCTGGCCCGGGCCTCCTCGGTGTTTCCCGCCTCGACCACCAGCCCGTCGGCGCTGAAGCTCAGCAGCACCGGGGTGGTGCGCTCGGCGACCAGCGCGACCCGCCGTACCACCTCGACCAGGGTCGCGACGCTCAGCCGCGCCTCGGCGTTGTGGCTGGCTGGGAAAAGCGACCGCACCGGCGGATAGTTGGCCCCGTCGAGCAACCGGCTGGTCGTCCGGCGGGTGCCGCCGGCGAATCCGATCATGCCTTCACCGGCCCCGCCCTGGGCGAGGGCGATGGTGACGTCGCCGCCGATCGGACCGAGGGCTTTGGCGGTGTCGGCGAGCGTCCGGGCCGGAACCAGCGCGTTGATGCTGATCTCCGGATCGTCGGGCTGCCAGTCGATCTCCCGGATCGCCAGCCGGTATCGGTCGGTGGCCAGCATCGCCAGGGTGGTGCCGTCGAGTTCGAGCCGGACCCCGGTCATCATCGGCAGCGTCTCGTCCCGGCCGGCGGCGACCGCGACCTGGGCGACCGCGGCGGCGAAGGTCGGCGCGTCCACCGTACCGGCGCTGGCGGGCATGTCGGGCAGGGTCGGATAGTCCTCCACCGGCATCGTCGGCAACGTGAACCGGGCGCTGCCGCAGACCAGCTCCAGGTGTGCCCCGACCGCGGCGATGTCGACCGGCTTCGCCGGCAACGACTTGGTGATCTCGGCGAGCAGCCGGCCGGAGACCAGTGCCGCCCCGTCGGCGTCGGCCTGCACGTCGACGGTCACCTGGCTGGACACCTCGTAGTCGAACCCCGAGACGTGCAGGGCACCGTCGCCGACGCGAAGCATCGCTCCGGCCAGTACCGGCACCGACGGCCGGTTGGGCAGGCTCTTGGCGGTCCAGGCCACCGCGTCGGCGAGCGCGTCGCGCTCCACCCGGAACTTCATGACTTGCCTCCGCGCTTCATGCCGTGCCTCCGCGTCGACTCGGTGATCTCTTGGTGGCGTCGATCTCGTGGTGACGTCGGACCGCCTCTTGGTGGCGTCGGACCGCGTCGGCGGTCCGTGGGCTCGACTGCCGTCGGTCAACGCACCTCACCGAACGATAGGCCAGTCCGTCACGCCGCTGCGTTCGCCCCCGGTGCTGCGCTCCCTCGTCGGTGCCGGTCCGCCGCTGCTCTGCTCGATCCACAGAATCCACAACGCTGATGATTGGGTTTTGTTGTCTAGAAGATAAAACTCATCGTCTTCGTCGGTCCTGTGCACTCTGTGGACATCTCGCGTTTACGCAGCTCAGGTGCTATGACCCCCGGTGGGTTTCCTGTGGAGAAGGGTGGGTACAACCCGGCCCGTCGTCCACAGCCCGATCGGCCGCCCACAGGTCGGCGGAGTTATCCACAGGTTATCCACCGGTTGTCCCCAGGGTTTGTCCCCAGCTGTGGGCAGAGTAGGCGACCGGCCCTGGTCCGTTATCCACAGAACCTTCAACAGGCCGTACACAGGCAAGGGCCGACCGGTGGACAAAAGGTCACGCTGGGTAACTGTCCACAGCGGTTTCCCCAGAAGTTGTCCACAGCCTGTGGACAACGAGCACAGCCAAACAGGGGGTTATCCACCGTCGGTGGACAACCCCCTGTGGAAAACCTGTGGGCAGTGACTCAGGTGTTCTGCTTGATCCGGTTGGTCAGCTCAGCGATCTGGTTGTAGAGCGACCGCCGTTCGGCCATCTGCTGCCGGATCTTGCGGTCGGCGTGCATCACCGTGGTGTGGTCCCGACCGCCGAACGCCTGCCCGATCCGGGGCAGCGACAGGTCGGTCAGCTCCCGACACAGGTACATGGCGACCTGACGCGCGTTGACCAGGACCCGGGACCGCGAATGACCGCGCAGATCCTCCAGGCTGACACCGAAGTAGTCAGCGGTCGAGACCATGATCTGGTCGGCGGTGATCTCCGGGCCGGCACCGTCGGGGATGAAGTCCCGCAGCACCTCCTCGGCCAGACCCAGCTCTACCGGAGAACGGGTCAGGCTGGCGAAGGCGGTGACCCGGATCAGGGCACCCTCCAACTCCCGGATGGAGTTGGCGATCCGCGACGCGATGAACTCCAACACGTCCGGCGGTGCGTAGAGCCGCTCCTGGGCGGCCTTCTTCTGCAGGATCGCGATCCGGGTCTCCAGATCGGGTGGCTGGATGTCGGCCAGCAGCCCCCACTCGAACCTGGTCCGCAGCCGGTCCTCCAGGGTCGCCAGCTGCTTCGGGGACCGATCCGAGGTGATCACGATCTGCTTGTTGGCGTTGTGCAGCGTGTTGAAGGTGTGGAAGAACTCCTCCTGGGTCCGCTCCCGGTTCTCCAGGAACTGGATGTCGTCGATCAGGAGGATGTCCACGTCTCGGTACCGCCGCTGGAAGGCACTCGTCTTGTCGTCCCGCAACGAGTTGATGAAGTCGTTGGTGAACTCCTCGGTCGAGACGTACCGGACCGCGCGGGCATGCCCGAGGGTCGTCGCGTAATGCCCGATCGCGTGCAGCAGGTGAGTCTTGCCCAGTCCGGAACTGCCGTAGATGAACAGCGGGTTGTACGCCTTGGCGGGCGACTCGGCGACCGCCACCGACGCGGCGTGGGCGAACCGGTTGGACGAGCCGATCACGAACGTCTCGAACATGTATTTCGGGTTGAGCCGGTTGCCGCCGGTGTCCACCCCGGGGCCGATCAGCCGACGATCCTCCCGGCCGGTGCCCCGGTGCTCGGGCGGTGCCCCACGGCCCGGTCCGCTCTCCGGTGCCGATTCCCGGCCCGGCCCACTGTCCGGTCCACCGGCGGACAGCCGTCCCGGTGGGCCGCCGCCGTACCGCTGGTCGGCCGACCGGTAGTCGATCATCGGAGGCGCGGTCGTCGCCTCGCGGCTCGGCGGCTCGCCACGGCCGTGGGCGTACTCGTCGCCGAAGAGGGTTTCCTGCCCGGATCGCGCGCCCGGCACCACGGACGGCTGGGCGGGCACGCCCGGGCGACCCGACCCGGTGTCGAATCGTTGGTGCGGCTGTCCGGGGGCGCCACCCGCCCCGGCCTCCGGCGGCTCGGCATCGCGGGGACCGGCCCTGCCGGGGAAGCGCTCGGCCCCGTCCGGTCCGGGACCGAGCGACCCGGGCGGGCCGCCGGGCCCGCGCCCAGCGACCGGATAGCCATCCAGATCAGCCGGTGGATGGTCGGGGTGCGAGTGGACAACCGGGGCCGGACCGAGCCCAGCGGGGGGGTGCACCTGCGGATAGGCGCCAGTCGGCGGTTCGGCGTACGCCACCCGTCCATCGGCGGCGGAGGCGTACACCGTTCCTAACGGTCGCCCCTGACCGTCCTCCGGCGGACGTACGGTCACCGCGACCTGGATCGGCCGCCCGAGCCGGCGGGAGAGTGCCTCGGTGATCGCCGGTCGTAGCCGCGATTCGATCACGTCCCGGGTGAACGCGTCGGGGACCGACAGCAGCGCGGTGTCCTCGACGATGGCGCGGAGCCGGGTCAGGCGCAGATAGGCCCGTTGCTGTGCGGAGACGATCTCGTCCGCCAGTTCGTCCGTGGTCGCCATCCAGACCGCGCCGAGGTCCAAGGTCTCGGCCACCGTCGCGCCACCCCCATCGCATCCGAGTACCCGGTCGCCGCCAACCATCGATGCCGGCTGCCGGTCGGGACCGGTCCCGCTCTCGAACAGGTACGACGAGGCATGCTGCGGGCCGCTGATCTGACCGTCATCCACAAGTTATCCACAACCTGTGTGTACTGCTGGCTGCGGATCCCCGTCGCCCGCCGAAGCTGCCCCCCGCCGATCCGGCGTCGTTCTGGATCACCACTGCGGGCAGCCGCGCTGGCCGCCCGATTCGTACCGATAAAGCGGTGCCAGGTGCTGCCTGATGCTTGACCGGCAAACGCGCACGCTAACAGCGTCGTCCACCCCCGTTCAACCGGCGGCCCGTGGTTGCCGTTGTCGGTGACGGCAAAACCGTCCAGGTGCCGGGAGTCCGCGACCGGCACGGGGCTTTGCTGGGCGGGAGCTTGCGACCGGCACGGGGCTTTGCTGGGCGGGAGCTTGCGACCGGCACGGGGCTTACAGATTGACCGGTGAGAGGTCGGCGCGTAGCCTCATCGGGCCCTGCTAGCGTCCTCTGATAAGCTGCTCTTCGTGTGCTGTGCCCTGAGTAGCTGCTGGGTGCCAGGAGACCAACCGCGTCACGAGATCGAGCGGTCACGAGATGTCGAACGTCGAGAGACATAGAGAGATCAACGCAGAGGAATCCTGGGCACCTCAGCAGTAGCGATGGGCACACCGCCGCACACAGCTGGCTGAACGGTCGTCGCCGGGCACCGCGATGGTGGGGTGCCGTCACCGGTGGGTCGACCAGTAGCCTGCCTGACCACCGACTCCGGGCTGCCGGCCTGGGGCACACCCTGACGGAGAGTCTGACGTGAGCAAGCGCACCTACCAGCCGAACAACCGTCGGCGTGCAAAGACCCACGGCTTCCGGCTGCGCATGCGTACCCGCGCCGGCCGCGCCATCCTCTCCACCCGCCGCGCCAAGGGCCGCGCCCGCCTGTCGGCCTGACGGCCAACGCCGGCGTCGCGGGGATGTAAGCGCCATGCTGGCCGCTGCTCAGCGCGTACGGCGTCGTTCTGAATTCACCGACGCCGTACGCGCGGGCCGTCGTGCCGGGCGCGGCGCGGTCGTCGTACACCTGATGGTTCCGGCCGACGCCGCCCAGCCCGTCGACGCCGACGCCGGTCTGGCCGACGCCGACCGACGGCCGACGCCGACCGCGCGCGCTGGTTTCATCGTGGCCAAATCGGTGGGCCACGCGGTGACCCGCAACACGGTACGTCGACGGCTACGCCACCTGGTCCGACACCGGCTCCCGCAACTTCCCCCCGGTGCCACCCTGATCGTCCGGGCGCTGCCCGCCGCTGCCAACTGCTCTTCCGCCGAGCTCGCGGCAGATCTGGATGCCGCACTCCGGGCCGCCGCCCGCCCGGGCCGCTCCACCTCGACCGGCCGCCGATCGACGTCGGCCCGTTCCCGACGTCGCGGCACTGAAGCCAGCAGGGAGACCGGATGAGCGACGAGTCCGCTCCGCCTCGTCCTACGACACCGGGTGGCCGCCTGCTGACAGCAGCCATCGTCGCGTACCGTCGTTGGATAAGCCCGGCTCTGCCGGCTCGCTGCCGCTTCTACCCGTCGTGCAGCGCTTACGCCCTGGAGGCGGTGGCGCGGCACGGTGCACTGCGGGGGATGGCGTTGGCGGTCTGGCGGCTGCTGCGCTGTCATCCCTTCCACCCCGGTGGATATGACCCGGTACCGATGCCGGGCGGCCGCCGTGCCGATGTGACTGGAGCCCCGAATTGAGTCTCGACTGGATCTACTGGGCGATCTCGTGGATCCTCCTGTTCTGGCACTCCGTCTGGGACCGGATCGGCGTGCCGTCGCGCGAGGTCCTCGGCACCAACTGGTCGTGGATCCTGGCGATCGTCTTCCTCGTGGTCACCGTACGGGTGATCCTCTTCCCGATCTTCGTGAAGCAGATCAAGTCCCAGCGGGCCATGCAGGCGCTTCAGCCCAAGGTCAAGGAGCTGCAGGAGAAGCACAAGGGTGACCGGGAGACGCTCCAGAAGGAAATGATGGAGCTGTACCGGACGGAGAAGGCCAACCCGCTGATGGGTTGTCTGCCGATGTTCCTGCAGATCCCGGTCTTCCTCGGGCTGTTCCACATCTTGCGGCGGCTGAACCCGGAGCGGACCAGCAACATCGACATCTACGGCTGGTCGGCCGAGCAGTTCTACGACGCCTCCCGGGCCAACCTGTTTACTGCCCCGATCGCCAGCAAGTTCGGCTCCACGGCTGAGGAACTCGCCGCGATGGGAGCCAACTCGGTCACCGTCAAGGTGATGGCGGGTGTGCTGGTGCTCGTCATGATCGCGACCACCTACCTGACCAGCCGTCAGATGATCCTCAAGACCGGCTGGGCGGAAGACCCGCAGCAGCGGATGATCCAGCGTCTGATGCTCTACGGCATCCCGGCCTCGCTGTTGATCTCCGGCGCGATCTTCCCCATCGGTGTGATCATCTACTGGGTGGTCAACAACCTCTTCACCCTGGTTCAGCAGCAGTGGGTGCTTCGGAAGTTCCCGCCGCCGCCCACCCCGGTCGGCAAGAGCGGCAAGCCGTCGGCCGCCAAGCCGACCGGGCGGCCGCCGGCCCGCTCCGGTGGCGCGGCCGACCGCAAGTCGGAGACCAAGGCGAAGCCGGCGAAGTCGGCCGGGATCTTCGCCCGGGCCAAGGCCGACAACGCCGCGCCCGAGCCGGAACCGGCTCCGGTCCGCGAGGCACTGAAGCCAAAGCCCGGCGCGAAGCCGGTCAACCCCAAGAAGCGGCGGCCGGCCAAACGCCCAGGCTGAGGCGAGTTGACCGGTGCGTGCTGGAACACCTGGTCCGGCAGGCGGCACGGCCGTCCCGGGAGTGGCCTCCCGGATACCGCAGCGTTTCCGCCACCTCGGTGGCCACCAGGTAGACGTCCCCGAGAACGCGGCGCCCGTCCCTGTGTTCTCGGGAAACCAGCGGACCGACACCGGTCCGGCCGAGCGAGTACGGAGATGAGACCGTGACCGATACCAGCCTGCCCAACGCCGATACCGCTGTCGACGAGGAGAACCCTCCGACCGGGATCGCGGACGACGAGGATGACGACCTCGACCAGGCGGAAGGTGACGCTGCCGACGACGCCGCACCGGCCACGGCGGCACCGAGCGAAAGCGAACTGTTCCGGCAGAGCGAGATCGCCGCGGACTACGTCGAGGGCCTGCTCGACATCCTCGACTACGACGGTGACATCGACGAGCTCGTTTCGGCTGGACGACCGATGGTGGAGGTCGTCGGGGGACAGCTCAGCCCGCTGATCGGCCAGCGTGGTGCCACGCTGGAAGCGTTGCAGGAACTGACCCGACTGGCGATCTTCCGCCAGACCGGTACGCCGAGCCGGCTCCTGCTCGATGTCGGCGGCTACCGCGCGAACCGTCGTAAAGAACTGGCCGCCGTAGCGAAGAACGCGGTCGAGAAGGTCAAGGAGCACGGCGAGCCGGTCCGCCTGGAGCCGATGTCGGCCTTCGAACGCAAGTGTGTGCACGACGTGGTGAACGCCCTCGACGGAGTCGTCAGCGAGTCCGAGGGCGTCGAACCGACCCGTCGGATCGTCGTTCGTCCCGCCGACTGACCCGATGACGGACCTGCCCGTACCAGACGATCGGGCATCTACCGGCCCGGACGGCACGCCGTCCGGGCCGGCCCGGTCTGTGGAGAACACGTCCGAGGGTCTGCCTGCGGTTCCGCCCGCCGCCCATGAGGTGTTCGGGGCGCGGCTGGAGACGGCGGTCCGATACGCCGAGTTCCTCGCTGCCGACGGGGTGCTGCGTGGCCTGATCGGTCCGCGGGAGGTGCCTCGCCTCTGGGACCGTCATCTACTCAACTGCGCCGCGCTGGCCGAGTTGATCCCGGTCGGCACCACCGTTGTCGACGTCGGTTCCGGAGCTGGTCTGCCTGGTCTCGTCCTGGCCGTCGCTCGGCCTGACCTTTCGGTGGTCCTGGTCGAACCGCTGGCCCGGCGGTGCGCGTTCCTCACCGAGGCCGTGCGGCTTCTCGGCCTGGCGGCGTCGGTCGAGGTGGTACGGGCCCGCGCCGAGGAGGTCGCCCGTGACCACCCGGACGGGATGGCACCGATCGTCACGGCCCGTGCGGTGGCTCCGCTGGACCGGCTCGTCGGGTGGTGCCTGCCGCTGGTGGAGTCGGATGGGCGACTGCTCGCGATGAAGGGCAGTTCGGCGGCGACGGAGATCGCCGAGCATCGGGCGGCGGTCGTCCGGGCCGGTGGTTCCGATCCGGCGCTACGGCTCTGCGGCAGTCGCTGGCTCGATCCGCCGACCGTCGTGGTGGAGATCGGGTGGCGTGACGGCGGCCGTACCGGTGGCGGCCTGGTACGCGGTAAGGCGCGCCGGTCGGTGCGGGGCGCGACCGACCGCCGCGCCGGTCGGTCGCGGCGACGCGAGCCATAGCCGATGAGCCATAGCCGATCCCGCGACACCAGGAGGTTCCCGTCCGGTGATCCCGTCCGTAGGTTCCTGTCCGGCGGTTCCTGTCCGGCCCAGTTCCGGTCGCTTGGACGGGGTGGGGTCGACCAGCCCATCGATGGCGTCTCCGGTGTGGTTCTGACCGTCGGTCGGCTGGATCGGGTGCGACCGTCTCGACACGTCGGACGGTCAGCCGTGGCCACACCGGCCCTGCTCCCCGTAGGCTGACCGCGCGTCGATAGTGTGGACCGGGCGGCAGTGCGCAGCGCGTCGAATTCCTGCCGCCTCTTGCCGGTCCGCACGCCACGCCCGAAAGCGCGGACGTGAGCGCTGGCGGTGCCGATCCATCCGAGGCGGGCAGGGATGACACGGTGCATGACAACGATAGGTACGACGATCCGCATCTGATCAACGGCCGTTCGTCGGCGGGCGAGCGGTCTCCCGTTTCACGTGAAACGGGAGACCGTGGCTCGCACCGACCGACCGGCAGCGGTGGCATGGGTTCTTCGTGGCAGGTGGTGCAGCCGGCACCCCGACCCGGCCCACCCGTCGCGGACGAGCTACGTCCGCCGGACGAGCCGTTCGCGACGGTCGACCCCGACGGCAACGGAGCCCGGGTCGATCCGGATGGACCCGCCGGACCCGACCTGCCGGTCACACCGATTACGTCGCCGTCGGCTGGTGCGGTCTCCGAACGTGGTCGGTCGGACATCGGCACTCCGACAGCGTCGGTGGTGCCGGGCGTATCCGCCGCAGTGGCAGTGATCCCGATCGAGCCCGCAGTTGACGACCCATACGTTTCACGTGAAACGACGTCCCGGGAAGAGGATGATCCCCCCTTGGCAATGGAGGCTTTGCGCGCCGTGCAGATTCTGAACCCGAGCGGCGAGGTGACCATGCCTCGACCCGACCGGATGCGGGTCATGTGTGTCGCCAACCAGAAAGGTGGCGTCGGCAAGACCACCACCACGGTGAACCTTGCGGTCGCCTTGGCCCTGCACGGGAACCGGGTCCTGGTCGTCGACCTGGATCCGCAGGGCAACGCGTCGACTGGGCTGAACGTGCCACACCACGCTGGTGTGCCAGACGTGTACGACTGTCTGATCGACAACGTTCCGCTCGCCGAGGTGGCTCAGCCGGTGGAGGGAATTCCGAACCTCTGGTGTGTGCCGGCCACCATCGATCTCGCCGGAGCGGAGATCGAGTTGGTCTCGGTGGTAGCCCGCGAATCCCGGCTGGCCCGGGCGATCGCCGCCCATCCAGTCGAGCTGGACTACGTGTTCATCGACTGCCCTCCCTCGTTGGGCCTGCTGACGGTCAACGCGCTCGTGGCGGCCCAGGAGGTGCTCATCCCGATCCAGTGCGAGTACTACGCGCTGGAGGGATTGAACCAGCTGATCAGCAACATCAATCTGGTCCGGCAACATCTCAACCCGACGCTGGACGTGTCGACGATCCTGCTTACGATGTACGACCGCCGGACCCGGCTGGCCGACGCCGTGGAGCAGGACGTCCGCAACCACTTCGGCGACAAGGTTCTGCAGGCGGTGATTCCACGCAACGTCCGGGTGTCGGAGGCTCCGAGCTACGGTCAGTCGGTGATGACCTACGATCCCGGATCGCGGGGTGCGACGAGCTACTTCGAGGCAGCTCAGGAAATCGCCGAGCGCGGAGTGGCCCGGCTCGGCCGGAATGCATGACGGAGTACGGAGATCGGGAGGCAGGGCATGAAGAACCGTCCGAAGGGCGGGCTCGGTCGCGGGCTGGGTGCCCTGATCCCGACGGCTCCCGCTCCGGTGACACCAGCACAGCCGGCGGCCCCGGCGGTGCACGTCGACCGACCGGAGCCGGTACCCGCCGATTTCGCGCCGGCGCTTCCCACCCCGGCTGACAGTCCGCGCGCGGAGCCGGTTGTCGGTCAGGCCCCGCTGTCGGAGAACGAGCTGTCGCCGGTGCCCGGCGCCCGGTTCGCCGAACTGCCGGTCGCGGCGATCGTGCCGAACCCCAAGCAACCCCGACAGGTTTTCGACGACGAGGCCCTGGACGAGCTCAAGGTCTCGATCGAGCAGGTCGGGTTCCTCCAGCCGATCGTGGTACGGCAACTCGACGACGGCGTCAACTACGAAATCGTGATGGGCGAACGCCGGTGGCGGGCTGCCCAGGCGATCGGTCGGGCGTCGATTCCGGCCATCGTGCGAGACACCAAAGACGACGCGATGCTTCGGGACGCCCTGCTGGAGAACATCCATCGGGCGAACCTGAACCCGCTCGAAGAGGCTGCCGCGTACCAGCAGCTTCTGGAGGAGTTCGGCGCGACACACGAGGAGCTCGCTCGGCGAATCGGGCGGAGCCGTCCGCAGATCTCCAACACCATTCGGTTGCTGAACCTGCCCGCGCAGGTCCAGCGACGGGTGGCGGCCGGCGTGCTCTCGGCGGGCCACGCCCGGGCGCTGCTCAGCCTGGAGGATCCCGACGACCAGGATGCGTTGGCTCTACGGATCGTCGCCGAAGGCCTGTCGGTCCGCGCGACCGAGGAACTGGTGGCATTGGCGGCGACCGAGGGTACCGGCAAGCGAGGAGCCAGTACGCAGCGGCGGGCCAAGCCGCACGCTCCCGCGCTCAGCGATCTCGCCGATCGCCTGTCGGACCGGTTCGACACCCGGGTGAAGGTCGACATCGGCCGCAGCAAGGGCAAGATCACGATCGAGTTCGCGACCGTGGACGACCTGGAGCGGATCGTCGGCATCATCGGCATGGAGGGTGACGAGAGGTCCGCCGAGGAAACCTGACGCCTCCGGACCCCCTCCGAGTCTGGACGGGTTCGTGGTGGTGGCGCTGAAACGGCCGGGGGGTTCCACGTGGAACCCCCCGGCCGTTTCACGTGAAACGGGATCTCGCTCGACGGCGCGAAGGACCGGACGCGCTCTCGGTCTCCGTCGTGACCGGCTTCGACGGTGCCCGGCTCCGTTTCACGTG
Organism: Solwaraspora sp. WMMD406; assembly: GCF_029626025.1. Taxonomy (NCBI): domain Bacteria; kingdom Bacillati; phylum Actinomycetota; class Actinomycetes; order Micromonosporales; family Micromonosporaceae; genus Solwaraspora; species Solwaraspora sp. WMMD406. The sequence goes on from NZ_JARUBF010000001.1 coordinate 654,145, forward strand.
AAACCGTCGCCGTTCGCCCATCGCGCTGGCTCCAATAACCCGGCGGGGAGTAGCTCGTTGAGCCGACCGGGAGTCATCGGATGCTCGCGCGAGAGCCGGACCGGTGAACGGCCTCTCGGGGTCAACGTTTTCCACAGGGGTTTTCCACAGGGCGACCCCGTTTCACGTGAAACCGCGGGTGAGAGAGCCTGCCTGCCTGTGGATAACCTCGTGGAAATCCGCATCGCTGGTCCTCCTCCACGGGCGATGCACCCACGATCCAGGCGCGATGCACCCACGATTGATCCGCGATCCCACCCGTGAACGCACCCGGGTGATCGCCGGAGCACGCCCGCGTCTTCTGCCGGTATCGCCCGGCGCACGGCAGCCCAGGACACCGCCGGGGCAGCCGGGACGACCGGCGGAACGGAGGAAGGACAGCAGCCCGCGACTCCGTTAGGGTCAGCCTCGTGCCACACACCCCTGCTCCGGTACCTGACTTCGCCAGATGGCCATCCTTTCCGTTCGAGGGCGACCTGCGGGTCAAGCAACTCGATGACCCGGTGGACGCCGAGCCGCCCAGGAAAGGGGAAGGCGCGGGCGAATGTACGTCCTGCAACGCCCCCGACGACGCCTACATCTGGGTCAGCGAGCGCTGGCGGGTCCGCGCGATGGACCGACCGACCGGCTTGCCCATGGTCCTGATCCTGGAATCCCGGTCGCACTTCGACCTCGGTGACCTGCCGAACCTGCTCGCGGCTGAACTCGGTGTGATGACGGTCCGGCTGGAGCGGGCGATCCGGTCCCTGGACGGCGTCGCTCGTGTCCACGTCAACCGCTGGGGCGACGGCTCTGCCCACCTGCACCTGTGGTTCCTGGCCCGGCCGTACGGGCAGCTGCAGTTGCGGGGAACCTTTTTGTCCCTGTGGGACAGCATCCTCCCGCCGATCCCGGAGTCACGGTGGCGCGAGAATCTCGCGATGGTCGCCGCGTGGCTGGCCGAATTCGGTGGTCGGCCGCTAGCCGCTCCACCGCGGATCGAGTGGCAGGCGCCGTCGAGTCTCCGCGAGCAGGCCAGCGCCGGACCAAGTCGCTCCAGCGACGAGGAGCAGATCGCGGCGAGCAGCCAGCAGGCAGTCGGCAACCAGGCAGTCGGCAACCAGGTGAAGGAAGGCCGTACCTCATTGGTGGCCGCAGTCGATGAGGTGGAACCGGCGCGCTCCGCCTCCGGGCCACCGGCCGGGCCGCCACCAGCGGCGGCGGCGGACCCGCGATCAGCGGAGTCGCCAGCGGAAGGGCGACCTACCGACCGGCAGCCCGCCGGGTCAGGCTGGCCGGCTGGCGGCCAGATGCACCAGGGTGGCCAGCAGATTCCCGAGGTCCAAGCCGCCGGCCTGGACCGCGAGGGGTAGCAGCGAGGTCTCGGTCATTCCCGGCGCCACGTTGACTTCGAGCACGTGTGGTCGGCCAGCGGCATCGACGATCAGGTCGACTCGGGACAGGTCCCGCAGGCCGAGCGCCTGATGGGCGGCGACAGCCGTCGCCGCCACATCGGCGGCGACGGACGCGTCCAGTCGCGCCGGGGCGTGCCAGGTGGTCAAGCCGGCGGTGTACCGGGCGGCGTAGTCGTACACCCCGTTGCGCGGAACGATCTCCACCGCTGGCAGCGCCGCCGGGCCGGAACCCAGATCGACGACGGACACCGCAACGTCCATGCCCGGCACGTAGCGTTCCACCAACGCCGTCGTGTCGTACGCGAAGCATCCGACCATCGCCGCGGAGAGCTCTCCGGCTTCCCTGACGACGGCGGCGCCGAGCCCGGAGCCACCTTGCGCCGGCTTGACCATCAGTGGGAGCCCGAGGCGTTCGACGATCCGGTCCAGCACCGCGACCGCACCGAGTTCGGAGAACCGGTCGTGCGGCAGCGCGACCCAATCAGGCGTCGGGATTTGTGCCTCGCGCAACACGGCCTTCGCCGAAGGCTTGTCCCAGGCCAGACGCGACGCCCGGGCGTCGCAACCGACGTACGGTACGCCGCACAGGTCCAGTACGCCGCGCAGCGACCCGTCCTCGCCGGTCGCTCCGTGCAAAGCGATCACCACGGCGTCCGGCGGATCGGCCCGCAACGCGGGCAGCAGGGTCACGTCGGCGTCGCGCAGCTCAGCCTCCAAGCCGGCGGAACGCAGTGCGTCGAGGACCCGCCGGCCGGAACGCAGCGAGACGTCCCGCTCGTAGGAGAGTCCTCCGGCGAGGACCAGAACACGCAGATCCTGCGCGCGCGCCGCGGCGCTGGGTTCGTCCGACTGTGGGCTCATGCCCGAATCATGCCAAGTCAGGCCCGGGGGTGTCCGCGCCGGGGCGCTGCCGACGGCTACCACCGCCGGTCACCGGGCCGAACACCTCACGCATGGCGGCTTCCCGCTCCATCACCCCGGCCAACCGGCGGACTCCCTCCCGAATCCGCTCAGGCGGCGGGAACGAGAAATTGAGTCGCATGTTGCCGGCCCCCGAGCCGTCGGCGTAGAAACCGGTACCGGGCACGTAGGCCACCCGCGCCGCGATCGCCCGGGGAACCATCGCCTTGGCGTCCAGCCCCTGCGGCAGCTGAGCCCAGACGAACAGCCCGCCGCTCGGCCTGGTCCAGCTCGTGCCGGCCGGCATCAGGTCGTCGAGCGCGCCGAGCAGCGCGTCGCGCCGCTCCCGGTAGACCTCACGGTAGGTCTTGAGCTGCTCCCGCCACGGCATGGTCGCCAGGTACGTCGAGACCGCGGCTTGGGCGTAGGCGCTCGGGCAGAGGATCTGCGCCTCGCTGGCGATCACCAGCTTCTCCCGTACCGCGTGCGGGGCCAGGATCCAGCCCACCCGCAGGCCGGGCGCGAAGGTCTTGGAGAAGGTGCTGACGTAGAAGACGCCGTGTCTGCGGCGGGCCCGCAGCGGGGCCGGCGCGTCGCCCTCGAAGCTGAGTTGCCCGTACGGGTCATCCTCGATGACCAGCAGCCCGGCCCGCTCACAGATGTCGAGCACCTGATCGCGCCGCTCGTCGGTCAGCGTGACGCCGGTCGGATTCTGGAACGTGGGGATCGTGTACAGGAACTTGACCCGACGGCCGCTGCGCGCGGCGTCGGTGATCGCCTGCTCGAGCGCGGCCGGGATGAGCCCGTCGTCATCCATCGGTACGTGTACCACCTGCGCCTGCGCGGCCTGGAAGACACCGAGCGCCCCGACGTACGTCGGCCCTTCCGCGAGCACCACGTCGCCCGGGTCGAGAAAGAGCCGGGCGACCAGGTCGAGCGCCTGCTGACCGCCGACGGTCACGACCACGTCCTCGGGAGAGGCCCCAGCGGACACGTCGATGCCGGAGAGAGCCATCACCTCGCAGATCCGCTCCCGCAGATCGAGGGTGCCCTGCCCGATTCCGTACTGCAGGGTGGCGGTGCCGGTCTCCGACGCCAGGCGCCCCAGCATCTCGCCGACCGCGTCCAACGGCAGCGCGGCGACGTACGGTGCGCCACCGGCGAGCGAGACGACCTCCGGTCGGCTGGCGACCGCGAACAGCGCGCGGATCTCCGAGGCGGTCATGCCCCGGACCCGACGGGCATAGCGGTCGGTGTAGTCGTCGAGCGTCGTGCCGGTCATGACCTCACCTCGATATGCGTCGCCTCGGTGGTGTCCGGCGGACCGCGACACGCACTGATCGTCTGATCGTAGTCCGGCGTGTCGTGGGACGGCGCGATCATTCCGGTGCCTACCACATGGCGGACGCCGGCGCTGGCTGAGACGCCCGAGTGACCAGGGCCGGAGCGGATGCCACCGGGCCGGGTCCGCCCGACCTCTCCCCTGGCGCGACGTTGCGGCGTACGATCGCTCGTTGGGATGTGGAGACGGCGCGCGGTGAGACTCCGCGGTGTATGAACACTCGACCGTGTGGTGTGGGGGATGCGCCAATGTCGCGACGTCTGGTCAACCTGACCTTGGACACCTTGGAAGATCTGCCTCGGACCTGCCGGCGGTGTGTCTTCTGGGAGCTGGATCCGGCCGCCGCCGAACGGGCCTGCGCGGACGGGGATCCCGCTCTGGAGAAGGAAGCCTGGGTGTCGCAGACGCTGCTCGAATGGGGGTCCTGCGGGAAACTCGCCTACGTCGACGGCATGCCGGCCGGCTTCGTCATGTACGCTCCGCCGGCCTACCTGCCGCGTTCGATGGCCTTTCCGACCTCGCCGGTCTCCGCTGACGCGGTCCTGCTCACCACGGGCCACGTCGTCGCGCCGTTCGCCGGGGGCGGACTGGGCCGGATGCTGGTGCAGGCGGTGGCGCGCGACCTCACCAAGCGGGGCATCAAGGCGATCGAGGCGTTCGGCGTCGCCAACGCACCGGAGGGTGCCGAACCAGGTGAGCGGGGTTGTCTGGCCCCCGCCGATTTCTACCTGTCGGTGGGATTCAAGACGGTCCGCCAGCATCCACGGGTTCCACGGCTCCGACTCGAACTACGGACCGCCCTGTCCTGGAAGTCGGACGTCGAGTACGCGCTGGAGAAGCTGCTCGGCTCGATGAGCCCGGAAAGTCTGCTCCGTCCAGCCACCCGGGTCATGACCAACTGACCGGGACGGCCCACCGGCTCGCGGCTCGTCCGTCAGGCGTCGTTGCCCGCCGTCACCACCGCACGCAACGTTCGTACGTCGATCGAGCCGGTCGGCACGTCCAGCTCGACCGGGAAGTACATGCGTTGGACGGCGGCGACCAGCGCTTCCGCGACCCGGTCGCGGAAATCCGGATCGATCAGCCGGGCCCGGTCACCGGCGGCGGTGAGATAGCCGACGTCGACCCGTACCGCCGGCATCCGGGTCAGTCGCAGCAATTCCCAGGTCTTGGCGTGCACCTGGCAGTCACGCAGCCCGGTCCGTACGACGATCTCACGCTGGACCAGATTGGCGAGGCGTTCGCCGACCGTCGAGGTGACCCCGTTGTCGGTGCCGTAGTGGTACGAGGCCACCCCCTCGGCCGCCGGATTGACATGGCCGTCGAGGTGCAGGGAAATGAATAGATCAGCGTCGACGTCGTTGGCGATCCGGGTACGAGCCGGATCGCTGAGTGCCGTCGCGGGACGCGGTCCCCGGGTCAGCCGTACCCGCATGCCGGCGGCCACCAGCCGGCCTTCCAACCGG